>JAYEGL010000026.1:0-31302 GCA_034659015.1 Pseudomonadota bacterium | reverse complement strand
ACTGTGCCACGTCAAACGGGCATTCTTGTGGACGTTCATTCGGTCCTCCTCCGGTTCGCTAAAGATCAGCACCTTCAGCTTCCCCGGACGGGACCGAATGGACAACCTAATGAAAGCTCACAGCTAGGCTAACCCTCTGACAGCGCGTCCTGCAGGGCCTCGTCCAGCGCCAGCTCGTTGGCGCCCGGCACGATCGTGCCGTCGACGATGAAGAAGGGCGTGCCGGACACGCCCAGAACGCGGCCGAGCGAGCGGACCTGGTTGATATGGTCCATGATGGCCGGGTCCTGCATGTCCTCGCGCATCTGTTCGACATCCACGCCGGACAGGCGGGCCAGTTCGTCGATCCGGCCGGAGGGAAGCGGGCCGGAGGAGGAGATCATCGCCATGTGGAAGTCCGAATAGACCTCCTCGCCCTGTTCCAGGGCGGCCAGCGCAGCCCGGGCGGCTTCTTCCGAATCCTCGCCGAGGATCGGATATTCCTTGAAAATGAACTGGATGCGGTCGCCATGCTCGGCCTGCACATCGCGCACCCAATCGGCGGCGACGCGGCAGTAGGAGCATTTGTAGTCCATGAATTCCACGATCACGATTTCGGCGTCATCGGGACCCAGGCGCGGATCGCGCGGATCGTTGAAAATGGCGTCCGACTGCGCGTTGACGGCGTCATAGCTGGCCTGCATCTCGCGCTGGCGGGCCCGGCGCTGCAGTTCGATCAGCGCCTCCTCGATGATTTCGGGGTTTTCCAGGATGTAGGCGCGAACAATATCGCGCACTTCCTCGCGTTCCGTGTCGTTGAGCTGGGCGCTGGCATCGCCCTGCTGGCAGCCCATCAGGAAGATGGCGGCGGCAATGGTGCCGACAAATCGCATCATGATCGAAAACCCCTTGATACCGTTTCCGCGCACATCTAACCGGTCTTGTCCCGCGCGGCGAGCTTTGCCTGTGTAAAATCATCGTGTGAGAGGCGGGGCTCGTGCTTGCCGGCCGTGGCGCGGCCGCCTATGCGGGGGGCATGCTCGGTCTTTTCATGCTGGCCCTGACCAGCCTCTCCCTGTCTTCCGATGCCTTTGCCGCCGCCCTGGCGCGCGGCGCCGCGGATCCGGCGGCGCGCACGCTGCGTGCGGTGCGGGTCGGTGCGGTCTTCGGCCTGACCGAGGGGCTGATGTGCCTGGCCGGCTGGGCCCTGGCCCGCGTGGCGGCGCACTGGATCACCGCCGTCGACCACTGGATCGCCCTTGTCCTGCTCGCCGCAATCGGCGGTCTGATGATCCGCAACGGTCTGGGCGACGGCGATGACGAGGTGGCGGACGGCGGTCCGCGCGGTCTTCTGGGCACCGTCGTGACAGCCCTGGGCACCAGCATCGACGCCGCCGCCGTCGGGATCGCCCTGGCGCTCGCCGGCGGGCCGGCCTGGTCGGCGCTGGCGATTGGGCTGACCTCCTTCGTCATGGCCAGCCTGGGCTATCGCATCGGGCCCAAGGTCGCCGAACGTCTGGGCGGTATGGCCGAAGTTGCCGGAGGTGCCGTCCTGATCCTGATCGGCCTGTCGATCTTCGTCAGCCACGTCGCCGCCGGCTGAAGGCGCCTAATCGCTGTCGACATCCTCGACGACGAGAATGCGCGCCTCGCCGAGCGGGTGGGCGACATGCTCTTCCCCGTCGCCGATCGCCAGGGCGTCGCCCGCTTCCAGCAGCATGGATTTTTCAACACCGGCTTCGCGGTATTTCATCTCCACACGCCCGTCGAGGACGACGAAGACCTCGTCGCCCGTATTGCGGTGCCAGCGGTAGGGCTGGTCGGTCCAGTGCAGGCTGACGCCGGTGGATCCGAACAGGGCCAGGCACTCGGCGCCCCAGGCGCGGTCCGCCGTGAAATCCTTTGCGCGGACGCGTTTCATCACGCGATCTCGAAAACGGCGTCGACCTCGACGGCCGCGCCCAGCGGCAGGACCGGGCAGGACACGGCAGAGCGGGCATGGCGGCCGGCCTCGCCGAACACCTCGACCATGAGGTCGGAACAGCCGTTTACCACCTGGGGGATTTCCGTGAATCCCGGCTTGGCCGAGACGAAGCCGCCCAGGCGGACGACGCGCTTGACCCGGCCCAGATCGCCGTCGCAGGCGGCCCGCATCTGGGCGATCAGGTTGATCCCGCACAGCCGGGCCGCGGCCTGACCGCCGGCCAGGTCCATGTTCTCGCCCAGCGTGCCGGTGACCAGCCCGTCCGGCCCCATCGAGACCTGGCCGGAAATGAAGACCTGGTCGCCGGTGCGGGCAAAGGGGACATAATTCGCGACCGGCGCGACAGGCTCGGGCAGGCTGATGCCGAGTTCGGCAAGGCGGGCTTCGATGGCGGACATGGCGGGGTCTCCCTGGCTCAAGATGACCGCAACTTAGTGACGTATGCCGCGCATGCAATCTGCCCGCTTGACTTGACGCGAACGTCATCGGGCAGACTGCCGCCATGACGACGATGATCCGGGAAGACGAGATTCGGTTCGATGCGCGCGACGGCTATTCCCTGTCCGGTCGGATCATCGCGCCCGACAGGCCGCGCGGCGCTGTCCTGATCTCGTCGGGGACGGGTTATCCGAAAGGGTTCTACCGCCGGATCGCCCTGGCCGGTGCCGAGCGGGGCTATGCCTGCCTGCTCTATGACTATCGCGGCATCGCGGGCTCGGCCCCGGCTCGCCTGCGCGGCTACGAGGCCGATATCGTCGACTGGGGGCGGCTGGACTTTCCCGCCGCTCTCGACCGGGCGGCGGCGCTGGTTCCGGGCGCACCGCTCTTCACGCTCGGACACTCCGTGGGCGGTCATCTGGTGGGGCTGGCCGATAATGCCGGCCGGGCGCGGGCGCATGCCTTCGTGTGCTGCGGTTCGGGGCATTGGGGGCGGCATCTGGCCCATTACAAGCCTCGCGTACTCTTCTTCTGGTTCGTCTACGGCCCGGCCTGCCTGGCGCTCAAGGGCTATATCCCGGCGGGCGGGATCTGGGGCGGAACGGCGCTGCCGCGCGAGGTCTTCCTGCAATGGCGGCGCTGGGCCTCGATGCCGGGCTATTTCGGCGACGACCTCGAGACGATCGGCGCGCATCATTTCGCAGAGGTGACGGCGCCGATCCGCTCCTGGGTCTTCTCGGACGACCCGATCGCGACGCCGGCGGCGGCGCAGGACATTCTGGACATTTATTCCGCCGCGCCCTCGCAGATCGTCCAGCTGACACCCGAGGATATCGGCCTGAACCGGGTCGATCACGCCGGCGCCTTCCGCCGCGGCGCCGAAGCCTTCTGGCCGATGCCTTTCGACTGGTTCGACACGCTGGGACAGTAACTTTCCTCCCCACGATGTGGGGAGGGGGACCCGCGAAGCGGGGGAGGGGCCGCCGCGGAACGCGGCGGAATGTCCGCGCCATGCTCCACCGTTTTCCGGCGCTCGCACGCCGGCCCCTTCGACCCCTCCTTCGCCAAGGCTATAGAGGGCCCACTTCCCCACTCGTGCGGGGAAGAAGACAGCGGCTCAGCGCTCCCGTTTCGGTTTGGCGCGGAAGGCCAGGCCCTTCACCACGGCATCGCCGCCGAATTTCGCCCGGGCCTTGTCGATGGCGCGTTCCGCCGTGGCGCGGCGGATGGCATTGGGGTCGAGCAGGTCGCCGCTGTCGCCCATCGCGTCCTGCAGACCGGAAAATCCGATCCCGATCAGCCGGTAGCGCGTGCCGTCGACCTCCGGTCCGAGAAGGTCCCGGCCGACCCGGAACAGCGTGTCGGCCAGCTGGCTGGCTTCGCTCAGCGTGCGCCGGCGCGTACGCGTCCGGAAATCGGAGGATTTCAGCTTCAGCGTCACCACCGATCCGGCAATGCCCTTGGCCTTCATCTGGTCGGACACCCGCACGCACAGCCGCCAGAGCTGTTTTTCCAGGGTTTCGAGATCGTCATAGTCGGCATGGAACGTGGTCTCGCTGGAGACGCTCTTGCGTTCGCGCTCGGGCTTCACCTTGCGCGTATCCTCGCCGCGGGCGAGGCGGGCGAGATGAAAGCCCGTCTCGCCATAGCGCCGTGCCATGTCCTTGTCGCCATGCCGGCGGATGTCGGCCAGGGTGCGGATGCCGTCGCGCTCCAGCCTGGCCGCGAAGGCCGGACCGACGCCGTAGATCGCGCGC
This sequence comes from Pseudomonadota bacterium, assembly GCA_034659015.1. GTDB lineage: Bacteria > Pseudomonadota > Alphaproteobacteria > Caulobacterales > Maricaulaceae > Maricaulis. The sequence goes on along the minus strand of JAYEGL010000026.1, from coordinate 27,144 downwards.
ACGGGCTGTTTTTCCAGGAAGGCCTGGGCGTCGCGTTCGCCGATCACCGCGAAACCGTGCGGCTTGTCGAGATCCGAAGCCGTCTTGGCCAGGAATTTGTTGAAGGACAGGCCGACCGACACGGTGATGCCCACCGTCTCGCGTATCCGGCGCTGCAGACGCAGCAGGGTGAGGGCCGGCGGGGCGCCATGCAGGCGGGCGGTTCCGGTCAGGTCGAGAAAGGCCTCGTCGATGGAGAGCGGTTCGACCAGCGGCGTGATCGTCTGCATCATTTCGCGGATGCGCCGCCCCTCGGCGGCATAGCGGGCATGGTCCGGCTTGATCACCACGGCGTCGGGGCAGGCCTTGAGCGCCTTGAACATGGGCATGGCCGAATGCACGCCGTAGAGCCGGGCGACATAGCAGCAGGTGGAGACCACGCCGCGCTGGCCGCCGCCGACGATGACGGGCTGTTCCTCCAGGGCCGGATTGTCCCGTTTCTCGATTGCCGCGAAGAAGGCGTCGCAGTCGATATGGGCGATGGAGAGCGTGTCGATCTCCGCGTGCCGCAGCAGCTTGTGCGAGCCGCAGGCCGGGCAGGTGTCGCCGGTTCCGGGCTCCAGCGGCGCGAGGCAGGTGCGGCAATAGCCCGGATGGCCGCCGTCGGCGGTCACGGCGTTTCGCCCGGCCACAGCCAGGCGGCGCCGCGCACCCCGGAACTGTCGCCATGGCGATGGCGCACCACGCGCGTCTTCAGAATGTCGGAGAAGACATGGCCGGCCAGCTTCGCCTGGATCGCGTCCGGCAGGCCGGCGGTGTTGGAGACGCCGCCGCCCAGCACGATCACGTCCGGATCGATCAGGTTGATCACGCTCGCCAATGCCCGGGCGAGCCGGTCGGCGTAGCGGGCCATGCTGTCCCGGCATGCCGGATCGTCCGACCGGGCGATCTCGCATGCCTCCAGCATCTCGCCGGTGTGCCGTGCATGATCCTGCGCCAGGCCCGGCCCGGACAGCCAGGTCTCGATACACCCGTTCAGCCCGCACCAGCAGGCGGGGCCGGGTATCTCGTTCTCATGGGGCCAGGGCAGGGGATTGTGACCCCATTCTCCGGCGATGCGCTGGGCGCCGTCCAGCAGCCGGCCGTCGATCACGATGCCGCCGCCCACGCCGGTGCCCAGAATCACCCCGAACACGATGGCGTGCCCGGCTCCCGCGCCGTCGCGGGCCTCGGACAGGGCGAAACAGTCGGCGTCATTGGCCAGCCGGACGGGCCGGCCCAGGCGGCGTTCGAGGTCTTCGCCCAGCGGGCGCCCGTTGAGCCATCGGGAGTTGGCGTTGCGCATGCGCCCATCAGCCGGGCTCGACGAACCGGGATGGCCGATGCCGATGCGGGCCGGGCCATGCCCGGCTTCCAGACGGGCGATCAGAGCGGCGATCATGTCGAGTGCGCCGTCATAGTCGGGCGGCGTGGACACGCGTTCGCGGGCCAGCACCTCGCCGGCGGCATTCATCGCCACGCCTTCCGTCTTGGTTCCGCCCAGATCGATACCGATTCGTATCATTGCCCTGTTCGAGCCCGGTTTCCGGGCTGCCTTCAAAACCGCATTTTTGTTCTTATCTTGTTCCTGGCGGATCGAAAAGTGGCCGTTGACTCATGGTTGGTTAAGGAAGATCGGGTTTCATGCACGCGGGGTTAAACACGCACGGTACAAGTGTGCAACAAACGGGAAGCGGGTCGCCGCCATGCTGCAGGTCATGCCCAAAAAGGTCCTGATCGTCGAAGACAACGAGTTGAACATGAAACTGTTCAACGATCTGCTCGAGGCTCATGGCTATGAGACCCTGCAGACCAAGGACGGTTTCAAGGCGCTCGAGCTGGCGCGCGAACATACGCCCGACCTGATTCTCATGGACATCCAGCTGCCGGAGGTTTCCGGCCTCGAAGTCACCAAGTGGCTGAAGGATGACGAGAGCCTGTCGGCGATCCCGGTCGTGGCCGTGACGGCGTTTGCCATGAAGGGCGACGAGGAACGGATCCGGGAGGGCGGCTGCGAAGCCTATCTTTCCAAGCCGATCACCGTGACGACTTTCATCGAGACGGTCCGGCAGTTTCTGGACTAGGGACGGGCGTTTGCGAGCGTTAGGGGCGGAACAGGTATGAGTGCGCGTATCCTCGTCGTTGATGACCAGGCCGCCAATGTCCGCCTGCTCGAAGCCCGTCTGCAAGCCGAATATTTCGACGTCTGCACGGCCGCCGACGGCTATGAGGCCATCGAGGCGGCCCGGACCGAACAGCCCGATCTCGTCCTGCTTGATGTGATGATGCCCGGCATGGACGGGTACGAGACCTGCGAGCGGCTGAAGGCCGATCCGGCGACCCGCCACATTCCCGTTGTCATGGTGACTGCGCTGGACCAGCGCGAGGACCGGATCCGGGGCCTGGAGGCCGGGGCCGACGATTTCCTGACCAAACCGATCGACGATGTCGCCCTGTTTGCCCGCGTGCGCAGTCTTTTGCGCCTCAAGGCGGTGCTCGACGAGTTGCGTCATCGCGAGACCAGTTCCGCGCTGGCCGAATTGCAGGCCGATTTCGCCGACGATCCCGCCGAGATCGCCAGTGCGATCATCGTCAGCGCCGATCCGCGCGCCGGCGCCCGCTATGCGGCGGCCCTGCCGGAACAGGTCCGGGCCCAGGTCGTCACCGATCCGGTCGAGGCGCTGGCGGAAATGCGAAAGGCCGCGGATCTGCTGATCGTCGACCTGACCCATCCGGAATATGACGGGCTGCGCCTGTGCGCCCGTGTGCGCTCGGACACGGCGACGCGGCAATTGCCGATCCTCACCGTGGTCAGCCCCGATGACACGGACAAGGCGGTCCGCGCGCTCGATCTGGGCGTCAACGACATCATTCACCGGCCGGTCGATGCGGGCGAGCTCAATGCGCGCGTGCGCACCCAGCTGCGCCGCAAGCGCTATGCCGACCGGCTGCGCAGCCAGCTCGACCAGGGCCTGGAGATGGCGGTAACCGATCCGCTGACCGGGCTGCACAATCGCCGCTATATCAATTCCCGGCTGCGCCAGGCGCTCTCCAGCGCCCATAGTGGCGGCGCGCCGGTCTCCGTGCTGATCGCCGATATCGACCATTTCAAGTCGATCAACGATCTCTACGGTCACGAGGCGGGCGATGCCGTGCTGCGCGATTTTGCGGACCGCATGCAGGATGCGATGCGGGCGCTGGACCTGGCGTCGCGCTTTGGCGGTGAGGAATTCCTCGTTCTCATGCCGGGGGCCGGCCTGGCCGAGGCGCGGGTTGCCGGCGAACGCCTGCGCAGCGTCGTGGCGGACAAACCCTTCCTGCTCGAGGACGGAACGGACATCGCCGTCACGGTGAGCGTGGGCCTGGCCCAGGCCCTGCCGGGCGAGACGGTGGAAATGCTGTTGCGCCGCGCCGACACGGCGCTCTACACGGCCAAGCATGAAGGCCGCAACCAGGTCCAGGCCGACACCGCCGCCGCGGCCTGAACGCCGTCAAACCGGAATGCGCACACGGAAACGGCCCCGCCGGGCGTACCGGCGAGGCCGTTCCTGAAACTCTTCGCACAAGATGCGTTCGGTGAAGCGGTAACGCTCCAGCCTACTTGATCTTGGCTTCCTTGAAATCGACATGCTTGCGCGCGATCGGGTCGTACTTCTTCAGCACGAGCTTCTCGGTCATCGTACGCGCATTCTTCTTGGTCACGTAGAAGTAACCCGTATCAGCCGTCGAGTTCAGGCGGATCTTGATGGTTGTCGGCTTCGCCATGGCTCTCTAAGTCCCGAAAACTTCGCGCACGCCACGGCCCTATGCCGTCGCGGGAGCGCGCGAACATACGCATGGGGGCGTGTGTGTCAACTGTTGTGCTCGGTCAGTCCGTGCTGTCCGTCAGGCTCCAGAGGTAGGCCTAGCTCTGCATCCATTGGATGAACTCATCCCAACTAGCATGAGCTCCATTTTTTTTATGTGTCTTTCCCTGACACCAGATCACACCAGATTTTGTGACATAGCAGTCACCTAGAAAATTTCCTGAATTGTCATGCACTTGAAACTCTATACCTGAGTTTTTCACTTCCATATCGACAGAAAAACTTTTGATTTTGACCTTCATTGGTCTCTCCCCGGGTTCAAATTATAGATAGTGAGTGGGATTTTTGCGCACTTTGATTGTTTTGCGCAAGGGCATGATGTCCACTGATGCGTTCGTCAGAAAATTACCCTTTGACCGCGCAATCCCACCACCAGAACATAGGCCGCCGAGAACGCCGACAGCACCCATAACAGCCCCCAGGGGCCGATCGCGTCCATGGCGCCGCCGGCAGCCGGCGGGCCGACGAAACTGCCCAGCCCGTAGGCGAAGATGAAGCCGGCATTGGCCGCCGCGATGGCGCCGCCCGTGAAGCGTTCGCCCAGCAGCGACAGGCCGACCGTGTAGAGCCCGCTGGCCACGCCCGCCTGGATGAAGAGCAGGGGCAGGAGGAAGACGGCGTTGCCGCCGGCCAGGCCCACGGCAAGGGGGGCGAAGGTCGTTGTCAGGGCGATCCAGAACAGGGTGGCGCGCCGGTCGGTGCGGTCGGCGATCCAGCCCAGCGGAATCTGGAAGCTCAGCGCGCCCATGGCTACTGCGAACACCATCATGCCGATCATGGCGTGGGACAGGGCGATACGCTCGCCATAGACAGGCAGCATGGAGAAGACGAGCGTCTCCAGCGCGCCGAAGGCCAGGCCGGCCAGGATGGCCGCCGGCGCCGAGCGGGCGGCGCCCAGCATGGCTTTCAGCGAGGAGCCGTCGCGGTCCGGCGCCACGGCCTGCGGTCCCTTCAGCAGGGTAACGGGCAGCGTGCCCAGCAGGAAGACCGCAGAGGCGACGTAGAAGGGCAGATCGCCGGTCGGATCGAGGGCGGAGAAGAGCAGGCCGCCGATCCCGAAGCCGCCCGACAGCGCCGTGCCGTAGACGCCCAGCATGAAGGCGCGGCGGCCGGGTGTGACCACCTGGTTGATCCAGCTCTCGGAGATCACGAACACGACCGTGATATTGCAGCCGCTCAGGAAGCGCAGGGCAAACCAGATCGACACGATGGGAAAGAGCGGGAAGAGGGCGAAGAAGACCGCCGCAATGACCAGGTTGCCGACCAGGATGTAGCGGGCCGGCGCCAGCGTCATGAGGCGCGGCACGAGCGGTGCCATGACCAGGGTCGACAGGGCCGCCGCCGCGCCGTTGAGGCCCACCAGCACGCCGGATCCGGTCATGTACTCCAGGCGCAGCGAGATCAGCGGCATGGACAGGCCGAACACGATCCCGCACACGCCGGCACAGCAGATGGCGGCGATCAGCGAGCGCACATTGGCCCGGCGCAGATCGGTGAGGTCGGCGGCAGCGGTCATGCCGCAGCTATAGCCAAAGCGCCGCGATGCGTCTTGTGTTCGGGGCAGGGCGGTTTTTTGTTCTGCACGGCGGCGCCGTGCGCCCCTCACCCTTCGTTGCTTTCAACAGGCCCCCCGGCCTGTTGAATTCGCTGCGCGAACCGCGCCTCAGTCCTCTCCCCGGGAGGGGAGAGGAAGTGTGTAACCCCTTCTCCCCGGCCGGGGAGAAGGTGGCCGAAGGCCGGATGAGGGGCGGCCGCGGGAGCGGCCAATTAAAGCGGTTCGATCCACATCCTGCCGCGGCGGTCGCGGATATGGCGGGGCGGTTCGGGGCGGGGCGGTTGTACGCGGACCAGCTCGTCCAGCACGAAATGCGTCACGCTGGGCAGGTCGAGATCGCGGGCCTCGGTCAACAGCACCCATTGCACGTCTTCCAGTTCCGGACTGGGCTTGGGCGGCCGGTCGCCATGCAGCGCGGTGGCGTCGGCCGTGAAGAACCAGGTGTCGAAGCGGCGGGTGCGTCCCGGCGGGGTGATGGCCCGGGTGATCAGGGAGAGGGGCGCCAGATCCGGCACGACGCCGTGCTGGCGGAAGGGGGCCCAGTTGGCATGGCGCGAGCGGCACGCCCCTTCTCTGGCGATCAGCAGCCCGGTCTCCTCGGCGGTCTCGCGGATTGCCGCCGCGGCAGCGGCCCGGGCGCGTCTTTCCGGCAGGACACGGCCCATGATGTCGAGTACGCCGCGGTCGAGGTCGCGGGCGATGGGGGCCGTGCTGTCGGCCCGGTCCACACGGCCGCCCGGGAAGACGTACTTGTTGGGCATGAAGACATGTTTCGAGGAGCGCCGGCCCATCAGAACCTCGGTGTCGCGGCCGCCGCCGCGCGTGAGGATCAGGGAGGCGGCCAGGCGGGGCCGCATCGGCCGGACGTCCGGCCGCCGCTGCTCGTCGCTCATTTGCGCTTGCCTTTCCGGCCCTTTTTCCAGGGACGGCCGGACCGTTTGCCGCCCGGCGGTCCGCCATGCGGGCGCCGGCTTTTCGGCTTGGGGCCCTTTTCCGGCGGGGTGAGAATATCGAGCAGCAGTCCGCCGGTGACAGGCTGGGCCTCCTCGATGCGCACGCTCACCGGCATGCCCAGGCGATAGCGCCCCCCGGTCTGCAGGCCGACCAGGGCGTGCTCGCGCTCCATGTGCTCGAAACGCTCCTCGCCCAGACGGCTGATCGGCACGAGCCCGTCCGCGCCGGTCTCGTTGAGGCGCACGAAGGCGCCGAACCGGGTCACGCCGGTGATGCGTCCGTCGAACTCGCCGCCCACCTTGTCGGCCAGGTAGAGCGCGACGAAACGGTCCACCGCGTCGCGTTCGGCCGCCATGGCGCGGCGTTCCGAATGGGTGATCTCCTCGGCGATCACGGTGAGCTTGGAGCGTTCCTCGTCGCTCTGCCCGTCATCGCCCAGCTTGAGCGCACGGATCAGGGCGCGGTGGACGGTGAGGTCGGCATAACGCCGGATCGGCGAGGTGAAGTGGGCATAGCGGTCCAGGTTGAGGCCAAAATGGCCCTGGTTTTCCGTGTCGTAGACCGCCTGGGACTGACTGCGCAGCACGACCTCGTTGATCGTGGCGTAGTGTTCGGAGGATTTCGCCTGGGCCAGCAGCTTGTTGAAGCGGCCTGTGACGACCCGTTCGCCGCGTGTCCATTTCAGGCCCACCGTGGGCAGGAAATCCGCCAACCCGTCGATCTTTTCCTTCGAGGGTTCCTCGTGGACGCGGTAGATCAGCGGGGTGCGCTTGTCCTCCAGGCTTTCCGCGGCGCAGACATTGGCCTGGATCATGAACTCCTCGATGAGCTTGTGGGCATCGAAGCGTTCGCGCGTCTCCACGCCGAGGATCTGGCCGTCGGCACCGACGCGGATGCGGCGTTCCGGGGAATCGATCTCCAGCGGTTCGCGGCGCTGCCGCGCCTCGCGGACGGAGAAATAGGCGCCCCAGAGCGGTTTCAGCACGTCGTCGAGAAGCAGGTCGGCCTTCTCGTTGCCCTTGCCGTCGATCGCGTCCTGGGCGTCCTGGTAGGCCAGTTTCGCCGCCGATTTCATCCAGCCGCGCAGGAAGCGGTGGGAGCGCTTGTTGCCGTGCTTGTCGAACACCATGCGCACGGCGAGGCAGGGCCGTTCCTCGTTCTCGCGCAGCGAGCACAGATCGTTGGACAGGCGCTCCGGCAGCATCGGCACGACGCGGTCGGGCAGGTAGACCGAATTGCCGCGCTTGTAGGCGCCGCGGTCCAGCGCGCCGCCGGGCGTGACATAGGCAGCGACGTCGGCAATGGCGACGATGACCTGCCAGCCGCCCTTGTTTTTCGGATCCTCGTCCAGCGCGGCCCAGACGGCGTCGTCATGATCCTTGGCGTCTTCCGGGTCGATGGTGATGAGCGGCAGGTCGCGAATGTCCTCGCGCCCCTTCATCGTGACCGGTTCGGCCGTGTCGGCCTCGCGCTGTTCGGCTTCGGAGAAGCCCTGGGGCACGCCGTGGGAATAGAGCGCGATCAGACTGCCGGCGCCGGGTGCGTTGGCATCGCCGATCACTTCGACGATCTGGGCCGTCTTCAGCCCGTGGCGGCGCTCCTTGACCAGCTGGCACAGCACCAGCTCGCCATCCTCGGCCTTCTCCGCCTCGCCGCGGGCGGGCACGAGTTCGTGGCGCGAACGCCGGTCGACGGGCACCAGGCGCATCGGGCCGGATTTCGGCTTCCTGAGGACGCAGAGAAGCTTGTGGGCGCTCTGGCCCAGCCGCTTGATCAGGCGCGCCTCGTAGCCGCCCTCATCGTCCGGGGTGAGGCGCACCAGGGCGCGGTCGCCGATGCCCAGCGCCGTCTGGCCCTTGCCGCCCGCGCCTTCGCCGGGCGCCAGCCGGATCGGCGGGGCGTCGTGGTCGGCGCGCACCGGCTCGGCCAGCAGCTCGCCGTCATTGTCGCGATCGGTGATCTCGACGACGGTGACCGGGGGCAGGGCGCCGGCCAGGGCATAGGTCTTGGAATTGGTGCGCCTGATCGCGCCGTCGGCCTCGAGAGCGGCCAGCGCGTCCTTCAGGGCGCGCTTGGCGTCGGTGCCCTTGAGCTTGAGGGCGCGGGCGATCTCGCGCTTGCCGAACTCGCCTTCGCCCAGCTTGATCGCCTCGACAACCGCCTCGCGCAGGGAGCCGGCTTCGTCATGTGTGTCGCCGGCCATCGGATCTACTCAGCCTCTGACTTCTTCGCAGCGGCCTTTTTGGCCGGAGCCTTCTTTGCCGCGGGTTTCTTGGCTGCGGTCTTTTTCTTCGCCGGCGCCTTTTTCTTGGCCGGGGCTTTCTTCTTGCCGCCCTTGGCGGCTTTGGCCTCGACGAGCGCGACGGCCTCTTCCAGCGTCACGCTGTCCGGTTCCGTGCCCTTGGGCAGGGTGGCATTGATCTTCTCGTATTTCACATAGGGACCGTAGCGCCCGGACATGATCTTGATCGGCTTGCCGTCATGCTCGCCCAGATCCTTCAGCGCGGTGGCCGAGCCGCCGCGGCGGCCGCCATTGGCACGCTTGTCGGCGATCACGGAGACGGCGCGGTTGAGACCGATCTCGAAGACCTCGTCCACGCTGGACAGGTTCGCATAGGTCTTTTCGTGATGGACGTAGGGGCCGTAGCGCCCGATCGCCGCGGTGATCGGCTGGCCGTCATCGGGGTGCTCGCCCACCGTGCGCGGCAGGTCGATCAGCTTGATGGCCTGTTCCGGGGTGAGTTCCTTGGGATCCCAGCCTTTCGGGATGGAGGCCCGCTTGGGCTTGTCCTGGCCCTCGACCTCCATCTCCAGATAGATGCCGAAACGGCCGTCCTTCATGATGACGGGCTTGCCGGTTTCCGGATGGGTCGTGATCTCGCCATCGCCCTCGATGGCGGGCTCGGCATCCTGTTCGCCCATCTGGCGGGTGAACTTGCAGTCCGGATAGTTCGAACAACCCAGGAAGGCGCCGAACTTGCCCAGGCGCAGCGACAGCGTGCCTTCGCCGCAGGACGGGCAGAGCCGCGGATCGCTGCCGTCTTCCTTTTCCGGGAAGATGTGCGGCGCCAGCGCTTCGTTCAGCGCGTCGAGCACTTCGCCGATACGCAGATCGCCGATATCGTCCACGGCGGCGCGGAATTCGGTCCAGAAGTCGCGCAGCAGCTGTTTCCAGTCCAGATCGCCGGCCGACACCTTGTCCAGCTGGGTCTCCAGGGCGGCCGTGAAATCGTACTCCACATAGCGCTTGAAGAAATTCTCCAGGAAGGCGGTGACGACCCGGCCCTTGTCGAGCGGATGGAAACGGTTCTTGTCCATCTGCACATAGTCGCGGTCGCGCAGCACCTGCAGCGTGGACGCGTAGGTGGAGGGGCGGCCGATACCCAGCTCTTCCATCCGCTTGACCAGCGAGGCTTCGGTGAAGCGCGGCGGCGGCTGGGTGAAGTGCTGGTCGGCATAGGTCTTGGCGACATCGGCGGATGCGCCCTGTTCGACCTTGGGCAGGCGGTTCTCGCCCTCGTCTTCCTCGTCGTCGCGGCCTTCCTGGTAGAGCGTCAGGAAGCCGTCGAACATCAGCACGGACCCGGTGGCGCGCAGCCCGGTCTTTCCGTCGGCACTGGCCATGTCGATCGTGGTCCGCTCGAAACGGGCGCTTTCCATCTGGCTGGCCACGGCGCGGCGCCAGATCAGCCGGTAGAGCTTGGCCATGTCCTCGTCGAGCGACAGGCTTTCCGGCAGGCGCGAGAAGGAGGTCGGGCGGATCGCCTCGTGGGCCTCCTGGGCATTCTTGGCCTTGGTGGAATACAGGCGCGGCGATGACGGGACGTAGAGCGAGCCGTGCTTTTCGCCGATCACGTCGCGGACCTGGGAGATCGCCTCGGGCACCATGGAGACCCCGTCGGTCCGCATGTAGGTGATCAGACCGGTCGTCTCGCCGCCGATATTGACGCCCTCATAGAGTTTCTGCGCCGTCTGCATGGTCCGCGTGGCGGAGAAGCCGAGCTTGCGGGCGGCTTCCTGCTGCAGGGTCGAGGTGGTGAAGGGCGGCGGCGGATTGCGCTTGGCCGGCTTGGCCTCGACGGCGGTGACCGACAGGTCGGCCGCCTTGATCGCCTCGACGGCGGCATTGGCGCTGGCGCGGTCCTTGATCGACAGCTTCTGCAGCTTCTTGCCGTCCAGCGTCACCAGTTTGGCGCGGAACGGGTCCGAGCCGGCCGTCACGTCGGCGTCGATCGTCCAGTATTCCTCGGCGCGGAATTTCTCGATGTCCAGTTCGCGGTCGCAGATCAGCCGCAGGGCAACCGATTGCACGCGCCCGGCCGAGCGCGATCCCGGCAGCTTGCGCCAGAGCACCGGCGAGAGGGTGAAGCCGACCAGATAGTCCAGCGCGCGGCGGGCCAGATAGGCGTTGACCAGCTCCATGTCGACGGCGCGCGGATGGCGCATCGCTTCCTGGACGGCCTGTTTGGTGATGGCGTTGAAGGCAACGCGCTCGACCGTGACATTCTTGAGCACGCGGCGCTTCTGCAGCGCTTCCAGCAGATGCCAGGAAATCGCCTCGCCCTCGCGATCCGGGTCAGTGGCGAGGATCAGGCGGTCGGCTTCCTTGACCGCATCGGCGATTGCCTTGACGCGCTTGGCGGACTGGCTGTCGACCTCCCAGGCCATGGCGAAGTCCTCGTCGGGCTTCACCGATCCGTCCTTGGGCGGCAGGTCGCGCACATGGCCGAAGCTTGCCAGAACCGTGTAGTCCGAGCCGAGGTATTTGTTGATGGTCTTGGCCTTGGCCGGGGATTCTACGACGACGACATTCATCGGCATTTGCGTCCAGACGTGAGCTTGTAGGCCGTCCGGCACCGGTTACGGCGCTCGACGGCAGGGCGCGCGAAAGTGTTCGAGCGGCAAGGTTGTGTCAACTGACCGGAAGATTCCACCCCGCCGCGCAGGGCAGGGCGCCGGGTCAGCGGCCGGGCGCGACCGTGAAGCAGGCCTGGCTGCGGGCCGCGAGCTCGCTGCAGGCGCGCCGGGCATCGGTCTCGGTGAGCGCTTCGAAGCGGGCCCGCCAGAGGCGGTCGCCATCGATATCGACGGCCCGGGCTGCCGGCTGGGCGGCACCGAGCGTGCTGGAAAAACCGGTGACGCGCTGCAGCCGTTCGTGCGCGGCATCGGCGGAATTGTAGGCGCCGACCTGGATGGACCAGGCGCCGCGCAGCAGGTTCGGTTCGCCGCCGCCGGCCCGGGCCGGCGCGTCGGTGCGGGCGGCCGCGAGTTCATCCTCGTCGGCCAGCACGACCCGCACGGGCGGGGCCGCCTGGGACGACCCCATTTCGGTCGGAGCGTCCAGATGCAGGGCGGCCACGTCGCGGGCGATCAGCTCCTGCTGACGCATGGGCGAGATGCGCGGCGAGGAGAGGGCGGCGAACAGGCGGGTGTCTTCGCGCTGTTCCAGGGTCGCGAACGCGGCCTCGATCAACTCCTCGGCATGAGCATCGCGGGAGGCGCCGCTGGGTCCGCCCATCACGACGGCGACCAGACGATGCTCGCCGCGCTCGGCGGAGACCACGACATTGAAGCCGGAAGCGCGGATATAGCCGGTCTTGAGACCGTCCACGCCGTCGACCCGGCCGACGAGCGTGTTGTGGTTGCGATAGGTGCGCCCGTTCCAGCGGAAGCGCTCCTCGTTGAAATAGGCGAAGTATTGCGGGAAGTCGCGGTGCAGCGCGATGGCCAGGCGGGCCATGTCGCGGGCGGTGGTCTGCTGGCGCCGGTCCGGCAGACCCGAGGCGTTACGGAAGGTCGTGTTTTCCAGGCCCAGCTCGGCAGCCCGTTCCGTCATCATCTCGGCGAACCGGCTTTCTCCGCCGCCGATGCGCTCGCCCACGGCGACCGCGACATCGTTCGCGCTCTTGATCACCAGCGCCCGGATTGCGTCTTCCACCTCGATCGTGTCGCCGGGCGTGAACCCCAGGCGCGAGGGCACGGCGCCAGCGGCATTGGCCGAGACCCGGATCTGGTCGTGCAACCCGATCTCGCCGCTCTCGATCGCCTCGAACAGCATGTAGAGCGTCATCATCTTGGTCAGCGAGGCCGGGTAGCGCGCCGCTTCGGAGCGCCGCGAATGCAGGACCACACCGTTGTTCTCGTCGACCACGAAGGCCGCATAGCGCGACGTGTCCGCCCCGGCGGGGCCGGGCACGCACAGCACAATGACGACCAGGGCTGCGAGGCCGGAAAGAAGGCGAAATGCGATAGCCATGACGGGTACTGTCACGCATGGCCGTTTCCAGTCGGTTAAGCCTGTCTCATCGGGAATGACGACATTTTTGTGCGCTGCACAAAAATTGCTTGACGAGCCGCGGGGGCGAGCCTATGTTTGCTGCGACTGCGAAGAGCGGTTGCAACAGAAGTTTGAACCATGAGCGACGGCCAGAACCAGACGATCAAGACCGAAGCGGAGGCCCCGAAAGCCGAAGCGCCGGCTGCGCCCAAGGCAGCGCCGGAGACGGTGAAAAAAACGGTCAAACCGTCCTCGAAAAAGGCGGCGGCAAAACCGGCCGACGCGAAGAAGACGGTCGGCAAGCCGGCGGCGCCGAAGTCCAAGCCCGCCCAAGCCAAACAGTCTGCCGAGCCCGCGCGCAAGGCGACAGCACGCACGAAAGCGAGCAATCCGATGAACCAGACGATCGAAAGCATGACCTCCGCGAGCAATGAAGCGCTCAAGGAAGGTTTCGAGAAGACCCTGCAGTCCGTGACCGAGGCCAGCAATTTCCACAAGGAAACCGTTGACGCTCTGATCGCGTCCGCCACGGTCGCCGGCAAGGGTATCGAGACGGCGAATTCCAACGCCGTGTCCTACGCCAAGGGCCTGATGGAAGATGGCGTCTCCGCCTCCAAGGCCTTCGCCTCGGCGAAGTCCGTCCAGGAGATCTTCGAGATCCAGTCCGAATTCACCAAGTCGGCGATGGACAACTACCTCGCCGAACTGAACAAGACGACCGACCTGTTCTCGGACGTCTTCAAGGATACGCTGAAGCCGCTCAATGCGCGCGTTTCGGCCGCCGTGGAGCTCGCGCAAGCCCAGCGCTGACGCACCGGCGAAACACGTTTTCCTCCCCGACTGGGCCCGGTGTCGATCACCGGGCCCATTTTTTTTCGGGTATTCGCATCTGTGGATAGACCGGCATGATGCCGGTGCTTGTTGGGGCGAATTGCCGGCCGCCGCTTGCGCCTGCGGAGGCTCGCCCTGTAGCCTCGACCCCGGTTTTCCGGGTGCCGGAGGCCATGTCCTCCCCGACCGGGCCTGAAAACGATCCGGCGGATCCCCTCAAATTTGTGGGACCCCCTTCTTATGTCCTCTCGGGCGAAACGGGAAGAAAGAATTTGGCCGGCATGCTATCTTTATTGACCGGACGCGGCTCGAAACCGCATCCGGCCCTTGCGAGGGCGGTCCCGGCGACCAAAATCTGAACCGGAAACAGTGACCGAGTTTGATTAAAATATGACCGAGCGAAATCATGAAGATGCGGGCGTGGAAGAGGAGACGGGCCTCGCGACAAAGACGCGTCCGGCGACCAAGAAACCTTCGCTTTACCGCGTCCTGTTACTAAATGACGATTACACGCCGATGGAATTCGTGGTCGAGATCCTCGTCCGGATATTCCGAAAAACTCCCGAGGATGCAGCGAGAATCATGCTGCATGTTCATCAGAACGGCGTCGGGATGTGTGGCGTGTACACGTACGAGGTTGCCGAAACCAAGGTAGCCCAGGTCATGGACGCGGCACGTCGGGCTCAACACCCGTTACAGTGCACAATGGAAAAGGAATAGAGTGGTGCCCTCATTCTCTTCAGATCTCGAAGACAGCCTGCACCGCGCTCTGGGCTACGCCAATGAGCGTGGGCATGAATTTGCCACCCTGGAGCACCTCCTCCTTGCGCTTGTGGACGACCAGGACGCCAGCGCCGTGATGAAGGCCTGCGACGTCGATCTGGACGAGTTGCGCGCGACACTGACCGAATATGTCGACAGCGAGCTGACCGAGCTCGTGGTGGACGATGACGAGGACGCCAAGCCGACCGCCGGCTTCCAGCGCGTGATCCAGCGCGCCGTGATTCACGTCCAGAATGCCGGCCGCGAAGAGGTGACGGGCGCCAATGTGCTGGTCGCTCTGTTCGCAGAGCGCGAGAGCCATGCGGCCTACTTCCTCGCCGAGCGCGACATGACGCGCTACGACGCGGTGAACTTCATCTCCCACGGTATCGGCCGCAAGCCGGGTGCCTCGGAAGAACGCGCCGTGCGCGGTGCCGAGGAGGCCGAGGAGGCGCAGAAGGACGGCGACGCGCTCACCGCCTATTGCGTCAATCTGAACGACAAGGCGCGCAAGGGCGCGGTCGACCCGTTGATCGGCCGTGAGGCCGAGGTGGAGCGCTGCATCCAGGTGCTCTGCCGCCGCCGTAAGAACAATCCGCTCCTGGTGGGCGATCCGGGCGTCGGCAAGACGGCCATCGCCGAGGGTATTGCCCGCAAGATCGTCGAGAACGCCGTTCCCGACGTCCTGGCCGGCGCCACGATCTACTCGCTCGACATGGGCTCGCTGCTGGCCGGTACGCGCTATCGCGGCGACTTCGAGGAGCGCGTGAAACAGGTCGTCAAGGAGCTCGAGGACAAGGACAATGCCGTCCTCTTCATCGACGAGATCCACACCGTGATCGGTGCCGGTGCGACCTCCGGCGGGGCCATGGACGCCTCCAACCTGCTGAAGCCGGCGCTTCAGTCGGGCGGACTGCGCTGCATGGGGTCGACGACCTACAAGGAATACCGTCAGCACTTCGAGAAGGACCGGGCCCTGGCGCGGCGCTTCCAGAAGATCGACGTCTCCGAGCCGTCCGTGCCCGATGCGATCAAGATCCTGCAGGGCCTGAAGTCCTATTTCGAGGACTTCCACGATGTGCGCTTCACGAACGAGTCGCTGAAGTCGGCGGTCGAACTGTCGGCGCGCTACATGGGCGACCGCAAGCTGCCGGACAAGGCGATCGACGTGATCGACGAGGCCGGGGCCCAGATGCGGCTCCAGCCGGTGTCCAAGCGCAAGAAGACGATCGGCGTGAAGGAAGTGGAGAACGTGGTCTCGACCATGGCCCGCATCCCGCCGAAGACCGTGTCCAAGGACGACGAGCAGTCGCTGAAGAATCTGGAAGGCGATCTCAAGCATGTCGTGTTCGGCCAGGACAGCGCCATCGACCAGCTGGCGACGGCGATCAAACTGTCCCGCGCCGGCCTGCGCGAGCCGAACAAGCCGATCGGCTGCTACCTCTTCTCCGGCCCCACGGGCGTCGGCAAGACCGAGGTGACCAAGCAGCTGGCCGACATCATGGGCGTCGAGCTGCACCGGTTCGACATGTCCGAATACATGGAGCGTCACGCCGTCTCGCGGCTGATCGGCGCGCCTCCGGGCTATGTCGGTTTCGACCAGGGCGGTCTGCTGACCGATGCCGTCGACCAGCATCCGCACTCCGTTCTGCTGCTCGACGAGATCGAGAAGGCCCACCCGGACCTGTTCAACATCCTGCTCCAGGTGATGGACAACGGCACGCTCACCGACTCGAACGGCAAGAAGGTGGATTTCCGCAATGTCATCCTGGTGATGACCACGAATGCGGGCGCCGCCGATGCGCAGAAGGAGTCGATCGGGTTTGCGTCCGGCAAGAAGACGGACGAGGCGGATGCCGCCGTGGAACGTCTCTTCACCCCGGAATTCCGCAACCGTCTCGATGCCATCATCCCGTTTGCGCCGCTGTCGACCGACACGATCGGCCGCGTCGTCGAGAAGTTCGTCCTGCAGCTGGAAGCCCAGCTGATCGACCGGGGCGTGACCTTCGAACTGACGCCGGACGCGACGGCCTGGCTGTCCGAGCGCGGCTATGACAGCCGGTTCGGTGCCCGTCCGCTCTCGCGGGTGATCCAGGAGCACATCAAGAAGCCGCTGGCGGACCAGATCCTGTTCGGCGAGCTGAAGAAGGGCGGCCTGGTGAAGGTCGATGTCGATCCGGCGGATCCGGACCGTCTCGACTTCCACATCACCCCCGGCGACCGGCTCCTGCCGCGCAACGCCAAGAAGAAGAACAAGAAGGAAGAGGTGTAGCGCCCTCATACCTTGTCGAACCGGAAACGGCGCCCCTCGGGGCGCCGTTTTTTGTTTCGGGTCTACTCGGCGGCCAGCGGGCCGAGTGCATTGCGTTCGACGGCCCGGAAGACGCGGGGCGTCTGGCCGGTTGTGTCCTTGAACGCCCGGTTGAATGGGCCCAGCGAGGCGAAGCCGCTGTCGAGGGCGATCTCCAGGATCGACCGGTTTGCGCAGTTCGGATCGCGAAGCTGCGCCATGGCGTATTCGATACGGTGACGATTGACCAGGCGATTGAAGTTGGGCTCGCCCAGTCCCGCCGAAATGGCGCGGCTGATCCGGTACTCCGGTTCACGCAGCCGCCGGGCGAGGCCCGCCACTTTCAGGTCCGGATCGAGAAAGAGTTGTTCGCTGCTCAGGATATCACGGATCCGGTGGCCCAGCGCGCGGTCATCCTCGCTGGCGGGACTTCTGGTGCGGGCCGGTGCCTCGATCGCCAGCGGGTGGGTGGCGCGATAGCGGATGGCGACGCTCATCACGATCAGGATGGCGAGGGCGCAGGCGGCCTGGATGCCGGCCATAAGGTCGGCGCTCAGCGGCGCATTGCCATGGTCCAGCAGCATGACGCAGGTCGATACGCACAGACCGAAGGTCGACAGGTACAACAAGCGCATGCGGCGCTCATTGACGGACATGCGGCCGGACCAGCCGCGCAGGCCCTCCCAGAAGGCCAGCATCAGCACCGTGGAGCTCAACAATGTCTGGAACCCGTCCAGCCCGTCGGACACGGCCGGAAAATAGGCTGCTTGCACGGAGGACGGCATGAACGGGCTGAGAACGGTCTGGTCGATCACGGTGGGCGCGAAAATGCCTGCCACGAGCAGCAGTTCGACGGGCCCGATGACGGTCTGCGATCTGAACAGGGCCCGGGCGACCAGCCAGAAGACGCTGCAGGTCCCGCATCCCGCGATGATGACCAGTGGCGTGACCGGGCCGAGGGCGTCGCCGAAAACTTCGCGCAGCATGACAGCGGTCAGCCCGATGCAGAACACCGCCCAGGTCAGATGAAGCGTCGATCGGCGCGGCATGGCTGCGATGGCAAACAGCCAGGTCAGCGCAAGGCCTGCCACGGCCAGTTTTATGGCACCCGCAATTTCCAGCATGTCCCGTCCCCTGCGTGCCACATGGTCACAAGTATGCGGCGTGCCTGCGGCGCCGGTCAAACCTGCGGATCGAAGACTGCATTCTAGCCGATTTTCAAATCGGCAAGACAAGCGGTATCCGGCCATCGTCAATCCCGCACATCCTGGCGTCTCTCCGCGCCGTGTTCACAAGGGATCTGTCATGTCGCAAACCGTTGCGCCTGCCGAGCGCATACCCTCCATTCCTGTCGCCCAGCGTCTGCTGAAGAGCTCCGGCGTGCTCTGGTTCCTGGCCGTGATCGCCGGCCAGTGGCTGTTCGCCTACTACATTCTGGCAGCCTATCTGCCGCCCAGCCTCGCCGGCGAGTGGGCGCGCTGGGACGAGACCGGGCTGATCCACGGCTATATCGACGGCGACTGGATCGGCAATGTGATGTTCATCACCCATGTCCTTCTCGCCGCGGTGATCACATTGGGCGGCACGCTGCAGCTCGTCCCGCCCCTGCGCCAGCGTTTCCCGGCCGTGCACCGCTGGACCGGGCGGGTCTTCATGCTGGTGGCCATTGTCATGGCGGTCGGCGGCATTGCGCTCATCTGGGGACGCGGCACACGGCTCAACGATGTGACCGGCATGGCCACGACGCTGGACGGCATCCTGATTCTCGTCGCCGCCGGGTTCGCCCTCTACAACATCCGCATGCGCCGGATCGACCGGCATCGCCGCTGGGCGATGCGGCTCTTCATCTTCGTCAGCGGCGTCTGGTATCTGCGCGTGGGCTATATGGCGTGGGGTATCGCGACGGGCGGCGCCGGCATCGGCGACCGCATGAACGGACCGGCCGACTATGCCATGGCCTATGCCTGCTTCCTGCTGCCCTGGGCGGTGCTGGAGCTCTATCTGCGCGCCAGCGACAGCCGCAGCGTGGCCGCCAAGCTCGCCATGGCCGGCGGGATGGTGGCCGCGTCGGCCCTCACCGCGCTGGGCGTCTTCGGCGCCTGGATGGTGATGTGGAGCCCGCACGTCTGACGCAGCTGGGGAAAGCGGTCCGGTGTGCCGACAATCACGCTGGCCTGCGCGATGCGAACCGCTAGTCTCGCGCCATGGCCGAACCGCTTTCCACCCTGCAATCCGTCTTCGGTTTCGACAGTTTCCGGCCCGGCCAGGCCGACATTGTCGACCATATCCTGGCCGGCACGCCGACCCTGTGCGTCATGCCGACGGGGGCGGGCAAGTCGCTGTGCTACCAGGTGCCGGCGCTGCTCATGGACGGGCCGACCATCGTGATCTCTCCGTTGACGGCGCTGATGGACGACCAGGTCGCCGCACTCAGGGCCAATGGCGTGGCCGCGGCGGCGATTCATTCCGGCCGCGACCGGGTGGCCAATGTCGAGGACTGGCGGCGTTTCCAGGCCGGCGAGATCAAGCTGCTCTACCTGTCGCCGGAACGCCTGATGACCGGGCGCATGCTCGACGCGCTGGAGACGGTGAAGCCGGCGCTCTTCGTCGTTGATGAAGCGCACTGCATCTCCAAATGGGGCGCCAGCTTCCGCCCGGAATACGAACAGCTCGCCGCGCTGAAGACACGTTTTCCCGATGCCGGTCTTGCCGCTTTCACGGCCACGGCGGACGCCGCCACGCGCGAGGACATCGCCGCCAAGCTGTTCGGCGGCGAGGGCGAGATCGTGGTGCACGGTTTCGACCGGCCGAACCTGTTCCTCGGCGTCGAGCCCAAGTCGAACGGCAAGGCCCAGCTGCTCGACTATCTCAAGGATCGGCGCGACGTGTCGGGCATCGTCTACTGCCTGTCGCGCAAGGACACCGAAAAGATCGCCGATGCTCTCGTCGCCGAAGGTTATCGCGCCTTGCCCTATCATGCCGGGCTGGACGCGGAGACGCGGCGCGAGCACCAGGAGATCTTCATGGCCGAGGACGCCGTGGTGATGGTGGCGACGATCGCCTTCGGCATGGGGATCGACAAGCCGGACATCCGCTATGTCGCCCACCTCTCCATGCCCGGTTCGATGGAGGCCTACTATCAGGAGATCGGCCGGGCCGGCCGCGACGGACGCCCGGCCGAGGCGATGATGTTCTACGGCCTGTCCGATGCCCGCATGCGGCGGCAATTCATCGACCGGGACGGCGAGGACGAGGCCCACAAGCGGCGCGAGCACAAGCGGCTGGATGCGCTGCTGGCCTATTGCGAGGCGACGCGCTGCCGGCGTTTGGCGCTGCTGGCCTATTTCGGCGAGACCGACGGCGAGCCCTGCGGCCATTGCGATGTCTGCGTGGATCCGCCCCAACTCGTCGACGCCACGCGCGAGGCGCAGATGCTCATGTCGGCCATCGTGCGCACCGGCCAGCGCTTCGGCGCGGCCCATGTGATCGATGTCGTGCGCGGGGCGGATACCGAGAAGGTTCGCGAGCGCGGCCATGACAACCTGCCCACCTGGGGTGTGGGCGCTGACAGGCCGAAACCCTTCTGGCAGGGCCTGGTGCGCCAATGCCTGGCCGGCGGTTATCTGGATCTGGACATCGAGGGCTATGGGGCGCTGCGCCTGACGCCGGCCGGCGAGGCCGTGCTGAAAGGCCGGGACAGGCTGGAAATCCGCGAGATCACGTTATCCAGGCGCGATCAGCGCCGCCAGAAGGTCGCCGCGCTGCCGGAGGATGCGGATATCGATACCGATCTGCTCGGCGCCCTGAAGACGCTGCGCAAGACGCTGGCGGCCGAGCGGAATGTGCCGGCCTATGTCGTCTTTTCCGACGCGACGCTGATCGATATGTGCCGGATCCGGCCGGAAAACCTGGAGGATATGGGGCTGGTCAAGGGCGTTGGTCCGAAGAAGCAGGCCGAATACGGCGAGGCCTTCCTCTCGGTGCTCCGCGAGCGCAGCTGAAGGTTTTACTGCAACGGCCCGGTTCGTGTGTGGCGATACGAGGTGACAAGCGCGCGCGGCGCTATATCTCCCGGACGAGTGGTAGCGAGACGGGTGTCATGAAACGCGGCGGCTTTTTTTATCGGACCCTTCTGACGTTGGTGGGCATCCAGGTGCTCTATGGCATCTATTGGGCTCTGCACGACATTTCCGCCCGGCTCGGTCTGTGGCCCGACCCGGATCAGGCCGAAGCCTTCGTGACATCGCTCATGGCGGTGCAGGAAACCTTCTTCTTCTCGCACGTTGTCATGAATGCGGTGGTGTTCGTCCTGGTCTGGAAGCGGCGCTGGTGGGCTCTGCCCGCCTTTGTCCTGTCCTTCCTCCTGGACCGGTCTGACTGGGTGATGATGACCGGCAATGTCGTGTTTTCCGGCATGGTCGACGTGGATTCCTGGGCGTTGTTCTCCTTCGCCTTGCAAGGCGCCATTATCGCCCTTCTGGTCATCCTCGTCTTTGAGGGGCGGTTGCGGTGAAGGGCCGGGTTTCCGGCTGGAAAACCGGCCACGCGTGACCGCGGACA
Source organism: Pseudomonadota bacterium (assembly GCA_034659015.1). Classification (GTDB taxonomy): domain Bacteria; phylum Pseudomonadota; class Alphaproteobacteria; order Caulobacterales; family Maricaulaceae; genus Maricaulis. The sequence continues at coordinate 6,031 of JAYEGL010000026.1, read as the reverse complement.
CACGTATCGCGATAATTTTTGCATATCGTATGCGGCGTCTCGTTCGATCCCTCCGAGCCGCCAGGACGCGAAGATGACCAGTTCCAGAATGCGTACCGTTTCCGTGGACCTGCCCGATGCCCTGGTGCGCCGGGCGGCCCGCCATGTCGGGGCCCATGCCAGCTTCGGAACGATCATGGAGCACGCACTCGAACTCTGGCTCAGCCGGGAAGAGGCCGGCCGCGAAACGCATCGCTCCCCGGGCGAGGTGGCGGCCGCTCCGGCGGTCCCGCCGGCGCGCGAGGCGATCTAGGGCGTTTCGATTGCCGCGGCGATCTTCTCGGCCTGTTTCTGCAATTCCACCGTATCCGCCTGACTGCCGCCATGCGTGCCCAGAGGGACGCCGTCGGTGCGCGGGATGATATGGAAATGGACATGGAAGATGGTCTGGCCGGCCGGCGCGCCGTTGAACTGGGTGATGACGATCCCGTCCGGTTCCAGCGCCGTTTTCACCGCATTGGCGATCCGCTTGACCCGCACGACAGCCGCCTGCAGCGCGCCGTCCGTCATTTCCAGCGCATTGCGCGCCGGTTCGCGCGGCACGACGAGCGTGTGGCCGGGCGCCTGCGGGTAGAGGTCCATGAAGGACAGCACGTGCTCGTCCTCGTAGACCTTCACGCAGGGGATCTCCCCCTTGAGAATCTTGGCGAAGATATTGTCGGGATCGTACTGGCCGTCCAGGCTCATGCCATGTCTCCTCGGCGTGGCTCGAATGTGTCCTCAAGGTCGTCGGGAAGCACGATGATGACCGCTTCGTCGACGGCACGGAAGTGGGGCACGGAGAGAAAATGTCCCGAAACGTCGCGGCTTGCCTCGAACACCAGGCCGGGTGGCCAGCTCTCCGCCTGGGGCGGCAGCGTTGCGGCCAGGAAACGCTCGCGATCGGCCGGGGCCTCGATCTCTTCGGCCAGGTTGCGGCACAGCGCGGCGAGATCCGCTGCGTTCAGCGCCATGCGTTTGACGGCCTGTTCCGCATAGGGGCCGATGAACTGGGCCAGCTCGTCGGCAATCTTGCGCAACTGGGCGCTGTCGGCGAGCTGGTGGACGAATAGCCGCCGCGCGCCCGTGGTGGGATAGGCGCCATAGCGCCGGCGGTCGGCAAACTCCGGATCGTCCTGGGAGAGGTTTCCGGCGGCCAGAAGATAGCGCCGCCCGCTCCACTGGGTGGGTATGGATATCCGTTCGCCGGGACCGTAGAGCAGTACGCGGCCATCCGTTTCCAGCCGGCTGGCGAGGCTGTCGATCTGCGCCTCGTCCGTATCCGGCCCGAGCGCACCGCGCACGGCGTCGCGGAAGTCGAAACCTTCGGGAAAACCCAGCGGTCCGGTCTGCCGGTCGCGCAGTTCCTCGCTGTAGAGACGCGATACCGGCAGGGGAATGTCATGGCGCTGAAACCCGTACCAGATCCGCCGGTAGACCTCGCCCTCCACTTCGGGGATCTCGAAATAATAGGCCACACGGTAGCGGACCCGGTATTTCAGCGCGGCGATCTCGGGCAATTGCTCGACCGGCGAGACCATCACCGCGTGCGTTCCCTCGACATAGGTCAGGTCGGAGACCAGTTCGCGGACCAGTTTGGAGATGCGTTGCGGCGGGATGGAAACGGGCGCGTAGAAATAGGTGTCGCGGCGTGTGGCGCGGTCGTCGGAATAGATCTCGACCGCCTCGCCGGCGAGCTTGGAATTGGGGATGACGATCAGCGAATGGTCGCGCCGGCGGCCGATCACCGAGCGCCAGTTCATCGATTCGATGCGCGTGTCCTGGCCGTTGTAGATGATGCCGCTGCCCGGCTTGAGATGCCGGTCCAGTTGCAGCGCCACGCCGGAGAAAAGCCCGCCCAGCGTGGGTTGCAGGGCAAAGCCGACCACGGCGGTGATGATCGCCGATGTGGTCAGGATGGCGGTAATGTTCTGGCCGAGCACCTTCAGCGCCACGGCGCTCGCCACGAAGGTGACCAGGGCATAGACGATGACGCGCTGGGCGCCGGTCGGCTCGATCCCCAGCCCCTGGCGCAGGCCCAGATTGAGGACCACGCCAGCGATTGCGAGCGCAAAGAGCGCTGCCGTCAGTCCGATCGCGACATGATAGAGGGCCACCGGCAGGAAGCTCGTGGTGAAGAGCTGATTGCCGTCCGACCAGGCGAAGATCAGCCAGGCGAGGGCGGTGACGAAGGCGAGGAGGGCGAGGCGGAACATCTCAGTTGTCGCCGGAGCGTTTCGCGTCGCGCAGCGCCTTGGCCAGGCTGCGCTGCAGGCGGGCGATGGCGCGCGACAGGCTGCGCACTTCCTCCGCACCCGTCTCGGGCAGGGGGTCGCCGCCATCGGCGCCGACCGAGGCGTCGTCGGCCCGGGCCGCCAGCGCCTGCAGCGGCACGACGACATTGCGGTGGATCGTTCCCGACAGCAGGGCGTAGGCAATCAGGAAGATCACCAGAAGCCCGCCGGTGAGCACCAGCACGAGCTCGTAGGCGCCCTTCATCTCTTCTTCGATCGGCACGGTGACGATCTGGATGCCCACGGTTTCGCCCATCTGCCAGCCGAACCCGTTATTCGGCCCGTATCGCGCAATCATCGCCGCCGGTGCCGCATCCGGCGTGGAATGGCAGGTCAGGCAGGCCTCGTTCTCGATGCGGATCGGGCGGGCCAGATAGAAGAGCTCGCGCCCGTCGACTTCCCAGCGCCCCATGCGCTCGCTCAGGGCCTCGTCCTGGCGGAAGCCGTTGATGAGCTGGATCTCGAAGGGCACGGGCAGGTCGTCGAGACTGGTCGGGTTGAGCGCGACTTCGCGATAGGTATAGGCGACATCTTCGCTGGAGACCGCGTCGAACACGCTCTGGGCGGCAAAGGACGGGACGGTTTCAGCGTGGAAATCACCGTCATAGCCGTCCTCGGTGAGCAGCGGCGCGATATGCTCGATCGTATAGCCGCGAATGGCCAGGGCGGTATTGAGCAGCAGGCGCGATTCGCGGGCGGCGTCCTCGAAGGCGCGGGCCTTCAGGGCGAAATAGGATCCGAAACCGCCGACGAGCAGCGCTCCGAGAAAGACGAGGGCCAGGGCCCGCCTGATCAGATTGGCTGTATTCACGCTGTCCCCCTGCAGTCCGCCGGAACTTAGCGGATTCAGAGGGTTGCGCCAAGGATCAGGACGGCTCCCGCTTGAACGGGCTTTCTTCGTCCTGCAGTGCGATATCGGTCTCCACCGCGGGGCGTTCGCGCGCGAGGAAGTCGGCGACGGCGTCGCGGAAGCCCTCATTGGCGATGAAGTGCGCCGAATAGACCGGTTGCGGGCGATAGCCGCGCGCCAGCTTGTGCTCGCCCTGGGCACCGGCCTCGACCCGGTCGAGCCCGCGCGCGATCGCGATGTCGATGGCCTGATGATAGCACAGTTCGAAATGCAGGAAGGGATGGTCGTCGAGCCGTCCCCAATAGCGCCCGTAAAGCGCATGGGAGCCCGCCAGGTTGAGGGCGCTGGCGATATAGCGGCCCTCTTTCCTGGCCATGACCAGGATCACGCGGTCGGCCAGGCGCTGGTGGAGGAGATCGAAAAAGGCGCGATTGAGATAGGGAAAACCCCATTTGCGCGCGCCTGTCTCCTGATAGCAAGCGTAGAAGACGTCCCAGTGCTCCGGCCGCAGGGCCTCGCCGGACAGGTGCTCGATCGCGATGCCGGCCTGGGCCTCGCGGCGTTCCTTGCGCAGCCCCTTGCGCTTGCGCGAGGAAAGATCGGCCAGGAAGGCGTCATAGTCGGCATAGCCGCGATTGGTCCAGATGAATTGCCGGTCCATGCGCTGCAGCAGGCCCAGCTCGGACAATTCCTGCCATTCCGCCCGGGTCGGAAAATTGACATGCCAGCCGGACAGTATCCATTGCCGCGTTGTCTGGACCGCGCCGGCGACGAGGGCGCGCCGGATCTGCGGATCCTCGGCGAGAATGCGCCGCCCGGTGACCGGAGAGAAGGGCACGGCCGTGAGGAGTTTGGGATAGTATTGCCCGCCGGCCCGTTCAAAGGCGTCGGCCCAGCCATGATCGAAGACATATTCGCCCATGGAATGGGTCTTGGCATAGAGCGGCAGGGCGCCGGCCAGTGCCCCCGAGGCGTCTTCGACGACGAGATGGCGCGGGATCCAGCCGGCATCCTCTCCGACACACCCGCTCGCTTCCAGGGCTTCCAGGAAATCCCAGCTGAGGAAAGGATCGTATTCCCGGCCCGGCGGATTGGCGATGCGGTCCCAGGCTTCGCGATCGATACCGGACAGACCGTCCACGGCGCGCAGCGTCAGTTCCGGTGGCGAGCGATCGTCATCGGGCGGCGTCACAGCGGGACGCCCGTCAATTCATGCGCTGGCGCTGACGCCGGCGCATCTCGCGCATTTCCTCTTCGGACGGCTGGGCGACGGCCTGGATTTCCGTGGCGCGGAACCAGGCCGGCGTGCCCTGTTCAAGTCCGTCCCGGGCACGCATGGCGAACTGGTAGGCGCGCATTTCGTCGCCGGTCGCATAGGCCTGTTCCGCAACCGCCAACTGGGCGAGGGCGGTATCGCCATTGCGGTCGTGCAGGATGGAGAGCTGGTACCAGGCGAAGGCATTGTCCGGCTCGATATCCAGCGCCACGCGCAGATGCTGGGCCGCTTCCTCGCGGTATTCCGGATTTTCCGTCGCGATCATGGCAATCGCCAGATTGATCCGCAGCAGCGGAGCGGTGGGCTCCAGCTCGACCGATTGCCGGTGGGGACCGATCGCCTCTTCGGCATGGCCGCTCTCGAACAGCATCTGGCCGTGAAGCTCGTGGAAATAGGGATTGTCCGGCTCCTCCGCGAGCAGACTCTCGATCTCCTCCAGGGCACGGTCCAGGCGGGCATCGTGATAATAGGCCACGGCCCGGGCATAGCGGGCCGGCAGGGAGGTGTCGCTCTGGGGGTAGCGGTAGAAGACGTAATCCGGATCCACCAGGAAGCCGTAGATCTTCGCCTGGATACGGCGCAGTTCGGCCATCGCCTCCGGACTGTCTTCCTGGCCGGAATAGGGCGAGGCAGCGACGCCGCGGCGCAAGGAGGCGATCCGGTCCGAGGACAACGGGTGGGAGCGGAAATAGGGGAAGCGCCGGGCCTGGGACATGACTTCCTGGTAGCGGAAGCGCTCGAAGAAGCCGACCAGACCTTCCGGGTTTTCGCCTGAGGCCTCCAGGAATTGCAGCGCGGCCTGGTCGGCGCTGGCTTCCTGGGAGCGGCTGTAGGTGAGATAGGAGAGGGCGCCGAATTGCTGGCTGGAGGCCATCAGGGCCCCCGCGGCGCCGCCCTCGCCGGCCAGCGCGGCCAGCACACCCAGGCCGAGGCTGACGAACATGGGCGCGCGCGCCGCCGACATGGCGTCGCCCGCGCGGGCCAGGTGAGCGCCGGTGATATGGCCGGTTTCGTGTGCGATCACGCCCTTGAGCTGGTTGGGCGTGTCGGCCTCCACGATCATGCCGGTATGCATGAAGATGTTCTGCCCGCCGGTCACGAAGGCGTTGATCTCGGGATCGGCCACCAGGTAGAAATCGACGTCATTGGGTTCGAGGCCGGCCGCCTCGAGGATCGGGTCGGCATAGCCGCGCATCACGTGCTCGATCTCGGTGTCCCGGATGAGCGACTGGGCCCAGCCTGCCGACTGAACAGTCAGGACGAGGCTGGCGGCTGCGGCGATGGTTCTCAGGACGGACATCCTGCCTCCACTACTCGGCCCCCGCCTTTGCATCATGATAGCAGCGTGTTCCCCGCACGCTACCCGTTCCACATTCCGGCATCCTGCCTGAACGGGCGATGACGGCCGGACCGGTCGGTCCGGTCCGGCCGCATCGTCAGTTGCCGAACAGGCCGGTCCGGTTCCACCAGCCGCGGCGTTTGGGCTTGTTGTCGTCGCCCTCCGCCTCGACAGGCGTCTTCTTGGCCGGCTTTTCAGCCGCCGGGGCCGTCTCTTCGGGCTCGGCTTCGGCTTCCGTTTCGGGTGAGGCCGCG
>JAYEGL010000025.1:0-8140 GCA_034659015.1 Pseudomonadota bacterium | reverse complement strand
CGCCTCATATCGGTCCGAAAGATCGAAGAAACCCGGCTGCCCTGCCATCATCGCCTCCGCTATCGCGCAAAGGCAGTGAATCACTTCAGGCCATCAGCCGCCACGAGTTTTTCGAGGTGTCCATCTGACCCGATATTCGCCTTACAAGAAGCCGGCCATCATGGAGTGCGTCAAAGCAAGGCTCGTTAGATCAGCACGCGCTCCACCTCGTCCAGCGTCACGTCGTCTGGCCGGCGATCGTAGAGTTGGGTAGTGCGGGTGGACGCATGGTTCGCCATCGTTGCGGCGCGCTCCAGCGTCCCGCCATTTTTCAGATAGGCAGTGATCCCGGTCGCGCGGAACGAGTGGTTGCCGATCGCCGTCTCAATGCCAGCCGCGACCGCGCGTCGGCGCACCATCTGAAAGGCATTGGCCTGGGGCAGGGGGGTATCACTTAGTCGCTTAGTCCCACGTGCGATCGTGCGGAAAAGTGGCCCCTTTCTATCCTCGCGCAGCTCGCATCCATCGAGATAGGTAGCCAGATATTCCTCCAGATTATGGTGGCACGGCATTTCGTGGCGTTTGCCGCCTTTCTCGTGCAGCCGCACCCAGAGCCGTCGGTTCTGCACGAACACGTCCTCCACGCGCATCGCCAGCGCCGCGCCGATCCGTGCGAACGAATAGACCATCAGCCCGATCAGCGCCCGATCGCGCAGACCTGCCGGCGTCGTCACGTCGATCGCGTTCAGTAGTCGCCGTGCCTCTTCGGGGGCCAGCACTGGTGTCTTGCCGCGCCGGACGCTGTGCGTCGGCCCCCGCACGGACGCGGCCGGGTTCATCGGCACGACTTGGCCTGTGACCAGCCAATCGAACAGATGACGCACGCCTGCGAGCCGCTGCTTAACGGTCGGCACACTAACCTCGCACCCCAGCGCCTCGATCCAAGCCGCGACATGAAGCGGCTGCACGTCGGCGATCGACGCGACGCGACGCGCGTCGCACCATGCCAGGAACTCGCCAGCCGCGCGCGCATACGCGCGCCGCGTGTGCGGGTTGCGGATGGTAACGGCGAAGAACTCCAAGAAGCGGCGTTGCGTGGGATCGTCGGCTGACGCGACCAGCGCCGGCAACGCGAAGGAGGGTAGGGGGGCGAGCTGGTTCACAGTGCGGCCCGCACCCTGTTGCGTTCCGCCTGCGGCAACCGTGTTGTGATTGATGATCTCGCGAATCTGGCTGCGGTAGCGGTTCATTCCAGCGTGATCCCAAGCCGCTCGCTCGCGACCTGCTTTCCGTAGGCCTTCGCAAGCTCCCAAAGGAAGCCGATACTGGCACCCCCCGCCTTCTCGGCACCATCCTTCGTACGACGCCAGACCTCGCCGTTGCGGATCGTGTCCAGGAACTCGTGTCCTTGATAGGTCAGCCGCTTGGGCTGCCATTCGAACTCCTCCCAAGTGGTGAGCTTCTGCCCTTCGATGAAGCCCGCCTCGTCGAGAAGCATCACGTGGTAGGAGGTTTCCTCCAAAGTACGCCCTGGCAGATCAAGCGTTACCCACTGGATAGGCAGCGTATCGCTCGCCTCCACCACCAGCATGATCTCGCGCACCAATTCCTTGTCGAGCTTCATGCCGCCTCTCCGAGGAGTACCCGCGCATCCACGATCCGCAACAGATGGCTGGCCAGCATGACAATTTCGGCCGCCTCGCGCGGATCATCCAGCGGCACACGTCGATGGGAGTGCGGATTTTTATAGGAGCCGATCGCACCCGCAAAGAGCGCAGAAACAGCTTCCTTCTCCGCCTCCTCCGCAGCCGGGTCGGTCAGCGGGCCTGTATCCTTGTGGAAAGCGCGGCGCACCATCGATACGCCATGATCCCCTTGGGCAAACCCAGCGCCCTCGCGCACGGCGATCTCTACCTCCCGCATCGCCTCGAACACGGCAGTCGCGTAGCTTCCTCTAACAAACGCCAGCCACGCATTGTCCGCAATCCGCTCATGCAGCAGCGGACGCGGAAGCAGTTGCGCGGCCTTATAATCGGCAAAGGCCTGTCCGTCCCGCATCCGCCGTGCACGCCGAGACATAACAAGGTAGCCGTTGGACCCATTCGGCCCTGGTGCACGGATAAGCAGCCCATTAGCCTGCAACCAGGCAAACGCCTCTGCGATGGCCATCTCAACGCCTTCTCGATTTTGCGCGGGATAGGCTCCCTCGCCAAAGCCGTGGGTTGGCCATGCATGGCTAACGATCGCACCTGGAGAGAGTAGGGCATTCGGCTGATTGCGGAACATCGCTAGGATTTGACTTCCCAACTCCTCGGGTTCGAGAGCGAGGAGGACGTTGACGTCAGGGATCAAGCTGGGAAGCGAAGTCATCCCCCTATTCTACTTCCTCTATAACGTACGATAAAGGACATTATCATACATAAAAAAGAGGCCAACCACCTGTAAAACGTTGCGGCTGCGTCGAGATCATGTCCGGCTGTCTCGGGCAGTCAGCGCATGAAGGCCGCCGACTCGATCGCTCTCGCGGCCGTTAAGAGCAATTCAACATAATGTTGCCGCCCTCGTTCCGACCAGCGGTCTCCCGCCTTTGAAATCGAGATCGCGGCGACTGCCCGGCCGTGCACGCCTCGGATCGGTGCGGCGATGCAGATCAGACCATCGGCGACTTCAGCCTCATCAGTCGCAAAGCCCTGCGCGCGTACGGTCTCCAACTCGCGTGCCAGTTGAGATGCGTCGGTCAGTGTCCGCGCGGTCAGGGCAGGGAATGGCCCGCCGGTCAAATAGGTGTCCCGTTCGAGGTCAATGAGATCTGCGAGCAGCACCTTGCCAATTGCCGAGCAATAGGCCTCGAGCTGCATGCCAATTTTGGTGAACAGGTCAGCCGCACCCGTTCCAGTCTTGATCCGATAGGTGACCATGTCGTTTTCAAGCGTACCGAGTTGGACGATGGTGCCGAGTCTGGAGGCCAGATCGGCCAGCACGGGCGCAGCTGTGGTGGTGACCAGCTGCTTTTCATCGACTTGCTGCAACAAATTCAGCAGCCGCGGTCCCGCGATATGTGTGCCGTCCCGCGCCGGAACGAGATAGCCATGTGCCACCAAGGTCACGACCTGTCGATGTGCGGTTGCGACTGGCACTCCGGTTGCCCGCGCGACCGCTGACACACGTGAACGGCCGCCATCGGCGACGATCGCTTCGAGCATTGCGAGTGTGCGGCCCGATGCCTGGATCTTTGGGATTCCTTTTCTCACCATGTGAGAACGTAGCAGCTGGCCAAACTGGCGCCAAGCGCCAAGTAATCCTAGGTTGCCTAGCAAGAGGAGCGGGTATGACGGATACGACTCATGAAGAAGCGGCGCGCCGGCTGCGCGAGGCTTATGCAAGTGGCGCGATACCGCCGTTGCGCGACCTCCTCGATCCAACTGATGCAGACGGCGCCTATGCCGTGCAGACGATCAATACGCGGCTGTGGGAGTCGCAAGGACGCCGTATCGTCGGACGCAAGGCCGGTCTAACAGCGAAGACGGTGCAGACTCAACTAGGCGTCGATCAGCCAGATTTCGGCGTCTTGTTCGAGGATATGGAGGTCGCTGATGGCGGCTACCTCAATCCCGCGCGTGCACTCCAACCCAAGGCAGAGGCGGAGATCGCTTTCGTGCTCGGTGCCAACCTGCCCGATGCCAACACCACCCCCGAGCAAGTGGCGGCGGCGGTAAAAACCGTCCACGCAGCGATCGAAATCGTCGACAGCCGTATCGCCAACTGGAAAATCAGCTTTGCCGACACGGTGGCGGACAATGGCTCGTCGGCCTTCTTCGTCCTGGCGCGTGAGGGCAAGCCGCTGGACGGGCTCGATCTCGAAGGCGCGGCGATGGAAATGACGTTCGATGGCGCAGTGGTTTCGACCGGCTTCGGCGCAGCGGCGCTCGGCAACCCGCTGAACGCCGCCGCGTGGCTGGCGCAGACGCTGGCGACGCGGGGCGAGCCGTTGAAGGCGGGCGACATCCTGCTCGCCGGGGCACTGGGCCCGATGGTCGCGCTGGCGCCGGGCAACACGGTCCATGCGACCGTCGCCGGGATCGGCGCGGTCGGCTTCACCTACGACAAGGAATGAACAGAATGGCGAAGACCAGGGTCGCCATCATCGGATCGGGCAATATCGGCACCGACCTGATGATCAAGATCATACGCCTGTCCGACACGCTGGAGATGGGCGCGTTCGTCGGCATCGATCCGGAGAGCGACGGGCTCAAGCGCGCCGAGCGGCTGGGCGTGCCGATCACCGCCGGCGGGATCGACGGGTTGGTCGCGATGCCGGAGTTTGCGGAGATCGACATCGTGTTCGACGCGACCTCGGCCGGCGCGCACAAGCGGCACGATGCGCTGCTGCGCGAGCATGGCAAGCGCGTGGTGGACCTGACGCCGTCGGCGATCGGCCCCTATACGATCCCGCCGGTCAATGGCGACGCGAACCTGGATGCGGCCAACGTCAATATGGTGACGTGCGGCGGCCAGGCGACGATCCCGATCGTCGCGGCGGTCAATCGCGTGGTGAAGGTGCATTATGGCGAGATCGTCGCGTCGATCGCGTCGAAAAGCGCCGGCCCGGGCACGCGCGCCAATATCGACGAGTTCACCGAAACGACTAGCCAGGCGATCGTCGAGGTCGGCGGCGCGACGCGGGGCAAGGCGATCATCGTGCTCAACCCGGCCGAGCCGCCTCTGATCATGCGCGACACGGTCTATTGCCTGTGCGACGATGGCGACCGCGACGCGATCCGCCAGTCGATCGAGGACATGGTGGCGCAGGTGCAAAGCTATGTCCCCGGCTATCGCCTGAAACAGGCGGTGCAGTTCGAGGCGATCGGCGGCAACCAGCCGCTGCGCATTCCGGAAATGGCGGGGACTGGCCGGACCGACTTCACCGGCCTCAAGGTTTCGGTGTTCCTGGAGGTCGAGGGCGCGGCGCATTATCTGCCTGCCTATGCCGGCAACCTCGACATCATGACCTCGGCAGCGCTCAAGACCGCCGAGAAGATCGTGCAGAGGATGGCGGCATGAGCTTCGATCCGACCAGCACCAAACTCTACATCCAGGACGTGACGCTGCGCGACGGGATGCATGCGATCCGCCACCAGTATGGCATCGAACATGTCAAGGCGATCGCCCGCGCGCTCGACCGGGCGAAGGTCGATGCCATCGAAGTCGCGCATGGCGACGGGCTGCAGGGTTCGTCGTTCAACTATGGCTTCGGCGCGCACACTGACTGGGACTGGATCGGCGCCGTGGCCGAAGTGCTGGAGCATAGCGTGCTGACCACGCTGCTGCTGCCCGGCATCGGGACGGTCCATGATCTCAAGCACGCCTATGAAATGGGCGTGCGGTCGGTGCGTATCGCGACGCATTGTACCGAGGCGGATGTTTCGAAACAGCATATCGAGGCGGCGCGCGGCCTGGGCATGGACGTGTCCGGCTTCCTGATGATGAGCCATATGACCGATCCGGAGTCGCTCGCCGGACAGGCCCAGCTCATGGAAAGCTATGGCGCGCATTGCGTCTATGTGACCGACAGCGGTGGCGCGATGAACATGACGGACTATGCCGCGCGGCTTCAGGCCTATGATCGCGTGCTCAAGCCCGAGACGCAGCGCGGCGTGCATGCGCACCACAACCTCTCGCTTGGCGTCGCCAATTCGATGGTGGCGGTCGAGAATGGCGCGGTTCGCGTCGACGCGTCGCTGGCCGGCATGGGCGCAGGCGCAGGCAACGCGCCGCTGGAAGTGTTCATCGCCGCCGCCGACCGCTGCGGCTGGAACCATGGCTGCGACCTTTACGCATTGATGGACGCCGCCGAGGACCTCGTGCGCCCGCTCCAGGACCGCGCGGTGCGCGTGGACCGCGAGACGCTGACGCTCGGCTACGCGGGGGTCTACTCGTCCTTCCTCCGCCACGCCGAGAAGGCGGCGCAGGAGCACGGCCTGGACACGCGGGCCATCCTCGTCGAGCTCGGACGCCGGCGGATGGTCGGCGGCCAGGAGGACATGATCGTGGACGTCGCGCTCGACCTGAGCACCCCGAGCCGCGCGCCGTGATCGCCACGAGCGAAGACGAGGCCGATGTGGCCGTCGCGGGCGGCGCCGGGACGCTGCCGCTGGTGCCGATGCTCGTGATTGGCCGCTCGGGCGACGGTCGCGTCGTCGAGGCCGGCGTCGGCACATCCCTGATGGAGGAGATCCGCGCCGCGGGGTTCCTCGAGCTGAGGGCCATCTGCAACGGCTGCTGCTCGTGCGCGACCTGCCACGTCCAAGTGGGCGGAGAGGCCGCCGGGCGGCTCCCGCCGATGGGCGAGGAGGAGCGCGAGCTGCTGGCGGAATCGGAGAACCGCACGGCCCGCTCGCGCCTGTCCTGCCAGATCACGGTCACGCAGGAGATGGCGGGCCTGACCGTCACGGTAGCGCCGGAGGACTGAGCTCCGCGACCCACGGGGCGCGGAGCGTGGCCGGTCCGGCTAAAGGAAGAGGACCAGAGTCATGCAGGACTACGACGTGCTGATCGTCGGTGGCGGCCACGCCGGCGCGCAGACCGCGGTGGCGCTCCGACAGCGCGGATACGAGGGCTCGGTCGCGATCGTGTGCGAGGAGGCGGCCCCGCCGTACGAGCGCCCTCCGCTCTCGAAGGAATACCTCTCCGGCGACAGGAGCGCCGACGACATCCTCATCCGCCCGCCTGCCTTCTGGGCCCAGGCGGGGATCGACCTCCATACCGGACGGCGCGCCGTCGCGGTGGAGGCTGACGCGCGGCGCGTGACGCTGGGCGACGGCGCGACGGTCGGCTACCGGCACCTCGTCTGGGCCGCCGGCGGGGCGCCGCGTCGCCTGACCTGCGCGGGGCACGCGCTCGCCGGCGTCCACTCGGTCCGCACCCGCGAGGACGTGGACCGCATGCGCGCGGAGCTAGCCTCCGTCGACCGCGTCGTGGTCATCGGCGGAGGCTACATCGGCCTCGAGGCGGCCGCCGCGCTCGCGAAGGCGGGCAAGCGCGTCACGGTGGTCGAGGCGCTGCCGAGGGTGCTGGCGCGCGTCGCCGGCGAGATCCTGTCCCGCTTCTACGAGGCGGAGCACCGGGCGCACGGGGTGGAGGTGCGGCTCGACACCGCCGTGGAGTGCATCGAGGGGTCGGGCGGCCGGGCCGCGGGCGTTCGGCTCCACGGCGGCGAGTTGCTGCCCTGCGAGATGGTGATCGTCGGCATCGGCATCGTCCCAGCGGTCCGGCCCCTGAGGGACGCGGGCGCGGGCGGCGACAACGGGGTAGACGTGGACGAACACTGCCGTACCGACCTTCCGGGCGTCTTCGCGATCGGTGACTGCGCCGCGCACGTAAACCGCTACGCCGGCGGCGCGCGCGTCCGGCTCGAGTCTGTGCAGAACGCCAACGACCAGGCCGCAGTGGTCGCCCACGCCCTCACCGGCTCGCCGAAACCCTATGACGCCGTCCCCTGGTTCTGGTCGTTCCAGTACGACCTGCGCCTCCAGACAGTGGGGCTCTCCACCGGCCACGACGAGGTGGTGGTGCGGGGCGAAGTCGCATCGCGCCGCTTCTCCCTCGTCTACCTGAAGGAGGGTCGCATCGTCGCCCTGGACTGCGTCAACACGGTCAAGGACTTCGCTCAGGGCAAGGCGCTGATCCTGCGCGACGACATTCCCCGCGAGGTCCTCGCCGACTCCTCGCGGCCGCTGAAGCAGGCGGTGCCCGCGGCCGTCTGATCCGATCCCCGGCCCGATGGGGCCGGCACAAGCGTTGTGCGCTCAGCGCGCGGGCACCGCCTCCGACAGCACGGAGGGCGAACGCGCGGCCGTCCGAACGACGCGGCATGTGGTCGGCGCGACGCGCGGCGCCTCCGCACCGCCCCGACGCGCTCCAGCGAGGGCAGCCCACCGATGCCGGCTCGAAGCCGCGCCGGCCCCGGCGCCGAGCCGTTGCCGCGAGACCCGGAAGGTCGAACAATCTTGTTAACAACCGCCCAAACCCCTGATAGAGGGCATAGCGTGGATGGTACGCTAAACAACGCTAAGGGCGAACAATCAGCGAACGCTTAGGCGGCGCGGCTATCCGGCGGCAGATTGAGGGCCTTGCGGCCAGCGGAAGCGGCTGCTCGATCCCA
>JAYEGL010000024.1:0-1615 GCA_034659015.1 Pseudomonadota bacterium | reverse complement strand
TGTCCGGTTTAGCCATTTACGCTGCCGCGGAAAGGGTGTAGGCCACGGTTTTCAGAATTTCCTGCACTCGGGCCGAGAACCCCGACTTGGGTGTAATTCGATGACGCCACAGCACCCCGCGCAGGGCCGCCAGCATGTCGGCGAACGAGGGATGCGTCTTCGCGTGCCACGGGACCGGTGCCGGTGCCAGCGACGGTTCCGCGGCGGCGCACCGGGCGTACCACGCCTTCGTCAGGGTCACCAGCACCATCGCCAACGGGGCCTGGCGACGGACGGTCTTCGGGCACCACCCCCGCGTGTCCTCGAAGCCGAGGTGCTGCTTGGCCTCCTGGATCGTCTCCTCCACGCCCCACCGGTCGACGGCCCGCTGGGCGATCTCGGCGTCGGGGACGCCCGCCTCCGTGCAGAAGAAGAAGTCGTCCTTCTGGCGCCCGGCCGGGTCGCGGACGATCACCAGGCGGATGGGCACCTCCCGGCACACGTGATACCACAGGCACGTGATGCCCAGCACCAGGCGCTGGACCGTCCGGCCTTGCCGGCGGAGCGTGACGCGCCGCCATCCCTTCGTGCGGCGGGCGGCCATGAGGCGGGGCGTGGGCAGCCGCCGACCCTTCTTGGGCTTGGGCCCGCGTCGGCCGGGCGGGCGGCGCGTCGGCGGCAGGGCATACAGCGCCGCGTCGCGGCGAATCCGACTGACGAGGCTCGCCCCCGGCGGCAGCCCGTGCACCATGTCCCGCGTGGCGTACTGCCCGTCGGCGGCCACGCGGATGGCGGCCTCCGGCAGGGCCTCGGCCACCTGGCAGACCATCCGGGCCGCCAGCACCTGCCGCGTGGCGAAGGGATGGGCCCGGTCGCAGTCGGACTGCTTGCGATACAGACCGAAGACCACCGGCAGGACCCACCGCATCAGGGGCCAGCGCGGCAGCCGGAGCGTGACCGCCCCGACGATCCAGTTGTGCGCCCAGTGGATGACCGTGCCCCGGGTGGCCGCCCCGGAGGCCGAGGCGTCCTTGAACCAGCCGGCGTGGGCCACGTGCTTGCCGGTGCGGGCCGCCGTGGTGTCGTCGATGGCCAGATCGACCACGGGCTGGCCGCCGGCCGGGTCCAGGACGCCGGAGTCCAGGACCATCGGCATGACGACGTGGACCAGCAGCGCGCGGCTCAAGGCGTCCAGCGACCACGCCGCCCGATAGAAGAACTTCTCGTAGACCGTCCAGTGGCGGTCGGCCAGGCGTCCCAGGGTCCGGACGATGCCGGTGACGGTGGCCGGTCCGCGACGGAGGACCCAGCCGAGGGCGATCTGCCGCCAGACCTCGGCCGTGGGCTCGGTGAACACGCAGCAAAGGTGAAGAAGCAGGGCGTTCCATGCCGATACCAACGATGCCGTATCCATGCCGGCCTCCCGTGTGATGGCCTTGACACCTATCACATCGGATGGTCGGCATGTTTATTATGACCTTAATTGGGCCCCAAAACGGCTAAAGTCCACAGATGGCGAGTTGCGTTGAATTATTCCTTATCTTGCTCCAGTCGCGTGCCGATATAAGGGGTGTGGTTAGCCTGCCGGTCCCGGTCCCTTCGGGACTCGCGCGCGGGATGGGAACTGCGCTGGGAG
>JAYEGL010000023.1:0-39949 GCA_034659015.1 Pseudomonadota bacterium | reverse complement strand
TCGACGGCGCCGCCGTCATCGAGGCAATGCGCAACCGGGACGGCGTACAGGACGTTCACCACGTGCATCTCTGGCAGATGCAGGAACATGAAGCAGCGCTCGACTGTCACGTCGTCCTGACCGGCGCCGGCTGGGCGCGCCTCGAGGATATCAAAGCAGATCTGAAGGACACGCTGAAAAGCCGCTTCGGCATTTCCCATTCAACGCTGGAGTTCGAGCACGCGGATCGCGCACACGAAAATGCCGGCCTGTATGGTGACCCCAAGCAGGCGGACAAGGAGGACAACGATGTTCACTGAAACACTGACCGATCGTGACGACGCAATCGGCATCGTCTGCGAGGGAAAACTCTCGCAGGCTGACTTGAAGCGCATGCGCGCATTGCTGCATGAGCGGCTGGAAACGGCCAGCGGCAGTCCCAGCCTGCTGGTGGATATCACCGAGTTCGAGGGCTACGAGGGACCTGCTACATTGGCTGAAGACCTGAAGATAAACACGGCGCACCGCAACGACTTCAACCGTATCGCGTCATGGGGGAGCGGAAGCGGATGCCGTGGGGCATATCGCTCGCCGGCCACCTCACACGCGCCGAGATGTGCTGGTTTGACGCCGTCAAGACAGCGGAGGCCGCAGACTCAATCCGGCCAGGCTGCAGCGCGATCATGAACTCGAACCTCAAAACAGCCTGGGCCGCAGAAATGAGCCGGGCGCGCACCGCCTATGCGGCCCATGAGCACGCGTTGGCGGTCCACCATTTGGAGCGGGCACACATTCTGGGTCAGCGGTTTTTTCTCACCCACTGGTCCACACACTGGTGGATGCTGAAACTCGGTTTCCGTCGGTCCGACCGGCGGGAGATTCGCGGACAGATTGTGAGGCTCGCCGCCGTCATTCCGGGCTATATCTTCGGCTGGGTCCCGAAAGGCAATACCGGCGGCGCGGATGTTTCCGCCATCAAGCCGATGGCGATCCCGAAGGACCTCGAGGCGTTGCTGCAGGACTATTCGGTGTCTCGTGACGTGGTCGGACGAATGTTGGTGCTCGCCGCTCTCGCGGCGCTGGCCCTCTTCGTCCTGATCCGTTGAAGCCAACGGGGCCGGCAACAGGAGGCGCAGGCTGCGACTGCGGCGTGGACAAAGCGAAGCAAGTGCTAGGTCCGCTATCGGGATGGAGCCAATTTTGGCCTCCGTTCCGCCGAGGCGCATAATCCATGGCTTCCAAACATGGAGGCCACAATGGACATCATCTGTCTGCCGGACCGCAGCCGGCCGGAACCCTGGAACACACGAGAAAGCCCGGATATCGGCTATTGCGTCGCCAGCGCATTCAGGATCGCGCAGTCCGGTGTGTCACCGCGGTGACAAGTGGCGATCAGCCCGGCGAGCGAGGTTTCCAGACGCTGCAGGTCGTCGAGCTTGCGCCGGATATTGCGCCGATGGGTTTCGGCCATCTCCGCGACCTGCCCGCAAGTGTGATTGCCGCCGTCGACCATAGCGAGCAGGCCGCGAACCTCTTCGAGACAAAAGCCGAGATCTCGCAGGCGCAGGGCGAAGCGAAGCCGGTCGATATCGGCCTGCGAATACAGCCGGTGGCCGCTCGCAGTCCGATCCGTCGGGCCGATAATGCCGATGGTTTCATAATAGCGGACCGTCTCGATATTGCAGCCGAGATGACGGGCCAGGCCTGTACGTTTCAGCGACGCTCTCATTTTCGTGATCCCCTGCACGGATTCCGGTCTTGATCCTGTACTTACTACAGGGTCTAGCCTCGGGTCATGTCAAACCTGCGTGACCTATCCAGCCGGCTGTCGCGGTGGCTGTCCGGCGACAGCGCCGCACTTGCTGGCGCATCCTCTCGGTCCGCTGTCGTCCACCGGCGGCACCAAGAATTCCGTCTGCAGCACGGGCTGCCGGACTGGACGTGGAGCTGAAATGTCCGAACCCCGAAACACAGAACTATCCGCACAGGCGCGCGCAATCGATCCGCCCGGCAAGCCGCGCAGCCTGGCTGCGCTCGGCGTGCTGGGCGCCTTGCTCGCCTCCTCTTGCTGCATCCTGCCGCTGGTGCTGATTCTCGCAGGGGTAAGCGGCGCCTGGATCGGCTCGCTGACCGCGCTGGAGCCCTTTAAACCCCTGTTCATCGCCGTCACCGCCGTATTTCTCGGCCTGGGCTTCTGGCACGTCTATTCCCGGCGCAAGCCGGACTGCGAACCGGATAGCTATTGCGCCCGCCCGCAATCGTCGATCGTCACGCAATTCGCCCTCTGGACAGGCGCGCTGCTCGTCCTACTGGCCGCCACTATCGATTGGTGGGCGCCGCTTTTTTACTGATGGAGACCAACATGAAGCGCTTTGTTTTCTTTGCACTCGCCCTGGCCGCAACCGGCCTGACAGGGATCGGCCACGCGCTTGCACTCCCCAATAACTCGGCCGGCGGAGATGTCGCGCAGGCCCAGGCCGCTCGCCATGAGACGGTCAGTTTCGACATCGACAATATGACCTGCGCCATGTGCCCTGTGACGGTGCGCACTGCCATGAACCGGGTCGAGGGCGTCCAATCGGTCGCCGTCGATTTCGACGCCAAGACCGCCACGGTCGCATTCGATCCCGCCGTCACGACCGCGGACGATATTGCCGCGGCATCGACCAATGCCGGCTATCCCGCACATCGGCAGGACGAGGCCGGCGAGTGATGCACGATTGCGGTCCGGCCGATCGGAAGACCTACGATCTGATTGTCGTCGGGGCCGGCTCGGCCGGTTTTTCCGCGGCCATCACGGCTGCGCAAACCGGGGCGCAGGTCCTGATGGTCGGGCACGGTACGATCGGCGGCACCTGCGTCAATGTCGGCTGCGTGCCGTCGAAAAACCTGATCCGGGCCGCCGAAGCGGTACACGCCGCCGGTGCGGCCGGCCGCTTCCCCGGCATCGCCGGCCGCGCGCAGCTGGCCGACTGGCGCGCCCTCAAAGCGTCCAAGGACGCACTGGTCGCCGAGCTTCGCGAGAAGAAATATATCGACCTGCTGCCACAGTACGAGAACATGGCCTATGTCGAAGGCAAGGCCCGGCTGGTTGAAGGCGGTGTCCAGGTAGAGGGCGACATCTACCGGTCGCCCCGCACCTTCATCGCCACCGGTTCGTCGCCCTGGATTCCGGACATTGCCGGCATTGATACCGTCAATGTCCTCAACAGCACGGACGCGCTGGACCTTGAGGACTTGCCCGCGAGCCTGCTCGTGCTCGGCGGCGGCTATATCGGCTGCGAGCTGGCCCAGATGTTTTCTCGCCTGGGCAGCGCCGTGACCCTGGTCACGCGCTCGCGCCTCCTGCCGGAAGCGGAGCCGGAAATCTCCGACGCCATGACCGCCTGCTTTCTTGCCGAAGGCATCAAGGTGGTGACCGGCGTTCAATATCGTGCCGTCAAGTCCACGCGGCACGGTATCGCCCTGGAGCTGGAGCGTGACGGGCGGAGACAGGTGCTCGAAGCCGGGCATTTACTGGTGACGGCAGGGCGTCGACCGAACAGCGACGGCCTGGGCCTCGCCGCGCTCGGTGTCGCGCGCGACGCCGACGGCGGGATTGTCGTGGACGCGCAGATGCGAACTGGCAATCCGGCGATCTATGCCGCCGGCGACGTCACCGGCCGCGACCCCTTCGTCTACATGGCCGCCTATGGCGCCAAGCTTGCCGCGCGCCATGCTTTGGGCATCGACGCGCCGGCCTATGAGAACGCGGCCATGCCGTGGGTCGTGTTCAGCGATCCGCAGATTGCCGGCGTCGGACTGTCCGAATGCGATGCCAGGGCCAGGGGATTGTCCGTGAAAACATCGATTGCGCCGCTGGACCAGGTCCCTCGTGCGCTGGCCGCCCGCGACACACGCGGCCTGATCAAACTGGTCGCCGATGCTGCAACCGACAGGCTCGTGGGCGCACAGATCATGGCGCCGGAGGGCGCGGACAGCATCCAGACCCTGGCCTTGGCCCTGAAGTTCGGCATGACGGCACGGGAGTTGGGCGAGACGATCTTCCCCTATCTCACCACAGTCGAAGGCTTCAAGCTGGCGGCCCAGGGCTTCGAAAAGGACGTGACCAAACTCTCCTGCTGCGCAGGCTGAGGGCGCGGGAGATGGTTATCGCACCGGACGGGCCGGCGGATCGCGCCTGTAACCGCCGTGCACTGCCATTTGAACAAGGAGGTAGCAGAGACCGTGACCGAAGTTCTGAGCGACCAGCCGGCACGGTCGGACTTCGCCAGATGGCGCCGACCCGACTGACGGCCGGGGGCGTCGCCGAAGGCTTGGTGGCCGGTCGGAGTGGTGCGGCGCCATATGCCATCGCGTGCCCGGAAAACAGCTTCGCCTTCCTGTCGGTCTGGCATCTCGGCCTCCACAAGTAGAAGGACACACAATGCGCCAAACATACGACCTCATTGTCCTGGGCGCCGGCATGGCCGGCATCACGGCGGCGAAGAAGTGCGCTTCCGAAGGCTGGACGGTGGCGATTGTCGATCGGCTACCCTATGGCGGTACATGCGCGCTGCGCGGCTGCGATCCCAAGAAGATTCTTCGCCGCGGCGCCGAGATCGTCGACAGCGCCCGACTGATGCAGGGCAAAGGGATCGAGCCCGGCTCGCTGGCCATCGACTGGTCCGATCTGATGGCACACAAGCGCAGCTTTACCGAACCGATGCCGGAAAAGATGGAAGCGGGCCTCGCGCGCAGCGGTGTCGAGACCCTGCATGGCAGCGCACGCTTCACCGGACCGAATGCGCTGGAGATCGACGGCGCTCCGGTGACCGCGCGGCATGTCCTGATCGCCACCGGCGCGCGGGCCCGCAGGCCGGACATCCCCGGGACCGAGCACATGATCGACAGCGCCGCTTTTCTGGAACTCAAAAGCCTGCCCCGGCGCATCCTGTTCGTCGGCGGCGGTTTCATCTCCTTCGAGTTCGCGCATATCGCGGCGCGGGCCGGCAGCCGGACGGTGATCGTCGATCGCGGCGAACGGCCGCTGAAGGCGTTCGATCCCGATCTGGTGGAGATGCTGGTCGAGCGCGGCAGCGCGGCCGGGATCGAGGTGCAGCGCCGGACCGAACTCCGCGCCGTCGCGCGCTCGCCGGATGGCTTCGCCGTGACCGTCGAGCAGGACGGCCGGCAGCGGACGGTCGCTGCGGATCTGGTGGTGCTCGGCGCGGGACGCGTGCCGCAGCTCGGCGATCTGGACCTTGAGGCGGCGGGCGTCGAACACGGGCCCGGCGGCGTGACCGTGGCGGGCCACATGCAAAGCACCACCAATCCGGCGGTCTACGCGGCCGGCGATGCAGCGGACACGCCCGCCTTACCGTTAACGCCCGTCGCGGTCATCGAAGGCAAGGTGGTCGCCTCCAACATGCTCAAGAGAGCGCAGACCGTACCGGATTACACCGGCGTCCCGTCGGTGGTGTTCACCGTGCCCGAATTGGCCCGCGTCGGCATGCTGGAAGAGGAGGCGCGCACCTCGGATCGCACGATCGACGTGCGGTTCACCCACACGAGCGACTGGTATGCCAACATGCGCATCGGAGAAACCTCCGCGGCCGTGAAGATAATCGTCGACACCGAACGCGATACATTCCTGGGCGCGCACATGTTCGGCCCCGGCTACGGCGAGCTGATCAACATCATCGGCCTGGCCATGAAGCTCGGCCTCACCACCCGGCAGATCACGTCGATGCCCGCGGCCTATCCGAGTCTTGGCTCCGATCTGGGGCCGCTGGTCAAAGGTTCGTGACGAGCGGAGACCGGAACGTCACACGCGATCGAACGTCGACGGGCTGCGCCACCCATCGGTGTCGGGCAGCGCACGGCTGCTTCGCGTCTACACCGACCTCTTGCCTCCCGTCCCGCCCGTCGTGGCACGTTGCTTCGTAATGTCCGCTCCCGGGATGAAGCCGATGCAGGATGTCACCCAGAGGTGACATTTCGCGCATAAGCGGCGGTATGCGGACGTCCTCCGAAGATTGAATAGTGCGGCATGACAATTAAAGGATATGGCGATATTGTTTAATAATGCCGAGTCGCTATTAAAGGTTGGAAATGCCTTTCGATCAAAATTCACGCGTAGGAAGTTTTGTCGATACCGTCGTAGGGGGGGATCGAGCCAGGGCCTATATACCACAGCCGTTACCGCCTGAACCAAGCCTCGATCTGGGCGCGCTGATGGTCCTCTACGACAGAGCCAGCGCCGCCGTCGGACGATTGGACGGTGTCACAACCATTTTTCCGTCCACGCCATTGTTTTTGTACATGTATGTCCGCAAGGAAGCGCTTCTTTCCTCTCAGATCGAGGGAACGCAATCATCGCTTTCGGACCTGCTTTTATTCGAAAGCGATGAAATCCCGCACGTTCCGATCGACGATGTGACCGAGGTGTCGAACTATGTTGCCGCGGTGGAGCATGGTGTGAGGCGACTGCGGGACGGCTTCCCGCTCTCCCTTCGACTGATCCGCGAAATGCACGCGATCCTGCTCAAGTCGGGTCGCGGCGCCTCCAAGCAGCCAGGCGCGTTCCGCAGATCGCAAAACTGGATTGGCGGGACGCGCCCGGGCAATGCGTTGTTCGTGCCCCCGCCGCCCGATCGCGTGGAAGACCTTCTGGGCGATCTTGAGCGGTTTATGCACACGTCCGATCCCGGTATTCCCCCCCTGATCAAAGCGGGGCTGGTGCATGTGCAATTCGAAACGATCCACCCGTTCCTCGATGGCAATGGCCGCATAGGGCGGTTGCTCATTCCGCTTCTGCTTCATGAAGCCGGCGTTTTGCAGGAACCGAGCCTTTATCTCAGCCTCTTCCTGAAATCGCGGCGGGACGACTATTACCGTCTTCTCCAGGAAGTGCGCCGGGAAGGAGCCTGGGAGACCTGGCTGGAATTCTTTTTGACGGGGGTCGCGGAAACCGCGGAACAGGCGGCCGAATCCGCGCGGGAGATCCTGGCCTTGTTCGACCAGGATCGCCAGAAACTCAGTGGCGTTGGCCGCGCGTCGTCGTCGATACTGCGCGTTCACGAGGTTCTGCAGAGCCGCCCGGTCATTTCGATCAAGGCGGCATCGAGCTTGTCGGGCCTGTCATTCCCGACCGTCGACAAGGCCTTCGCAAAAATGGAAGAGATGGGCCTCGTGCGCGAAAGCACCGGGCGCCAGCGCGGCCGGGTGTATGCCTATGCCGCATATCTTGACCTGCTTGATCGTGGAACAGATCCGCTCTCTCAATAGCCCGGTCATGCAAATAAGGGCGAAATGCGTCAAAGACGGTCACGGACATCAAGTCTTATTGATTCCGGCTCGTCTGGTGGCGATGCCTTATAGGTCGTTCACTTTGACGGAATGGGCATCCAGGGTGTTCTCTTCCACAAACGGATCAACGTCGCGGGAGGCCCCAATGAGCTCACATGGCAACCCCCATGCCGGCCACATGCCGTCGAGCGGTCCTGGCATGGCGATTTCGGCATGGCTTACGGGAATCTATTTCCTGATAGAGATGGGCATCGGCCTCTGGACCGGGTCGATCGCCGTGATCTCGGATGCGTTTCACACGTTTTCCGCTGTGGGCGGCGTTCTGGTGGCGATCATGGCTGCACGCCTGGCCAGGCGCCCGGCGGACGGGAATTTCAGTTTCGGATGGTATCGTTCGGAGATCATCGGCGCGCTCGTCAATGGCGGATTCCTGGCGGGTATGGCGCTCATTGTGATCTATATGGCGGCCATGCGGCTTGGCTCGCCCATCGATCTCCCGACGGGACCCATGCTGATCGCGGCTGCCGGCGGTCTTGTGACCGAGGTGATCTCGCTCGGGCTGATCTGGAAACAGAGCAGGAGCGATCTCAATGTGCGCGGCGCGCTCTGGCACATCATCCAGACCTTTGTCGGCAGTCTGCTGATCATCGTTACGGCGCTGGTCATCAAGTTTACCGGCTTTCTGCTGATCGATCCCATCCTCGGCATGGCTTTCGGCTTCGTCCTGTTGTGGGCGAGTTGGGGAATCCTGCGCGACTCGGCACGCCTTCTCATGGAGGGCACGCCTGCCGAGATCGATCTGCACGCCGTGACCGAGGCGCTCCGGGCGATGGACGGCGTGCGCGACGTTCATCATGTCCATGCCTGGGCCCTGACCAGCGGCCGCAATGTGTTTTCGGGACATGTGCGTGTGGTGGACGGGACCGACACCCGCGAGGTTCTCGAGCGGGCGCATGCGTTGCTGAAGTCGGACTTCGGGTTTTTCTTCGTCACGCTGCAGGTCGAAACGAGATGTCTGGACGAAAGCGGGGCCGAGACGATCGACGTGACGCGCAGCGGCCTCAACCGGACGACTGTAAAATAATACGCGGGGTGTGAGGGAGGTGGCGCTATTCTGCGTAATACCCCGAAACGGGAACCCGAGGGCCGGATGCAGCGCATCGTTATGACAACGCCATCCTTCCAGACCAGGCTGGTCGGCCTGGTCGCGGTTCTGATTGCGGCTGTCTCTTTGCTGGTCGCACCGGCCCACGCCGACAGGCCCGACATGGCGTGCCCGTCCGAGGCCACCCCGACCTGCTGTGCCGACATGGACGGTGCAGAGATGCCGGAAGCGGCCTCTGCATCCGAAAACCTTCCGGCCGGCCCGTCCGGTCATTGTGCGGATACCGACTGCCCGGTCATGACAGCCTGCGCAACGCCGTCACTGGCCGTATTGGCCACCGCCGGCCTGTCGCCGCAGTCTCATCCGATCCGGCACGCGGGCCCAGTTGATGCGTCCCGCGCGCCCAGCGCGCCGCCTGCCCCGCCCGAACAGCCCCCGCGCGTCTGAACCTTCGACGCAGCCGGTCTCTACCGGCTGCGCCTTGTGTCGATTGGTTCCAGACCCGTGGAGTTTTCATGTCCTTGTTCATACTGCCGGCTGCTTTTGCAGCCGTCCTGGCGTCCGGCGCGATGCAGCCGGAGGCCGATGCGCCGCCGCTGAGTCTGGCGGAAGCCGTTTTCATCGCTGAAAGCCGGGCGGAGCCCGGTATCGAGGCCTGGCGGGCGCGTGCCGATGCGCTCGTTGAGCGCGGCGAGGCCGACAGCGCCCTGCCGGATCCATCGGTCCGGATCGGCGTGGCCAGTATCCCGCTGAGCGATTTCGACCTCGAGCGCGAGGCGATGACCCAGGCGCAGGTCTCCGTGCGGCAGATGTTCCCGCGCGGCGAGACCCGTCAATTGCGGCGCGCCCGGCGTGAGGCCGAGGCCGAGGGTGCGCGGGCCGGCATGGCTCTGGAAGCGCGCGAGATCCGGCGAACGGTCCGCCAGCGCTGGCTGGAACTGTTCTACTGGGAGCGGGCCCGCGATCTTACGCTCCAGCGGCGCGAGGAGATGGACCGGTTGGGCGAGGTGGCGACCGCCGTCTTCGCCAGCGGCCGGGCCAACAGCCACGATGTGATCCGGGTCGATCTGGAAACCGCGATGCTGGGAACGCGGCTGGTGGAGATCGAGCGGCAGTCGGAGACTATACGGGCCGATCTCGCCCGCTATCTCGGCACCGAAGCCGACCGGGCGCTAGCTGCCCGGATACCGGTACTTCCGCCTGTCCCGGACGACGCCGATGCCGTCGCCGCGCTGGCCGGCCACCCCGCGATCCAGACCCACAATGCCCGGATCGAAGCGAGCGAGCGCGAACTGGATATCGCCCGGCAGGCCTTCCGTCCGGCCTGGGCGATCGATGCCGGCTACGGGCTACGCGGCAGCCGGTCGGATGTGGCGAGCGTGGGGGTGAGTGTGGAAATCCCCCTGTTCAACCGGACGGGCCGCGAAGCCGGGGTCAGCGCAGCGCGGCAGGCGCGCAGCGCCGAGGAGCTGGAGCGCCAGGCGAGCCTGCTCGACCTGCGCCGCCAGCTCGACCGGGCTGTCCGGCAGCACCGCTGGCTGAGCGACACGATTGCGCTGCACGAAGCCGAGGTTCTGCCGCGGGCCCGGGAGACGGTGGAAGCCGTTCTGGCGGCCTATGAAAACGAACAGGCCGACTTCGCCGAACTCGTCCGCGCCGAACTGGCGCTCCTGGACGCCGAACTGGCCCTTGTCCGCATGCAGGTCGACGACCGACAGGCCCGGGCGGACATCCTCTTTCTTACGGGAGATGTGCAATGAACCGCACAAGCTTCATGATCGCCGCGCTCGCACTTCTGGCGGGCGTGGCCGCCGGCATGACCGGAATGGCCTTGTTCCGCGCCGAACCGGCGTCCGACGTGTCCGGTGAGCGGGATATTCTCTACTGGGTCGCGCCGATGGATTCCAGCTACAGGCGCGACGCGCCGGGCAAATCGCCCATGGGCATGGATCTGATCCCCGTCTATGCCGGTGAGGCGCCGGCGAGCGAGGGAGCCGATATCGTCCGCATCAATCCGGCCGTGGAAAACAATATCGGCGTGCGAACCGCGCGCGTGCAGCGCGAGGACTTCCACCGGCATGTCGCCACGGTCGGCTATGTCCGGCCCGTCGATGCGCTGACCTCGGCTGTCGATGTCCGCAGCGAGGGCTGGATCGAGGATCTGCGGGTATCCACGATGGGTGATGTGGTGGCGGAGGGCGATCTGCTCTTCCGCATGTATTCGCCGGAACTGGTCGCGGCCCAGTCCGAGTACCTGCAGGCGCGGCGGGTCGGCCGCAGCCAGCTTGTTGAAGCGGCCCGGGCACGGCTGATCGCGCTGGGCATGACGTCCGGCCAGATCGCATCGGTCGGCCGCTCCGGGCAGCCTGCGCGGCTGGTCGACGTTCACGCCGCGCGCAGCGGGATCGTGATCGACCTGTCGGTGCGCGAGGGCGAGCATGTGCATCCCAGCGCCACGCTGATGACCATTGCCGATCTCTCTTCGGTCTGGGTCGTGGCCGACGTGTTCGAGGACGAGGCGCAAGCCGTAGCGGTTGGCCTCGCTGTCGAAATGCGCTCGCCCGCCTATCCGGGCCGCGTGTGGAGCGGCACGGTGGAGTACGTCTATCCCACGGTCGATCCGCAAAGCCGGTCTGTGCCGGTCCGCATGCGGTTCGACAACCCGCAGGGCGATCTCAGGCCGGGCAGTTTCGTCAATGTCGTCATCAAGGCGCAGCCGCGGTCCGGCGTTCTGACCGTGCCGCGCGAGGCGGTGATCCGCACGGGCCGGTCCGACCGGGTGATCCTGGCCGAGGGCGAGGGGCGTTATCGCCCGGCGCGCGTCGTGCCGGGAACGCTCTCGGAGGACCGGATCGAGATCCTCGAAGGCCTGGCCGAAGGCGAGCGCGTGGTCGTGTCCAGCCAGTTCCTGATCGATTCCGAGGCGAGCCTGCAGGGTGCCATGCTGCGCATGAGCCCGCCGGGCCCGGTGCAAACCGGCGCAGAGGCCGCGCCCCGTGAAGCCGATGGCACCGGAACCGTGACGTCGGTGATGGCCGGTCACGGCATGATCGACCTCGACCATGACCCGATCCCCGAGATCGGCTGGCCCGCCATGACGATGTCCTTCCGCACGGTCGACGGTGTGGACCTCTCCGGCCTGGCCGCCGGCAACAGCGTCACCTTCACCCTGCGCGAGACGGAGGGTGGAGACTGGCTCATCTCGGACATCCAGCCGGCCGGGGCCATGTCCGCGCACGACATGCACGATATGGACGACATTCCGGAGATGGAGGAAACCGATCATTCCGGCCATGCCGATCCTCACGGGGGGCACCGCCCATGATCGCGTCCATCATCCGCTGGTCGGTCGGCAACCGGCTGATCGTCCTCATTCTTGCTGCGTTGCTGGGGGCCTACGGCACCTGGTCGCTGGCCCGCACACCGCTGGACGCCATTCCGGACCTGTCCGACGTGCAGGTGATCATCAAGACCACCTATCCCGGGCAGGCGCCGCAGGTCGTGGAGGACCAGGTCACCTATCCGCTCACCACCGCCATGCTGGCCGTGCCGGGTGCGGTGACGGTGCGGGGCTATTCCTTCTTCAACGACAGCTATGTCTACATCATCTTCGAGGACGGCACCGACCTCTACTGGGCCCGCTCGCGGGTGCTGGAATACCTCTCCCAGGTCGCCCCGACCCTGCCGGACAGTGCCTCACCGGCGCTCGGGCCGGACGCCACCGGTGTCGGCTGGATCTACCAGTATGCCCTGGTCGACCGCACCGGCGGACACGACCTCGCCGAACTGCGCTCGATCCAGGACTGGTTCCTGAAATACGAGCTGCAGACGGTCGAAGGCGTGTCCGAGGTCGCCACGATCGGCGGCATGGTGCGGCAATACCAGGTTGTTGCCGATCCGGACCGGCTGCGCGCCTTCTCCATCCCGCTTTCCCGTGTCCGCGAAGCTATCGAGCGCGGCAATCAGGAGAGCGGCGGCCGGGTCATCGAGATGGCCGAGGCGGAATACATGGTCCGCGCCTCCGGCTATATCGAAGGCATCGACGATCTTGAGGCGATCCCGGTCGGCGTTACCGATACCGGCACGCCCATCCTCCTCTCCGACGTGGCCGACATCCGAACAGGCCCCGAGTTGCGGCGCGGGATCGGCGAGTTGAACGGCGAGGGCGAGGCGGTCGGCGGTGTCATCGTCATGCGCTATGGCGAGAACGCGCTGGCCACGATCGAACGGGTCGAGGAGCGCCTGCACGAGCTTGAGGAGTCACTGCCGGCCGGTGTCGAGATCGTCACCACCTACAATCGCGCGGGATTGATCGAGCGGGCAGTGGATTCGCTCAAGGAAAAGCTGATCGAGGAATTCATCGTCGTCGCCGTGATTTGCGCAATCTTCCTTTTTCATCTGCGCTCCTCGCTGGTGATCGTGCTCAGCCTGCCGCTGGGGGTGTTGGCGGCCTTCGTGGTGATGAACGCCCAGGGCATCAATGCCAACATCATGTCGCTGGGCGGGATCGCCATCGCCGTCGGCGCGATGGTGGATGCGGCGATCGTGATGATCGAGAATCTTCACAAGCATATCGAGCGCGAGAAGGTGATGCGGGAAAACCGCTGGGAGATCGTCACGCGCGCCGCGACGGAGGTGGGGCCTGCCCTCTTCTTCTCGCTGCTGATCATCACTTTCTCCTTCGTGCCAATTTTCGCACTGGAAGCGCAGGAGGGCCGGCTCTTTCATCCGCTGGCCTTTACCAAGACCTATGCGATGGCCGCCGCCGCGGGCCTCTCGGTCACGCTGGTGCCGGTGCTGATGGGGTATTTCATCCGTGGCCGGATCACGCCCGAGCATCGTAATCCGGTGAACCGGCTTCTCATCGCCGGCTACCGGCCCTTCATCCGGCTGGTCCTGGCTCACCCCTGGGCCGTGATCGGAGCGTCGGCCCTGGTCCTGGTCAGTGCGGCGGTCCCGCTCTCGCGCATGGGTAGCGAGTTCATGCCGGATCTGGACGAGGGCGACCTGCTGTACATGCCTTCCGCCTACCCGGCGGTCTCGGCCGGCAAGATGGCGGAGATCCTCCAGCAGACCAACCGGCTGATCATGACCGTGCCCGAGGTGGAGACCGCCTACGGCAAGGCCGGCCGCGCCGAAACCGCGACCGATCCGGCGCCGCTGACCATGGTGGAAACCACGATCCAGCTGCGTCCGCGCGAGGAATGGCGGCCCGGCGTGACGATGGACGATATCCGCGCCGAACTCGATGCCCTGGTCGACGTGCCCAGCCTGACCGATGTCTGGATCATGCCGATCCGCAACCGGATCGACATGCTGGCCACCGGTATCAAGACCCCTGTGGGCATCAAGGTTGCCGGTCCCGACCTGGAAACCATCGCCGAGATCGGCGAGCAGATCGAGGATGTGATCCGCGGAGTGCCCGGCACGGCGTCGGTCTATGCCGAGCGTGTCACCGGCGGACGGTTTGTCGATATCGATATCGACCGGCGAGAGGCGGCCCGCTTCGGGCTCAACGTCGCCGACGTGCACGACGTGGTGCGCACCGCCATCGGCGGCATGACCATCACCGAGAGTGTGGAGGGGCTGGAGCGCTATCCCGTCAATCTGCGCTATCCGCGCGACTATCGCGGCTCGGTCGAGGAGTTGCGTGCGCTGCCGCTGATCACGCCCACTGGTGCGGAAATCCCGCTCGGCCGGGTCGCGGAAATATCCATCTCCGACGGACCCGGCGTGATCCGCAGCGAGAATGCCCGGCTCAACGGCTGGATCTATGTCGACATCACCGGCGTGGATATCGGGTCCTATGTCGCCGAGGCGCAGCGCGCCGTGGCCGAGCAGATCGAACTGCCTGCGGGCTACTCGCTCTCATGGTCGGGCCAGTACGAGTACATGGAGCGCGCAAAAGAGCGGCTCAGTGTCGTGGTTCCGGTCACCCTGGCGATCATCGTTCTGCTGCTCTTCCTCAATTTCCGGCGTCTGGTTCCGGTTCTCCTGATCATGGGCACGTTGCCGCTGGCGCTCGTCGGCGGGCTGTGGCTGCTCGACCTTCTGGGCTACAACATGTCCGTGGCGGTCGGGGTGGGCTTCATCGCGCTCGCCGGTGTCGCGGTGGAGATCGGCGTGCTGATGATCGTCTATCTCGAACAGGCGCTGAAGGACCGGCAGGAACAGGCTGCGGCGGAGAATCGTCACCTTACGCCAGAGGACCTCCGGGAGGCCGTGGTGAAGGGGGCACTCCTGCGTGTGCGCCCCATCATGATGACCGTCGCGGTCGTCATCGCCGGCCTCTTGCCAATCATGTTCGGCTCGGGCACCGGGTCGGAAGTGATGCGTCGCATCGCAGCCCCCATGGTTGGCGGCATGACAAGCGCGACGGTGCTTACCCTGCTCGTCTTGCCTGCGGCCTTCCTGATCTGGCAGCGCTGGCGGCTGCGGAGCGGGCCGGAGGGCGATGAACGATGACCCGTCCGCGCGTGTATGACCCGTGTGCCCCGCGTGCGGACAACGGTCCGGACAGGCTTGACTCTCCAGTTACTGGAAAGTGCAGATATCTAGTGTCAGCGGTGAAAGGAGTCCGGCATGACATCTGACCAGGCACACGCACAGGGGTGTTGCAGCCAGCATGCGCAGGCGGATCCCGGCGGTCACGACGGCGATACGGTGAAGGATCCGGTCTGTGGCATGGATGTCCGGCTTGGCGCCGGCAAACCGAGCTTCGAGCGCCGGGGCGAGACCTGGCATTTCTGCTCGCAATCCTGTCACGACAAGTTCGCCGCGGATCCGGATCACTATCTCTCCGGCGACCACCGGCAGGCCTATGAGGACATGCCGGCGGGTACGCAATACACCTGCCCCATGCATCCGGAGATCGTCCGCGACAAGCCGGAGGACTGCCCGATCTGCGGCATGGCCCTGGAGCCCATGGGCGTGCCGGCCGCCGACCAGGCCCCCAATCCGGAGCTTGTCGATTTCCGGCGGCGCTTCTGGATCGGGGCGGTGCTGACCGTGCCGCTTCTCGTGCTGTCGATGGGCCCCTTTTTGGGGCTCGGATTCGTCCGGGATGCGCTCGGTGAGGGCGTGGCCGTATGGACCGAGCTGGTCCTGGCCACACCGGTCGTGCTCTGGTCGGGCTGGCCCTTCTTCGTGCGCGGCGTCAAATCCGTCCTGAGCGGCAATCTCAACATGTTCACCCTCATCGCCATGGGCGTCGGGGCGGCCTACCTGTTCAGCGTGACCGCGACGCTGGCGCCGGGCATTTTCCCGGCCGGTTTCCGGGATGAAGGCGGCCATGTCGCCGTCTATTTCGAGGCCGGTGCCGTGATCACCGTCCTCGTCCTGCTGGGCCAGCTGATGGAGCTGGGCGCTCGCGAACGCACCGGCTCGGCGATCCGCGCCCTGATGGACCTTGCCGCGAAGACGGCCCGCATCGTCCGTGCAGACGGCCGCGAAGAGGAAATCGCGCTCGAGGACGTCAGCGTCGGCGACCGGCTGCGCGTGCGGCCGGGCGAGAAGATCCCGGTCGATGGCGATGTGGTCGAGGGACGGTCCTCGGTGGACGAGTCGATGATTTCCGGCGAACCCGTGCCGGTGGAAAAGACGGCCGGCGACACCGTCACCGGCGCGACGATCAACGGGACCGGTTCGCTGGTGATCGAGGCGAAACGCGTGGGCAGCGATACGGTGCTCAGCCAGATCGTGGAAATGGTCGCGGCGGCCCAGCGCAGCCGGGCCCCGATCCAGAAGCTCGCCGACGTGATCTCCGGACGCTTCGTTCCGGCCGTGATCGGGGTCGCCATCCTCGCTTTCATCGGTTGGTCGGTGTGGGGGCCGGAGCCGTCCATGGCCTATGCCCTTGTGGCCGCCGTCTCGGTTCTGATCATCGCCTGTCCCTGCGCGCTGGGGCTGGCCACGCCGATGTCGATCATGACGGCGACGGGCCGCGGCGCCCAGGCCGGTGTTCTTATCAAGAATGCCGAGGCGCTGGAGCGGTTCGCGAAGGTCGATACGCTGATCGTCGACAAGACGGGCACGCTGACCGAAGGCCGGCCGAAGCTTCAAAGCGTTTTGCCCCAGACGGGTTTCGGCGCCGACACCGTGCTCCGCCTCGCCGCGGGCCTGGAGAATGGGTCCGAACACCCGCTCGCCGAAGCGATCGTTGCGGGCGCGCGGGACAAGGATCTGGAGCCCGGCAAGGCCGAGGATTTCGAGGCGGTCACCGGCCAGGGCGTCACGGGCCGGGTCGAAGGACGTGATGTCGCCCTGGGCAATGTGAGACTGATGAAGGGGCTCAGCCTCGATCCTGCGCCGCTTTTGGCGGATGCGGACCGCCACCGCGACGAGGGCGAGACCGTCATGTTCGTGGCCATCGACGGGCGGATCGCCGGTCTGGTCTGTGTTGCCGACCCCGTGAAGGAGGCTACGCCCGACGCACTGATGCGTCTGCACGAGCAGGGCTTCCGTATCATCATGGCGACCGGCGATAACGAGCGTACCGCCAAAGCTGTCGCTGCACGGCTGGGCATCGACGATATCCGGGCCGACGTTCTGCCGGAAGACAAGGCGCGCATCATCCGCGAACTCCAGGCTGACGGCGCTCGCGTCGCCATGGCGGGCGACGGCGTCAACGATGCGCCCGCCCTGGCCCAGGCCGATGTCGGCATCGCCATGGGGACCGGAGCGGATGTTGCCATCGAGAGCGCGGGCTTTACGCTGGTGAAGGGCGATCTGACGGGCATTGTACGGGCGCGCAGGCTATCGACGGCGACGATGCGCAACATCCGCCAGAACCTGTTCTTCGCCCTGGTCTACAATGCCGCCGGAGTGCCGATCGCGGCGGGTGTGCTCTACCCCTTCATGGGCATGCTGATCTCGCCCATGTTCGCGGCGGCGGCGATGAGCCTGTCCTCGGTCTCGGTCATCACCAACGCACTGCGGTTGAGGTCGGTCAAACTCTAGTCCCAACGGGAGAAGAGCGTGGAACAGGACTACAGATCGGGCAGTCTCACCCTGGCCGGAACCGTGGCCATGGGGACGGGCGTGATGATCGGCGCGGGTATTTTCGCGCTGACCGGCCAGGTCGCGGAGTTCGCCGGTCCGCTATTCCCGCTGGCCTTCGTGCTGGCAGCCCTGATCAGCGCGCTCAGCGCCTACACCTATATCAAGGTGTCCGGCAAATATCCCTCGGCCGGCGGGATCGCGATGATCCTCGAAAAGGCCTATGGCCCTGTCACGGTGACCGGCGGAGCGGCGCTGCTGATGGCCTTTTCCATGGTGATCAATGAAAGCCTGGTGGCGCGGACTTTCGCCACCTACACGCTGCAGCTCTTCGACGCCGAGGGCATGGACTGGCTGGTTCCGGCGCTGTCGATCGGACTGATCGTGGCGGCCTTCCTGGTCAATATCGCCGGGAACGAGGTGATCGGCACACTGTCCAAGGTGGCGGCCGTTGCCAAGGTGGGCGGCATTCTCGTCTTTGCCGCCATCGCCCTGTGGGCGTCCGGGTTCGAGTATGCGGCAACCGGGTCCGGCGGCGATGACGGGGCGATCGGTACGGCCGGCGGTTTCCTGGCCGGAACCGCCCTGGCGATCCTGGCCTACAAGGGCTTCACGACGATCACCAATTCCGGCAGCGAAGTGATCGACCCGAAACGCAATGTCGGACGGGCGATCATGATCTCGCTCGGCATCTGCCTCCTCCTCTACCTTCTTGTCAGCCTGGCTGTGGGATCCTCGCTCACCGTGGAGGAGATCTCGGCGGCCCGGGACTATTCCCTCGCCGAAGCGGCGCGCCCGGCCCTGGGCAATGCCGGCGTCTGGTTCACAGTGGTCCTCGCCATCGTCGCGACGGCCTCCGGCGTGATTGCCAGCATATTCGCGGTCTCGCGCATGCTGGCGATGCTGACCGACATGGAGCTGGTTCCCCATCGTCATTTCGGTATGCCGGGCCGGATCCAGAGCCATACGCTAGTCTATACCGTCGTACTGGCAGGCCTGCTGGCCGCGCTGTTCGATCTGGGCCGGATCGCCTCGCTGGGCGCGGTCTTCTATCTGGTCATGGACATCATCATCCATTGGGGCGTACTGCGCCGCCTGCGGGAGGATATCGGAGCCAACCCGGCGGTCCTCGTCGCAGCGATCGCGCTCGACCTGCTGGCGCTGGGCGCCTTCATGACGCTCAAGGCGATGCAGGATCCCTGGATCATCGTGATTGCGGTGGGCGGCGTTGCGGCCACCTTCCTTCTGGAATGGCTCTACCTGTCGCGCTGGCGCAAGCACGATCCAGGGCCCGGCCCCTTGCCCGACGAGGCGCGCTCACAAGCGGGGCGGTCCGATGAACCGGACTGAGTACAGACGGCACAAACGGGCGCTGCAGATCCAGCTGGTGGCGCTGCAGCGCCACCTCATCGCGCACGACCAGCGGCTTGTCGTCATCCTGGAAGGCCGCGATGCGGCCGGCAAGGATGGCACGATCAAGCGGATCACCCAGCATATGAGCCCGCGCGAGACGCGGGTGGTCGCCCTGGGCAGGCCGAGCGACCGGGATCGCGCCTCCTGGTATTTCCAGCGCTTCGTGCCGCACCTGCCCGCCGATGGCGAAATCGTCCTGTTCAACAGGTCCTGGTACAACCGGGCCGGTGTCGAACGGGTGATGGAGTTCTGTTCGGAGGAGGAATACGAGGCCTTTTATCGCGACGTGCTGGCCTTCGAGCGCTTGATCGCCGCCGCCGGCACGACCGTGCTGAAATTCTATCTCGACATTTCGCGGCACGAACAGGCTCGGCGCCTCGCCGAACGCCGGACCAGCCCGCTGACCGCCTGGAAGTCCAGCCCGATCGATGCCGTAGCGCTCGACAAGTGGGATGCGTATTCGCAGGCTCGCAACCGCATGCTCGCCGAGACCGATCCTGACGACCTGCCCTGGCGTGTCGTCGCGGCCGACGACAAGCGCCGTGCCCGCCTGACGGTCATGGCCGAAATTCTGGGCGCAGTGGAATGCGAATGGATCGACCCGCCGGCGCTCGAGGCGTTCGGCGGACGGCTCCGCTACGGTCAGGACGCGCTGGCGGAGCCCGGCTTCCTCGCGCTCTGAGACTGCCGGTCCCCCGGACCGTTAGAGCGAGGGCCCTCACAATTGCTGCCACGCCCAAGAGGGATTGCGGAATACGATGCGTAGACTCCATGTCGGTATTCGGGAGCAGCGCGTGACGGGTCTACACATATTGCGGTTTATCGCCGGTCTTTTTCTTGTCCTCGCCGTTTGGGCTCCATCGGCACAGGCTCATCCACCGGCCGAGCATCCTGCCGAAGCGGTGCATGACGAGATGACCGCCCCTGAACAACAGGTGGAAGGCACGGTTGACCATGGGGCAACTCATGATCATGCCGGTCCGGACCGGGAGCCGGGCGCTCCCCATGAGGATCAGCACGATCACGGCGCCCCCGCCGGGGCAACGGAATCGGGACATGCCCATTGGGGCGACAACGGACCGCAAACGGCTTTCGAACGGGCAATGGCGCGTCTGGGCGTGCTGCACAGTGTTTCGGTTCATTTCCCCATCGCCTTGCTCATGGCGGCGGCGCTGGCCCAGATCCTGACGCAGGCCGGCCTTCCCGGCGGCAATCTCCAGACAGTCCGCTTCCTGGTCTGGACCGGAGCACTGGGTGGCGTCGCAGCCGGGTTTCTCGGCTGGGCACATGCCGGTCCGATGACGTCCGGCGAAGGCGGTGTCATGCTTGCCCACCGGGTGCTGGGTACGGCATTGGCCGTGGGCCTGACCGGTCTTGTCGGACTGGTCGAGTGGAACGCCCGCCGGCCCGGACGGATTGTTGGCCTGCTGACACCATTGGCGGTTTATCTCGCGGGCCTCGGCGCAGCGATCAACGGCTTTCTGGGCGGAAGCCTGGCCCATGGCGGCATTCGCCATCTGATCGGAAGCTGAAGGAGATCGGAAAAGATGAGTATGGAAACTCCCGAGGAAATGCTCGACCGGCTGTCTCGCGCGCCGGAGCCGACGCCCGGTCCGGCTTTCAATACGGCCGTGTGGCAACGGATCGACGGATCGCCACGGGACAGCAGAAAGTGGATTGACGATCTGGTCCCCGTGCTTGGATGGCGTGCGGCCCCCGCATGCCTGGCACTTGTTGTGGGAACGGTCGCCGGTTCGATGATTGTTCGCGAACACCAGGACGACGCTCTGGACGTGTTCGATCCTGAATCTGCCTATTCCATCGTTGCCGTCGTTGGCACGGAAACTGGAGCGCGATGATGATCAGAGCCGGTATTTTTGCTTCGATCTTGGGGTTTCTTGCCGGACTGGCCGGTGTCTGGACCGGTCTGCACATCTTCGAAGCGGAAGATGCGAAAGCCGATGGTCTCCACGAGATCGTGCATCACGAACTCGCCCTGAGCACACGTCAGGAAACGACCATCGCCGAGCTGGAAACAGCCTTCGAGGCTGAGCGCGTCCGGCTCGAGCAGGATGTGTTCGACGCCCGGCAGGCGCTCGGCGAGGCTTTGGTGCGCGACAAGGCCTTGTCGCCGGATGTCAGGACCGCGGCGGCGCACTTCCACGATGTCATGGGCGAGCTGCAGATCGCCAGCCTCAATCACATCCTGGCGATGCGCGCGACGCTCGATCCGGAGCAGCAGGCCCGGTTCGACGAGAAACTGGTGCAAGCCTTCAATGCCGGGCACTGACGGCGAACGACATTCCCCTTCGGATGCAGACCTCGCGCGCCGGGCCGCTGGCGGCGAGCGCGGCGCATTCGACATGCTGATGACCCGGCATGCCGGCCGGGTCGTCCGCTTTGCCCGGGCGCACACGGGTTCGGCCAGCGAGGCCGATGATATCGCCCAGGAAAGCTTCGTCGCCCTGCACCGCAATCTCCACCGCTACGACCGGGCGCGCGCCTTCGAGACCTGGCTGTTCGCGATCGTGCGCAACAAGATCCGTGACCATCATCGTCGCCGTGCGGTGTTGCGCTGGGTCGGCGCGGAACCGGATTTTTCCGATATGCCGGCCGGGGAGGCCGGCCCGGACCGCCAGGTTGAAGACCGTGACGATCTTCGCAGGGTTGAAGCCCTGATGGCGGGTCTGCCGGAAGGGCTGCGCACCCCGCTTTTCCTCTCGGCGGTAGAGGGCATGAGTCTGGCCGAGATCGGCGACTTGATGGGGCTGTCCGCCAAGGCTGTGGAAGTTCGGGTCTATCGCGCCCGCAAGAAGCTGAAAGCGCAGTTCGAGGATGAGGGACCGGGCGTCGGCTGACGTAGTCTTCGGCATAGCTCCCACCAGAACGAGGACAGCATCATGACCCACTTGAATCTACGCACCGCCTGCGCCGCCATTCTGCTGGCTTCCGCGTCGACGCCCGCCCTGGCACAGGATCATGGCGGACACGGTGAACACGGCGAGATGCCGCAGATGACGATGGCGGAGTGCCGCGCGATGCATGAGCGCTGGATGGGCGATGCAGACCCGTCCGACGACGAGGCAATGACCGGGATGGGCACGATGGACGAAGATACCCGGACGCGTATGCGGGCCTGCCACAGCATGATGCAGGCCGGCGGGTCCATGCAGGACCATATGGATCAGCATATGGACGGTCATCACGGCAGCGGCCATGCAGGGTCGGACCACCACGGCGACGACGACACGCCGCAATCCGGTGACCACGGCCATCACGGCTAGATTTCCCACCACCCTTGCACGCACTTCGGGTTCCGGCGCTGCCGGAACCCGCTTTCATGACCGGAGCCGAGACGCATGACCGTTCTGCTGCGCTGGACGATCCGCATTCACAAATGGCTGGCGCTGGCCGTGGGGATACAGATCGTTCTCTGGGTCACGGGCGGCGTGGTGATGAGCGTGATCCCGATCGAGCGTGTGCGCGGCGAACACAATATCGCGCCGACCGTCGACCAACCGCTCCGCCTGGACGGTCTTATCTCGCCCGACGCCGCAGTCCTGGCATCTGGCCCAGGCGACGACATCCGCTCGGTCACGTTGGGGACCTGGCTCGACAGGCCGGTCTACGACGTTGTGCGGTTGGACGGTGCGCGCGACCTCGTAGACGCCCGCTCCGGCGAACGCCTCACCCCGATCGACCGGGACATGGCGCGCGTCGTCGCCCGACGTGACTATGCCGGTGATGCCGATATTGCATCGGTCGAGTATTTCGAGACGCCGGCCGGGGAATACCGGCGTGCCGGACCGGCCTGGCGGATCAGTTTCGCCGACGGTGAGGGCACGCGTCTCTACGTCGACCCGCAGACCGGTCTGGTCAACGCCCGGCGCAATGACGCCTGGCGCTTCTACGACTTCTTCTGGATGCTCCACATCATGGACTACAAGTCCCGGGAGAATTTCAACAATCCGCTGCTGATCACGGCCGCCGGCCTGGCGCTCGTGACGGTGCTGGCCGGCCTCGTTCTCCTCGTCCTGCGCCTGCAGCGCCTGGTCCGCATGGAACTCGCCCGGCGCCGTGCCGCAATATGATGAGCGCGATCAGTCCCGTCCGCGGCGGTTGAAAACGCGCCACAGCGGCACGAACAGCACGGCAATATACCAGCCATAGGCATAGGCGCCGGCCGAGCCGGCCAGAAAGCCCCGGAGCGTCAGCCATTCGAATCCCGGCAGAAGCGGCGCCCACGCCCGGTGCATGTGCAGGCTTTCCGGCGCGACCAGTCCGAAACCGATGCAGAGCAGATAGGTTATAAGCAGGAAGGCGGACAGTGTCAGTCCGACCGGTACAATACCCGGTCTTTCCTGCGTGGCCGTTGTCGTCATGACAGCCTCCTTCATTCTAGACACCAGGGACTACGCTGGATCGGCTCCTGTCCCTCGGCGTCTCGCGGGTTGAGGGCGAAATGCCGCATCTGCGTATCCCCATCAACGGGATGGGGGCGCCAATCTTTCGCAGCACGACAATCGCCGACGCCTTTCAGGGTACACAGAACCGGCTCACTCTCATCCGGCTGGGTCTGGCGGGCGCCGTACTGCTCGAACACGCCGTGATCGTGACGCAGGGGCCCGGACATCCACCGCCGCTGGCCCTTCATGGCTGGTCGCTCAGCTATGCCGCGGTAAATGCGTTTTTCATCGTCTCGGGCTTCCTGATCGCCGCCAGTCTGGAGCGCCGCAAAGACACCGTGTCCTTTGCCGTGGCCCGCGCCCTGCGCATCATGCCGGCGCTTGTCGTGCTGTCGCTTATGGCTGTCTTTCTGGTGGGGCCGCTCATCACGACCGTCACCGCCGGCGAATACTGGTCGTCTGCGGCGACATGGCGGTTTCCGCTTCAGGTCCTGGGCTTTCTCGATACCTCGCAGGGTCCGGCAGGCGTCTTTGCGGACAACCCCTGGAGCGGGGAATTCTCGGCGCCCCTGTGGACGCTGCGCTACGAAGTCCTGGCCTATATCGGTGCCGGTGTCCTGGTGCTGTCGCCCCTGCCATGGACACACCGCACGGCGCTTATCCTCTATCTGGCAACAACACTTGGACATGCGCTCCTGTCCGGGGCCGGTCAGGACCTGCCCGGACTACTGACCGCATCCGCGCGATTGTCGGCTCCCTTTGCGCTCGGAATGCTTATCCATGCCCTGCGTCACAGCTGGCCGGTCTCACCCTGGCCTGCTGCCACGGCTGTGGGTGTCTGGTGGCTGGCCGGCGCGTCACCGCTGGCCGAACCCTTTCTCAACCTGGCTTTGGCGACCGGCCTGTTCTGGATCGCCTTTGCACCGCTGGGCGGCTTGCCGACCGGGCACCGGATGCCGGACTGGTCCTATGGCATCTATATCTGGCACTATCCGGTAATGCAGGCTGTCCTGGTGATGGATCCTGGGGCAGGCCCGGTTGAGACAGGGCTTGCAGCACTCGTTGTCACAATGCCGATCGCTGCAGCGTCCTGGCACTACGTCGAACGCCCCAGCCTGTCCTTAAAGGTGCCGGCGGCGCAGCTTTTGCGCACGGCGATCCGCATGATCGTTCAAATGGGCAGGCAATGCTGATGTCGAGACCGCATCGCGTTCATCTGACAACACGTTCAAAGTCCTGAACTGGCCATTGCTCCGTTGCAAGCGCGCTCAGATCGGCAGGCGCAGGCCCAGTCTCGGTCCGAATACCGTCATGGTGAAATAGAGTGCGATCGTGATGGCGCAGCCGATGCCGAGGGACGGCCAGAAACCCATGCCTCGCCGCAGGAGAGCGGGAAGGATGAGGAACATGGGCAGAGAGGGCAGAACGTACCAGAAGGTCGCCTCGGCATGATCGGCGAGCCGGTCCGCGTCACGCGTATCGTGCCAGAGCCACATCATGCCGAGGACGGACACGATGGGCAGCGACGCGATCAGGGCGCCGAAGGCGGCGCTGCGCCTGGCGGTTTCCGAAACAATGCCGACCAGTACGCCGGATAGGAGGGATTTCACGATGAGCCAGAACATGGCGGGGCCTCCGTTGGTGTGCGGTGGCACGTCCTATCGCGGAGCGGGCCACCGGCGCCACTTTAAAACAGCCGGTTGAAGGCACTGTATTCCCCGCGTGTGTGCAGGGTCACGGTGACGGCGACGTCGGAGCGGTTGCGCCAGAACCAGCCATGATGACCGTCGAACTCGGCCGCGAATTGGCCGCTGTCGCCAGCTTCGTTGCGCCCTTGCCGGTAGCTAACGAAAGCGTCCTGGGGATTATCGCCGTGCAGGTCCGAATTGAGGCCGGCCCGGTCGGTGGTCCATTCGTAGACGGCGATCTCGCCGGCGCTCATGGTCAGTTTCACTTCTGTCGCTTCTCCGGGCTGCAGGGTGATCGAGATCGTGTCGCGCCATTGCGCGGCGGCCGGCTCATTGGTGTCTGTTGCAGCTGCGGTTTCCTCGATCGGGGATGCCTCCGGCGCCTGGGACGAGGCGTCCGCGGGATCGGGCTCGTCCGGCGCGGCAGGGGACGCTTCGGGTACGGGGGTCAGTGCCGCTGCAGCCGCGGTCTCGTCCTGACGATCGGCCTCGGCTTCGGCAGCAAGCTGCATCTTGATCTCGCCCATTTCCGTAAGGCCCAGAACGCGGCCGATCCGGGTAGGGTCGATGCCGTATTCGGCCGGCAACACGACGGTCACGAGGATCACGATGGCGGTCAGCAGCGCGATCGCGGTGGCTTTCAGGAGGCTCTCGCTGGACGGCAGATCGTCGCGGGACGGGAGTTGGGAATTGAACATTGTGTATCTCCGGAATTCGGGGTCACGCGACGATATAGCCGGTGAGCTGGTAACCCATGAGGATGAAGCCTGCGGCCATCAGGATGACATTGGCGGCATAGGCATGACGGGCGAAACTCGCAGTCCGGCGCCAGAAGCCCATGGCGATGAGAATCGCGGCCAAGGCGAGGAATTGGCCCGCCTCGACGCCGACATTGAAGGCCAGGAGATTGGGCAGCAGACCGTCCGGTGCGATGTCGTAGTCGATCAGCTTGGTCGACAGGCCGAAGCCGTGGAACAACCCGAAAACCAGGGTCGCCGCCTTGGTGGAGGGCTGCACCCCGAACCAGCGCTGGAACGCCCCCAGATTGTCGAGCGCCTTGTAGACGACCGAGAGGCCGATAACTGCGTCGATCAGATAGGCATTCAGCCCGATATCGAAGAAGACGCCGGCCAGCATGGTGGTCGAGTGCCCGATCGCGAACAGGCTGACATAGATGCCGATATGCTTGAGCCGGTAGAGGAAGAAAACCACGCCGAACAGGAAGAGGAGGTGGTCGTAGCCGGTCACCATGTGCTTGGCGCCGAGATAGAGGAAGGGCAGGAGATGGATGCCCGTGATCTCCTGGATATAGCCCTTGTCGCCTTCCGTGACGCCGTGGGCGAGCGCGTCGCTCCCGGTCGCGAGGGCGACAGCAAAGGCGGCAAACAGGAGTGCGCCGATGCGGCCCGCCG
Organism: Pseudomonadota bacterium; assembly: GCA_034659015.1. Lineage (GTDB taxonomy): Bacteria > Pseudomonadota > Alphaproteobacteria > Caulobacterales > Maricaulaceae > Maricaulis. The sequence continues at coordinate 13,659 of JAYEGL010000023.1, read as the reverse complement.
GGCCGGTCAGATCGGGAAATTTCATGAAAGACTCCGCGTGAAATAAAAACTACTGCCCCGGCCTGCGACGGCCGGGGCAGGTCTTGCGATCAGACCGGTTCCTCGTCCGCGAGGTGCCGGGCCCGCTCGGCGCTCTCGCCCAGCATGCCGCGCACAATGCGCAGCAAGGCTGGCAGGACCAGCAGGGTCAGCAGGGTGGAGGAGACGATGCCGCCGATCACCACCGTGGCCAGCGGACGCTGGACCTCGGCGCCGGCGCCGACATTGAAGGCCATCGGCACGAAGCCGAGGCTCGCCACCAGCGCCGTCATCAGCACCGGTCGCAGGCGCGTCAGCGCCCCTTCCCGGATCGCCTCGTCCAGCGGCTTGCCCTCATCCATCAGGGAGCGGATGAAGGTGACCAGCACGACCCCGTTGAGCACGGCCACACCCGACAGGGCGATAAAGCCGACACCCGCGGAAATCGACAGCGGCAGATCCCTCAGCAGGAGTGCTGCGACACCACCTGTCAGGGCCAGCGGAACGCCCGAGAACACCACCGCCGCATCCCCGACCGACCGGAACAACGCCAGCAGAAGCAGGAAGATCATGGCCAGCGCGACCGGTACAACAAGGCTGAGCCGATTGGCCGCCGAGATCAGCTGTTCGAACGTGCCGCCGTATTCCACCCAGTAGCCGGGCGGGATCTCGGCCTCGTTGCGGACCAGATCCTGCACTTCCGCGATGAAGGAGCCGAGATCGCGGCCGCGGACATTCGCCGTGACCACAATGCGCCGCTTGCCGTTCTCGCGACTGATCTGGTTGGGACCGATGACAAGTTCGATGTCGGCCACCTCGCGCAGCGGGATCGTCTCCACCCGCGCTCCGTTCTCGGCCGGCAGCGGAATGTTGAGCCGCTCCAGCAGCGCCACATTCGACCGGAGGTCCTCCGGCAGGCGGACGATGACGTCGAACCGCCGGTCGCCCTCGAAAATCAGGCCCGCACGGGTGCCGGCCAGCGAGGTGCGAATGACGGACTGGACATCGTCGACGGTCAGCCCGTAGCGGGCCAGCGCGTTGCGCCGGGGCTCGATCTGCATCATCGGCAGGCCGGTGGCCTGTTCCAGGGAGATGTCCTGGGCGCCGTCGACCTGCCCCATCAGGCCCTCGATCCGCTGGCCGATGGCCAGCAGCTCGTCGAGATCGTCCCCGAACACCTTCACAGCAACATCCGCCCGGACGCCCGAGAGCAGTTCGTTAAACCGCATCTCGATCGGCTGAGTGAACTCGTAGCGATTGCCCGGCACCTGCTGGACGGCGGCATTGAGTTGCGCGACCAGCGTTTCCCGGGGCATGCGTGGATCGGGCCATTCCTCCCGCGGTTTGAGCAGGATGAAGGTATCGGCCACGCTCGGCGGCATGGGATCGGTGGCGACGTCGGCCGTGCCGATCTTGGAGACGATACGTTCGATCTGCGGGAAATCGCGCAGCTCGTCTTCCAGATGGGTCTGCATCTCCAGGGCCTGGCTGAGACTGGTGCCCGGAATGCGCAGCGCGTGCAGGGCGATATCGCCCTCGTCGAGCTGCGGAATGAATTCCGAACCCATGCGCGAGGCGGCCAGGCCGGCCATGACGACCAGCACCACCGCACCCGCCACCACGACCCAGCGTAGCCGCAGGGCGAAGCCGAGCAGCGGCGCATAGAGTTTCGCCGCGCCCCGCATCAACAGGTTCGGTTTCTCCTCGACCCTGCCCGACACGATCATGGCAACCGCGGCGGGAACGAAGGTGAGCGAGAGGATCATCGCGGAAGTCAGCGCGAAGATCACGGTGAAGGCCATCGGGTGAAACATTTTTCCTTCCACACCCGTCAGCGTGAAGATCGGAACGTAGACCAGGGTGATGATCAGCACGCCGAACAGCGATGGCCGGATCACTTCCGCCGCCGCTTCTGCGGTCTCGTGGAAGCGTTCCTGGCGGGTCAGCAGCCGTCCGAGTTCGTGCTGTTTCAGGCCCAGCCGCCGCAGACAGTTCTCGACGATGATCACCGCGCCATCGACGATCAGGCCGAAATCCAGCGCGCCCAGGCTCATCAGATTGCCCGAGACCCGGTTTTCCACCATGCCGGTGATGGTCATCAGCATGGACAAGGGAATAACCAGCGCCGTCAGGATCGCCGCCCGGACATTACCGAGCAGCAGGAAGAGCACGACGATGACCAGCAACGCTCCTTCGACAAGGTTCTTTTCGACCGTTTCGATGGTGCGGTCGACGAGCTCGGTCCGGTTGTAGATCGCCGCTGCGCGGATGCCGGCCGGAAGCGCTTCTGCAGCCTCCTCCAGACGGATCGCCACGTCGTGCGCGACCTGGCGGCTGTTCTCGCCCATCAGCATGAAGACCGTGCCGAGAACGACTTCCTCGCCGTTTTCGGTCGCGGCCCCGGTCCGCAATTCCTCGCCCATGATCACGTCCGCGACATCACGCACGAGGATGGGCTGGCCGTTGCGGTTGGCGATTACCGAAGCTTCCAGATCGGCGATACTCTGCGCCTGGCCGGACGACCGGATCAGGAGTTGTTCGCCATTGTGCTCGACATAGCCCGCACCGGTATTGGCATTGTTGCGGGCCAGCGCCTCGACGACATCGTCCAGGGTCAGCCCGTAGGCCGCCAGCCGGTCGGGACGCGGCGTCACGTGATACTGGCGCACATAGCCGCCGATCGTGTTGACCTCCACCACGCCCGGCGTGCGCAGGAGCTGCGGCCGGATCACCCAGTCCTGCAGGGTGCGCAAATCCTCGGCGGTCCAGGCCGTACCGTCGTCACGCGTCGCGCCCGGTTCGATCTCCAGCGTGTACATGAAGATCTCGCCGAGCCCGGTGGCGATCGGTCCCATTTCCGGCGTAACGCCTTCGGGCAATTCCTCCCGCACCGCCTGCAGGCGCTCATTGACCAGTTGGCGGGCGAAATAGATGTCGGTGCCGTCCTGGAAAACCACGGTCACCTGGGACAGGCCGTAGCGCGAGACCGAGCGGGTGTAGTCCAGCCCCGGAATTCCGGAAATGGCGGTCTCGATCGGGAAGGTGATCCGCTGTTCGGCCTCGAGCGGCGAAAACCCCTCGGCCTCGGTATTGATCTGGACCTGGACATTGGTGATGTCCGGCGTGGCGTCGATCGGCAGGCGCTGGAAGTTCCACACCCCGAGCGCCGCCAGGGCGATAACGAGGAAGAGAACCAGCCATCTGTAGCGGATCGACTGGTAGATGATCGATTTCAGCATGATCCGCTCCTAGTGATCGTGGCTCGCGCCGGACTTCATGATGTCGGCAGTGATCAGGAAGGCGTTCTCGCTGACATAGGTTGCGCCCGGTTCGATACCGCCGAGGACTTCTGTCCATTCCGGCGTTTGGCGGCCCAGTTCCAGCATGCGCACCTCATAGGTGTCGCCCACCCGGGCATAGACCACCGTGAAGTCGCGGAAGCGCTGCAGCGCATCAGTGCGCACGGCCAAGGGCACCTCGAATGCGCCGGTCTCGATCCGCGCCCGGATACGCTCGCCCGGACGCCATTGCCCGTCCGCATTGGGGATCTCCACATGAGCGATGGCGCGCTGGCTGTCGGGGTCGATCATTGGCGAGAGGAATTCGATCTCGCTCTCCACCGCACGGCGCCCGTCGATACTGGTCACCTGGACCGGCTGGCCCGGCGCGAGATCCGGCAGATCGCCCGGGTAGATGAAGAGTTCGGCATGCATCCGGGAGGGATCGGCGATCACATAGAGCGGTTCGCTGCCGGCCGGCGCATTCAGCGTAGCCCGGCGCTCCACCACCACGCCGTTGATCGGACTGGTGAGGGAATAGGTCTGCAGGCTGTCCGTCGCGGTGATGCGGGCGAGTGTCTGCCCGGCCTCCACCACATCGCCGATGCTGGCATTGAGCGCCACGATACGCCCCGGCAGCCAGCCGCGTAGCTCGGCGCGGCCCTCCGGCAACAGCTCCATCGCGCCATAGACCTCGATCATCTCGTCGAGCGTGGCCGGTCCGGCCCGGTCGACGGCGATGCCGCCGGCCTCGGCCTGTTCCGGCGAAATGCTCGTGCGGCCTTCATAGGACTCGTACTGCCAGCGCGCATTCACGCCCGGCATCGAAGCCGTCACCGCGACATCGAAGGAGTGCGGTTCGGTGACCACGCCGTCGCCGCGCAGGAAATCCGCCCGCGGTGCGAACTCGAACCGGTCGACCTGCCCGCCCAGACGGGTCAGTTCCACCGTGGCCGTCACGCGGGAGGGGTCCACCGGCTGGCCGTCGAGATAGGTGTAAAGACGGAATTCCGGGTCGACGCCGTCCTCGAAAATCGTCACCTCGATGGCGAAATTGTCCTGGCGCAGCATGCGGCCGCGATGCGGGCCGCGCTCATACTCCTCGCCGGACGCCATTTCGCCATGGCCGGCGCCGCTCTCGCCTTGCGGCATCCCGGCCGAGCAGGCTGCGAACGCGAAGGCGATCGAGGTCAGGAGGAGGAAGGAAGAAAGCTTGCGTTTTGTCATTGTTCGGTTCCCGGGCGCTGGGGTGTGGTGCGGGGTGCGCCGGTCAGGCGGCGCAGCTGTATATCGGCCTGGTGGATGGCATTAAGCGCGTCGACCCGGCGAAGACGAGCCTCGATAAGCGCCTGCTGGACATCGTAGATTTCCAGGAAGGAGAAACTGCCTCGGGCAAAGCCGGTCCGGGCCTGTTCGAGGGCGGTTTCGAGGCGCGGCAGGACGCTCTCGTCGAGCGCGGCCAGCTCCCCGGCGGCAGCCTGGCGCCGCAGTGCGAGCGCCTGGACGTCTCGCTGCACCTGCCGTTGCCGGGCGTCAAAGTCGGCGTCGATAGCGGCGGCTTCCGAGCGGGCCGAGGCGATATTGGCCCGGTTGGCGTTCCACACCTGCAGCGGAATGGAAAAGCGCACGCCCAGCGCGACATCGTTGGACGCCTGGTAGTGACGCAGCTCCAGCCCGACATTGGCGTCAGGCACGGCGCGGGCCGTCTCAAGCTCGATCTCGGCATCGCTGCGGGCCCGGCGTGCGCGCAACAGGGCGAGTTCCGGCGCGCCGGCCTCGGCAGAGGCGTTTTCGAGCCCGCCAGGGTTCAGGAAGTTTTCCGTCTCCACCGTGAAGTCCGGCAGTCCGCCCCAGTAGGAGGCGAGGATTGTGGCATTCGTCGCAACCCGCCGCCGGGCCAGCCCGGCCTCGATCTCCGCTTCGGCGAGGCGGGCCCCGATCCGGTCGCGGGCCATCACCGGATCGCGGGCGGCCTGGACCCGGCGATCGACGATCCCGGCCAACCCTTGCAGGGCCGCAACGCGGTCTTCGGCAATCGCCTGGTGCACCCGGGCGACCTGGACGTCGAGATAGGCCAGTTCCACGGCCCGGATCAGATCGCGGCGGGCGATCTCCGCCTCGACGACGGTCACGTCGCGCTCGCGTTCGGCGAGCGAGCGCCGGGCGTCAAGATCGCCGCCGCGTTCCCAGGGCTGCATCACCCCCACGGCGGCTTCGGCTTCGTTGAACAGATTGTAGTCACCGCTGCCCAGCACGCCTTCGGAGGTGACGTCGAGCGTGGGGTTGGGGCGGCGGGAGGCGCCGTCGATGCGCTGTTCGCTCGCATCGATGCGGGCGCCGGCGGCAGCAAGTTCCGGAGCACTGTCGAGTGCGCGGGCGATGGCTTCGTCGACAGCCAGGCTTGGAGGCGTGGCCTCCTGGGCGCCGGCTGCAGCCGGCATCACGGTGAAATGCATCGCGGCAAGCGCGAGCAGGCAGAATGGCGGTTTCATGGACTCGATCCCGAAAACGAATACGGACAAGCCGCCCGGGCATGCCCGGCGGCACGGTCTGGTCGTTACAGGATCTTTCGGGGCGGGCGTTGCGGTCCGGTCGAGCCGGGATCGGGCACAGGTGCGGAATTGGTCAGTACGCGTACCACACCGACGCGTTGGGGCATGTCTTGACCGTCGGCAGTGGCGATCGGAGCGCCGTCCAGATGGACATGGGCGTGAAGCACCATATCGCCGGATTCGGGAACCTCGGTTTCAGCATCGGCCGGACCCCGCTCCAGATCGATCTCGCGATCGGTTCCGCGGTGGACATGGATGTTCTTATGAGGGGCGGGCGAATGGGCCGAACGATCGTGGTCCGCATCGACTTCATGCGCATGCGCTGCCGCCCCGGACACCGGTCCGAGACAAGCCAGCATGGCAATCAGGAGAAGAGTCAGAGCCTGCCGCATTGTCCCCAAGGCGCTTTTCGAAGCGGAACGAGTACCTGCCGAGCACCACCGGGTCAAGCAAGGGCGTGTCCCCAATATTGCCCTGACGGTCGCGCACGCCACCAGGTCTCAGCCGCCCGCAACCGCCAGGCTGCGCGGTCCTGCCGCGTTTCGGCAGGAAATCCATCCTCGACATCATGATGAAGAATTACTTCGCCGATCTGGTGTGAAAGCGCAGCGTCTCAGACCTGAACCCCGCCGGCAACGTGCTTGGGAACCGCGCATTCATGTTTCAGCGCTGTTTGCCCAAACTGTTCGCTGGCATGACCGCTATCGCGAACCCGAGCAGGCGCAAAAACAGACAAGCCATTCTCGCTTCGCGTGAGATACTGCAAATTCAGGCTTGAACCTCTAGCGGCTAGAGGAATTAGATTGATGCCGTCACTTGAGGCTTGCTCGACAAGGTCTGCCCCTGTCGACCTGGAGGTGTTCGTGCTCACCCTGCTGCGCACATTGCTGGCCGTCCTGACCGTCCTGTCCTTCTCAGGAGAGGTGGTGGAAGCGGCTGTGCCGGGGCACGACCACCATCTGGGCCATGAGGACCTCGCCGAGGGCGGTTCCGGTGAGAGCGAACACCGCCATGCCCAGCATCCCGTGCATGCCTGCGGGGTCTGCCATCACGCGATCCCGGCCAAAACGGGAGCGCCGGGCCTGAGTGTACCGGCCAGACGGATCGCCTATCGCCTGTCCCACGAATCCGGTGCGGGCCGGGCGCTCACGCCGCCTCACCAGCCGCCCATTGCCTGACGAGAGCGTTCGAACCCTTCGTTCTCATCAGACAATCGGAAAAGCTGAATGTATTCAGACAAACCTCCCCGGCCGAACTGGCCGGGCCGAGGGCTTGCAGGCATGGCCTGCAGCGCTCTCCTCGCGTCCGTGGCGCTGGCACAGCCGGCCTTGCAGGACGATCCGCTTGAACTCTCCACGGCCCTGCAACGCGCCGTGCAGTCCAACCCGCGCATCGGTTCGACCCGGGCGGACGTATCCGCACGGCTTGGCGACGCCCGTCAAGCGGGCCTGTGGGACAATCCGTCCCTTGAGGCCGAAATCGAGGATTTCGGTGGTGATCGCGGCGATATCGGCGATGGCGATCTCACCGTCGCGGTGCGCCAGACCATCCCGCTGGGCGGCGACCGGCGACGTGCCCGCGAGGCGGCCGAGGCCTGGGCCCGTGTCGAGACTGCGCGGCTGAACGCCGAAATCGCCGGCCTTCTGGGTGATGCTGCCACGGCGTTCGTGGATGCCCGTGCCGCCCAGGAAACCGCTCGCGTCAGGGCGGAGCTGCAGGATCTCGCTGAAACCGCTGCGTCGGCCATACGCCAGCGTGTCGAGGCGGGGCGATCCTCGCCGATCGATCTCGACCGGGCCGACATCCTGGTCGGCACGGCCGGGATGAACGCGGTATCGGCGTCTACGGAGGCCCGGCGTGCAAGCCTTGCGCTGGCCGCGATCTGGGGCGGCGCGCTGGCGGGCGACGTCGCACCACCGTCCGGGCTTATGAATAACCCAGATCTCTCGGCGCTGACCGCGGATGCCATGATGCGGAGCAATCCGGACCTGGCGTTGGCGCGGCAGACCTCCCGAGCGCGTGGCGAGGAGATCGCCAGGGAACGGGCCACCGCCGTCCCGGATCTCACCGTCGGGGCCGGGATAAGGCGTTATGGCAGCGATAACGAGACGGCCTATCTCGCCATGGTCGAAATGCCGATCCCGGTGATCGACCGGAATCAGGGCGCCATCGCCGCAGCCGTGGCACGCGAGACCGGAGCCCGGCTGGACGAAGAGGCCCTGCGGCGGCAATTGCTGGCCCGCCATGCTGCCGCCTATCGCCGATGGAGCGACGCGCAGCAGCGTCACGCGGCACTGAGCGAAAGCGTGCTGCCGGCCGCGCAGAACGCCTTCTCCCGCGCCAGCCTCGCCTATCGCGAGGGCGCCCTCCAGCTCCTCGACCTGCTGGACGTCCAGCGCACCTATTTCGACACACGTATCCGGGCGATCGAGGCCCGGGCGGACCTCGCCCGCGCCGCCATCGAACTCGACGTGCTCCTTGGCGCACCGCGCCTGAAACAACTCGCCGGCATCGCCGGTGCGGAGGTTAATCCATGACATCGACACTCACCCGGACACTCCTCGCCGGCACGGCCGCGCTGGCGCTGCTCTCCGCCTGCTCGGAACCGTCGGCGCAAGCGCCCGCCCGCGAAGATCCTGCGGGCACAGATACGCATGAAGGCACGGCCGAGACCAGTCGTGCGGGGGACAATCACGCCGATGGAGCCGAAGAAATAGAGCTGACCGACGGCGACATCGACGCGCTGGGCATAACGATCGGCCAGGTCGATACCGGTCCGGTCGACGGCGAGGTGGAATTGCCCGCCGAAGTCCGGTTCGACCAGACGCGGCTGGCGCATGTCTCGCCGCGCGTATCGGGGATCGTCCATGTCGTCCATGTCACGGAGGGTGACACGGTCGAAACCGGCCAGCTCCTCGCCGTACTGGACAGTCGCGCCCTGGCGGACGCCAAGGCCGGATACCTGTCCGCCTTGGCCCGCCTCGATCTCGCCCGGTCGCGTTTCGAGCGCGAGAACCGGCTGTGGGAGCAGCAGATCTCGGCGGAGCAGGATTTCCTCGACGCCCGCCAGGCGCTGGAGGAGTCCCGCATCGAGGTCCGCAGCGCCCGCCAGCAATTGGAGGCGCTGGGCATTGACGAGGCCGCGCGCGCCACCCTTGCCTCGGGAACCGATCAGCCCCTGACACGCTACGCGCTCGCGGCACCGATCTCGGGTAGCGTCATCGAGCGCCACGCCGTGCTCGGCGAAGTGATCGAGGAAGGCGCGCAGCCACCCGCCTTCATTATTGCCGATACGTCCACGGTCTGGGTCGATGCGGCCATCTACGGTGCCGATCTCGACCGGCTGCGGGCCGGCAGTCCTGTCCGTATCGATCCGGGCGACGGCGGCCCCGAAATCGTCAGCGAGATCGCCTTCGTCAGCCCGCAACTCGGCGAAAGCACGCGCACGGGCCGGGCGCGGATCGTCATCGACAATGCCGGCGAACGCTTGCGTCCGGGCATGTTCGTCACGGTTCACGCCGAGGCGCTCGCCGCCCAGGCAGGTACCCGCGTCCCGGCGACCGCACTGCAGACGGTCGACGGCGCCGATGTCGTCTTTGTTCGCACCGATCACGGTTTCGAAGTTCGTCCGGTCCGCATCGGACGGCGCTCCGACCGTTTCGCGGAAATCCTCGCGGGGCTTGAGCCGGGCGAGAGCATCGCCACGGCCGGCGCCTTCGCACTGAAATCGGAACTGCAAAAAGGGGAGTTCGACGATGGACACGCCCACTGACAACACCGCCCCGGAAACCCAGGGGGCGGCCACGCGGCTCCTCCGTCGCATCGCCGGCGGACGTCTTCTGGCGTTGCTCGGCTTCATCGCGGTTATCGTCGCGGGCGGCGTCACCTTCCGGACCATGCCGGTTGACGCTTTCCCCGACGTCACGCCCGCCCTGGTGCAGGTCTTCACTGAGACCGAAGGCCTCGCCCCCGAAGAGGTCGAGCGCTATGTCACCTTCCCGGTGGAAACGGCGATGAACGGGCTTCCCCGGTTGACGGAAGTCCGCTCCACCTCGAATTTCGGCCTGTCGGTCGTGAATATCTATTTCGAGGACGGGACCGATATCTACTGGGCACGCCAGCTTGTCGGCGAACGTCTCCGGCTGGCACGCGAGGACATACCGAACGGCTTCGGCGAGCCGGCCATGGGGCCTATCACCACCGGGCTCGGACAGATCCTCTTCTATTTCCTCGACAGCGCCGACAGCGCCCTGAACGGTGTTGGACTGCGCACCATCCAGGACTGGCTGGTGAAGTTCGATCTGCAAACCGTGCGCGGCGTGACGGAGGTTCTCTCGCTGGGCGGGTTCGAACGGCAATACCAGATCGACGTGCGGCCGGACGCGCTCCTGCGCTACGACCTCACTGTCGCGGACGTGGTGGCGGCCGTCGAAGCCAATAATGCCAATGCCGGGGCGCAGTTCCTGGTCGAGAATTCTGAACAATATACGGTGCGGGCTGTTGGCCTGGCCGAAGGCGAGCACGATCTGGGCGATATCGTCGTCAAGGTCGTCGATGGCGTGCCGGTGCGCGTTCGGGATATCGCCGGGATCGAGATCGGCGGGGCCCCCCGCCAGGGCCTGGCCACGATGAACGGCCAGGGTGAGATTGTCGCCGGGCTGGTGCTCAAGCTGATCGGGGCGAATACCAATGAAGTGATCGGCCGTGTTCACGACCGGCTGGACCGTATCAACCAGACCCTGCCCGACGGTGTCGAGGCTGTGCCCTATTACGACCAGTCCGAACTGGTCGGTGCCGCCGTCTCGACCATGACGACGGCGCTATGGCAGGGCGCCCTGCTGGTTGCGGTGATCCTGTTCGTCTTCCTGCGCGGCTGGCGGCCGAGCCTGATCGTGGTGGCGTCCATCCCCTTCTCGGTCGGCTTTGCTCTCGTCGCGATGCAAATCTTCGGCGTGTCGGCCAATCTGATGTCGCTGGGCGGGATCGCGATCGCCATCGGCATGATGGTCGACGGGGCGGTGGTCATGGTGGAGAACGCCAACCGGCGTCTGCGCGAGGCCGAAGCGGGTGCTGACCGGCGTAGTGTTGTGGCGCAGGCCTGCGCCGAGGTGCTGCAGCCGCTGGTTTTCGCCATCCTCATCGTCGTGGTCGTCTTCCTGCCGATCCTCACGCTCGATGGCGTGGAGGGGAAGACGTTCCGGCCGCTTGCCTTTGCCGTGGTCTTCGCCATGGCGGGTTCACTGATCTTCGCCGTTCTGCTGGCGCCGGCCGCGGCCTTTCTGGGCCTGCGGCCAAGACCGGCCAGTGCGGAAGGCGGTGGCCTCTATGCCCGCTGGTTCGGCCCGGCGGTCGGCTTCTTCGTGTCGCAGCGCTGGGCGGCCATCCTGCTCGCCGGCGTCATGCTGGCGGCAGGCGCACTGATCTTTCCGCGTCTGGGTTCGGAATTCACACCGCGCATGAATGAGGGCGACCTGCTCATCCGTTTGACGATGGCCCCTTCCATCAGCCTGCCGGAGGCCCGCAATACGGTCACCCGGTTCGAACAGACCCTGCTGGACGATTTCCCGGAGGTCGAGCGCGTGGTGACACGGGTCGGCCGCGGCGAAGTCGGCGCCCATGCCGATCCGGTCAACAGCGGCGAGGCCTTCGTGGCCTTGAGGCCAAGATCGGAATGGACGACGGCACGGACCCAGGCGGACCTCCTGGCCCGCATGAGCGAGCGCTTCGAGGATTTCCCCGGGGCCCGGTTCAACATCACCCAGCCGATCGCGGCCGCGACGGACGAACTCCTCACCGGCACCAAGGCGGATCTCGCCATCAAACTGTTCGGCGAGGACATGGCCGTGCTGGAACGGGAAGCGGCGGAGATATCCCGCGTGATCCGGGGTATCGAGGGCTCAGCCGATGTGCAGGCCGACCAGGTGACCGGTGCGCCGCAATTGCGCATCACGGTCGATCGCGACGCGATCAGCCGCTTCGGCCTCAATGTCGAGGACATCCTGTCGGTTGTGCGCAGTGCGGTGGGCGGCGAGACCGCCGGGCAGGTCTTCGAGGGCATCCGGCGATTCAATATCGTCGTACGCTATCCCGAGGCCGACCGCGCCAATGCCGAACGCATTGGGCGGATCGTGCTCAACGGACCCGGCGGGGAGTTGATCCCGCTGAGCCAGGTGGCGACCATCGAGCGGATCGAGGGGCCGCGCCAGGTCACCCGCGAGAACGGGCGCCGCTTCATCACGATCCAGACCAATGTCCGCGGCCGCGATATCGGCTCTTTCGTGGCTGAGGGGCAAGCAGCCGTGGACACCGAAATCGACCTGCCGCCCGGCTACTACGTCGAGTGGGGCGGCCAGTTCGAACTGCAGCAGCAGGCCAATGCCCGCTTTGCCGTGGTGATCCCGGTGACGTTGGGCATCGTGATGCTCTTGCTGCTGTTCAGTTTCGGCCGTCTGAAAAGCGCCCTGCTGATCGTGGCCAACATCCCGCTTGCCCTGGTTGGCGGTATCGCGGCGCTCTGGCTGACCGGCCAGAACCTATCGGTGCCGGCCTCAGTGGGTTTCATCGCCCTGTTCGGCATCGCCCTGGGCAATGGTATGGTGCTGGTCTCCTTCCTCGACCGTTTTGCGCGAACACGCCGGGACGTGGATGCCTTCAGTATCGAGGCTGCGGTGATGCGGGCCCAGCCAGTATTGATGACCGCCACCACCACCGGGCTCGGCCTGATGCCGCTGCTCTTCGCGAGCGGGATTGGATCGGAAGTGCAACGTCCTCTCGCGGCCGTCGTCATCGGCGGGCTGGTGACATCGACCGTGTTGACGCTGCTCGTCCTGCCAGCCGTCTACAAATGGTTTGCGCCTCGGCCGGTGCTGCCAGAACGGGAGGAACCGGTCTAGCCGGACGGTTCGACGGTGAGCCCCGGATCGTTAAATCGATCCGGGGTTTCCACCGTTGACCCGGTCCCGCATCGATACCGGCATTGACTCTATAGTCGCTACAGGAATTAGGCCTGCTGCAGGCTCATCAAGGAGCACTCCCGTGCCACACGATCACCGCGAGCTTCACATCGACCCGCAGTCCGGCGACCGCCGGGTCTCCATTGCCATCTGGGCAAACGGCCTGCTGACCGTCGCCCAGATTTTAGGCGGCATCCTGTCGGGCAGTCTCGCCCTGATCGCCGACGCGCTTCACAATTTTTCCGACATGGCGGCATTGGTCATCGCCTTCGCCGCCCGCAAGATCGCGCGGCGGCCCGCGGACAAGAGGATGACCTTCGGATACGGCCGGATCGAGATCGTCGCCGCGCTGATCAACTACACGACGCTGATCCTCATGGGCGTCTATCTCTTGTACGAGGGCGGTATGCGGCTGATCGATCCGCCGGAAGTCGCCGGCTGGACCGTGGTGATCCTCGGCGGTGTGGCGCTCGCGATCGACACGCTGACGGCGCTTCTGACCTACTCGATGCAAAAAGGCAGCGTGAACATCCGGGCGCTCTTCCTGCACAATCTGTCGGACGCATTCGCCTCGATCGCGGTTGTCGTCGGCGGCACGCTGATCCTCCTCTACGACATGCGCTGGGTCGACCCGGCCGTCACCATCGGCATTGCGGCCTATCTCCTCTACCTGGCCTTCACCGAGATCGGCACCCCGATCCGTACGCTGATGCTCGGCAGCCCGCCCGATATCGACGGCGCCGCCGTCATCGAGGCAATGCGCAACCGGGACGGCGTACAGGACGTTCACCACGTGCATCTCTGGCAGATGCAGGAACATGAAGCAGCGCTCGACTGTCACGTCGTCCTGACCGGCGC
>JAYEGL010000022.1:0-2046 GCA_034659015.1 Pseudomonadota bacterium | reverse complement strand
GGTGTGGATCGGCGTGCAAAAAGGACCCCGTTAGCGGGGTGATCGGCGTCTAAAAGGGACCCCTCATTTCGATGGTTTAAGCAGCCGGCTGGATTTTCAGGCGGCGAGATCGGGATGTTGATTTTGGAGACAGTGGTTCGGATTCGGCGCGAGTATGCCGGCGGCAAGGCGATCAAGGCGATCGCGCGGGATTTGCATGTGTCGCGGAAGGTGATCCGCAAGGCGATCCGGGCGCCGGAAGGCGCATTCGACTATCAGCGCAAGGTTCAGCCACTGCCTAGGATCGGGCCGTTTCAGGATCGCCTGAACACACTGCTGGAAGAGAACGAGGTGCGCGGCAGGCGCGAGCGACTGCGGATGACGCGGATACATGATCTGCTGGAGCGCGAAGGTTTTGAGGGTTCCTACGATGCCGTTCGGCGCTACGCGGCGCGCTGGAAGGCCGACCGGCGCAAGGATGCCGGCGATGGTGTCACCGCCTTCATCCCGCTGATGTTCAAGCCGGGCGAGGCCTACCAGTTCGACTGGAGCCATGAGGATGTGGAGATCGCCGGCAAGCCGATGCGCGTGAAGGTTGCGCATATGCGGCTGTGTGCATCGCGGGCGGTCTATGTCCGGGCCTATCCGCGCGAGAGTCAGGAGATGCTGTTCGACGCGCATGCGCGCGGCTTTGCTTTCTTCGGCGGCGTGCCGGGCCGCGGCATCTACGATAATATGAAGACGGCGGTGACGAGCGTGTTCACGGGGAAGGAGCGGGTCTTCAACCGGCGGTTCCTGATCATGACCGACCATTATATGGTCGAGCCCACCGCCTGCTCGCCGGCGGCGGGATGGGAGAAGGGCCAGGTCGAGAACCAGGTGCAGACGATCCGGGGCCGCTTCTTCCAACCCCGGTTGCGGTTCGCCAGCCTCGACGAGCTCAATGGCTGGCTGGAGGCCGAGTGCCAGCGCTGGGCGGAACGACAGGCACACCCGGAACAGGGCGAGCTGACCGTGGCGCAGGCGCTGGAGATCGAGCGATCGGCACTGCAGCCGATGCTGGGACCGTTCGACGGCTTTAACGAGAGCGAGCATGCGGTGACGGGCACCTGCCTGATCAGCTTCGATCGCAACCGCTACTCGGTTCTCTCGACGGTGGCGCGGCGGACGGTGCAGGTCCGGGCCTATGCCGACCGCATTGTCGTGCGCTGCGGCGAGGAGGTTGTCGCCGAGCATCCCCGCTACTTCGGGCGCAACCGCACGATCTATGACCCCTGGCATTATCTGCCGGTACTGGCCCGCAAGCCCGGAGCGCTGCGGAACGGCGCGCCCTTCCAGGACTGGGATCTGCCGCCGGCGCTGGCGCGCCTGCGCCGCAAGCTTGGCAATGGCGACGATGCCGACCGCCGGTTCGTCCGTGTGCTGTCGGCCGTGCTGACCGATGGTCTGGAGCCGGTCGAAGCGGCCGTCCGCGAGGCATTGGCGACCGGCACGGCGAGCGACGACCTGATCCTCAACATCCTGGCGCGGCGCCGCGAACCGCCGCGACCGCTCACCATCATCACCTCCGAAGACAGCGCCTTGCGCCATCCGCCGATCGCCGACTGCGCCCGTTACGACCAGCTGAGGACCTTCGATGCAGCGGCATGACATGATCGAGGCGATGCGCGGGCTTGGGCTCAAGGGCATGGCGGGCGCGTTCGACGATGCGGTCACCACCGGCCTTCAGCGCCAGCGCACCACGATGGAGATACTGACCGACCTTCTGCGCGCGGAAGCAACACATCGCCATGCTGCCTCGATCCGATACCGGATGGCGGCCGCCCGGCTGCCGGTCGTGAAGGATATCGATGCGTTCCGGTTCGAGGGCACGCCGATCAACGAGGGGCTGGTGCGTTCGCTGCACAGTGGCGCGTTCCTGCCCGCTCGGCGCAACATCGTCCTGGTCGGCGGCACGGGCACCGGCAAAACCCACCTGGCCATCGCCATCGCCGCCAATGTCGTTCGCTCGGGTGCGCGAGGCCGCTACTTCAACACCGTCGATCTGGTGACCCGCCTCGAAGAGGA
>JAYEGL010000021.1:0-44696 GCA_034659015.1 Pseudomonadota bacterium | reverse complement strand
TCAGCAAGATCAAGCACTTCAGGGCCATCGCAACACGATATGAAAAACACGCCCAAAACTATCTCGCACTCGTCAAACTCGCCGCCATACAAATCTGGCTGCGAAATTATGAGTCGGTGTCCTAGTCAGCCGCCTTCCGCGAAACAGAAAAAACCCCGGCCGTCTGGCCGGGGTTTTTTGTTGCCGGGCGCGGCCCGCTTCACATATCCAGATCGAGATAGATCGCGGTGAAGCTGAGCGTGTTGACGGCGCCGTGGGCGATGACGAGCGGCCAGAGATTGCGCTTGTAGGCGATATAGAGCGCGCCCATCGCCAGGCCGATCAGGCCGGTCGTCACGAGCCCGCGGACCCCCTGATAGTACATGTGCACCGCACCGAAGCCGATGGCCGGCAGAAGAACCGCCAGCGCGGTGCCCCACCAGATCTTCGGAAAGATCTCGCCGAAGCGGTTGATGAGATAGCCGCGGAAGAAGATCTCCTCTCCGAAGGCCGCGCTGGTCCAGGCGAGCGCCACCCAGCCCAGATAGACGGACAGGTTGCCCTGCATGTCGCCGAACCGTGCGCCGATGCCGGCCTCTCCTTCGGTGACCGACCATAGGCCGAGCGCGTCGCCGCCCAGGGCCGCTGCAGCGCCGCTCGCGATGATCGCGGCCATGCCCAGCAGCGCTTGGGGCACGATCAGCAGCCGGGACTTCCAGCCGCGCAGCGGGACAAGGCCGAAATCGCGCCAGCTCTCGCGGCGCAGCCGGGCGACGGCAGCAAGCACGATGAGCGTGCACAGCAGGGAAATCGGACCGGCATAGCGCCAGACAATCGGGTCGAAGATCAGCTTCGTGCCGACCAGGACCGTCACGAGGATGGCGAGTTCGGCCAGAAGGCCGGCCCGGGAACGGGCGGGGGAGGCAGACATGGCAATTCCTTCTTGGAGCGCGCGAAGGGCGCGATCAGTGAAGCGCAATCTGCCGGGTTTCCCGGGGGCTATCTTGAATGATCGTGCGGGCCGTCAGCGACCGCCACTGCCGGGGCGTCAGGCCGGTCGCGGCCTTGAATTGCCGGCTCATATGCGCCTGGTCCGCGAAACCGGCGGCGAGCGCCGCTTCGGCCAGGCGGGCGCCGCGCCGGATTTCCTCGCGGGCGTGATCGATGCGGCGCAGGGTGAGATAGCGATAAGGGCTGGTGCCGCGCAGGCTGCGGAAGTCGCGGCATAATTGCCAGCGATCGAGTCCTGTCAGGGCTTCCAGCGCGTCCAGCGACACCCCGTCCACACTGTTTTCGCGGATATGGCGGCTCGCGCGTTCGACGGCCTGGACGGCGAGGGGCGCGGCCGGTGCCGGCGCGTCGCCCACCTTGTCCAGTGCATGGGCCAGTTCGGCCAGCAGCGTATCCAGCTCCAGACGGTCGGCCTGGCCGGCTTCGCTCAGATGCAGCAGGGCCTTCACGGTTTTGAACAGCTGACGGTCCTTGCGTATGCCGCCGGAGACGAAGGGCAGGGCGCGAGAGGACCGGCAGCGTGCGATCAGCTCGGGCGGAACGGCCACGGCGGCATAGCTGAACCCCTGTTCGTCGCCGGGGCGTCCGTCATGAAGCTCGTCGGGATGCAGTACCACGACCTCGCCGGGCCGGGCCCGGCGGGTGGCGCCGCGATAGTCGAAGGCCTGGATGCCGCGCGTCGGCAGGGCCAGCGTGTAGACATCATGCCGGTGCGGCGCAAAGGCGGCTCCGGTCAGGTCGATATGGCAGTGTTCGATGCGCGCGAGCGTCGGCGTGTCGGGCACGGGGTGTCATCCTTTCAGGTCGTCCCTGAAGGATGCATGGCGGCGTGCGATCGGATGCGGGGACTGTCCGTCGCGATGTCCCTCTGCCCGTCTGGTTCTACGGCCATTTCGCCTCGGGCGGCATGGAGGACAGGATCGACTTCACGTTTCCGCCGGTTTCCAGGCCGAACTTGGTGCCGCGGTCGTAGAGCAGGTTGAACTCGGCGTAGCGGCCGCGGCGTACCAGCTGTTCCTCGCGGTCCTCCGGCGTCCAGGGCTCGGCCATGCGGCGGCGGACGAGTTCGGGATAGATACCCAGGAAGGCCAGGCCGACATCGCGGGTGAAAGCGAAGTCCGCATCCCAGTCGCCGGTATTGTGACGGTCGTAGAAGATCCCGCCGATGCCGCGCGGTTCGTCGCGATGGGGCAGGTAGAAATACGCGTCGCACCACTTCTTGTAGCGTGCGTGATAGTCCTCGCCGTGCTCGTCGCAGGCCGCCTTGCAGGCGGCGTGGAAGTCCTTCGCGTCCGGATGCGATTGCGTGCGGGCCCGGTCGAGCACGGGGGTGAGATCCATGCCGCCGCCGAACCACCACTGGGTCGTGGTGATGAAGCGGGTATTCATGTGCACGGCCGGTACCCGGGGCGACCACATGTGGGCGATCAGCGAGATGCCGGTGGCGAAGAAGCGCGGATCCTCGGCCGCGCCGGGGATCTGCTGGCGGAACTGTTCGGAAAACTCGCCCTTCACCGCCGAGACGTGGACGCCGACCTTCTCGAACAGGCGGCCCTTCATCAGGCCCATCGTGCCGCCGCCCTCGTCCTTCGAGCCGTCGCCTCGGGTCCAGTCCTCGAACTGGAACCGGCCCGGTTCGCCGCAATAGAGTTCGGCGGGCGCCTCGTCCTCAAGACGTTCGAATTCGGCGCAGATCTTGTCGCGCAGGTCCTCGAACCAGGCCTGGGCGGAGGCGCACTGGATACCGGATCCGGCGGCGGCGGGTTTGGGCTCGTCGGTCATGTGATCTGTCGATAACCCTTCAACGTATGAATGAGGACGACGCAACAGGGCGTCTGAAATTGCACGTCATGCGGCGATAATCCAGATTGATCGCAGGATCGTCCATCGGGGGGATGCAGTGTCTGAACCGGCGAAAGCGAATGACAGGCGGACACAGCACGTCGCCTACGGCACGGTCGCAACGGTGCTGGTGGGTCTGCTCGCGCTGTATTCCGCCATCTGGTCGGGCCTTGTGCTGCTGGCCTGGCTGGGTCTGACGCCGGATCGCGTCTTCCATCTGGACATCGCCGACGCCCTGGCGCTCCTGCCGGTGTGGACACGCCTGGCCCTGTGGTTGTGGACCGCTCTGCTGCTGGCAGCCCTCGCCGCGGTCCTGTTCCGGCGAAAGGGGGCTGCGGTGCTGGTGGCGGGCGCCATCATTCCGCATCTCGCGGTTTTTCTCACGCTGAGTGCCAATCCCTACTATGACGGGACCTTCGGCTATCTGAATATCACGCTGGAGATCTTTCTCGTCTACTGGTGTGCCCGCCGGTCCGTCCCGGCATCCCGATAGAATTGCCGGCTCGCCTCCGCCAGGGCGATTCCCGCGCTCGTCGCGACATTGAGCGAGCGCATCCCGTCGCGAATCGGAATCCGCACGCGGCATTCTGCCGCAAGGTGCACATCCTCCGGCACGCCGGCGCTTTCGCGCCCGAAGAGCAGGCGGTCCTCCGGCCGAAACGTAAATTCCCACAGGTCTGTGGCACCGGCCGTGGTGAACAGGACGAGGCGTCCGGCGGCGGCTTCTGCACTTTCTGTGTAGGTATTCCAGCCCGCATGGCGCACCGGGGAAATGGCCGCACCGTAGTCCATCGCGGCCTTGCGGATGCCCTTGTCCGTCAGGGGAAAAGCGCAGGGCTCGACGATGTCCATACCGGCGCCGAAACAGGCCGCGGTGCGCATGGCCGCGCCGAGGTTTTGCGGAATATCCGGTTGAAAAAATACGATCCGCATTCTAAGCCGCGCACAGGACGGACCCGTCTGTCTGCATGCGGCATTGCGCCGCGTACTGGCCAGTGGGACCGGGAGTAGTTTATATCGCGTCAAACCCCGCCTCGGCGGGTACGTCAAGTTTGACGCATGTTTCTGGGGCAGGGCCCGCCTTGGCGTGGGGCCCGTTATAGATAAGAGAAGAGGTCGGCTCGTGACGGAAGAGAACGGCGCGCCCGGCGGTAACGGTCAGGAACCGTCCCGCCGCGACTTCATCTATATCGCTGCTGGCGGCGCGGCCGCTGTCGGTGGCGGTCTCGTGGCCTGGCCGTTCATCGATCAGATGAATCCCGCAGCGGATACGCTGGCTTTGGGATCCATCCGGGTCGATGTCTCACTGGTTCCGGTCGGATCGGAAATCACGGTGATGTGGCGCGGCGGCCCGGTCTTCATCCGGCACCGCACCGAGGAAGAGATTGCCGAGGCCCGCGCCGTGGAGCTCAACGTGCTCCCCGACGAGGACGCCCGCAACGACAATCTCCCCGCCGGTACGCCGGGCATCGACGCGAACCGCGTCCTGCGGCCGGAATACCTGATCGTGAAGGGCAACTGCACCCATCTGGGCTGCGTGCCGCTGGGCCTGGGCGCCAATACCGGCGACTATGACGGCTGGTACTGCCCGTGCCACGGGTCGCACTACGACACCGCCGCGCGCATCCGCCGCGGGCCGGCGCCGGAAAACCTGCCCGTTCCGGACTATTATTTCGAAACCGAGAACACGGTGAAAATCGGCCTGTCGCCGGAAGAGGCGGCCTCGTCGGGCTGGGAAGTCGCTGACACTGCGGGGGCTGTGGCATGAGCGGACAATCGACCTACGATCCGAAGACCGGCATCGAGAAGTGGCTCGACAGCCGTCTTCCCATCATCCGCCTGGGCTATGACAGCTTTGTCGATTTCCCCACGCCGCGGAACCTGAACTACTGGTGGACCTTCGGCGGCATCCTCGCCGTCTTCCTGATGATCCAGATCATCACCGGTATCGTGCTGGCCATGCACTATGTGGCGCACGAGGACATGGCCTTCCAGTCGGTTGCCCGCATCACCCGCGACGTGCCCTTCGGCTGGCTGATCCAGTCGATGCACGCCAACGGGGCGAGCTTCTTCTTCGTCGCCGTTTACCTGCACATGTTCCGCGGGCTGTATTACGGCTCCTACAAGGCGCCGCGCGAGGTCCTGTGGATCCTCGGCGTCGTGATCTACCTCTTGATGATGGCCACGGCCTTCATGGGCTACGTGCTGCCCTGGGGCCAGATGTCCTACTGGGGCGCCATGGTGATCACCAACCTGATCGGCGCGCTGCCCTTCGTCGGCGACGCGATCCGGGAATGGCTGTGGGGCGGTTTCTCGGTCGGACAGGCCACGCTGAACCGCTTCTTCTCCCTGCACTACCTGCTGCCCTTCGTGATCGCCGGCGTCGTCGGTCTTCACATCTGGGCGCTGCACGTGCCGGGCAACGGCAATCCGGCCGGTCTGGAAATCAAGGATCCGAAGAAGGACGCGCTGCCCTTCCACCCGTACTACACGGTGAAGGACGGCTTCGCGATCATCGTCTATCTGATGGTCTTCGCCATCTTCGTCTTCTACCTGCCGGGTGTGCTGGGCCATGCCGACAACTATATCGAGGCGAACCCGCTCTCGACGCCGGCGCACATCGTGCCTGAATGGTATTTCCTGCCCTTCTACGCGATCCTGCGGGCCATCACCTTCGACATCGGTCCGATCGACGCCAAGCTGGGCGGCGTGCTGGCCATGTTCGGCGCCATCGCGATCCTCTTCGTCCTGCCCTGGCTGGACACGTCGAAGGTTCGCTCCATGCGCTACCGCCCGCTGACCCGCTGGTTCTTCATCTTCTTCGTGATCGCTGCGCTCGGCCTGGGCTGGTGCGGGGCGAAGAACCCGGACGATCCCTTCATCGGCGGGCTGAAATTCGTGCACCTGGCGCAATTCCTGACGGCCTACTACTTCGCCTACTTCATCGTCATCCTGCCGGTGATGGGCATTGTGGAGAAGCCGAAGCAGCGCCCGGCCTCGATCGAGGCGTCCGTCCTCGGCGAAGACAAGTCCTAAGGGAGCGACGAGATCATGATGATGACCCGTATTTTCGCCGCTGCCCTGGCAGCTGTCGGCCTGTCGGCCACGGCGATCGCCGCGGAAGGCGAGACCCATGCGCCGGAGAACCACGAGTGGAGCTTCGAGGGGCCGTTCGGCACCTATGACCGGCATGCCGTCCAGCGCGGTTTCCAGGTCTACCAGGAGGTCTGCGCCTCCTGTCACTCGATGAACCTGATGCGGTTCCGCAATCTGGGCCAGAAGGGCGGTCCGTTCGAATCGGAGGGCTATCCGAACCCGAACGACAATCCGGTCGTGATGCAGATCGCCGCGGGCTACCAGATCGAGGACGGCCCGAACGATGACGGCGACATGTTCATGCGCGACGGCATCCCGTCCGACGCCTTCCCGGCGCCGTTCGAGAACGAGCAGATCGCGCGGGCTTCCAATGGCGGTGCCCTGCCGCCGGATCTGTCGCTGATCGTCAAGGCCCGGACCGGCGGTGCGGACTATATCCGCTCGCTGCTGCTGGGTTACACCGATGCGCCGGACGACATGCACCTTTCCCCGGGCCAGTACTACAACGCGTATTTCCCGGGCGGTGCGATCGCCATGGCGCCGCCGCTCTTCGACGGCATGGTGAGCTATGACGACGGCACGGAAGCGACGCTCGAGCAGATGTCCGAGGATGTGACGACCTTCCTCACCTGGGCCGGCGATCCCCACATGGAAGCGCGCAAGCAGATGGGCGCCATGGTGCTGCTCTATCTCTTCATCTTCGCCATCCTCGTCTATCTGGCCTATCGCCAGGTCTGGCGGAACGTGAAGCACTAGGCTCTGAAGGCCTGGATCGGAATAGAAGGGCCGCGAACGGACACGTTCGCGGCCTTTTGTTTTGCGAACGGCACCAGGCTTCCCCTGCGTGAGCGGGGGAAGTGCCGAGCGCAGCGAGGCGATGGGGGCAAGTGCGCGCTCACGCGCTCTGCGCTGCTGACGCAGCGCCCCCTCAGTCGGCTGCGCCGACAGCTCCCCCGCAAGCGGGGCGAGCCCTTGATGTCCGGAACACGGAGCGCGACACATGACCCACTGGAAACTCGGCATTATCGGCGGTTCCGGCCTCTATGCGCTGGACGGCCTGGAAAACGTGCGCAGCGAGGCGGTGGAGACGCCCTGGGGCGCGCCGTCGGCACCGCTGACCTTCGGCACGCTGAACGGGGTCGAGCTCGTCTTCCTGCCGCGCCACGGTGCCGGCCACCGGCTGTCGCCGTCCGACATTCCCTTCCGCGCCAATATCGCGGCGCTGAAGATGGCGGGCTGCACCGACATCGTCTCGGTCTCCGCCTGCGGCTCGCTGCGCGAGCATCTGGCGCCGGGGCATTTCGTCATCGTGGACCAGTATGTCGACCGCACGGTCGAGCGGGCCCGCAGTTTTTTCGGCGAAGGATGCGTGGCCCATGTCCCCATGGCCCAGCCGGTCTGTGCGCGCCTGGCGACGGCGGTCGGCGATGCCGGCGAGGCGGTCGGCGCGCCGGTCCAGCGCGGCGGGACCTATCTGGTGATCGAGGGGCCGCAGTTTTCCACCCGGGCGGAAAGCGAGCTCTACCGGCACTGGGGCATGGACGTGATCGGCATGACCAACATGCCCGAGGCCCGGCTCGCCCGGGAGGCGGAACTGCCCTACGCGTCGGTGGCCATGGTCACCGATTACGACTGCTGGCGCGAGGACGAGGCGAGCGTCGACGTGCCCTCGGTGCTGCGCGTGATGCGGGAGAATACCGACAAGGCGAAGGCCTTGCTGGCGCGGCTCGCCGGCGATCTGGCGGCCAGGCCGCGCACGCCGGACCCGGTCGATACGGTGCTGGACACGGCGCTGATCACGGCGCCGGAGGCGCGCGATCCGGCGGTTCTGGAACGGCTGCGCGCCATTGCCGGGCGGGTCCTCTAGCCCAAGCGTCTGGACCGTGCCGGCGATTGCAGCCTACACTCGCTGCATGTATCGCGTTCTGACGATCGCCCTGATGGCCGTTGCGCTCCTTGCTGGCCCGCCCGCCCGGGCCAGCGATTCCATTCATTTCGACGCGCTGGACCCGGCCACCTACGACGTGTCGCGCGAAAGCGTGGTCCAGCTGCTCTGCCAGGATCCCGACAGCGAACAGCTCTATCTCAGCCGCGCCGTCGTGCTCGACGCCCGACCGGGCGAGCGGCCGGATTTCGACGTTCTGCTGGCCACGCGCCACGCCCTGTACGGGGCCGCCGGCCTGCGCCAGTGCCGGATCCGGGGCGTGCCGGAATGGCGCGGCGAGATCGTCGACGTGCGTTCGGGCACGCCCGATCCGCAGAATGCGACGGATTTCAGCGCCGACTGGGCCATCCTGCGCACACGCGGGCGGCTGCCCGGAGATGTGCCGCGCATGCGCGTCCTGAGCGCCGACGGCCAGCACCATGGCGAGCTGTCCCTTCTGGTCCGACCGGTGGACCGGGCGCCCTGCGATGTGCGCCAGCCGCCGGACTATCTGCCCGACCCCAATCTCATCGTGCATGGCTGTGCCACGCGCCACGGCCTGTCGGGCACGCCCCTGGTGGCCCAGGTGGGCGACGAACCCTTCGTCGTGGCGCTGCATGTCGGCCGTGCGCTCACCATCGATGCGGAACGCCGCGAAGAGCTCGGGATCGCCCGGCGCCTCAGCGGTGACTTCCTGACGACGCTGGCGAACTATCTCGCCGAACAGGCACGCGAATAGCCGCAGCCTCCCCTTTTCCCGCAGCCCGGCCTCGTCCATAAAGGCGGCGAGAGGATGAGGGGATTGCCATGATATCGCTGGTTGCTGCGGGCTGGATGCTGGGTGCGTCCGTCGACGTGGCCGGGCAGATGCCCGATTTCACGCCGCCGCGCCCGGCCGTGGAATGCGCCGAACACCTCACCGACTGGCCGGCCCGCCGGTCCTGCCTGCGCGATCTTCTCGAGACAGCGGAAGCCGGGCTCGACAGCGCCGTCGAGGCGGCCCGTGCCGAAGCGGCCGAAAGTGATCTCGATTCCGGCGGGCATTTCGATGCGGCCGGACATCTGGAACGGGCGCAGACCGCCTGGCTGGCCTATCGCGATGCCGAATGCGACCGCCGCACCGCGCTGATGTTCATCGGCGCGGACAGTCGCGAAGAGCTGGGTCTGGACTGCCGCATCACGCTCACGCGCGAGCGCACGGCGGAATTGCGGGACATGTAGCGTGACGGCGCTGCGCCTCCATATCGGCAACAAGCGCTATTCGAGCTGGTCCCTGCGCGCCTGGCTGGTCCTGAAGAAAGCCGGTATCGGTTTCGAGGAGAACCTCGTTCCGCTGGGCCGGCCGGAGACGCAGCGGCAGCTGGCCGAGATCTCGCCGGGCGGTACCGTGCCCGCCCTCCAGGTTGGGGACGGCGTGTTCTGGGATTCCCTGGCGATCGCGGAATGGGCGGCCGAGCAGAATCCCGGCTTGTGGCCGGATCACGAGATCCAGCGCGGCCGGGCCCGCGCGGCGGTCTGTGCGATGCATGCGGGCTTTGGGGCCCTGCGCCGCCATTGTCCGATGGATCTGGGCCGCACGCCCAGACCGGTCGCTCTGGATGCCGAGACCCGCGCGGACATCGCCGCCATCCAGGCGCTGTGGAACGATACCGGCAGTCTGGACGGTCCCTGGCTGTTCGGCCGGTGGAGTATTGCGGACGCCTTCTTCACGCCGGTGGCCGCGCGCTTTCATGCCTACGACATCCCGCTGCATGCCGGGGCGCAGGACTATTGCGATACGCTGCTGGCCGATGAAAACTATGTCGCCTGGCACACTGATGCGCTTGCCGAGACCTGGCCGGACCCACTGGCCGCCATTCACTGACACGAACGGGACAATCACCGCATGGACCTGAAATCCGCCATCCGCACGATTCCGGATTACCCCAAGCCGGGCATCATGTTCCGCGACGTCACCACGCTGATCGGCGACGCGCGCGCCTTCCGCGTGGCCGTCGACCGCATGGTCCAGCCCTGGGCCGGTGCCAAGATCGACCGGGTCGCGGGCACCGAGGCGCGCGGCTTCATCCTGGGCGGCGCTGTCGCGCACCAGCTCTCCGTCGGTTTCACGCCCGTGCGCAAGCGGGGCAAACTGCCCCACCGCACCCTGATCGAGGAATACGAGCTGGAATACGGCCAGGATGCGATCGAGATCCATGTCGACGCAATCGAGGAGAATGACCGCGTCCTCCTGGTCGACGACCTGATCGCCACCGGCGGCACGGCCGAAGCCTCGATCCGCCTGCTCCAGCGTGCCGGCGCCACCGTCGTGGGCGCCGCCTTCATCATCGACCTGCCCGATCTGGGCGGGGCCAAGCGCATCGAGGCAATGGGCGTGCCGGTGTCGTCGCTGGTGCAGTACGAGGGCGAGTAGGCGCGTTCTTCTCTCCTTCTCCCCCACCTGTGGGGAGAGAGGCGCTCACTGTGGCCTCCACCGTCACCCTGACGAAAGTCAGGGCCCAGTTCATAGAACGCGGTGGGGGCGAACTCGCACCTGTACCGCTCCACGGCCAAGCGTGGTCTGGGTCCTGACTTTCGTCAGGATGACGGCGATTTGGATCGGGGAGGGAGATTTTCCCTTATATCGGCGGGGGACAGTCCCGTGGCGGATTCGGTGCCGGGCACCTTTCTTCACATTGCATGGGGAAGAAAAAGAGAGCGCCTTCCCCCGGCACGAGGTCGGGGAAAATGGAGCGAGACAGGGAAGAAGAGCCGGGATGGCACCTTGTCTGCGTCTGCACAGCCCCTAATCTGGGCACGATCAGGGGAGGGAACCATGTTCGTCGGTCACTACGGCCCGGCCTTTGCCGGCAAGGCGGTCGCGCGCAGCGTGCCGCTCTGGACGCTGTTCTTCGCCGTCCAGCTCGTCGATGTCGCCTGGGGTATCTTCGTCGCCAACGGGATCGAGCATGTGCGCATCGTGCCGGGCTTCACCGATGCCAATCCGCTCGATCTTTACGACATGCCGATCACGCACTCCTTGCCCGGGGCGCTGGCCTGGTCGGCGGCGGCGGGGCTGGTCTATGCGATCTGGGCGCGCCGCGAGAAGGTGCTCGGCGGCGTGGTCGTCGGCGCGGCGGTGTTCTCGCACTGGATCCTCGATCTTCTGGTCCATGTGCCGGACCTCGCCCTCTGGCCGGGCGGGCCGAAAGTGGGGCTGGGCCTGTGGAACAACTACCCAGTCGCGCTGGCCGTCGAGGCGGCCGTGCTGGTCTTCGGCTTCCTGCTCTACATGCGCGTGACGGAGGCGAAAGGGCTCGTCGGCCGCATCTGGCCCTGGGTGTTCGTGGTGTTGCTGGGACTGGCGGAAGTTGCCAATCACGGCGGTCCGGTGCCGGAGAGCCCGGAACAATTCGGCTATTCCGCCGTGGTCATTTTCCTGGTGCTGACGGGGCTTGCGGCCGTGTGCGACGTGACGCGGCGGGCACGGTAGGGTCTCTGCCCGCCCAATCAAAAACTCCGTCATCCCCCGGCTTGTCCGGGGGACCTCAACTCTCCTGTCAGCAGGGAGCGACCAGGACCGCATCCGGCGGGCCCGCCGGTTAGCTGGGGTCCCCCGGATCCCTGCTTGCGCAGGGCCCGTGGGATGACGGCTCAGGAGCGGATTCTGGAATGAAAAAGGGGACATGGCACTGAAGCGTCATGTCCCCTTTTCGATCAGTCCGCGATCAGCTCGCGCACATCCTGCGTCGAGGCCTCCAGCGACGGCCCGTGCAGATACATCATGTGGCCCGCCTCATAGTATTCGAAGCGCACGCGGTCCTGGTCGAAACCGGGCTGGTTGAACATCAGCTCGGCGGCGAAGAAGGGCGTGGCCAGGTCGTAATAGCCCTGGGCGACCAGCACTTCCAGATCGTCATTCTGGCGCATGGCGCGGGCGATCCAGGGGGCGACATTGATGTAGTTGTTATTGCCCGAACGGCCGGCATCCCAGTTCCAGTCGCTCACCCCGCCGATCACCGAATAGAATTCGGTCATGTCGACGCCGAGATCGCGGGTGAAATAGTCGAGCATGGCGGCGGTATAGCTGCCGTCGATACCGTAGAAGCTCGGATCGGTTTCCGGGTTCTCGCCGACACCGTCGACCTCGACACCGGTGAAGCGGGCGTCCAGACGGCCCACGGACACGCCCTCGTCGCGCATCAGCTCGCGCTGGAAGCGGCGCAGGGTGACGCGCATATTGGCGCGTTCCAGGAAGTCCTCGGACAGGCCGGTAAAGCGCGACAGGCCGGCGATCACGCGGGCCTCGCGGTCCGCCGGCAGGGTCACGCCGTGCAGCAGGGCCGGCATGTATTCCTCGACGGCAAAGGTGCGGGCCTCGGCCAGGAAGGCTTCCAGATCGTTGTTCCAGGCGGAGCGGTCGACCTGGCCATGATACCACGCCGTGGCGGCGAAGCCGGGCATCAGGCCGACATAGCCGATATCATTGCCCGGCGAGGTGTCGTCATAGCGGAAATCCAGCACGGTGGAGATCAGGGCGACGCCATTGATCGAGACGTCATTGAAACGGCCTTCCAGCTGATTCAGCAGCGAGCCGATGCGCAGCGTGCCGTAGCTCTCGCCCAGGAGGTATTTCGGCGAGTTCCAGCGCCGGTTCTCGGTCAGCCAGATGCGGATGAATTGCGCCAGGCTTTCGGCATCCTCGTTGACGCCCCAGAAATCGTTGCCCTCGCTCTCGCCCAGCGGCCGGCTCCAGCCGGTGCCGACCGGATCGACGAAGACGAGGTCGGCCACGTCCAGGATGGAGTGGGTGTTCTCGACGATGTCGTAGGGCGCCGCACCGTCGTCGGAGGCGTTGGGCAGGTCGACGCGCCGCGGGCCGAACATGCCCATGTGAAGCCACAGGCTGGCCGAGCCGGGCCCGCCATTGAAGACGAAGGCGACCGGGCGTTCGCGCGGATCCGACGTACCGTCGGCGATATAGGCGGTGGAGAAGATCGAGGCGGTCGGATTGCCGTCCGCGTCGCGCAGATAGGTTTCGCCCGCCGTCACGGAATAACGCACGCGGGTGCCGTTGGCATTCACCTCGCCTCGGCTCTCATAGATCCGCGGTTCGGGAATGTCGGCGGCGCTCTCGGACGCATCCTGGGCCTGGACGCTGCCGGCAAGTAGGGCCGCCCCCATGGCGGCCGCGATCGTTCTGAACATTGGCATGCTCTCCCCAAAAAGACTGCGCGAAGCCTAGGCTGCAACCGGCCGGGCGCAAAGGGGAGGGCTGCGGCGGTAATGTTGGGTTCCGCGCCGTGTCCCGCGATGGAAAAGCCGGCGCGGAAACGCTATAGCGCCGCCATGAATTACCGCCACGCCTTTCACGCCGGCAATTTCGCCGACGTCCTCAAGCACTGCGTCCTCGCCCTGTGCCTGGAGCATCTCAAGTCCAAGCCGAAACCCTTCCGCTATATCGACACCCATGCGGGGATCGGCGGCTACGACCTCGCGTCCAGCGAAGCCGAGCGCTCGCCGGAATGGAAGGAGGGGATCGGCCGCCTGCTGGACGCCGACCTGCCGGACCCGGCCGCCGCGGCGCTGGGCCCGTATCTGGACGTCGTCCGCGCGATGAACCCGGACGGCATGGCGCATTATCCCGGCTCGCCGGAGATCGCCGCGCGCCTGCTGCGCGAGACCGACCGCATCCATCTGTGCGAGCTGCACGCCGAGGACGCGAAGACGCTGGATGGCCGCTATCGCCGCGACGCCCGGGTGAAGGTGGAAAACCGCGACGGCTACAAGGCGCTGAAAAGCCTCATCCCGCCGAAGGAAAAGCGCGGCCTGGTGCTGATCGACCCGCCCTTCGAGGATCGCGACGAGCTGGCCCACATGGCCGAGGCCGTCACCGGCGCTTTCGGGCAATGGCCCACCGGCACCTATATCTTCTGGCGCTCGCTGAAAAATCTCTGGGCCGCCGACCGGTTCGACAACGGCCTCACCGAATGGCTGATCGCGGAAAAAGGCCTGGAGCCGGAAAAAGTCCTGCGCGCCGACCTCTGGGTGCGCGACCTGGCGAGCGAGGGCAAGCTGGCCGGTGCCGGCGTGGTCGTCGTCAATCCGCCCTTCACCCTGGAGGAGAAGCTCCTCGGCCTCATGCCCTGGCTCTCCGACACGCTGGCCCAGGGCGACGGCTTTGGCTGGCGCGTCGATGGCGGTCTGACCGACGAGGATATCGAGGAGGGGCTGGGGGAGTGAGCCTCCTTCTCATCCTTCCCCTTGATGGGGAAGGTGGGCCAGCGCGCAGCGCTGGGTCGGACGGGGTGGGAGCAAGGTGTGCGCCAGTCTGGCATCACCGGGATTCACCCACTCCACCGCTGCTTTGCAGCGGTCCCTTCGTTGCGTCGAACAGTCCCCCGGACTGTTCTTGGGCGCCTCAGCGCCCATCAAGGGCGAGGATGGGGTAAGGTGGGAGATATCCTTCTGGGATGCTCCGCATTGAGGGTTGAAACCTCCTGCCCCCTACCCAACTAGACCGTTCCACGCCATTTTGGCCCCTCCCTTCCGGAAGGCGCATTTTTTCATGTCTTCAATCATATCCATCCAGGGTCTCTCAAAGACCTATGAGGGCGGTTTCACTGCGCTCAGATCCGTCGATCTGGACATCCAGCAGGGCGAGATCTTCGCGCTGCTGGGTCCCAACGGGGCCGGCAAGACGACGCTGATCGGCATTGTCTGCGGCCTTGTCGTGCCGACGGGCGGGTCGGTCACCGTCGCCGGTCACGACATCCAGACCGAGTTCCGCCGGACGCGTTCGCGCATCGGCCTGGTGCCCCAGGAAATCACCATCGACATGTTCACCAGGGTGATCGACGCCGTGCGCTACAGTCGCGGCCTGTTCGGTAAGGCGCCGGACGAGGCCTATCTTGAACAGGTGCTGCGCGACCTCTCCTTGTGGGACAAGCGCAACGAGCAGATGCGGGCGCTCTCCGGCGGCATGAAACGCCGCGTGATGATCGCCAAGGCGCTGGCCCACGATCCGGACATCCTGTTTCTCGACGAGCCCACGGCGGGCGTCGATGTCGAGCTGCGCCAGAGCATGTGGCAGGTGATCGGGAAACTTCGCGAACGCGGCGTCACCATCATCCTGACCACCCATTATATCGAGGAGGCCGAGCAGATGGCCGACCGGGTGGGCGTGATCAATCAGGGCGAGATCGTCGTGGTCGAGGAAACCGGCGCGCTGATGAACAAGATGGGCCAGAAGCATCTGACCCTGCAGCTCGCCGAACCGCTGGACGCCATCCCGCAGGCGCTCAGGGTGGACGGGCTGGCACTGTCCGAGGACGGTACGGCGCTCACCTTCGACTACGACACCCAGGCTGACCGCACCGGCATCACCACGCTTTTGGCCTCGCTCAACGATGCCGGCGTGTCGGTGCGCGATCTGGAAACCAAGCAGAGCTCCCTCGAGGAAATCTTCGTCGGACTGGTGGGAGGCCAGGCATGAATTTTCGCGCGATCTGGACCATCTATCACGCCGAGATGGCGCGCACCGGCCGCACCCTCTTGCAGTCCGTGCTGGCGCCGGTGATCTCGACCTCGCTCTATTTCATCGTCTTCGGCGCGGCGATCGGCTCGCGCATCGACCAGATCGACGGGGTGGGCTATGGCGCCTTCATCGTGCCGGGCCTGGTGATGATGATGATCCTGATGCAGAGCGTGTCCAACGCGGCGATCGGGATCTACTTCCCCAAATTCACCGGCACGGTCTACGAGATCCTCTCCGCGCCCATCTCCGCCTTCGAGATCGTCATCGGCTATGTCGGGGCGGCGGCGACCAAATCGCTCATCCTGGGCGCGCTGGTGCTGGGCACGGCGGCCTTCTTCGTGCCGCTGGAGATCCAGCACCCGCTGGCCATGCTGGCCTTCCTGGTGCTGACCTCGCTGACCTTCTCGCTGTTCGGCTTCATCGTCGGCATCTGGGCGGACAATTTCGAACAGCTCAACATCGTGCCGATGCTGATCGTCACGCCGCTCACCTTCCTGGGCGGCAGCTTCTATTCCATCTCCGTCCTGCCGCCCTTCTGGCAGACGGTCACCCTGTTCAACCCGGTCGTCTACCTGATCTCCGGCTTCCGCTGGAGCTTCTACGGGGTGTCGGACGTGGATGTCGGGATCAGCCTGCTGGCGATCCTCGGCTTCTTCCTCCTTTGCCTCGGCATCGTGTGGTGGATGTTCCGCACCGGTTACAGAATGAAGACGTAAGGTCGCACCAATGTCGCATCGCTACAGCATCTATGACGTGTTCACGGACCACCCGCTGGCGGGCAATCCGCTGGCCGTGGTCTACGGCGCCGACGATCTCGACGAGCACGCCATGCAGGCCGTCGCCGCCGAGTTCAACCTGTCCGAGACGGTCTTCATCACCGAGCCGCGCGGGCGCGATGCCGACTGGGGGCTGCGCATCTTCACGCCGGCCAGCGAGCTGCCCTTCGCCGGCCATCCCACGGTCGGCGCGACGGTGGCGCTGACGCTCGACAGCGACGCAAGGGACGGCGATGTCCGGCGTTTCGTGCTGGAAGAGACGGTGGGCGACATCACGGCGGACGGCCGCCGCAACGGGCCGCGCCTGGGCTCGGCCCGCTTCTTCGCGCCGCGCCTGCCCGAACAGGTGGGCGAGCTGCCGGAGTTCGACGGCATCGCCGCGGCGCTGGGGCTCAAGCCCGGCGATCTGATGGATACGTCGGTTCGCGGCGGCATCTGGTCGGCCGGCGTGCCCTTCGCCATGGTGCCGCTGCGCGATGCCGGCGCGCTGCAGTCGATCGCGCTCGACCCGGTCGCCTTCGCCGAGGCCTTCGGCGGCGACAATCCGGTCGGCGCCTACTGTGTCGTCAAGGCCAGCGAGACCGAACACACCACGGACTGGCGCGTGCGCATGTTCGCGCCGCACCTGGGCATTACCGAAGACCCGGCCACCGGCGGGGCCGCGGCGGCCTTTGCCGGCCTGATCGCCGAACAGGCGGGCCTGGGCGAGGGCGAGCACTCGGTCAGCCTCTACCAGGGCGTGGAGATGGGCCGGCCCAGCCATATCCGCCTGCGCCTGCGCATTGCGGGCGGACGCCTGGAGGAGCTGATGATCGGCGGTGACGCTGTGAAAGTGGCCGAGGGCGAGCTGCTGACCGACGACTGAGCGGCGCTCAGTATTCGTCCTCGCTCTCGTCCCACCAGGGATACCAGGGCGGCATGTCTTTCGAGACGCGCAGCGGGAAGTCCGGCTCGCGCTTTTCCAGGAAGGACATGACGCCTTCCTTGGCGTCCTCGCCCATGCCGGCGTGGAGAATGCCCTGGGTCTCGATGCGGTGGGCCTCCATCGGATGGTCGGCGCCCAGCATCCGCCAGGCCATGCGGCGCATCAGCGAGACCGAGACCGGAGAACACTTGTCGGCGATCATGCGGGCCCGCTCGCGCGCTTCCGCCATCAGGTCCTCGGCCGGCACGACACGGGCGACCAGCCCGCTCTCGAAGGCCTCCGCGGCGGTGAAGGTGCGCCCGGTGAGGCCCCAGTCCATCGCGGTTGAAATGCCGACCACGCGCGGCAGGAACCAGCTGGCACAGCCGTCCCAGACGATGCCGCGCTTGGCGAAGGGGTAGGCGAATTTCGCGTCCATGGAGGCGAGGCGGATATCCATCGGCAGGATCATCGTCGCGCCGATACCGACCGCCGCGCCGTTGATGGCGCCGATCACCGGCTTGGCGCTTTCCCAGATGCGCAGGTTCAGCCTGCCGCCCTTGTCGCGCCATTTCGGATCGGCCGGGTCGAAGTCTCCGCTCTGCGTCTCGTCGGCGACACGGTTGAACGTGTCCGCTCCGGTGGACAGGTCGGCACCGGCGCAGAAGGCCGGGGACTCGCCGGTCACGATAATGGCGCGTACCGCGTCGTCGGCGTCGGCCCGGTCGAAGGCGGCGACGATCTCCTCGCCCATCTCCAGGGTGAAGGCGTTGAGCCGGTGCGGCCGGTGAAGCGTGATCGTCGCGATCTGCTCGTCGACGGAATAGCGGATGGTCTCGAATGTCACGAACGTCCTCCCTCGTTCAAGGCAGAATGACCGGCCTTGCCGCCAAGGGCTAGTCTTCCCAGTCCTCGACGACTGCAAACAGCTGGCGCCGCTCGGTGATGTAGACGATGACGAGCGCGATGGCGGACATGACGGCCTGGCTGACGATCAGCGGGACCGGCGTGCCATTGTACATCTGGCCGATGAAACTGCCGATCGCCGCGCCGACCACGCCCGTCAGGAAGCCGTAGGCGGCCGAGGCCGTGCCCGCGATATGGCCGACCGGTTCCATCGCCAGGGCGGAGAAATTCGCTGCAATCAGCCCCATGAAGGCCATCGCCGCGGCCAGCAGCACCAGGAAGACGTAGAGATTGTCGACCCCGGCCAGCAGGATGATCGAGTGAATGACGCTGATTGCCGTGAAAGCCACGAGGGCGCTGTGCGACAGCCGCCGCTGGCCCACCCGCATGACGAGGCGCGAATTGGCATAGCTGGTCACGCCGATCCCGCCGGCGATGACGGCGAAGGCGATGGGAAAGTGGGCGTCGGACAGGCCGAAATGGTCGACGAAGACCTGTTGCGAGGTGCCGAGAAACCCGTAGAGCCCGCCGAAGAAGGGCATGGCGGCCAGCGTGTAACCGACCATCAGGCGGTGGCGCGTGGTTTCCAGAAAGGCCGCGCTGGTGGATTTCAGGCGCAGCGGCACGCGGTATTCCGGATGCAGCGTCTCCGGCAGACGCAGGTGCAGCCAGCCGATCAGCGCGATGCCGAACACGATCAGGAAGCCGAAGATCCAGCGCCAGGGCGCGAAGGTGAGAATGATCTGGCCGAGCGTCGGCGCCAGGACCGGCACGGCCATGAAGGCCGTCATCACCATCGACATGATCTCGGCCATGCGACGGCCCGATGTGAGGTCGCGCGCGATCGCCACGCCGATCACGCGGCAGGCCGCCGCCGCGCCGCCCTGGAAGAAGCGGGCGACAAGGAGCAGTCCGTAGGACGGCGAGAAGGTGCACACCACGCTGGCGAGGATGAAAAAGACCAGCGACCAGATGATCACGGGCTTGCGGCCGAAACGGTCGGAGAGGGGGCCGTAGAAGAGCTGGGCCGCACCGAAACCGGCCAGATAGCTGGTGATCACGAATTGCTGGTCGTTCGCCTGGGTGACGCCGAGATCGCCGGCGATGTCGTCGAGCGCGGGCAGCATCATGTCGATCGCCAGCGCGACCACCGAGGTCATGGCCACCAGCAGCGCGACGAGTTCGAACAGGGGAAGCGGCAGCGTCTCGCCCGCCGGGCGTTTCGGTGCAGTCATGGCAGTCTCCGGGGAGTGGGCGCAGGACAGCGCTACCCCCACATGCGACCTGAACGCAAAAAGTGCAAGCCGCGCCCGTGCATGACTGTCCGGCTTATTCGTATGGCGAATAGAAGAGGTGGAGCTGGAAGCTGTTGGCGATGCGGTTGGCGCGATCGAGAAAAGCCGTCTTGGCCGCGTCGCTCGCGCCGATCTCGTCCAGCGTCTGTTCGAACAGGCCCAGCCAGCGTTCGAAATGCTCCGGTGCGATATCCGGCTTGAGCTTCATGTGGGCGGGCATCGGGCGGCCGGTATAGCCGCCGTCATGGAAGACGATGGCCGACCAGAACCGCTTCATGGTTGCCAGATGCGGCTCCCAGTCGTCGCCGATGGCCTTCGCGAAGACCGGGCCGAGCGCGTCGTCGGAACGGACATGGCCGTAGAAGGTGTCGACGAGGTCGGAGATGGTCTCCGGCGTGATGCCCATGGCAGCGGCATCGGCGCGGGCGGCCTGGCGGGCCTCGGTGGCGCGGAGGGAATAGTTGGCGGACATGGGGCACGTAAACTCGAGTGGCTTATGGCGAAGATGGCTATTCTGTCCTGCTCCGCCGCCGTTCGAAATGCGACACAATGAGCCCGATCGCAATCATGGCGGCCGAGGCCAAAATTGCGAAGCCCGGTATCAGGAGGGCTCTGAACAGTGTGTCATCCATCGCATCCGTTCTCCTCGGACAAATATATCACAACGACGCCGGCGCCCGTAAACGATATCGCGGCCAGCAACGTGCCCAAGACCCAGATCTCCGCATTCCGCTCGATCAGAAGCGGCGATATAACGCCTACGGACAGTGTCATCTGGGACGTCCATTTCAGCACGTCCCCGATATAGTCGCCTGCACGGCGTGAAAGGCGCGGCACACCATTCATGGTGCGCAACTATAACATGTATTAGCAAAAACTACACATTAAAACGGAAGTGCATCACGTCGCCGTCCTTGACGATGTAGTCCTTGCCTTCCGCGCGCATCTTGCCGGCGTCTTTGGCGCCGCTCTCGCCGCCGCAGGCGACGAAATCCTCGTAGGTGATGGTCTCCGCGCGGATGAAGCCCTTCTCGAAATCGCCGTGGATGACGCCGGCGGCCTGCGGAGCGGTCCAGCCGTCGCGGATCGTCCAGGCGCGCGCTTCCTTCGGCCCGACGGTGAAATAGGTCTGCAGGTCCAGGAGCGTGTAGCCGGTGTGGATGAGGCGGTCGAGGCCGGCCTCTTCCAGACCCAGCGTCTCCAGGTATTCCGCGCGCTCCTCGTCCTCCAGCAGCGCCAGCTCGCTCTCGATCTTGGCCGAAATCACGACGGCCTGGGCGCCTTCCTCCTCGGCGCGTTTCACCACAATCTCGGAATAGGCATTGCCGGTGGCCGCGGAATCCTCGTCCACATTGGCGATGAAGAGGACCGGCTTGGTGGTCAGCAGCTGCAGGCCCTTCCAGGCCTTCTGGTCGTCCTTGGAGACCTCGGCGAAGCGGGCGGGCTTGCCCGCATTGAGCTGTTCCAGGGCAAGATCCACCAGGGCGATCGTGGCCTTGGCCTCCTTGTCGCCGGTCTTGGCCTTCTTCTCCAGGTTGGCGCGGCGTTTTTCCAGGCTCTCCAGATCGGCCAGCATCAGCTCGGTCTCGACGGTCTCCAGATCGGCCAGCGGGTCGATCCTGCCCGTCACATGGGTGATGTCGTCATCGTCGAAACAGCGCAGCACATAGGCGATGGCGTCGGTCTCGCGGATATTGGCCAGGAACTGGTTGCCCAGGCCCTCGCCCTTGGAGGCGCCGGCGACCAGGCCGGCAATGTCGACGAAATTCATCCGCGCGGGAATGATCTCCTTCGAGCCGGCGATCTCGGCCAGTTTCTTCAGGCGCGGTTCGGGCACGGCCACATCGCCGACATTCGGCTCGATCGTGCAGAAGGGATAATTCGCCGCCTGCGCCGCCGCGGTCTGGGTGAGGGCGTTGAACAGGGTCGATTTGCCGACGTTCGGCAGGCCGACGATGCCGCATTTGAATCCCATGATGAGGTCCCTTGCTGGTCCGAGCGCGCCTTATAAGAAGAATGGGCCGCGGGGTCGACTGTCGTGTCAGTGGGTTGGGCTCTGAGCCACTTTCTTCCCCACATCGTGGGGAAGTGGGCCGATGCGCAGCATCGGGCCTAAGGGGCCGGCGCATAAGCGCCGGGAGGCGGTAGGGCCTGGCATCAACACAACGCCGCTGACGCGGCGCCCCTCCGTCTCGCCGCTGACGCGGCGATCCACCTCCCCATGAAAATGGGGAGGAAAGGCGATCAGGCGGCCTGCCTAGGCTTCGTCCGGCCGGCCCCGCTTCACTGGCTCCGGCGCCGGGGCCTTGTGCGTGACGCGGGTCTGGAAGGCGTCGAATTCGCCCGCCGCCAGCAGGTCGAGACTGTCGGCGATCGCATCCAGCAGGTCGATCAGCCAGCCTTCCTCGGCCTTGGCGAAATCGGAGAGGACATAGCCCGTCACGCGCGACTTGTCGCCGGGATGGCCGATGCCGATCCGGGCGCGGCGGAAGTCCGGGCCGATCTGCTGGGCGATCGATTTGATGCCGTTGTTTCCGGCCGCGCCGCCGCCTGTCTTCATGCGGAACTTTCCGGGCGCAAGATCGAGTTCGTCGTGAAAAACGATGACATTCTCTGGCGCAACCTTGAAGAAGTTTGCCGCCTCGCCGACGGCATGGCCGGAATTGTTGTAGAAGGTCTGCGGTTTCAGGAGCAGCAGCTTGCTTCCGCCGATCACCAGCTCGCTGGCCTGGCTCTGGAAGCGCTTGCGCCAGGGCGGTGCGCTCCAGGCGTGGGCCATCACGTCCAGCGCCATGAAGCCGACATTGTGCCGGTTGCGCAGGTATTTCGGTTCGTAATTGCCGAGGCCGGCCAGGATCATCATCGGCGAAGCTTCCCGTCACACGGAGCCGGATACGAAATCAGCGAAGCCGGGGCCGGCTTCGCTGATAGTGTATTCGGAAAAAGGGGAGGGGAGGATTACTCCTCGTCGCCCTCGTCATCCTTCTGGTTGATGACTTCCGGTTCTTCCATTTCCTCGGTGCCGTCTTCTTCGGTTTCCGGCTCGAGCACAGCGCGCGAACCCTGCAGGGTCGCGATGGTGAAGTCGCGGTCGGAAATGGTCGATTCGACACCCTTCGGCAGCGGAATGGCCGAGATGTGGATGGAGTCGCCGATGTCCAGGCCCGTCAGGTCGGCCTCGATGCTTTCCGGGATGGCGCCGGCCGGGCAGTTCAGCTCGACCACGTGACGCACGATGTTCAGAACGCCGCCGCGCTTGAGGCCCGGCGAGGCTTCCTCGTTGACGAAGTTCACGGTGACTTCGACGTCGATGCGGGTCTTCTCGGTCACGCGGAACAGGTCGACGTGCATCGGCGCGTCGGACACCGGGTGGAACTGGATGTCGCGGGCGATGACCTTCTGGCGCTTGCCCTCGTGTTCCAGCTCCATCATGTGGGAGATGAACTGGCCGGTCAGCAGGGCCTTGCGGATCTCGTTGCCGCGCAGATTGATCGAGACGGGGTCCTGGTCGCCGCCATAGAGGATGCCCGGGACGAGGTCTTCGCGGCGGGCCGCGCGCGCCGCGCCCTTGCCGGTGCCTTCACGAACGTCGACGTTGAGAACGATGTTGGAGCTCATCGGTCCTGTTCCTTAAATGCAAACGCCGCCTCCAGCCTTTTGAAAGGGGCGGGCGGCGATCTGTCATGGCCTCGTGCCACAGTGTTATTTCGAGCGGCGGGCTATAACCGATCCCCGCGCCCCGCGCAACCGCGCGCGCAGGGAAGAGTCAGCGGCTCAGACAATCTACCACGGTGTGAACCGCAAACTGTCTGCATGGGTGGTTTGCACCTCTGCCCACTGTTCCGGCGTGAAACCGATCGGCGCCCCATGGAGGAAGATATGGTCGTATCCGTCGACCACATTATTGCCGTCGCAGTCTCGGCCGCTGACGATTGACGAGATCGCGTCAACAAGGTCGCGACCGGAGGCAGCTTCGGCCGCGCCCGCCGCGTCCCTTACGGCATCGGCGTCTGCGAGACCTATAAACCGGTCAACACGTGCAACAACGCCTGTTTGCCGGTCGCGATAATAGAAGATTCCGTTGCTCGCAGCCGGGCACGCGGACTCTGCCAAGGATGCACCGGAAACGTGTTCCTGTTCGGAGTCCTGAGACGCCCAAGCATCCTGCAGGATGCCGCCGCAGAGAAGGCCAACGGCCCCCAGCAATAAGGTCCGCACAACCGCCACCTGTTTCAATCATCGGTTGCGAATAACGTATAAGCGGTCTTTGATTGTGTCAATCGAAGAGTTTCGACACCGACTCGTCATTGGCGATGCGCCGGATCGCTTCGCCCAGAAGCGGGGCGACGGAGAGGCGGCGCACCTTCTCGGTCTGCGTAGAGCCCGGCGGTTCGGTGATCGAATCGGTGACGACAAGTTCGCGCAGGGTCGACTTGTCGACCCGGCCCTGGGCATCCTTGGAGAGTACGCCATGGGTAACGTAGGCGGAGACTTCCACTGCACCCTTGGCGAGCAGCGCATCGGCCGCGTTGACCAGCGTGCCGCCACTGTCGCACATGTCGTCGAACAGGATGCAGCGCCGGCCCTCGACCTCGCCGATGATGTTCATCACTTCGGCCACGCCGGCCTTGGGGCGGCGCTTGTCGACGATGGCGATCTCGGCATCGAGCAGCTTGGCCAGCGCCCGGGCGCGCACCACGCCGCCGACATCCGGCGAGACGATCAGAAGATTGTCCGTTTCGTAGCGCCGGCGGATATCGTCCTCCATCACCTTGGTGGCGAAGAGATTGTCCGTCGGGATGTCGAAGAAGCCCTGGATCTGGCCGGCGTGCAGGTCGACCGTGAGAACGCGGTCGGCGCCCGCCTTGGCGATCAGATTGGCGACCAGCTTGGCGGAGATCGGGGTGCGGCCGCCGGTCTTCCGGTCCTGCCGGGCATAGCCGAAATAGGGGATGACCGCCGTGATCCGCCGCGCACTGGCACGGACCAGCGCGTCGATGCAGATCAGCAATTCCATCAAGTGGTCGTTGGCGGGCGAGGAGGTCGACTGGATGACGAAAACATCCTCGCCGCGCACATTCTCGTCGATCCGCACGAAGATCTCGCCATCGGCGAAACGTTCGATCTCGCTGGCGCACAGGGGCGCGTCCAGGTAATCGGCAATCGCCCTGGCCAAATCGCGATTGGCCGTTCCCGACATCAATTTCATGGTTGGTGATTCCCGGCAGTCACACTCGCGCGCTGCTTAACAGAGCCGCGCCGGGGATTGAAGCTGAAATCATCAGCGTGCGGTAAATCCCGGCGGTTCGGGAAGCCCCGGCGCGTCGAGGCAGACGAGCTTGAACAGGCGGCCCATCTGCTCCGGATCGGTGAGCCGCCAGACCTGCCGGGCGAGGGATTGCCGGCTGTCCGGCGAGGCCTGCAGCAGCGCCGCCGCGCGGGCTTCCAGCCCCAGCCCGGCGAGGAAAGCGCCCTGTTCCTCCGGTCCGTAGGCCGTCAGCCCGCCGGCGCGCGCGGCGGCCAGCAGGCTTTCGAAATCGACCCGGGCGGTGAGGTCGGCGGTCCCGGGCGCATTCAGCACGGGTACTTTCTTATGAGCCTTGACGGCCTGCAGCGTGTCGCCCGTTTCGGAACGGGCCGGGCCGTAGTCGATGAAGAGCGCCCGCCCGGGGGAGCCGGCAAAACGGCTGGCGAGCGTCTCGACCAGCTGCAGATCGCCCGGGCGCAGTTCCACCAGGCTGTCCTCCGGCGCATCGCGCAGGCTTTCGGGGACGAGATCGGCGTCCACGCCCAGGGGCGGGCCGAGCACGAAGACGAAGGCGTCCTCATCGTCCAGCCCGACCATGCGCTCGTGCCAGGTCCCGCCGCGGCGGATCGCCTGGCGCACGGGCAGACAGTCGAGGAATTCATTGCCCAGCACGATGGCCGCCCCGGGCGGCACGCTTTCCAGCCGGTCGACCCAGCGGATCTGCGCGCCGGTCGGGCCCAGCGTCTGGGCCTGGACGGCCTTGAGCGCGGCCGACGCCTCGATCAGCACCACCTGGGCGGCGTCGAGGAAACCGGGCACGGTCCTGGCCGCGCGCAGCGCGTCGGCCATCATCGTGCCGCGGCCCGGGCCCAGCTCGACCAGCTGGATGGGCGAGGGCCGGCCCATATCCATCCAGGACTGGGCCGCCCACAAGCCCATCAGCTCGCCGAACATCTGGCTGATTTCCGGCGCGGTGATGAAGTCGGCGCCGGCCCCGATCGGGTCCTTGGTGGCGTAATAGCCGTCCTTCGGATCGAACAGGGCTTCGGTCATGAAGGCGGCAATGGAGAGCGGACCCGTCTGGCGGATCCGGTCGCGCAGGCGGTCGGCGATCATCGGTCAGCCCTTGGCGGATTGCGGGGTTTTCAGCGCGCGGTGGATCAGCCAGACACCGGCGGCGATCATCGGCAGCGAGAGCAGCATGCCCATGGTGACATAGCCGCGCAGGGCTTCGGGCATGTGCGCATCCGGCTCGCGCACGGTCTCCAGCAAGGCCCGGAACAGGCCGTAGCTCAACAGGAAGAGGCCGGCATTGAGGCCGGGCTTCGCCAGCGAGCGGAATTTCCAGGTCGCGATATTGATGATGGCGAAGAGCGCGATGCCTTCCAGCGCCGCCTCGTAGAGCTGGCTGGGATGGCGCGGCACGCACAGCGGATCGCTGGCAAACCGCAGGCCCCAGGGCAGGTCGGTCGGGCGGCCCCACAGCTCGCCATTGATGAAATTGGCCAGGCGGCCGAAGAACAGCCCGATCGGCGTGACCACGGCGGCACCGTCGGCGATGCGCATCAGGTCCAGCTTTTCGCGGCGGGCGAAGACATAGAGCGCGATGGCCACGCCGATCAGCCCGCCATGGAAGGCCATGCCGCCATCGGTGATGCCCAGCACGATGTCCTGCGGCCGCTCCCAGATCATGTCGGGCATGTAGAAGATCACATAGCCCAGCCGCCCGCCGGCGATGACGCCCAGCGTGGCCCAGATCAGGAGGTCGTCGACCTGGGGTTCGGTGAAGGGGGCTTTGGGCTTCTTCGTGCCGGCGGGATGCCAGATCTGCGGGCGCCGGGCGAGCAGCACCATGTAGCGCCAGCCCAGCAGCAGGCCGGCGATATAGGCCAGGGCGTACCAGCGAAGATCGAAGCGCAATTCCGTGCCGAACAGCTCGAACGGGCCGATCGTGAACAGGATGGGGTCGATCAGGTCGAAGCTCGGCGGACAGAATTCCATGGGCGACTCAGCAGGTTGCGGGGCGACTCATGCAGATGTGACGGATCGGCGCGTTGCGCTTTTCCTCCATGGGCCGCATATAGGTGCTCGTTCGACACTCTAATGGCTTTCTTTGATGCAAACGCGCAACCCGCTTCTGAATGATTTTGCCGATCTGATGACCGATGCCTTCGGTGCCGCCCAGGCCATGGGCGAGGAGGCGCGCGCCGTTTTCCGGGCGCGCGCGGATCGCATGATCGCCGAGATGGATCTGGTGAGCCGCGAGGAATTCGACGCCGTCAAGGCGGCGCTCGACGAATCGCAGGCCGAGATCGCGGCGCTGAAAGCCCGGATCGACGCGCTGGAGAAGCCGGCCAAGCCGAAAACGTCCAGCCGCGCGAAAAAGCCGGCCACGAAGGCCCGCACGCCGAAATCCACCAACTGACCCAACAACAGATAGGGCGGCTGCCCGCCGCTTTTTATTGCGCCTGACGCGGCGCGGTCATACCGTCGATGCACGGTGTGGCGTGCCGCGCAGACGAAGGAGAGTACTCCATGGACCTGCTGTCCGATGAATTCGCACCCTCCGTCACCGATCCGCTCGATGCGGTGGAGCAGGCCGTCATCGCCGAACAATACCCTTATGATCGCGACGAGATGGGCGAGCTGCACATGTCCACGCCCGGTGCCTGGCGCGATCACCAGATCTGGTTTGCCTGGCGTCCCGAGCTCGAAGCGCTTCACATCTGCGCCAGCCTGGACCTGAAAGTGCCCTCCAACCGCTTCCGCGACGTCTGCGAACTGGTGGCCCGGCTCAACGAGAAGCTCTGGATGGGGCATTTCGACGTCTGGTTCGAGGACGGCTCCATCGTCTATCGCCATGCCCTGAGCCTGCCGAACGGCGAAGCCGTCTCCCCGCCCCAGGCGGCGGCGATGATCTCTGCCGCGCGCGAAGCCGGCGAGCGCTTCTATCCGGCCTTCCACTTCCTCGTCTGGGGGGGCAAGGGCGTCGAGGAAGCGACGGCGGCGGCCATGTTCGAAACGGCGGGTGAGGCCTGACACCCACGATGGCGAAGATCGAAAAGATTGCACTGATCGGCGGCGGCAATATGGGCGGCGCCCTGGCGGCGGGCTGGCTGCGCGGCGGCAAGCGGTCCAAGGTGGCGGCGGAAAACCTCATCGTGGTCGATCCCGCGCCCGGCGAGACCGTCCAGAAGCTGGCCGAAAAGCACGACGTCACGGTGTGCGAGGCGTTGAGCCTGGAACAGGCCGATACCGTCGATCTCGTCGTCCTGGCCATCAAGGTCCAGTCCGCCGACACCGTGGCCGCGCAT
The DNA here is from genome assembly GCA_034659015.1 of Pseudomonadota bacterium. Lineage (GTDB taxonomy): Bacteria > Pseudomonadota > Alphaproteobacteria > Caulobacterales > Maricaulaceae > Maricaulis. The sequence goes on along the minus strand of JAYEGL010000021.1, from coordinate 16,885 downwards.
CTCAAGCAGGTCATGCGCGAGGACACGCCCCTCCTGTCCACCATTGCCGGCGTGTCGCTGCACCGGCTCGCCATCGCCTTCGGCGACCGGCCCATCATGCGCGCCATTCCCAATACGGCCTCGGAGATCGGGGCCGGCGTGACGGTCTGCGTGGCCAATGAGGCCGGGGATACGCTGGAAGCCGAGATCACCCGCCTCCTGAAAGGCGCGGGCAGTGTGGAATGGGTCCAGGACGAGCGGCTGATCGGCACGGTCGGTGCCGTCTCCGGCGCCGGACCGGCCTATGTCTTCCTGCTGGCCGAAGCGCTGGAAGGCGCCGGCGTGGCCGAAGGATTGCCGCGCGACCTCGCCGCGCGCCTGGCGCGCGAGACCATTGTCGGTGCCGGCGCGCTGCTGGCCTCGTCGGACAAGTCGCCCCAGGAATTGCGCCGCGCCGTGACACCGGTCGGCGGCACGGCCCAGGCGGCCCTCGACGTGCTGATGGGCAATGGCGGCGGCCTGCCGGAACTGGTGCGCCAGGCCGTGGCAGCGGCCGAACGCCGCTCGCGCCAGCTCGCCTCCGGCGGCGGACGCGGCAAGTAGGGCGTCTAGCGGCGGATCTCGAAGCTGTTGCCAACCGTTCCGGCATCGACCGGGCCGGTTTCGATTTCCTCGACCTTCGCGGCGGGCGGACCCGTGCGGCAGGCCGTGAGCATGGCTTTCACCCGGTCTTCCGCACCGGAAAACACCGCTTCCACCGTCCCGTCATCGCAATTGCGCACCCAGCCCGCGAGGCCGTAGGTGCGCGCCGTTTCCTGCGTCCAGGCGCGATAGGACACGCCCTGGACGCGTCCGATGATGCGGGCTTTGACGGCGGTGCCGGTCATGATGAGGCTCTTCTGCCGACGAAAACGCATTTTCCCCGGACTTGTTCCGGGGCCTGCTGAAAGAGCCGGGTTCGCATTACGGACGCGGAACCGCCAGGACGTCACCTCAACCAGGCCCCGGAACAAGTCCGGGGAAATTGGAGCGGCGCTAACCCGGCAGGCTCAGCACCGCTTTCAGCCCGCCCAGCTCGCTTTCGCCGAGGCGGATATCGCCGCCGTGATTGCGGGCGACGTCGCGGGCGATGGCGAGGCCGAGGCCGACGCCCTTGCGGTTCTGGTTGCGGCTTTCGTCCAGCCGGTTGAAGGGTTTGAGCGCCTCTTCGTACTTCTCCGGCGGGATGCCGGGACCGTCATCCTCGACCACGATCTCCACCCGCGTTCCGGCGCGGCGCACGGTGACGCGGGCCCTGTTGCCGAAGGTGAGGGCGTTGGCGACAAGATTGGCGAGGGAGCGTTTTACCGTGCCGGCACGGATATCGGTCTCGATGGTGCCGTCGGCCACGAGTTCGACCTCGCCGCCATGGCGCACGGCGTCGTCCACTGTTTCGCGGGCCAGCGCCACCAGGTCGCTGCGGGCCGTCTCCTCGCTGGCCTGGCCGCGGGCGAAATCGAGATACTCGTCCAGCATCTCCTCCATTTCCGCGATGTCCTTCTTGGCGTCCTCGCGCTCCGGGCTTTCCGGCATCAGGGCGAGCTGGAGTTTCAACCGGGTCAGCGGCGTGCGCAGGTCGTGGCTGACCCCGGCCAGCAGGGCCGTGCGCTGTTCCAGGTGGCGGCGGATGCGGGCGCGCATTTCCAGGAAGGCATGGGCCGCCTGGCGCACCTCGGTCGCGCCGGCGGGACGGAAATGATCGACATCCTGGCCGCGGCCGAACTGCTCCGCGGCGGCGGCGAGACGGCGGATCGGCTTGACCTGGTTGCGGATGAAGACGATCGAGACGGCGGTCAGCAGCGTCGTCGCGCCGATGATCCACAACAGGAAGATATGCCCCGTCGTCGCGAAGACCCGCTCGCGCAGTGCGATATAGCGCAGCACGCCGCCCTCCACCTCGACGCGCACATCGACATAGCTGGGATAGCGCGTGGTATCGAACCAGAAGTCGTTGTCGATCTGGGCCGACAGCGCGCTGCGCAGGGTGCGGTCCAGCGTGCGGAAGAAGGAGGAGCGCCGCGAGGTGGGCAGGGTCTCGCCCGGGCGGAAATCCACCGACAGGCGCATCGTCTCGTAGGCCATCTCCGAATGGCGTTCGAAATCCGCCGGGCTCTCCTGCTCGGCTTCGTAGAGCGCCGTCATCATGGCGATGTCGCCGGCCACGCCTTCGGACAGGCGGCTGGTGACGGTCTCCCAGTGCTCCTCGAAGAAGGACCAGGCCACGGCCACCTGCATCAGCGCCACGGGCAGCACGATGATCAAAAGCGTGCGGGCGAACAGGCCCTTGGGCAAATAGCGGCGCATCAGGGCCATGGCTGTGACCCTTGCTGCACCATGACGCCACGCACTGTCATCCCGGCCGTATGGCCCGCACAGGCGGGCCGGAGAGCCGGGACCCATACGCGTCGCCGTTGGCCGGAAGCAGGCTGGATGTCCGCGACAGCTGGACGAACACCGGGATTATGGGTCCCGGACTTGCGCCCCGCCTGCGCGGGGCATCCATCCGGGATGACAAGATGGGCCGGGGGGCGAGAGCGAGTGTCCACGGTGCCTAATCCTCGAAGATCGGATCGGCGACCAGGCGATAGCCTTCGCCGCGGACGGTCTGGAGATGGAGCGGCTCCTTGGGGTCGCTCTCGATCTTGCGGCGCAGGCGGGTGACCTGGACGTCGACGGCGCGCTCGCCGCCGCCGGTGCGTTCCGACAGGGTGAGACGCGAGACCGTCTGCCCCGCCGAGGCGGCCAGCGCGCCCAGCAGGGCCGCCTCGCCGCCGGTGAGGCGTACCGGTTCCCCGTTGCGGACAAGGCTTTCGCGCTGGATGTCGAAATGCCAGTCGCCGAACGCGACCTGGTTGATCGCTGCGGCCGCCGGACGCGCCCGGCGCAGGATGGCATTGATCCGCAGCACCAGTTCCTCCGGCTCGAAGGGTTTGGCGAGATAGTCGTCGGCACCCAGGGAGAGGCCCTTGATCCGGTCCTCCGCATCGCCGCGCGCGGTGAGCAGGAGGATGGGCGTCTCGCCCTGCTTGCGCACCGCCTCGGTGAGTTCGAACCCGTCCATGCCGGGCATCATCACATCCAGCACCAGAAGGTCGAAGGCCAGGGAATTCAGGGTCGACAGGGCCTTGGCGGCATTGGGCGCCGTGGAGACGCGATAACCGCGTTCCTGGAGATAGCGTTTGAGAAGCGTCCTGATCCGGTCGTCATCGTCGACGACGAGAATATGGGCATCACCACCGGCCAGCTCTGCCATGCCGTCTCCTCAAATCCTGTCCGTTCAGAATGGCCTGTGCCGCGCCCAGGCTCAAGTTCGCGCTCAGCTTTGTACCCGGGGTTTGCGGCGCAGATAGTTCAGCCCGGTGGCCAGGCTGAGCGCGGCGGTGAGCCAGACGGCTATGATCCAGCCCTCCACGACCCACAGCACGGTGTGGATGCCCGCCAGCGCCGCGACGAGCGGGAAGGCGGTGACGATCATGGCGATGGCGGTCTTCATCTTGGCGGCGGGCGAGACCGGCAGGGCCGGCTTGTCGTCCTGCCGGTTGACGATGCGGGTCAGCGTGATCGCCGCATCGCGCAGCACGATGGCCCCGACCGGCACGGCCAGGGTAACCGGGCTGCCCAGGATGAGGGTGAAGACCAGGAGATAGGCATCGACCAGCACCTTGTCGGCGATCGGGTCGAGCGCCGCGCCGAAACGTGTCTGCGCCGACCAGCGCCGGGCCAGCCAGCCGTCCAGCCAGTCGCTCACCGCAGCCACGAGGAAGGCCACCACGCCGTAGGTGCCCAGCGTGCCCACGGCAACCGAGGCGTCGCCCAGCCAGAGCGGGACATTGTAGTCGAAGGCCCAGAAATAGGACTGCCACAGCGCCCAGGCGCCGCTGATCGCCAGGATGATGCGCAGCACGGTGATGATATTGGGCAGGGCTTTCAGCACGCGGATCACCTCTGGAACCAGTCGTGGATCTTTTTGGCCATGGCTTTGGACACGCCGTCAACCGCTTCCAGGTCCGCCAGGGCCGCATTGCGCACCGCCTTGGCCGAGCCGAAATGCGCCAGAAGCGCCTTTTTCCGGGCCGGCCCGATACCGGGGATATCGTCCAGCGGGTTCTCCGACATCTGCTTCTTGCGCTTGGCGCGGTGGCCGCCGATGGCGAAGCGGTGCGCCTCGTCGCGCAGGCGCTGGAGATAGTAGAGCACCGGGTCCTTCTGGGGCAGTTTGAAGGGCGCCTTGCCCGGCAGGTAGAAGGCTTCGCGCCCGGCATCGCGCTCGGGGCCCTTGGCGATGGCGGCGATAGTGATGTCGGAGACGCCGAGCTCGTCGGCGATCTCCATCACCGAGGACAATTGCCCCTTGCCGCCGTCGATCAGGATGAGGTCCGGCACGGGGGCGCCCTCTTCGCGCTCCTTCATCAGACGCGACAGGCGGCGGCGCAGCATGGCCTGCATCATGGCGAAATCGTCGTTCGTGGCCGCGTCGTCGCCCTTCATGTTGAAGCGGCGATAATGGGTCTTCTCGAAGCCCTCCGGCCCGGCCACGATCATCGCGCCGAGCGCGTTGGTGCCCTGGATGTGGGAGTTGTCGTAGACCTCGATGCGCTGGGGAATGTCCTCCAGTTCGAAGACGCGCTGCACGCCCTTGAGCAATTGCGTCTGGGTGGCGCTTTCCGACAGGCGGCGGGCGAGGGCTTCCTTCGCATTCGTCGCCGTGCGCTCGACCAGCTTGCGCTTCTCCCCGCGCTGCGGCGTGTGCAGCTGCACCTTGCGCTCTGCTTTCAGCGACAGGGCTTCGCCGAGCAGCTCCGCCTCCTCGATCTCGTGGGAGAGCAGGATCAGGCCCGGCGCCGGCTTGTCGTCGTAGAATTGCGCCAGGAAGGCGGCCAGCACATCGGCGGGTTCGGCCTCGCTTTCATGGCGCGGGAAGAAGGACTGGTTGCCCCAGTTCTGCCCGGCCCGGAAGAAGAAGACCTGGACGCAGGACTTGCCGCCATCCTGGGCGATGGCGACCACGTCGGCCTCTTCCACACCGTCCGGATTGATGCCCTGGTCGGTGGTGACGGCGGCGATGGCACGGATGCGGTCGCGCAGCTTGGCGGCGGTCTCGAAATCCATCGCCTCGGCGGCTTCGCTCATGCGCGCCTGCAGGTCCTGGCGCAGGGCGTTGGAACGGCCGCGCAGGAAGTCCGTGGCCTCCTTGACCAGCTCGTCATAGGCCGCCGGCTCGATGAGGTCGACGCAGGGTCCGGCGCAGCGCTTGATCTGGTAGAGCATGCAGGGGCGCGATCGGCCCTCATAGACGCTGTCCGAACAGGTGCGCACCAGGAAGGCCTTCTGCAGCGTGTTCAGCGTCTGGTTGACCGCGCCGACCGAGGCGAAGGGCCCGAAATAGTCGCCCTTGATCTTGCGTGCGCCGCGATGCTTGAGCAGTTGCGGCGCCGGATGGTCCTTGCGGATCAGGATGTAGGGAAAGCTCTTGTCGTCGCGCAGCAGGATGTTGAAGCGCGGCTTGAGGCGCTTGATGAGATTGGCCTCGAGCAGCAGCGCCTCGGTCTCCGTCTGGGTGACGACGAATTCCATGGACTGCGTCAGCGCGATCATCAGGGCGATGCGGTTCGAATGTCCGCGCCCGGCCGCGTAATTGCTCACCCGGTTCTTCAGATTGCGCGCCTTGCCGACATAGAGAACCTGGCCGTCCTCGCCGATCATCCGGTAGACGCCGGGCTTGGGCGGCAGCCGTTTGACGTAGTCGCCGATGAGTTTCGGACCCGAGAGCGATTGCTTCGCCGGGCCTGAAAGGTCATCTATCGGACCGGATTGAGAGTTTGAGGACGCCATGAGTGACAAGATCGCCCTCGTGACCGGCGGCGGCAAGCGCCTGGGTGCCAAAATCGCTGCCGCGCTCGGTGAAGACGGCTGGCACGTCATCGTGCACTACAACACGTCGGGCACCGAAGCCGGGGATGTCGCCGCCGCGATCCGCCGGGCCGGCGGCTCGGCCGATACCGCGCAGTTCGATCTGGACGACACGGCCGGCGTGCGCGCATTCATGGACGGGGTGGGGCGTGTCGACGCGCTGATCAATTCGGCGTCCATCTTCGAGATGGACCGTCCCGAGGACGTCACCTCGGCGCACCTCGAACGCACCCTCCGGATCAACCTTGTGGCCCCCGTCCTCCTCGCCTCCGCCATGGCCGGGGCGCACACCGGGCGCGCCTCGGGCTGTATCGTGAACATCCTCGACCAGAAACTCTTCAACCTGAATCCGGACTTCTTCTCCTACACGCTCGCCAAGCAGGGCCTGCTCGGCGCGACGACGACCATGGCCATGGCCTTCGCGCCGCAGGTTCGCGTCAACGGCGTGGCGCCGGGCATCACCCTGCCGTCCGGCGGTCAGTCCGCGGAAGAGTTCGAACGCGCCCACCGCATGAACCCGATGCAGGGCGGCTCCACACCGGAGGACATCATCCGCGCGGTGCGCTTCATCCTTGCGACGCCGTCTATGACGGGCGAGACGATCACCGTGGATGGCGGCCAGCATCTCGACGCCCGCGACGGCGACGTGATGTATGCTGCCGGCGTGCCGGAGGACTGAGTGCCCATGAGACTGGACCAGGTCATCGAGAACGCGCTGGCCAGCGCCACCGGCGAGGACGTCTTCGTCTACCGGCTGGAAGGCGTGAAGCTGGATGTCGAGATCGGCATCCACGACTATGAGCGCGGCGTGAAGCAGCGTGTCCTGGTCGATGTCGTCACCCTGGTTTCCAAGGCCTGGTGCGGGTCCGACGACATCTCCACCGTGGTCGACTACGACTACATCCTGCACGGCATCAAGGCGCTGGAAGACCAGCAGTTCGACCTGCAGGAAACCCTGTGCGGCACGATACTCGACCTGGCCCTCGAGCCGGCCGCCGTCGCTGCCGCCCAGGTCACCACGCGCAAGGTGGATGCCTATCCCGATGCCGAGGCCGTCGGGCTGACGCGGTTCCGCTGCAAGGGGTAGGGGCGGGAGCTGCTTCGTGCTCAGTTGTTGTCTTCGCAAATACGGAGCCGGCCTCCGGATTTGCAAGGATGAATGCCCGGTCTTCTTGGGGTCTGTGCACAATGAGCAAAGCTCGGTGTCATCCCGGCCGGATGTCCCGCGAAGGCGGGACGTAGGGCCGGGACCTATAAACACAGGCGTCGATCGGAAGCAGGCGCGGTGCCGATGCTGCGAATAACTGGAACAGCACCGGGATTATGGGTCCCGGACTACCGCCCCGCCTTCGCGGGGCATCCATCCGGGATGACAGGTTGGGGGGCAAACACAAAGGGCCGCATTCCGGCTATTGTCCACAGACCCTGGCGCGCTCACGCCGCCGCCTTCCCCTTCAGCATGGGCTGCGGCGCGCCATAGGTCAGCGAGCGCCACACCCATTCCAGCGGGCCGAAGCGGAAGAGCGACAGCCAGATTGGCGACCAGATCAGCTGTACCGCCCAGACGACCAGCACCAGTTTCGCCTGGTCGACGCGTTCCACCGTACCGAACAGGCCCAGGCCGGGCGTGCCGACGAAGATGAAGCTCATGATCAGCGTCTGGGTAATGTAGTTGGTGAAGGCCATGCGCCCGGTTGCGGCGAACGGCATCAGCAGGAGTTTGAAAATGCCGATCTTCGCCAGAAGCATCACCGCCGAGGCATAGCCGAAGGCCTGGATGAGGCTGGCGAAATAGGCATAGGCATTGCCGTCGGCCGCGGCCCGGGTGGAGAATTCGCCCTCGATCATGGCAGTGGTGCCCGTGTGGGACAGCCAGATGCCGACCGGAAGGGTGATGGCCGTCAGGACGGCATAGCGCACCGTCGACCATTGCGCCGACAGGAAACCGGTCTTGAACAACGCCATGCCGATGAACATCAGGCCGAGCGTGCGCGCGCCGAGCAGGATGATGCCGAAGACCTGGCCCATCAGGGCCATGCCGGCATTCCAGGGCAGGCGGTCGATGAAGCCGGCCTGGTAGGCCGCCGTCATGCTTTCGATCCAGCCCGACAGCATCTGCTCTTCCTGCGCTGCGGCTTCCGGCGTGGCGAACAGCGTGCCCAGATAGGTGCCGCCCACCATCACGAGGGCGCTGACCAGGATCAGGACCACGCCCCAGATCACGAGCGGAATACTGCCCAGCCGCCGGGCCTTTACGGCCAGCATGCCGAGCAGGGCGTAGGTGACGAGAATATCGCCCCACCACAGCAGATAGGCGTGGATGGCGCCGATCAGCAGCAGCCAGAGCATGCGCGGATAATGGCGGCCGGTATCTTCGCTCTGGCCGACCATCATCATGATGCCGGCCCCGAAGAGGGTGGAGAAGATGGTGATGAATTTGAGGTGGAAGAAGGTGTGCGATAGCGCCCAGACCGTCAGGTTGTCGCCCGTCAGATCCATTTGCATGGTCGGATCGTCATAGGCAAAGGGCGTCATGGCGAAGCCCTGCACATTCATCATCAATATGCCCAGCACGGCGATGCCGCGAAGGGCATCGATGCTGACGAGACGGTCGGTATTCGGTGCGGCCATGTTTCCCCCCCTGCAAGGACTGCGCGGGGGATACTAGGCGCCTTCTCGCGCCGTGTCGCGGGGATCGCGGCCGGGACCGTCCCCCGTGCCGCTCAGCCGCCCAGGGCCGAGCGTGCGAGATACACGATATAGGCGATATAGGTGCCGAACAGCAGCAGGCCGAAAAGCCGGCTGATGGGCAGGCGGGCCATGATGATGGCGGTAATCGCCACGCTGGCAGCCAGCATCACCCACAGGTCGAGGGAGAAGAAGCCCGGCGGGACCGGCAGGTCGGTCCCCATGGCCGAGGCGGCGATACCGGTGGCGCCGCCTACCGCGAACACGTTGAAGATGTTCGAGCCGAGCACATTGCCGATCGCCATCTCGGCCTGGCGGCGCACCGAGGCCATGACCACGGTGGCGAGTTCGGGCAGGGATGTGCCGAAGGCGATGGCGGTCAGGCCGATGATCGCCTCGTCCACATTGAGCGTCCGCGCAGCCTCGGTGCCGCCGGTGACGATCATCTGCGCGCCGACGGGCAGGGCGACCAGGCCGACGAGCACGGCCAGGCTGCTGCGCCCGACATCCCTGGGCAGACCTTCCATGTGTTCCAGGTCGGTCAGCTCGGCGATGGTGGGATCGTCCGACTGGTTGCGCGCCAGGAGGCCCAGACCGGTGACATAGGCCACGATCAGCCCGAACAGCATCCAGCTTTCGGCCGTACCGATCGACCGGTCCCAGCTGACCGCGATCAGGATCACGGCCGCGATGAGAGCGAAGATCGCATTGCGGCGCACGCCGGGCGTGGTCGTGGGGATGGCGCCGAAAATCGCCGGCAGGCCGAGGATCAGCAGAAAGTTTGCCGTGTTCGACCCGACGATATTGCCCAGCGCCAGGCCGGGAACGTTCGCGATGGCCGACTGGACCGAGACCACGAGTTCCGGGGCCGAGGTGCCGAAGGCGATGATGGTCAGGCCGACGAGCAGTGGCGGCAGGCGCCAGATCCGCGCCAGCCCGGCGCCCCCGCGGACCAGAAGGTCGCCGCCGAACAAGAGAACGACGATACCGCCCAGGATCAGGGCGATGAACAGGGGTGCAGCCATGCCGGGTACCTCTGGGGACGCGGACTAGTCGAGACGGCGGTATTCGATAATGTTGAGCAGGCCGAAGATGAGCGCGACACCGAGGATGGCAACAAGAGCGTACATGAGAGAAATCCCGATTATGGCGTGTTTCTGTCCCGTACATAGCGCGCCGCAATCGCGGTGGCTAGCGGGGGAGGTGGCATGAACTGGCGCGCCCGCATCGAACCGGTTGCACGGCCGATTCTCCAGTCCTGGTGGCGTTTCACGCGGGGCATGACACTGGGAGTTCGCGCCATCGTGCTGCGCAAGGACGGCTGTATCGCGCTCGTCCGGCATACTTATATCCAGGGCTGGTATCTGCCCGGCGGCGGGGTGGAACGCGGCGAGCCGGCGCACGAGGCGCTGTGCCGCGAACTGGCCGAGGAAGCCGGCGTCGCCGTTGCCGGGCCGGCCGAGCTGGTCGGAGTGTATTCCAATCATCACTGGTTCCGCGGCGATCATGTCGTGCTGTACGCCGTTCGGCAGTGGACCGATTGCGAAACCGATCATGACGGCGAGATCGAGGATGTCGGCTGGTTTCCGCCCGACGCACTGCCCTCCGGGACCTCGCCGGCCACACGCCGCCGCATCCTGGAATTTGCCGGCGAAAGGCAGATGACGCATCACTGGTAGAAAGGGTGCGGTGTGCCGGCCCGGCCCGGGCAAAGCGAGGGTTGTCGCCCCGACTGGACCAGCACACCGCGGGGCGCACGCTGACGACACTAGGCGAGACCAGGTGAACCGGAACTGACAGGGAGCGGCCAATTTCTGCCCCGATCTGGGCGCTCCGGCGCGACAAGTGCCGCAAAATCGCTACGATGCACGAAAGACGTGGAGGCGGGGTCGATTCGCATGACCGCAGAGGCGGACGAAGATAGCTTTCTGCGCAATGAGACGGATGCGCCGGACCGGAGGTCCGCCCTGCAGCGCCTGGCCGATATCGATGGCTGGGTCGGCCAGGTTTTGCCGGGCCTGGTGGCGGTCTCCTTCATCGTGGTGGTGGCGCTGGCGGTGATGGCTGGCGAAGGTGCGCTGATGGCGTCGGCGCGCTCGACCAATCTCTCCGCGCTCCAGTCCGTGTTGCGCAACACCATCCAGCGTTTCGAGGACTGGGCGCAGGATCGCGAGAACGATGCGCGTATCTGGGCGGAAAACGAGGTCGTTCTGGAGGCGCTGGACGCGCTTTCGCGCGCGCCGGTCCGATCGGCGCTGGAAAGCGCGCCGGCCCAGACCCGTCTGCGCGAGACGCTGGGGCCCTGGCTCACCGAATACGGCTATCGCGGCTACCTCCTCATCTCGCCGAACGGGACCACACTGTCGGCCATGCGCGACAGCGTGCTGGCCCAGCCGGCACTGGTGATGGACCTGCTGCCGCGGGAGCGTCTCTCACGCGGCGGCGCCGTGCTCACCCGTCCGCACATCGTGGACCTGGCCATGCCCTCGCCGGAAACCGATAACGCGCCGGTCGACGAGGAGATCCTGATGTATTCGATCGCGCCGATCCGGCGCGATGGCGATCTGCTGGGCTATCTGGCCCTGCGTATCGACCCGCTGGCGGAATATTCGGCGACCTTCCGGGTGGGCCGCACGGGTGTATCCGGCGAGACCTATGCCATCGACCGGACCGGCCGTCTTCTCTCGGACACGCGCTACGGCGAGGAATTCGTCGAGGCCGGCCTGCTGGCCGACGGCCATCCCTCCATGCTGCATCTGGAAGTGCGCGATCCCGGGGTCAATGTCACGCGCGGCGCCATTCCCTCCCGCCCCTATGCCGACTGGCCGCTCACCACGGCGGCGCAGAGCGTGATCGAGGAGGGGAACGGATACAATCTGAGCGGCTACAGGGATGCGCGCGGGGTGCTCGTGATGGGCGCCTGGGCATGGGACGAGTCCCGCGATATCGGCGTGATCACCGAGATCGATGTGATCGACGCCCTGGCCGGTGCCAACCAGGCGCGCGCCGTGCTGCGCGTCTTCGCCGTGGCCATGGCGCTCTCCTTCATTCTGCTGGCCGTGCTGTTCAGCGCTCACCGCACGATCACGCGGCGCCGGGCCGAGGCGACGGCGGCGGCCAATCAGCGCCTGTCCCAGATCCTGATGACGGCCGCCGAGGGGATTTACGGCATCGACGGAGACGGCATTCTCACCTTCATCAATCCGCGGGCCTGCCAGATGCTGGGCTATGAGGAGCACGAGCTGATCGGCCGCGACATGCACGCCGTGGTGCACCATTCGCGGCGCGACGGCTCGCTCTATCCGCGCGAGGAATGCCCGATCCACTATCCCGGTGCCGTCGGCGAATCCGTCGAGGGCGATGTGTTCTGGACCAAGAACGGCCAGCCCATCCCGGTCGAGTCCGCCAGCTCGCCGCTCGACCCGGCCGACAAGTCCAAGGGCGCGGTGATCACCTTCCGCGACATCACCCATCGCAAGCGCGACGAACTGGCCCTGCGCCGCTATGCCCAGGAGCTCAAGCGCTCGAATTCGGAATTGCAGGAATTCGCCTATGCCGCGTCGCACGACCTGCAGGAGCCGCTGCGCAAGATCCAGGCGTTCGGCGAACGCCTGAACAACAAGTGCTATGATGCGCTGGACGACACGGGCCGCCACTACCTGGAACGCATGGTCGATGCGGCAACGCGGATGCGCCGGCTGATCGACGACCTGCTGAGCTATTCGCGGGTCAATTCCAAGACCACCTCCTTCCTGCCCGTCGAACTGTCGACCGTGATCGCCGACGTGCTGTCCGATCTGGAACCGCGAATCGCGGCCGAGGACGCGAAGGTCCGGGTCGGCGACCTGCCGGCCATCGAGGCGGATCCGGGCCAGATGCACCAGCTCTTCCTCAACCTCATCGCCAATTCGCTGAAATTCCGCCGGCCGGGCGTCCGGCCCTCCATCTCGATCGAGGGCAGTGTCGAGGTCGGCGAGAACGGCGCCATGGCCCGGATTGCCGTGGCCGACAATGGCGTGGGCTTCGAGCCGCGCCATGCCGAGCGCATCTTCGGCATGTTCGAGCGCCTGCACGGGCGTGACGAGTTCGACGGAACCGGTGTCGGGCTGGCGACCTGCCGCAAGATCGCCGACCGGCATGCCGGCGAGCTGACGGCCTGGGGCGAACCGGATGCGGGCGCCGTCTTCACCCTTCTGCTCCCTGTCCGGCAGGGCAGCATAACCTGATGGGAGGCGCGGACCGGCGGGTCCGCGATGCGATCATGAATCAGACCGGCCGTTCCGGCGCGTGGCTGCAGCGTATCGCTTTTCCCGCCATCGCCCTGGCCGGCCTGCTGGTCATGTCGCTCGCCTGGCTGCCCGCCGCGGCAAGCCATGCTGCCGGCCTGGCCGCTTTCGCGGCGGTCGCGGCCGGCCTGGTTGCGCTGGCGGCCGGAGGATGGTGGCTGACCGGGCGGGCGCAGGGGGAACGCGATGCGCTGGAACGGCGGATCGAACGGCTGGAAGCGGAAAAGGCGGATCTGGAAGTTTTCGTCCACGCCGCCACACACGACTTGCACGAACCCCTGCGCAAGATCCAGGCCTTCGGCGAACGCCTGCGCGAACAGCTGGGGCTGATGGCCGATCCGGCCGCCCTGCAATCGCTCGGCCGGATCACCGGCGCCGCCGACCGCCTGCGCGCCCTGCTGGATGCGCTTCACAAGCACGCGCGCGTGCGGGACACGCACACCCGGATCGAGCGCGTCGACCTGGACGCCGTTATCGCCGGAATTCTGGAGGCCCGCAGCGCCGATATCCGCACGGCCGGAGCAGAGGTGGAGACCGGCGGTCTGGGCGATGTGGAGGCCGATGCCGGCCAGATGCGGACGCTTTTAGAGAATATTATCGATAATGCCTTGAAATACCGGCGCTTAGACGCGAATGTAAATATTCGTATCGCAGGACGCGACGATGCGGGCGGCGATGACGGGCGGGTTGTGATCGAGGTCACGGACAACGGTATCGGTTTCGATCCGCGGCATGCCGAGCGCATATTCGGCCTGTTCGAACGCCTGCATTCGCGGGATGCCTATGAGGGGGCCGGAGTGGGATTAGCAACCTGTCGCAAGATCGCCGAACGTCATGGCGGCTCGCTGAGCGCCCGTGGAGAACCCGGCGCCGGCGCGTGCTTCACCTTGATCTTGCCCCGCCGACAGGCGAGTTTGTCACCCGAACCGGCCGTAACCGGCTGATCTACCCAGCGAGGCTTTCATCATGAGCCAGGACAACCGGCTTTTCACCATTCTCATGGTCGATGACGATCCCGACGATCGTCTGCTTTTCAAGGAAGCCTGCGAGGAAGTGCGTTTGCGCAACCCGCTGGAGTTCCTCGAGAACGGCGAGCAGCTGGTCGACTATCTCAAGCGCCGCGGTGCCTATGCGGACCTCGAGGGCGAGCCCTATCCGGGGATCATCCTGCTCGACCTCAACATGCCGTTGAAGGACGGCCGCGAGGCGCTGGAGGAGATCAAGAACGATGCCGAGCTGCGTCATATCCCGATCATCATCCTGACGACCTCCAAGGACGAGGACGACATCCTGTCCAGCTACGGGCTGGGGGCCTCGTCCTACATCGTCAAGCCGATCTCGCTGGACCGGCTGATGCGGGTGGTCAACTCGATCGGTGAATACTGGGTCCAGATCGTCGAAGTGCCGCCGACCGACGAGGGTGCCGCCGAAGAGGAATAGCCGCACGTCGCACGGCCCGGCGTTCGCCTTTCGCGCGAGCGGTCGCGACTTCGGCGCATTTGGTGTTTAATCTCCCCTTCGAGCCGCTTTGCGGGGAGGGGGAGTTCCATGTTGTTTGCGCGTCTGTCGAAGATCTCGGCGACACTCTTCGTGTCCATGCTCATGGCCATGGCCATGCTGGTCCTGCTCTGGTTCTACCTGCCGGCCTGGCTGGGCTGGGTGCAGGACGGGGCCGACCTCGTCGAGGACGGCGTGTCGGCCATCCCGATCCCCGAACAGTACAACAATCTCGTCCGGATCTACGCCAGCGACGACAAGATCGTGCTGCTGATCTTCACGATCATCGCGCGCCTGATCCTGGCCATTATCGGCAGCGTTTTCTCCGCTTTCACGAATGCCGGCAAGGTGCACGTCGCCCCGCCGCCCTTCATCAGCCGGATATCCTCGATGATGGCGACGCTCTTCCTGTCCTTCGTGCTGGCCATCCTGATGCTCGCCTTCATCGCCCTGACGATGGAGCACGTGCTTCATTCCATGCTCAACATGGCGGACTGGGTGGAAGACCAGCTCGCGCACCTGCCGCTGGCCGGGCGCTGGCGCTCCGGCGTGCGCTTCGCCGTGTCGGACGACAAGATCCTGCTGCTCTTCTTCACCATTCTGGCGCGCGTGCTGATCGCCCTGGTGGCGACCGGTTTCACTGCGTCCTGGAACGCCATGACGGGCGGCAAGTCGGAGACGATCAAGGTGCCGGCGTGACCGCCGCTCAGGCGCCCAGCCGCTCCGCCAGGAAAGGCAGGGAGGTGTCGAGCCGATAGTCGATCGAGGAGTGGGTGTCGTTGAACTCCTCATAGACGTGATCGACACCGATCGCGGCGAGCGCCTTGTTCATGCGGCGGGCGCCGTAGACCAGGTTGTACTGATCGATATCGCCGCAATCGATAAACAGGGCGCGCATGCATTTCAGCCCCTCGCCATGGCTGGGCACCAGGCTCAGCGGGTCCCATTTCATCCATTCCGCCCAGCGTTCCGGAATGCGTTCGCAGGTGTCCATGGTGACGGGCAGGCGGATGCCCAGGAAGGCATCGGGATCGGGATCGTAAGTGGCACCCATGGCCAGGATCATCAGGGCGTGCAGGTCCGAACCGTCCACCTTGACCGCGCTCTCCCAGGCCTCGACGAAGCGCTCGATCGTGCCGCCATGCTTGGCGATGCGGCGCAGCGTGTGGGCGAAATCGGCGGCGAACATCAGCTCGAACCCCATATCGCCGGAATGGCAGGCCGCGCCGGCCCAGAAATCCGGATGCATCAGCGCGTGCATCATGGCGCCATAACCGCCGGAGCTCTTGCCGAACAGGCCGCGCCTGCCCGCGCCGCCGCAGCCATAGGTGCGCTCGACCAGCGGGACCATTTCCTCGCGCAGGAAGTCGTCCCAATTCCCCATGGCGAGCGAGTTGACATACTGGTTGCCGCCCAGCCGGGTGAAACAGTCGGGAATCGCCACTACGCAGGGCTTCATCGCGCCTTCGTGGATCAGCCGGTCGAGGCGTTCGGGCAGGTTCTCGCCGAAATTCTTCCAGTTGGTGTGCGCCGGCCCGCCGGAGGTGAAGCCGGCCAGGTCGACCAGCAGCGGCAGGCCGCTGCCGTCATGGCCGTGCGGGATATAGACGTCGATGCGCCGCTCGGCCGGATCGCCCAGCATGTTGTTCGCGACGGCACGGCTTTCGATCGTGTGGACGTTCAGCGTGCCGGCGGGAATGTCGGAATGACGGCGCATGCGATGTCTCCCTCTGCTTTGCAGCGCAGCCTAGAGTGCGAGCCTGCAGCCGCAAGAGGTTGAGCTGCGGCGGGAAGCGCGCGAACCTGAAGCATGAGCAAGGACAAGCGCTATATTTCCGCCGACGACCTGCTGGCCGACAGTCTCCGTCTGGCCCGTAAGGTCTACGAGAGCGGTTTCCGGCCGACCCATGTCGTGGGCGTCTGGCGCGGCGGTGCGCCTGTGGGGATCGCCGTGCAGGAATATCTCGACTATCGCGGGATCGAGACCAATCACCTCGCCGTGCGGACGGCCTCCTATACCGGCATCGACGAACAGGCCCACCAGGTGCGGGTGTTCGGCGAGGGCTATCTGGTCGATACGCTGAATGCGGAGGACCGGCTGCTGATCGTCGACGACGTCTATGACAGCGGGCGCTCCATCCAGGCGCTCCAGCGCGTGCTGAGGGAGAAATGCCGGCGCAACTATCCCGGCGACGTGCGGGTGGCGACGGTCTTCTACAAGCCCGCGCGCAATCGCACGGACAGTGTGCCGGATTTCTTCGTCGAGGAAACCGACGACTGGCTGGTCTTCTCCCATGAGCTTTGCGGGCTCACCGAGGCGGAGATCCGGGCGAAGGGC
This sequence comes from Pseudomonadota bacterium, assembly GCA_034659015.1. Taxonomy (GTDB): domain Bacteria; phylum Pseudomonadota; class Alphaproteobacteria; order Caulobacterales; family Maricaulaceae; genus Maricaulis. The sequence goes on along the minus strand of JAYEGL010000021.1, from coordinate 148 downwards.
GATGTCGCCACAGCCGTGCTGGACTAGGACACCGACTCATAATTTCGCAGCCAGATTTGTATGGCGGCGAGTTTGACGAGTGCGAGATAGTTTTGGGCGTGTTTTTCATATCGTGTTGCGATGGCCCTGAAGTGCTTGATCTTGCTGA
>JAYEGL010000019.1:141865-171284 GCA_034659015.1 Pseudomonadota bacterium | reverse complement strand
GTCGGGGTCGCCAGGTTTTCTCTTTATGTCTCACGGCAGTCCGCTTCGCGGACGCCTCCGACGGGCGCCCTGACCGGCCGGCGCGCGGTCGCGCTTGCGGGCCCCTGGCCCGGATGTCTCACGGCAGTCCGCTTCGCGGACGCCTCCGACGGGCGCCCTGACCGGCCGGCGCGCGGTCGCGCTTGCGGGCCCCTGGCCCGGATGTCTCACGGCAGCCCGCTTCGCGGGCGCCTCCGACGGGCGGCCTGACATTTTTTCAAAAAGAATGGCCGGCGCGCGGTCGCGCTTGCGGACCCTTGGCCCGGGTGTCTCACGGCAGCCCGCCGCGCTTTCCCCTCTGGCACTCATCTTGCTCTCCTCCCAGGCGAATCCCAGGAGGAGACAGCACGCCATGACGACCTCGATTGCCGCCGAACACGCCGCCAAGCGCCAGCGCCTCGATCATCTCGACGTTTTGCGGGGCCTGGCCGTGATCGGTCTGCTGTTCGCGCGCTTCCCGGCCAAGGGCGGATCGATTCTCGCAATCGAACACCCCGACATCCTGGGCTGGTCCATCGGGGAACAGGCGATCTGGTTCCTCAACTCGGTCTTCGTCGACGACGCCATGCGCGGCCTTTTTGCCCTGCTGTTCGGCATTTCGCTGTGGATGATGACGCGGCCGCGCGAGGATCGCGATCTGACGCAGACCTATACAACCTATCTTGCCCGCACGGCCGGGCTCCTGGCCTTCGGCCTGGTCTTCCATGTCGTGCTGCTGGCGGAAGCTTCGGATATCCTGCACGTCTATGCCCTCGCCAGCATCGTGGCACTCGCCCTGGCGCGGCTGGATCCGCGCCTGCTGGTGCTGGGCGGTGTGGCCGGTTTCGGCCTGCTGGCGGCCAAGGAGACCATGGGCGATCTGACGACGGCGCCGGTCACCCAGGCCGCGCTGGCCGATGCAGCCGCCTATCATGCCGGCGGCTATCTCGATCATGTCCGCCTGGCCATCGCACAGTTCCAGTCCTGGAGCCTGTCGACGGGGATTGTCTGGAAATGCCTGGAAGCGGGCAGCTACATGCTGCTGGGCCTTGGCCTGTTCCGCATGGGGGCCTTCACGAACTGGACCGCCGGCCGGCTGACGGCAATGCTGGCCGTCGGCTATGGCGTGGGCCTGGCGCTGTGCGGCGGCGTGGCCGTGCTGGCCGCGTCCGGCGGGTTCGAAAGCGTCGTGAAGACCCATCCCGTCACCACGCTGGGCAAGCCCTTCATCGTGCTGGGCCATGCCGCCCTGATCATGCTGGCCATGCGCGCCGCCGGCGCGCGGAGCGTGCTGATGGCGACGCTGGCCCCGGTCGGCCGCCTGGCGCTGACCCTCTATCTGGCCGGCACGGCGCTGGCCCTGTTCGGCTTCACCGGCGCCGGCCTGGCGCTGGGTCCGTTCGACCGCTACGGCATCACCGCGATGGCGGTGCTGGGCTCGCTCGGCCTGATCGCCTTTGCCCGGATCTGGCTGTCCGTCGCATCCCAGGGACCGCTGGAATGGCTGCTGCGCAAATGGACCGACATGGCCGGCGGCCTGGCCTGCCGTCTTCTTCCGGTGCGTACGCCCCAGAGCGCCTGATGGCCCGCGCCTGACGGCTAGCTGTAGAAGCTATGAAGGTTGTTCACCCGGGGCTGGGTTGAGAGATTGGTGTTGCGACACGCCAACTTCCAGCCCGGAGAGCCCCGGATGAACGTCCACAAGAATGCGCGTCTTGCGCCGCTGGGTCGAGCGGTGATGATCAGTCGGATCGAAGAGGAAGGCTGGCCGGTGGGCCGGGCGGCGGAGGCGGCGGGCGTGTCCCGACGGACGGCCTGGCGCTGGCTGAGCCGGTTCCGCGCCGAGGGCGAGGTCGGTCTCGTCGACCGCTCGTCGCGGCCGCATTCGTGTCCCCATGCCGTGCCGGAACGTGTGGTGCGGCGGATCGAGCGGCTGCGGCGCCAGCGCCTGACCGGTCTGGCGATCGCCCGTACGCTGGGCCTGCCGCGCTCCACGGTGGGTGCCGTGCTGCGCCGGATCGGGCTGGGCAAGCTGGCCGCGCTGGAGCCCAAGGTGCCGGTGGTGCGCTATGAACGCGCCGCTCCGGGCGAGCTGATCCATCTGGACATCAAGAAGCTGGGCCGCTTCACCCGGCCCGGACACGCGGTGACCGGGCGCGGACGCGGCACCCATTCCGGCGGCGGCAAGGGCTGGGACTATCTGCATGTCTGCGTCGATGACGCCTCGCGCCTGGCCTATACCGAGATCCTGCCCAGCGAGAACCAGCACGATGCCAGCGCCTTCCTGGAGCGCGCGCTGGACTGGCTCGCCCGGCACGGCGTGACGGCCGAGCGGGTGATGACCGACAATGGCGCCTGCTACCGCTCGAAGCGCTTCGCCGCCGTCGTCCAGGCCGCCGGGGCCCGCCACATCTTCACACGCCCCTACACGCCCCGAACCAACGGCAAGGCCGAACGCTTCATCCAGTCCTCCCTGCGCGAATGGGCCTATGTCCGGCGCTACGCCTCATCCCGGGAGCGAAACCGCGCCGCCATCGCATGGACCGACGCCTACAACACCACTCGGCCGCACTCCGGCATCGGAGGCATCACACCCTGGCAGCGTGTGAACAACCTGCTTGGCTTTGACAGCTAGCCGGCCGCAAGGCCGATCACGCCGGCCTGCCCGCCGAACACGCCGCTCTCACCGCGATGATGGGCGCGGCGGGCGGAGAACAGGCGCGCCTCCTCGGCATAGGTGCACACGGGCGAGCGCTCGATCGCGGTTTCCGGCACGCCTTCCATGACGAGCTGGCGGCGGCAGGCCTCGGCCACATCCAGCTGGGCGCCGCCCTCCGGATCGCGCGGCGAGACGATGCCGCCGGTATTGCCGAACGCCTCTCCGAAAGCCTCGACCACTTCCGGGCCGACGCGGTAATTCGCCGGCGAGATGGACGGGCCGATGGCGGCCAGGAGATCCGCCGGCGCCGTGCCGTATTCGCGCACCATCGCCTCGACCGTCGCCCCGACGACATTCGCCACCGTGCCGCGCCAGCCGGAATGGATGGCCGCGACGGCCCGGGTCACCGGATCGAACAGCAGGACCGGCGTGCAGTCGGCGGTCTGGCAGACCAGGCCGAGACCGGGCCGGTCGGTGATCAGCGCATCCCCCTCGCCCGCCGGGCTTTCGCCGCGCGGCGGGCCGTCAACGCGCACGACATCGCGGCCGTGCACCTGGGTGGCGAAGACGAGATGATCCAGCCCCAGCGCCCGGCGCACCCGGTCGCGGTTCTCCGCGATATGGCCCGGATCGTCGCCGCGCGAACGCGTCAGGTTGAGCGCAGCATAAGGTCCCTCACTCACCCCGCCGGCGCGGGTGGTGAAGGCGTGGACCAGGCCGGGCCGGTCCAGGACCGGCATGCGAATCAGATCGAGCGTCATGGATTGAAGCCTAGCCGTCCCCGGCCCAGATCATAAGCCGATCCCGCCTCGCGGATATCAGCGATCAATTGCTCGAAGGCCGACCAGTCGTCGGCCGCGTCGATCCGCGACCAGGTCGCCTCGACCACGTCGATCGTCAGCGCCACCGGATCTGTGCGTCGGAAATAGTCATGATCCAGCCGCTCCGGGCGTACCGGATCGTGTTCGGCCATGGCCGCGCGCCAGGCCTCGAATTTTTCGCCCGCATAGTCACCGGCCCGCGGCCCCGCCATGGCACGCCCCGCAGAGGCCTCGCCGCCGAACCAGTCGAAGATCACGCCCTCCCAGGGCAGTTCCGTGCCCTCCATGAAGGCCAGGAAGGCGCGTACGAAGGCCTCGTCCCTGTCCTCGCCGGCCGGGGCGATGCCGAAACGGGCGGTGAAGGCGTCCAGCAACGCCGTGCGATAGACCGCCGGGAAGGTCGCCAGGGCGCTTTCCAGGCTCAGCCGCTCGCCCACCTGGGCCAGGGCCCCGGCGAATTGCTGCAGCGCCCAGTACACGGCTTCCGGCTGGCGGGCGAAACAGTAAAGCCCGGCATGGTCGAAATAGGCGGCGGTGAAGCCGGGCTCGTAATGCGGCAGGAAACGCCAGGGCCCGTAGTCGAAACTCTCGCCGGTGACATTGATATTGTCGGTATTGAGCACGCCGTGCACGAAGCCGGCCGCCATCCAGCGCGCCGCCGTCTGCGCGTTCGCCGCGATCACCGCTTCCAGCAGGGCGGCCGGGCGATCCTCGGCGTCTTCCAGATGCGGATAGTAGAGCGCGATCGCGTGATCGATCAGCGCTTCGATACGCTCCGGCGCGCGTTCGAAGGCGTGACGCTGGAAGGTGCCGAGGCGGACATGGGAATGGCCCAGCCGGGTCAGCACCGCCGAGCGCGTCGGCGAGGGTTCGTCGCCGCGTTCCAGCGCCTCGCCGGTCTCGTAGACGGCGAAGGCCTTGGAGGTGTAGACACCCAGCGCTTCGAGCATTTCCGCCGCCAGCACTTCGCGCATCGCCCCCTTCAGGGTCAGCCGGCCGTCGCCGCTGCGCGACCAGGGCGTGGTGCCCGATCCCTTGGTGGCCAGGTCGAGCAGGCGGTCCCGATCGTCCCGGAGCTGCGCGAAGAGGAAGCCGCGCCCGTCGCCCAGATCGGGGTTGTAGGTGCGGAACTGGTGGCCGTGATAGCGCATGGCGCGTGGCTGCGCCTGATTGTCCGGCAGGGGCTCGAAACGGTGGAAGTGCGCCGCGCGACCGGCCTCATCCAGCGTGTCGAGGCCGACCGCTTCGGCCCATCGCTCGTTCCAGAAGCGCGGATGCGCCTCGGGGAACCGGGCGGGGTCGACAGGATCGGAGAAATCGTCGCCCAGACCGGCAAAGCGCGGATCGGGGCGGTATCGGGCGGACAGGGTCATACCCCCGAGCTAGGCCTTCGTGCCTCCCGATGCAAACAGTCTCAATGCAAACGGATCAGCCGCGCAGCCCGTCGCCCAGTGCCACGGCGGCGGCATCGACCAGCGCCTTGGCGCCCGGCAGCACGGCGGTGAGATTGAAATAGCCGTGCGGCAAGCCCTTGCCCAGCGTGTAATCGACCGGCAGGCCGAGAGCGAGCAGGCGGTCGCGATAGGCCTGGCCTTCGTCGAGCAAGGGGTCGAGTTCGGCCGCGAAGATGTGGGTCTTCGGCAACCCCGTCAGATCGCTCTCGAACAGGGGCGAGACGCGCGGATCCTTCGCCAGATCGGCTTCGGGCAGATAGGCCTCGGCGATCCGTTCCAGGGTGAAGGAGGCCAGCAGATGGCCCTCCAGCGCCTTGAGGCGCGGCTTGCGGCGTTCCACCAGCTGGAGCAGCGGGTAGATCAGCAGCTGGAAGCGGATCTCATCCCTCCGGACCTGGGCGAGATAGGCTGCCAGCCCGCCGCCCGCACTGTCGCCGGCCACGGCAATGCGCGCCGGATCGGCCCCGGCGCGGTCCTGGCCGTCCTCCGAGACCAGCCAGTCGAAGGCGGCCAGCGTGTCGTCCACGGCGGCCGGAAAGGGATGCTCCGGCGCCAGACGGTAATCGATCGCCATCAGCCGCGCCCCGCTGTGCGCGGCCAGACGGCGGCATTCGCGGTCATGCGTTTCCAGATCGCCGATCACATAGCCGCCGCCATGCATGTAGAGCGCGACGGGCGCCGGACCGGCCGAGCCGAAGGGGATGTAGAGGCGGGCCGGTATCTCACCGGCCGGGCCGGGAATGGTGAAGTCCTCGACCGCCTCGAGCGCCGGCGGTTTCACGTCCATGTGCGGCGTGGCATTGCGCAGCGCCCGCCGCATGTGCGGCGCGGAACGGGCCGGTTCGAACGGGTCGTCGATACCGAATTTGACGAGGGCCTCGGGCCAGCGGGACGTGTCCATGCATTGCAGTTAGCACACGTCCGTGACGGCGCAACGGCCATAATGACGCGCAACGCCGTCCTTGCCCTTGACGGGTGTCCGGACGGGCAGCCTGGGGAGAGGCGTGGGGAGACATCAGGAAAGGGTGCGTGTCCCCATTCTTCACTCGCTTTCTCCCACTCCGTTTTTCCCGGCCGGAAGCCTGCGAAGGCAGGCTGCAGAGCCGGGACCGACCGAAGACCGTTCCCAGCGTTGAGTCTCCCGTGGGTCCCGGATCGCGCCGACGCGCGTCCGGGAAAAATGCATGTGTCGAGGAAAGCGGGTGAGTTTGTGCGGGCACGCAACGATCATCCTTCCCCTTGACGGGGAAGGTGGGCCAGCGCGCAGCGCTGGGTCGGAAGGGGTGAATCCCGGTGCTTGCGAATTCGCGAAGACCTCGCCCCCACCCACTCCACCGCTGCTCGCGCAGCGGTCCCCCTCGCCCATCCAGGGCGAGGATGGCGAGATGCCGCTAGTGGACGGTGATCTCGCCCTCGCGCTCGAGCCGGCCGGCCAGCGCGTCCTCCATCACCGAGCGCAGGGCGCGCCAGGCGTCGGCGCCCTCGGGCTGGCCCTGCGCATCCATGTCCGTCACCGCTTCGTCGGCATAGCCGATGGCCTGCGCGCCGTGCAGGTCGACCATCGTCCAGGCGATCTGGCGGATGTCTTCGACGGTGATGTGAACGCGAGGGGTCATGCGGGGCTCCTGTGGTGAAGGTTCACGATCAGCAGGAGCAAGGCCGGGGCCAGAATGCGCGCGAGATTTATCTGTTAAATTTCAATGCACTAAACAAAATTACAGCCACCCGCCCGGCGGTCAGCCCTGCCCTCCGGACGATTTTGCCGAGTCGTTCCGACCGGGTGCATAACCGCCGCTCTCCAGATAGGCGGTTTCCTGGGGCGTCGATGTCCGCCCCAGCGCGTCATTGCGATAGGGGAAGCGTCCGAAGCGTTCGATCACCTCGCGATGCTTGCGGGCATGATGCAGCGTGGAACCGCCCTCCAGCCGCTCGGCGGCCAGCTCGATGCAGCGATCCTGGTCGGCCAGGGCCTCGGAGTGCATGAAGGGCATGTAGACGAAGGCCCGGCGGGCCTCCGGTACGGCCCAGTCGAACCCGCGCCCGATCATCCGTTCCGCAATCTCCAGCGCCAGCGGATCGAAGGCGAAGGCCTTGCCCGAACCGCGCCAGACATTGCGCGGCAACTGGTCGAAGAGGAGGACCAGGGCCAGCGCGCCTTCCGCACTGTCGAGCCAGGGATGCCGGCCGGCGCGGAACGCGGCCGCCTCGCGCTCGATCGCCTTGCCGAACCGCCGGCGCACCGTGGCATCGAAAGCTGCGGAGACCGCATACCATTTCGCCGGCCCGGCCTCGTCGAACCAGAAATCGAGAATGTCCTGCGGCGTCGGGTCGAGCACGCTCATACGCGAAGGGCTCCGGACTGGATCTGTCGGTAAAGCTCCGGCGTGAGCTCGACATAGCGGCCCTCGCCGGGATGATCGAACAGGATGGTGTCCTCGATGACGGACGGGTCGAAACCCTCCTTCACCAGATCCACCTTGCGGAACTTGAACGTGCCCGTCGTGTCCGTCTGCCGCTGCAGGCGCAGGAAGAGCGGCCGGGCGAAGTGCGGCAGCTCGGCATGGACGTGCGCGTGCAGCGCGTCGAAATCGAGTTCGTCCCCGGCCAGCACCAGCGCCGCCATGCCGGCGCGCCCGGAATGGCCGTCGACTTCCACGCCATAGACATTGGCCTGCTCGATGCCCGCGACGGAAAACGCCTCGGCCACCTCGCCCGTGGCGACATTTTCCGACTTCCAGCGATAGGTATCGCCCACACGGTCGACGAAGTAGTAATAGCCGTCCTTGTCCCGCGTCATCAGATCGCCGGTGCGGAACCAGGCATCGCCCTCTTCATAGACATTGCGCAGGATCTTCTTCTCGGTGTCTTCCCGGCTGCCATAGCCGTCGAAGCGGAAGCGCGCATCGGAGGGGTCGATCTTGCCGATCGCCTCGCCGACCTCGTCCGGGGCGCACTGGATGCAGAACCCGTCCTCGCCGCGCACCGGCTTTTCCTCGTTCATGTCGAAGCGCACGAGATCGATGTTGAAACGATGCTTGAGATAACCGGGGACACGGCCGACCGCGCCGGGCTTGTTGTCGGTGTTGACCAGGCCGACATTGCCCTCGGTGGAGCCGTAGAACTCGATGATCTGCGGCAGGTCGAAACGCGCCTGGAACTCCTCCCAGACGTCGCGCCGCATGCCGTTGCCGATGGCCACGCGCAGGGTGTGGCGCTTTTCCGCCTCGGTCTCCGGCGAATTGACCAGGAAGCGGCACAGCTCGCCGACATACATGAACATGGTCGCCTTGAAGCGCGCCGCGTCGGGCCAGAAATTCGTCGCCGAGAAGCGGTTGCGGATGATCAGCGCGCCGCCGAAACCGATCGCGCAGCCCACGCCGCACAGCCCGCCGGTGGCGTGGTAGAGCGGCAGCACCATCATCATGCGGTCCTGCGGGGTCGACCGGGCGGCCACCGCGAAGACGTGGAGATAGTAGAGCGCCCGGATATGCGTCATCAGCGCCGCCTTGGGCAGACCCGTCGTGCCGCTGGTGAACATTTTCAGCACCGGGTCTTCCGGCTTCACGCTGTCGCGCAGGATGGGGTCGGGCCGCTCGGACGGCATGTCCGCCAGGGCGTCGCCGAAGGATTTCGCGCCCTCCAGCGACCCGTCGAGCACCCAGGCCTCGATCGCGCCGAGATCGTGGGCGCGGGCGCTGTCATAGGCGCCGGCCAGCTCGCCCTCGACGATGGCATGCGTCGTTTCGCCGATCGTCAGGCAGTGCGCCAGGGAATGGCCGGAGAGCTGGTTGTTGATCAGGGAGATCACGATGCCGACCTTGGACAGGCCGAACCAGATGGCGATGTATTCCCAGCGATTGGTCATGAAGAGGGCGACCGTATCGCCCGGCTTCAGTCCCTGGTCCAGCGCCCAGTGGGCCACCCGGTTCGCATAGGCCTCGTAGTCGCGATAGAGGATCTCGCCGTCGTCGAGCAGCGCCATGGGCCGGTCGGGATGACGGTCGACGACCGCTTCCAGCTTGTCGGGCACACGCACGCCCGAGCCCGCGCCGACCTTGTTCACTTCACGGAATACGCGAAGCAGGCCCGACACAAAGCCGAACTCGCGCTTGATCGCGCTGAATAGACCCATCGATGTCCTCCCGGATTTGGGGGGAAGAGTAGGAGGGGGCGGGGCCCGGTCAAGCGAACCCTGAAGAGGCGGGCGGCAAGTGTGAAGCGTGTTTCAGTTCATGACCGGCAGAATCCGCGTCAACGGCGAGAGCGCGATCCGTCCCGGCCGGTCTCCGCGAGCAGGGCGAGACAGGCGGCCAGCAACGGCAGGTCCTTGAGCAGGAAGTGCCCGGCCGGCGCCAGGGCGGGAAAACCGCCCAGACCGGTCTCCCAGGACCCCTTAAAGGTGATCAGGAAGGACAGGGTCAGAACGAAGGTGATCGCCGCCATGACCAGCCCGTACCGGTAGGCGCGCGTGGAGAACCAGTATCCGGCGAGCGCGGCCACCGTGACCAGCTCGATCGCGCCGATGAGATAGGACGTGCCCTGCTGGCCGAGCAGGTCGGGCAGCCGGTAGAAGGCCAGGTGCGAATCCACCAGGGGGGCGATGCCCGCCGCCTCGGTCGCGGTGAACTTCATCGCGCCGATCCAGCCCAGCACCAGGACAAGGCCGGCCCACATGACCAGCTGCCCCCAGATCCGCATCTGCGAATAGCGGTTGGAGAACATGCGCGAATTGTTGAACGAGCCCGACCACAGGGCCAGACCCAGAATGGCGAGGTATTTGAGGATGCCCTGGCCGGACCCGATGGCCGGAAAGCCGCCTTCGGCCTCGGCCCAGACCGGATTGGTGAAGATCAGGGTCAGCGCCCCGGCGGCGTAAAGGCCGAGCATGGCGAAACCGATGCGCCGGAAGCCGCCCGAGGGAATGGGCGCCCCGATCAGGACCGCCATGACGATCTGGTAGACGCCCATGGCCCGCGCCGCCGACGAGGCCTGGTCGGCAAGACCCGACAGCAGGACATGCCCGTCCAGCCAGCCCGACACGATCCCCGTGCCGACAGCGGTGAAATTCATCGCGCCGAACCACAGGAATGTCAGAGCCAGCGCAAACCGGCCGAAAATCAACGCACTACCCGGTGACAGCAAGACCGGCCTCCTCAAACTTGCCCCACTCCAGCCTGCCGGAGGGAAGGCTAGCACTCCGTGCACGGCCTGACGAGGCCGGGACCGGACCGCGTGCAAGAAGCCTGCCGGGACGATGATGCCGGAACGCAGGCCGGCGCGAGGGGTTCATGCAAGGCTGCAGCGGGGCGGGAGAACGGTACGTGTCGCTGAAAGCCCGCCTTCGCCAAGGCTTCGGCGGACACCTCTTCGCCCGCTCGCTTTGCTCGCATTCGCGCTGCGGCTGGCTTGCCACCCGAAGCCCGAAGGGCGAAGGGTGGTGCCCCTGGTCAGACTCGAACTGACACTCCTTGCGGAAACGGATTTTGAATCCGTCGCGTCTACCAATTCCGCCACAGGGGCCCGCGGGGCGCGGCTGGAGCCGTCGCCGGGCGGTGGCGCAAGCTGACCGCGAAGCCCGGTCAAGTCAACAATCCATTCCGCTCGACGCCAGCGTCGGTCATGGCTAGTGTCCGGCCACGCCGTGCCGGTTCCACAGGATCGAAAACCATGTCCGAAGCTGCCGCATCCCGGGGTCTGCTCTCCGCGCTGGAGGCGATTGCCGCCGAGACGGGTGAGGAGGGCTGTTCGCTGGGCGAGTTCGTCGATGCGCTGGGCGAACGCGCCTTCGGCATCATCCTCTTCGCCATGGCGCTGCCGGTCTCCATCCCCTTCCTCTACGGCGTGCCGCAGGTGATGTCCCTGCCGATGATGGCGCTGGCCGGCCAGATGGCGATGGGACGCGACGAGCCCTGGCTGCCGGCCGGTTTCAAGGCGCGGCGCATTTCCAAGGCCGGGCTGGACCGGATGGCGCGCAGCGGCCGCAAATGGTTCGGCTGGCTGGAAGCCCTCGCCCGGCCGCGCCTGCGCTTTCTGTCCGGCCCGTCGGCGGAACGCCTGATCGGCGCCGTCTTCATGGTTTTCTGCGCGTCGATCCTGGTCCCCCTGCCGGCCACCAACACCACGCCGGGCATCGCCCTGGCGATCGCCGCACTGGGCCTTTTGACCCGCGACGGCCTGCTGATCATCGCCGGCCTCGTCATCGGGCTTGTGTGGATCACGCTGTTGCTGCTTTTCGGTTATGCGATGATCGAAGCCACCAAGGATTTCATCGCCGGACTGATATGACGCGGTCGTGATGGTCTGTGTGCGCTTTGGTCGCGTTACACTGGCGAAACGCCTGCCTAGTATAGCCCGGATCTTGCACCAATGGACGCCATGACACCTGTTCTGACCCAGTTCCCCCTGACCCGGTGGCCGCTTCTCATGGCGGGCGGTTCGCTGCTTCTGCTCTTCGGCGCCTGGGGGTTCCAGTATATCGGCCACTACGACCCGTGTGCGCTGTGCTACGACCAGCGCTATATCCACATGGCCGTCATCGCCCTGGGGCTGGCCAGCGGCGTTCTTCTGATCCTGCGTCCGGGCCTCGCGCGCTTCGCGCCGCTGATGATCTTCGCCGTCGCCGCGGTGCTGGTCTATTCGGCCGGGTTCGCCGGCTGGCATGCCGGCATCGAATACGGCTGGTGGGCCGGCCCGGAAACCTGCACCGCCTCGGGCGGAGGCGGTGTGTCGGTCAGCGACGTGCTGGCCGCGCTGGACGGCCAGCGCCCGGTCGTGATGTGCGACGAGGCCGCCTGGACCCTGCTGGGCATATCCATGGCCGGCTACAACGCCTTGATCTCGGCCGCAATGGCCGCCATTTCCATCGTCGTGGGAGTGAAAGGGCTGACGTCATGACGGCACAGCGCAGACCCCGCCCGCCCCTGCCGGGCCGGCAGCGCAGCCAGCGGCGGATCGAGCAGATGGTGCGCGTCGACCATGCCGGCGAGTACGGCGCCGTGGCGATCTATCAGGGCCAGCGCGCCGTGTTTGCGAAACTGCCGCACAAGGCCCGTATCGCCGCCCAGCTGGAAGAGATGGAAGCGGACGAACAGCACCATCTCGACACGTTCGACACGCTCCTCTTCAAGCACGACGCCCGCCCCACGGCGCTGGCGCCGGTCTGGGATGTCGCCGGCCATGCCCTGGGCGCCGGCACGGCCCTGCTCGGCGAAAAGGCCGCCCATGCCTGCACCGAGGCCGTGGAGACGGTGATCGAACGCCATTATGCCGGCCAGGTCGCCGAGCTCGAGGCGATGGGCGAACAGGAGCTCGCCGACCTGTTCGAGGAATTCCGCCTCGAAGAGATCGAGCACCGCGACCTCGCCGTCGAGGAAGGCGCGAAGGAAACCCCCGGCTACGCCCTCCTCTCCCGCGCCATCAAGGCCGGCTGCAAAATCGCCATCAAGGTGAGCGAGCGGGTGTGAATTCCAACTTGCGCGCTCCGCGCTCCGCGGCGCTTTCGCGCCGCCCCCTCAGTCCGCTGACGCGGACAGCTCCCCCGTAAACGGGGCGAGCCCTTCGTCAAGGCTTCCCCTGCGAAGCGGGGGAAGTGCCGAGCCCGCGAGGCGATGGGGGAAGGTCAGAAGCCTAAGCCACCGGCAGTCTCACCGCGAAGACCGTCCCCGCCTCATTGCTTTCCACCAGGTCCACATCGCCGCCATGGGCGCGGGCCAGCTCTCGGGCGATGGAGAGGCCCAGGCCGGTGCCGCCCTTGCGGGCCGAGCCGGAGAAGGCCTCGAACAGGCGTTCACGCGCCCTGGGCGGCAGGCCGGGACCGGTATCGCGGATCTCGATAACGGCCTGGCCGTCCTCGCACCGCGCATCGGCGCACAGGGCGCCCGGGCCGCCATGTTCCTGCATCGCCTGGATCGCATTGCGGCACAGATTGAGGAAAATGCGATGGGCCTGGTCGGGATCGGCATCGAGCATCAGATCCTCGCCGACCCGGTTGTCCCAGCTCACCTCCGTGGCGGACAGTCCCGCATCGGCCACCACCTCGTCCAGCAGGGCGCGGGCCGGCACGGCGGCGCGCACGGGCGGCGTCTCCTCGGCCCAGCCGTATTGCAGCGTCGCCTCGCACAGGCGGATGCCGCGATCGACGGCGCGCACCAGCCGCTCGCCCATCTTGCGCACGCGGGCATCGTCCTCGGTGGCCAGCCGGTCGGAGACCAGCTGGGCGCTCGCCAGCACATTACGCAGGTCGTGATTGATCTTGGCCACGGCACCGCCGAGCGCGGCGAGGCGTTCGCGCTGCTGCAGCGCCTGGCGGACATCCGCCTGCATGCGCGCCAGCTCCGCCTCGGCCTGGCCGATCTCGGTGCGCGAGCCGGAGGGGCGGATGACGCGCGCCGGATCGGCCGGATCCGCACGGAAGCGCGTCATCGCGCTGGCCAGGCGCCGCATCGGCCGCACGAAGAGATAGAAGAGCGCGCCGTAGATCGCCGCACCGATCAGCAGCGCACCGAGCCCGGCATAGAGCAGGAGACGGCGCGAAAAGGCGTGCAGATCGGCGCGCAGCGGGGTTTCGCGCACGATGACGTCGATCGTCTCGCCCGGCGCGCCCATGGGCTCGGCGCGGATGCGCAGCAGCCGGCCGGGCGGGGCGAACAGCACCTCCACCGTGTCGCGGATGTGGGTCAGCCAGCCGGCCGAGCGCAGATCGCTCTCCACCAGCGCCTCGCCGATCGGGCCGGAATAGAGCACCAGCTCGTTCATGCCGCCGCGCACGCGGGAAACGGCAACCGCATCGGCGCCCATCAGCAGGGCGCGCACCTCCTCCTCGCCCAGCGCGCCGCCGGGGGCGACATCGGCCGCCAACGCCGCCAGGTGCGCGGCCTCGGCCCGGTCGCTCATCCATTGGTGACGGAAACCGGCCGCGGCCGGGAAATAGACCAGCGCCACGCCGACCGCGATCAGGCCCAGCGTGACCATCAGCAATTGCCCGGGCAGGCTGTCGATCAGCGGCCCGACCCCGCGCCGGGGCGGCCTGGCGTCCTCGCCGTCGTCGCGGCGGGAATCGGTGTCGGGATCGGTGACCATGGGCTGGCTGGCCGAATAGCCCACGCGCGCAGACGCGGCAAGCAACGGTTTGGCCCGGCGCGGACTGCCCGTATAACGGTTACCGCCTGTGCAATTCGCGGCTTGCGCCCTTGACGCCGCCGGGCTGGCCGCGTATTAGCCGCCGCTCTCGAATTGAACGCCGATGGAGCGCGACCGTGAAACGCACATTTCAACCGTCCAAGCTCGTCCGCAAGCGTCGGCACGGTTTCCGTGCGCGCATGGCGACGAAAAACGGCCGCCAGGTTCTGGCCCGCCGCCGGGCCAAGGGCCGCAAGCGCCTGTCCGCCTAAATCCGATGGACACGCAGCCGCTGGCCGTTAATCGGCTGAAAAAGCGGCGCGAATTTTTGTTCGTCGCCCAGGGCAAGAAAGCCGTCCGGTCGAGCGTCGTCATCCAGGCGCGAAGACGGGACGGCTCTTCTCATTCCGGCGAAGCGATCGGCGCGGGCTTCACCGCGACCCGCAAGGTCGGCGGCGCCGTCGTCCGCAATCGCTGCAAACGCCGTTTGCGCGAGGCCGCAAGGCTGCTACTCCCCCTCCACGGACAGTCCGGTTTTGACTATGTATTCATCGCGCGCGCGTCCACGGCCGAGAAGGACTGGTCGCGCCTGATGGGGGATGTCAAAAGCGCGCTGGTCAGCCTCGCCGGTGACGGGGCATCCGGCGGCAAGGGACAAACAGCCTGAAAGGCCGAGTTTTCATGGGCGACGAGCAACGCAATCTGTTTATCGCGCTGGGTCTGATCCTGGCGATCATGCTGGGCTATGAATTCTTCTTCCTGCGCCCGGCCCAGGAAGCGCGCGAAGCGGAACGCCAGGAAGCCCTCGAGGCCGCCGGCGAGCTGGCCGATGCCGATCCCGACCTGCCGATCCAGAACGACAACGACGCCCCGCCCCAGCCGAGCTTCGAGAACCGCGAGGACGCACTGGCCGACGTCACGCGCGTGGAGATCGACGGTCCGGCCGTGCTGGGCTCGCTGTCGCTGACCGGCGCGCGCTTCGACGATATCCGCCTGCGCCGTCACACCGTCTCCGTCGACAACGACACGCCGATCGCGCTGCTCAACCCGATCGGCACCGAACACGTCTTCTACGCCCGCGACGGCTGGCAGTCGGCCACGCCGGGCTTTTCCGACCTGCCGGGCGGCTCGACCGAGTGGGAGCTGGTCTCCGGCGACCGGCTGACCCCGGACAGCCCGGTCGTGCTGGCCCACGAGACCGCGTCTGGCCTGCGCTTCGAGCGCACCATCTCGGTCGACGAAGACTACATGTTCACCCTGGAAGACACGGTCACCAACAATTCCGGCCAGGACGTCGAACTGTCGCGCTACGGCCTGGTGCGCCATGAAGGCATGCCGGCCGATCCGACCAATAATATCGCCGTCTTCGAGGGCGCCCTGGCGATCGTCGACGGCACGCTGGTCCAGCGCAAGTTCGGCAAGCTGGAGAATGGCGAAGGCGCCGAGGAGAGCGGCACGGGCGGCTGGGTCGGCATCACCCAGCGCTACTGGATGGCCGCTGCCATTCCCGACCAGGACCGCGCCTTCACCGCGCGCTTCCGCACCATCGAGCGCGGCACGGCGGACGCGTTCGAGGCCAGCTATGTGGAACAGGCCCAGGCCGTCCCGGCCGGCGGCACGGTGACGTCGACGACGCGCATCTTCGCCGGCGCCAAGGAGCTGGACGTGCTCGACACGGTCGAGGACGAGTACGGCATCGAGCGCTTCGACATGGCGATCAACTGGGGCTGGCTGTGGTTCCTCACCCGGCCCTTCGTCTGGCTGCTGCACATGCTGGAAGGCGTGACCGGGCATTTCGGCATGGCCATCCTGGCGCTGACCCTGCTGATCAAGATCGTGATGTTCCCGCTGGCCAACCGCGCCTACGCCTCGATGGCGAAGATGAAGGCGGTGCAGCCGAAAATGCAGGAACTCAAGGAGCGCTACGCCTCCGACACCCAGAAGCAGCAACAGGCGCTGATGGAGCTCTACCGCTCGGAAAAGATCAATCCGCTGGCCGGCTGCCTGCCCATCCTGCCGCAGATCCCGATCTTCTTCGCGCTCTACCAGACCCTGTTCAACGCCATCGAGATGCGCCACGCGCCCTTCTTCGGCTGGATCCGCGACCTCTCCGCGCCGGACCCGACGAATGTGTGGAACCTGTTCGGCCTGATCCCCTACGACCCGTCGAACATCTGGCTGATCGGCGGCGTTCTGGGCATCGGCGCCTGGCCCATCATCATGGGCCTGACCATGGCCGCCCAGCAGGCGCTGAACCCGCCGCCGCCGGATCCGATGCAGGCGCGCATCTTCGCCATGCTGCCCATCGTCTTCACCTTCGTGCTGGCGCCGTTCGCGGCCGGCCTGGTGATCTACTGGGCCTGGAACAACTTCCTCTCGGTGGCCCAGCAATACATCATCATGCGCCGCCACGGGAACGAGACCCAGCTGGACAAGCTGATCAAGCGCCTCCAGCACGGCAAGTCCTCCGGATCGGGAGACGAGAGCTGACGGGCGATAGCGATCTCGACATCGCGGCGGGGCGGCGGCTCTTCGAGCGGCCCTGCAGCTTCATCATGGGCGCGGTCAGCCTGGAGCAATTGCCCGAGCCGGACCGCATCGAGATCGCCTTCGCCGGCCGCTCCAATGTGGGCAAGTCCTCGCTGATCAACGCGCTGACGCGGCAGAACAATATCGCCCGCGCCTCCGGCGAGCCGGGGCGCACGCGCGAGCTGAACTTCTTCAATGTCGAAGGGTCCGGGCTGCGCATCGTCGACCTGCCCGGCTACGGCTATGCCAAGGCGCCCAAGGACGTGGTGGAGAAGTGGACGCGGCTGACCCGCAACTTCCTGCGCGGCCGGGTCAATCTGAAGCGCGTCTACCTGCTGATCGACAGCCGCCACGGGCTCAAACCCGTCGACGAGAAGATCATGGACGTGTTCGACGAGGCGGCGGTGAGCTACCAGATCGTCCTGACCAAGGCCGACAAGATCAAACCGCCGGCGGTCAGGCGCGTCAGCGAGGAGACCCTGGCCGCCATCGCCAAACGTCCGGCCGCCTTCCCGCGCCTGGTTGCCACCTCGAGCGCCAAGGGCGATGGTATCGACCTGTTGCGGGCGGAGATCGCCGCCCTGCTGCCGGAATTTCAGTGAGACGGGTTCGAACACGGTGTTTGCGGACAGGCTGATGCGTATGCGGACCGCGATCGCGGCGGGCCTGGTCCTGGCAGGCCTCGGCACGCTGGCCGCGCCTCATGCCGATGCGGCGGAGATCTGCAACGAGACCAGCTTCGTCGCCGATGTCGCCGCGGCCTGGGCTGTGGAGGGCGGCGTCGCCATCCAGGGCTGGACCCGGGTCCGGCCGGGCGAATGCGAGGATATCGCGCAGGACTTCGACCTCGAGACCAGCGAACAGCCGCTTTTCTACTACGCCAAATCCACCATGGCCTATCTGGGCGGGGTGCGCGAATGGCGCGGCACGGTGCCGCTCTGCGTCGACGAGACCGATTTCGAGGTCGTCGCCAATACGCGTTGCGCCGCCCTGGGCCTGGCCTCGCGCGACTTCTTCATCCGCGAGCGCGCCGAGCGCGACCGCACCGTCCTGGTCGAACCGGCCGACTACGGCCGCCGCGCCCAGGTGGCCGGCATCCAGCGCCTGCTGCAATCGGCCGGCTATCCGGTCACCGGGGTGGACGGCTATGACGGCCGCTCGACCCGCCGGGCCGTCTCGCGCTTCCTCGCCGATGCGGGGCTGGACAGCCAGCCGGAGGATCCGGCCCTGATCGACGCCCTGGAAGCGCGCGCCCTGGAACGCAACGCCTCGAGCGGGCTGATCGTGTGCAACGAGGCCGATGGCGATATCGCCACGGCGATCGGCCACCGCGTCGGCGAGATCTGGCAATCGCGCGGCTGGTGGCGCATCCATGCCGGCGAGTGCGCGCGCCTGCTCGCCGCCCGGCTGGAGACCGACAATGCCTTCGTCTATGCCGAACGCGTCTCCTCCCAGGGCCGCCGCCCGATGACCGGCGGCACGGACAGCTTCTGCCTCGCCCCGGCGCGTTTTGTGGCGGAGGAGCGCGGCGAGTGCGCCGAGCGCGGCTATGGCACGGCGAATTTCCGCCGCGTGCCCCAGCCGGAAAACGGCGGCGTGCGCGTCACCCTCACCGAAGAGGATTTCCAGGGGCTGCGCGAATGAGCCGGACGCCGGGCGACAGCGCGGGCCCCGATCTCAGCCACGCCTCCCACTGGGTGTTCGACCTGGACAATACGCTCTACCCGTCCAGCGCCCCGGTGATGAGCCAGGTCGACACGCGCATGACGCAGTTCGTGGCGCAGCTCCTCGCCCTGCCCGAGGACGAGGCCTACCGGGTCCAGAAGCATTACTGGCGCACCTACGGCACCACGCTGAACGGCCTGATGGCCAACCACGACGTGGACCAGAAGGCCTTCCTCGATTTCGTCCACGATATCGACCACGCCGTGCTCGATCCCGACCACACCCTGGCCGAACGCATCCGGTCCCTGCCCGGCACCCGGCTCGTCTACACCAACGGCTCGCGCCGCCACGCGGAAAAGACCCTCGACCGGCTCGGCCTCAATGGCCTCTTCGACGATATTTTCGACGTCGAGGCCGCCGGCTTCACCCCCAAACCCCACCGCGAAGGCTTCGACCGCTTCACCGCCCGTTTCGACGTGCCGGCCCAGCAGTCCGTCTTCTTCGAGGATAGCGTGCGGAACCTCAAGACGGCCCACGAGATGGGCTTCACCACTGTGCTGGTGAGGGCGAAGGAAGGGCCAAGGGACGAGGAAAGCGCGGCGCCGGGAGAACATCCCGAGCATGTGCACTATGCGGTGGATTGTCTGAGCACGTTTTTGGGGGATGTGCGGGTGAAACGCAGCTAAGACCGCGACCACCCGCTCCTTGTCATCCCGGACGCATGCCCGGCCTTGATCCCGGCTCAAGGCCGGGAGGGCGTAGATCCGGGGCCCATAATCCCGGTGTTCATCTGGCTGTCTCCGCTATCGGACCTGCTTTCGGCCGACATAGGCGCGTATGGGTCCCGGCCCTGCACCCCGCCTGCGCGGGGTATCCGGCCGGGATGACAAAGGTGGGGCAGTAGCTGTCATTTTCTCCCCTCCATTTTTCCCGGAGGCGCGCAGCGCTATCCGGGATCCACGGGAGACTCATCGTTTGAGATGCACTTCGGTCGGTCCCGGCTCTGCGCCCCGCCTTCGCGGGGCATCCGGCCGGGATGACAGGGGGAAGTGGAGCACACTCCCCCACTTCCCCCTCCCCCATACCGGTGCTAAGCCGCGCTCACCTTTCCACACGAGCCCGACGAGCGAGCCATGACCGACGCCCTGCAATCCGCCATCGAGACCGCCTGGGACCATCGCGACAGCGTGACGGCGGAGACCACGGGCGCGGTGCGCGAGGCGGTGGAGACGGCGATCGGCATGCTGGATGCCGGCGAGGCGCGGGTGGCCGAACGCGCCGGCAATGGAGCCAATTCAAACAAGGACTGGCAGGTCAATCAGTGGCTCAAGAAGGCCGTGCTGCTGGGCTTCCGGCTCAATCCGATGGGCACGGTGGACGGCGGGATCGCCGGCTCGAAATGGTGGGACAAGGTGCCCTCCAAGTTCGAGGGCTGGGACGAGGCGGATTTCAAGGCCGCCGGCTTCCGCGCCGTGCCGCCCTGCGCCGTGCGCCGCGGGGCTTTCATCGCGCCGGGCACCGTTCTGATGCCGTCCTATGTGAATATCGGCGCGTATGTGGACGAAGGCACGATGGTCGACACCTGGTCGACGGTCGGTTCCTGCGCCCAGATCGGCAAGAATGTCCATATCTCCGGCGGCGTCGGCATTGGCGGTGTGCTGGAGCCGCTGCAGGCCAATCCGGTGATCATCGAGGACGATGTCTTCATCGGCGCGCGCTCGGAAGTGGCCGAGGGCGTGATCGTGCGCACCGGCGCGGTGATCTCCATGGGCGTCTTCCTGGGCCAGTCGACCAAGATCGTCGACCGCGAGACCGGCGAGATCACCCGCGGGGAAGTCCCCGAATACGCCGTCGTCGTGCCCGGCACCCTGCCCGACCCCAAGGGCGGCCCGTCGCTGGCCTGCGCCGTGATCGTGAAACGCGTCGACGCCCAGACGCGGGCGAAGACCGCGATCAACGAGCTGTTGCGGTAGGGCTACCTCCCATCCTTCCCCTTGACGGGGAAGGGGGACCGCGCCGAAGGCGTGGTGGATGGGGTGAATCCCGGTGTTCGCGAATTCGCAAAGACCTCGCCCCCACCCCCTCCGAGCCGAGGCTCCGCCTCGGCCCACCTCCCCCATCAAGGGGGAGGATGGTGCACTTCCCTACCCCGCCAGCCAGGCCTCCACGCCTTTTGCCGCCGCCACACCCGTCGCGAAGCTGGCCTGCAGGAGATAGCCGCCGGTGGGGGCGTCCCAGTCGAGCATTTCGCCGGCGACGAAGACGCCCGGCAGGGCTTTCAGCATGAAATCCTCTCCCACGGCGCTGCGTGCTATACCGCCGGCCGAGGAGATGGCCCGGTCCAGGCCGCGCTGGGCGGTGACGGTGAGCGGCACGGCCTTGATGAGGGCGGCGAGTGCGTCCGGCTCGCGCGGCAGGTCATCCACCGCATCGCGCAGGAGGGAGATGGCGGCCGGGGTGAGCCCGGCCTTGCGCAGACGGTTGGACAGGGACTGGCCCTTCTTCGCCCGGGCCAGCACGGCGGCGAGGGCCTCGGCGGACTGGTTGGGGCGAAGGTCGAGATGGAGGGTGACCGGGCCGGTCTTCAGCGCCTCGCGGACCGGCGCGGCCAGCGCATAGACCGCCCCGCCTTCCAGCCCGTAGCGCGCGATCATCGCCTCGCCGGCGACGCGCTCGTCTGCGAGGGAGAGCGCGATGGTCTTGAGGGGCGCGCCGGCGAAACGCTCCCTCGTAACGTCACTCAGCGATACTTCAACGCCACAGTTGGACGCCATGAAAGGCACGGTTTCGACACCCTTGCGACGCAGGTTTTCAACCCATCCGCCATCCGATCCCAGCCGCGGCCAGCTCGCCCCGCCCAGGGCCAGAAGCGTGGCGTCGGCGCGGTGGGTGATTGGCCCGTCCGGCGTGTCGAACACCAGCGCGCCATCCTCGTCCCAGCCCGTCCAGGCATGGCGCAGATGGAAGACAACGCCCTGATCTTCCAGGCGTTTGCGCCAGGCGCGCAGCAGCGGCGAGGCCTTCATCGCCTCGGGAAACACCCGGCCCGACGAGCCGGTAAACGTCGCCTGCCCCAGCCCCTCGCACCAGGCGCGCAGGGCCGCCGGATCGTGCTTGAGAATGACCGGCCCCAGCCAGTCCGCCGCCTCGCGATAACGGCCCAGGAAAGCCGGCAGGGGTTCGGAATGGGTGAGGTTCAGCCCGCCGCGCCCCGCCATCAGGAATTTGCGCCCCGGCGTGGGCATTTTCTCGAAGATATCCACGCGATGCCCCGCCGCGGAGAGATGCTCCGCAGCGATCAGCCCGGCCGGGCCGGCCCCGATAATGGCGATGGATCCGGAGGCGGTCATGGCAGGGTGGTAGCGCGAAGCGAGGGATGCCGCCAAGCGGACAAGGCGGTCGAGACAAGCGTCATCCTTCCCCTTGATGGGGAAGGTGGGCCGAGGCGAAGCCTCGGGTCGGATGGGGTGAATCCCGGTGGTCGCGAGCTGGCCAGCACCTGGCTCCCACCCACTCCACCGCTGCTTCGCAGCGGTCCCCCTCGCCCATCAAGGGCGAGGATGGCGTTGCTCCACCATCGTCCGCACCCGTTCCACGGGCAGGGCGTGCACCACGGCGTCCGAGCCCACGACCGGGTAGTCGATATCCTCGGCCATCAGGAGCGCGTTATAAATGGCTTCTTCGGTGGTCTCGATGGCGGCCTGGAAGAGGGGCGACATCCGGCCGTTGGGCAGGTCGGCCACGGGCGAGACCTCGGAGCGCCGCTGCGGCGTGCGGCGGACGTCGGGATGGGTGGAAAAGGCGATGGCGTAATCGCCCGACCCGTTGGTGATCGAGGCGCCGGTGCGCGCCAGGCCGGCAAAGGCGCGGCGGGCGAGGCGTTCCAGATTGCGGTCGGAGAGCGGTGCGTCTGTGGCCAGGACGATCATGATGGAACCGTCCGCGCGATCGTCAGCGACATGGTCGGAGAGATAATACTGCCCCAATTCCTCGCCGACGGGCAGGCCGTCCATCTGCAGGATGCCGCCGTAATTGGTCTGCACCAGCACGCCCAGCGTCCAGCCGCCCAGCGCTTCGGGCAGACGCCGCGACGACGTACCGATTCCACCCTTCCACCCGAAGGTCACCGTGCCGTTGCCGGCGCCGACATTGCCTTCCGCAACCGGGCCGCCCGTCGCGCTTTGAATGGCCTGGACGGCATGGGCGGGGGTGACGATGCGGGCGCGGATATCGTTGAGCCGGCTGTCATTGGTCTCGCCGACCACCATGTTGAGCGAGCGGATATCGCCATGCTCCGGCTGCGCCAGCGTCCAGTCGAGGATGCCGTCGGCGGCGCGGGGAACGGCCATCGTGTTGGTCAGCAGGATGGGCGTCTCGATCTCGCCGAGCTCGCGGATCTGGGTCGCGCCCATCAGCTTGCCATACCCGTTTCCGACCGCCAGCGCAGCGGGGACCCTGTCGGCGTAGAGATCGCCGCCATGGGGGAGGATGGCCGTGACGCCGGTGCGGATCGAGGCGTTCGGATCGGTCAGCGTTACCTGGCCGACCCGCACGCCCGCCACATCCGTGATCGCATTGAGCGGGCCGGTCTCCAGCACGCCCGGCGCGATGCCGATCTCGCGGGCGCGGACCTGGTCCTCGCCGCGCGTGTCCTGTGCCTGCGCTGTCGTCATCGTCACCCCCGTCGCCACCGCAATGGCCGCAAGCGCTGCTGCAACACGCATGACGGTGCCTCCTCCTGCTTTATCACCCCTTTTATAACAGCCCCTGCGCTGACGTGCCGCTACCCGTTGCGGCTCGAATCTGATGGGATGGCCGGGTTCGAACACAAAGGGGCGCGTCATGAGCGACGAAACCACCAAAGACCGTCCGGCCGCGGCCGATCCGGCGGCACCCTACGGATCCGCCAACAACCCGTCCGAATACGACGTGCTGAACCGGATGGAAAAGGACGAGCCCTATTTCATCGTCCGCGGCGGCGATCCGCTGTCCGACGCGCTGGTCGAGCTGCACGCCTATATCGGCGCGGGCCAGTCCGGCGCGGCGCACGACACGCTGGAGCGTATTCTCGCCCTGACCTCGCAGAACCCGCCCCGCCCGGTCGGCTCGCCGAAATACCGCGAGACCTTCAAGATCTCGGTCTCGATGGAACGCTATCGCGAGACGCACGGGCGTTCGCACTAGCCCCGGACACGAAGACGATGGGCGACGGCATCACCCTCCGCCGGGCCGGCCCGGCGGACCACGACGTGCTGGGCGCGGTCATGTACGACGCCGTGCATAACGGACCCGGCCGCTACAGCGAGGCCCAGCGCCGGGCCTGGATGCCCGGGCCGCGCCGCGGTCCGGACTGGGACGCACGCCTGGCCGGCCAGATTATCATGCTGGCCGAGCATGAGGGCGAAATCGCCGGCTTCATGTCGCTCGCCCCGCCGGACTATGTCGACTTCGCCTATATCCGCCCGGCCTGGCAGGGCCGCGGCCTGTTCAGGCAGCTCTATAACAAGATCGAAGACATGGCGCGGGCGAGCGGCCAGACGCGCCTGACCGTCCATGCCAGCCTGATGGCACAGCCGGCCTTTACGGCGGTCGGCTTTGCGATCGTCACGCCGGAGACGGTCGAAGTTCGCGGCGAGACGCTCGACCGGTTCGCGATGGAAAAACGCCTGGACGGCTAGTCAGAAGCGCGATCCGTCCTTGCGGCGGAAACAGTCCGGATCGGAATAACGGCCCGGCTTCGCTTCCAGATCGATATCCGGATAGAAGGCCGCGTCCTTGTCCGACCGGCCGCCGGCGACGAGAAAGAGGCAATCCCGGTCCGAACGGTTCTGCAGGCAGTGGCCATTCTCCACGCCGGCCGGAAAGCCCGCACAGTCGCCCGGCCGCAGCACGCTCTCGCCCTCCTCGCCGACCAGCACCGCCTCGCCCTCCATCATCATGACGAACTCGTCCTCATGCGTGTGCCAGTGCCGCTGGGAGGACCAGGCGCCCGGCTCCAGCCGCACCAGATTGACGCCGAACTGCGTCAGCCCGGCCGCCGCGCCCAGGCGGCGCGCATGGCGCCCATCGACCGCGCCGGCATATTCGGCCGGATAACCCGTTCCCGTGGCCTCATCGACATCATCGACGGCAAATGTCTTCATGGCTGTGTCTCCGTTCCGGCATGGCCCCACGCCCTTCGCATATAGACAGGCAATCATGCCGCTGGAAGGCCCGCCGGCCGGCAAAGCCCATTATAAGGCCTACAAGGCACCGCTCTGGCGCTCAAGATTCCTTACAATAGGATTTTCACACCGAAGCGGGCGCTTTCGCATTCGAGCAGGCGCCTTCAGTCTGAAGAAGGCCCGGACGATACCTCGCCCCTTCATGTGTCAGCCATGCAGGAAGGCAAGATATCACGCCTGATTTCGGGTCCTTGAGAACGACTACGGACAATCTTGCGCGGACCATGACACGGCACACCTTGCAACCCTTCAAAGCCTTATTATACGATTTCAGCGACAATCAAGAGGCTGACATGGGCGCTCAGAACACGATCGAGCTGGACCTGGAGTGCTACAAAGCGCTGGAATCTCACCGACAATCTCTGGACGAGACCCCTCTGGACATACTCCGGCGGATCCTTCTAAGCGCTGACAGCAATCGTCATCCCCGGTCCGTCGAGCCGGACGGCTCCGCTCCGGACCCGGGCGAAGGCCTGACCGGGCGCGGGCCGTCCTCCGGCGCGTCCGGTTGGGCCGGTTTCCCGTCCGATCGCAGGCACGCGCCCGTGCCGTCCGACTGGCAGGACCCGAACGACGAGACCGAGAGACGGACCGGCCACTATCTCGTGCAGATGGGCGACCGGGCCTGTTTCGCCGCCAGCCAGAAAGCCGCCTACCGGCTGGCCCTGATCTGGCTGGAGAAGACGTCTCCGGGATTGCTGGACAGGCTTGCCGATGCCGGCACGCGAAACCGGCGCATCGTGGCGCCGTCGCCCGGGGCGCTTTATCCGCGCTCGCCGGCGCTGGCCAAACATGCTGAAAAGCTGGTCGATGGCTGGTATGTCGATGTGAACCTCTCGAAGGAACAGAAGCTTTCCCGCCTCAAGACCGCCTGCCGGCTCGCCGGCGTGATGTTCGGCAAGGACCTGATCGTTGAGCTCTGACGCAAGTACCGACCTCGCCAATCCACTGCCCATCGCCCAGGCCCTGATCCGGCGCCCCTCGGTGACGCCGGCGGACGAGGGCGCGCTGGACGTGCTGCAGGGCGCGCTGGAGGCGATGGGATTTGCCTGCCGGCGCTATCCGTTCGGCGAGGTCGACAATCTCTATGCCCGCCTGGGCACGGGCTCGCCCTGTTTCATGTTCGCCGGCCATACCGATGTCGTCCCGCCCGGCGACGAAGCAAGCTGGCAGCGCGCGCCCTTCGCGGCGGACGAAGCCGACGGCGTGCTCTGGGGCCGCGGCGCTGCGGACATGAAGGGCGCGATCGCAGCCATGGTCGCCGCGGTGAAACGGCATCTCGACGCGGCGGGCCAACCGGACGGCTCGATCGCCTTCCTGATCACCGGCGACGAGGAAGGCCCCGCCGTCAACGGCACCAAGGCCGTCCTGAAGGCGCTGGACGCCGAGGGCGAGCGTTTCGACCACTGCCTGGTCGGCGAGCCGACCAATCCCAACACGCTGGGCGACACGATCAAGTCGGGCCGGCGCGGATCGCTGAACTGCGAAATCGCGGTGATCGGCCGCCAGGGCCATGTCGCCTACCCGGAGCGGGCGGAGAACCCGATCCCGCGCCTGCTGACCCTGCTCGAGCGGCTGCTGGCGCGGAAGCTCGACGACGGCGCACCGCATTTCCAGCCTTCCAATCTGGAGGTCACCACGGTGGATGTCGGCAATCCGACCACGAATGTGATTCCGGCCGAGGCCAGGGCGCGTTTCAACATCCGTTTCAACATCAACCACAAGGGCGCCGACCTGACCCGCTGGATCGAGGACGAGGCGGCCAAGGTGGAGATGAATTTCGACGGCGAGGTGAAGACCGATATCCGGGTTTCCGGCGAGGCCTTCCTCACCCCCGCCGGACCCTTCACCACGCTCCTGCAGGATTGTGTCGAGGCGGAGACCGGGCGGCGGCCGGCGCTGACGACGGGCGGCGGCACCTCCGATGCGCGCTTCATCCAGGCCTATGGCCCGGTCGCCGAATTCGGCCTGGTCGGCGCCACCATGCACCAGGTCAACGAGCGCGTCCCCGTCGGCGATATCGAGAGCCTGACGCGGATCTATACGCGCATTCTGGACCGCTATTTCAAGGACCGTCCGGCATGATGCGGCTGATCGCCGAGGCACGGCTGGCCCTGGTGGCGAGCTGGCGCGCCCTGACCTTCAAACAGGGCTGGAAGGCCGGTTTCGACATATCCCTGGACGGTCTGTGGCGATCCTTCTTTGCCGCCGTGCTCGCCCTGCCCCTGGTCGCCCTGATCCTGGCCGGCGCCTGGCATGCCGGCGGCACGATCGAGCTGGGAACCTTCGCCTTCGGCTATGCCGTGTCCTGGACCCTCTTCCCGGTCGCCGCGGCCGCAGCCTGTCTGATCACGGGCGCACGGACCGGCTTCGTGCGCTGGGTGATCGTGCACAACTGGGCGGTGATCTGGCTCTATGCGCTGCAGGCGGTGTTCTGGACCCTGCACACGGCCGGCATTTTCAACCGCGAGCTGCTGGAACTGGCCTTCTTCCTCTACACCTATCTGCGGATCCTGGTGCACTGGCGGATCGCCTATGTGTCGCTGGGCCTGCCGACCATCACCTCGGCCCTGGCGGCGGCCGTGCCCATCCTCGCCGCCGAGATCGCCGTCACCCTGCTCTACACATCCACCCAGGCCTCTCAGGCGGCCGGATAGTCCACGGCCACCAGGTAGAGCCCGTCGGCCGGGGCGACCGGGCCGCAACGGCTGCGGTCGGCGGCGTCCAGCGCCGCCTTGAAGTCCTTCGGGCTCCACTTGCCGACACCCACCTCGACCAGGGAGCCGACCATGGAGCGGACCTGGCGATGCAGGAAGGAGCGGGCCGAACAGGTCAGCTGTACCTCCTCGCCATAGCGCGAGACCGAGACCGTATCGAGCGTCTTCACCGGGCTGTCGGCCTGGCACTGGGCGTCGCGGAAAGTGGTGAAGTCATGCTGCCCGACCAGGGCCTGGGCCGCGTGATGCATGGCCTCGGCGTCGAGCCGGCGCGGCACGCGCCAGACCTGGCCGCGATCCAGCGTCAGCGGCGGTCGCCGGTCGATCATGCGGTAGAGATAATGCCGCTGGGTCGCGGAGAAGCGGGCGTGGAAGTCCTCGTCCACACGCTCGGCCTCCAGCACCGCCACCGGGTCGGGCTTGAGATGGTAGTTCAGCGCATCGCGCACCTTGTCGGCGGCGAGATCCTTCTGCAGATCGAGATGCGCCGCCTGCCCCAGCGCATGCACGCCGCTGTCGGTGCGGCCGGCGCCATAGACCGTGACGGGCGCCTCGTCGAGCGCCTCGGCCGCCCGCTCCAGCGAGGCCTGGACGGAAGGCGCATTGTCCTGGCGCTGCCAGCCGGAAAAGGGCGTGCCGTCATATTCGATGGTGAGCTTGTAGCGCGGCATCAGCCCAGCACCGTGCCCGCCGGCACGGCATTGCCGCGCAGGAAGTCGCCGGCGTCCATGGCGCCCTTTCCGGCGCGTTGCAGGCGGACAAGGCGCAGCGCGCCCTCGCCGCAGGCCACCAGGATGTTGTCGTCGAGCACAGTCCCGGGCGCGCCCTCGCCTTCTTCGGCTGACGCCATGAGCACCTTCACCCGGACGGGCTCTTTCTCGCCGACCAGCTCGAACCAGGCGCCCGGAAAAGGCGAGAGACCGCGCACATGATCCGCCAGTTCCGCAGCCGGACGCGACCAGTCGATCCGGGCCTCCTCGGAGGTAATTTTCTTCGCATAGGTGACGCCGTCTTCCGGCTGGGGCACGGCCTCCAGCGAGCCCCGCTCCAGCGCAGCGAGCGCACGCGACCACATCAGCGCGCCGGTCTCCATCAGCTTGTCGTGCAGGCTGGCGGCGGTGTCTGTCGGCGCGATGGCCACGGTCTCGGAGAGGAGGATCGGGCCGGTATCCAGCCCCGCCTCCATCTGCTGGATCTGTACGCCGGTGGTTTCGTCGCCGGCCATGATGGCGCGCTGGATCGGTGCCGCCCCGCGCCAGCGCGGCAGCAGGGAGGCGTGCAGATTGAGACAGCCCAGGCGCGGCGCGTCCAGCGCCTCCTGCGGCAGGATCTGGCCATAGGCGACGACGGCCGCGGCATCGAGATCGAGCGCCCGGAAATCCGCGATCACCTCGGGGTCGCGGAAACTCTCCGGGGTTTCCACCGGGATGCCCAGCACGTCGGCGAGCTGGTGGACCGGCGTCTTCTGCTCGGCCTGGCCCCGCCCGCGCTTGCGCGGCGGCTGGGTGTAGACGCGCACCACCTCATGCCCCGCCGCGGCGATCTCGGCGAGCGAGCGGACGGCGAAGTCGGGCGTTCCCATGAAAGCAAGGCGGAGTGTCATCGGCGGTCCCGTATTCATCTGGGGTTGGGTTGCAGGTGTGATATCGTCCCGGGGACCTGAACGCCAATAGGGAGCGTCACCCATGAAACGCGTCTGGCTTGCCCTGCCCGCACTCCTGCTCGCCGCCTGTGCCAGCGACGGCACCGCCCCGCCGCCCGGCCATCCCGACCCGGTCGTGGTGGGGATCGGCGAGATGTGCGGCGGCAACAGCCGGCCCCAGCGCGTGTGCGGCGGGGCGCCGGAAACCACCTATTGCCGCTACGAGCCCGCCGCCCAGTGCGGCGCGGCCGACGCGCCGGGCACCTGCCGGGAACGCCCGCAAATGTGCACCCGGGAATACCGCCCGGTCTGCGGCTGCGACGGCGAGACCTACGGCAATGCCTGCACCGCCGCCGCGGCGGGAGCCAGCGTGGCCTATGAGGGCCAGTGCCGGGAGGGGTGAGACCCGGATAGAGCGGGGCCGGAATTCCATCCTTCCCCTTGATGGGGAAGGTGTCCGGCGAAGCCGGACGGAAGGGGTGAATCCCGGTGTTAGCGAATTCGCTAACACCTCGCCCCCACCCCCACCCAGCCCCGGCGGCCCCGCCGGCCCCCCCCCCCCCCTACGGGGGG
>JAYEGL010000019.1:236-141855 GCA_034659015.1 Pseudomonadota bacterium | reverse complement strand
CCCCGCCCCACGCCCGCCCCCCCGCACCCCCCCCCACCCCCCCCCCCTCGCCCCCACCCCCTCCGAGCCGAGGCTGCGCCTCGGCCCACCTCCCCCATTAAGGGGGAGGACGGGAGTCTGGACTACCACGCCCTCTACTCCGCCGCGCCCCAGGGCGGCGGCGGAGCGTCGACCGGATCGGTGAGATCGAACTGCGCCTCGAAATGCCGGTCGGGCCGGTCGAGCGCATAGGTGAAAGTGTCCTCGGTCAGGGTGATCGACCAGACGTTTTCCATGGAGGCGGGAATGCCCTCGCGCTCGAACAGCGCGCGGGAGAAATCGTCGGCGGGGAATTCGGCGCGCTGGGCCGTGGGCATCTCCACCGTGTCGCCACCATACTGGGTGAGCACGTCCTCGCTGCCGTCTTCATGACGGTGATCGTGCTTGAGCCGCAGCTGCCCCTCGCCCATGCGGGTGATCACCCAGGTGCGCGAGCGGTCCTCGCCGACATGCAGCGGGATGCGGATCTCGTTCGGCGAACACGTCCGGACATGCATGACCAGGCGCTGGGAGGCCCAGTCCGCATCGCGCGGATCCTCGCTGACGACGCGGCCCTCATGGGCCTCGCCGCAATGCGCGCTGAGCCGGTCGAACAGATCGGCCTCCGCAGCGACGTCCTCGCCCGCGGAACAGGCCCCCAGGACAAGCGGTACAAGGCCCACAGCATAGCGTTTCATGGCAATCTCCCCGAATGGATGCGTAACCTGCCCCATCCGTGACGCCGTGGAAACAATCCTTTTCGTCCGGCCGGGTGGGTGCGGCGGCGCTTCGTCCCTATCTTGGGATCAAGCCAGCGGCCCGCCGGGCCCGACACGACAAGGAGCGCATCGCCATGACCGCGTCCGACACCCTCACCCGCACGCGCCGGATCACCCAGATCTCGCGCGGCCTGCCGACCTCGGACGGGGCCGGCGTCAAACTCACCCGCATGCTCGGCCATCAGGGGCTGATGGAGCTGGATCCCTTCCTGATGCTCGACCAGATCCGCTCCGACGACAGCGCGGACTATATGGCCGGCTTCCCCAATCACCCGCACCGGGGCTTCGAGACCGTGACCATCATGCTCGACGGCAAGATGCGCCATGGCGACAACAAGGGCCATTCCGGCGTCATCGAGGGCGGCGGCATCCAGTGGATGACGGCCGGCCGCGGCATCGTGCACTCGGAAATCCCCGAACAGGAGGATGGCCGTCTGTGGGGCTTCCAGCTCTGGGTGAACCTGCCCTCGCACATGAAGATGACCGATCCGGGCTATCAGGAATTCGCGAAAGACGAGATCCCGGTGGAGACGCGCGACGGGGCGACCCTGCGCGTTCTGGCCGGACAGAGCTCGGCGGGCACGGAAGGCCCGGCGAAGTCGGTCTCGATCCAGCCCACTTTGATCGACATCGTGCTGGAACCGGGCGCGACGCTGAGCGAAAGCATCGATCCGGATCACACGGCCTTCATCGCCGTCTACAAGGGCATGGTCTCCTCCGGCGAGGGCCGGGTGAGCGATCCCGATCTGGGCGTGCTGGAGGATGGCGACAGGATCGCGCTGACCGCAGGCCCGGACGGTGCCAGCCTGCTCCTGGTCGCCGGCAAGCCGATCCAGGAACCGGTCGCCCGCTACGGCCCCTTCGTGATGAACACCCAGGCCGAGCTGCAACGGGCCGTGCACGACTTCCAGGCCGGCCGTTTCTGAGTGAATGCGGGGACAGACACGCAAGCATGCTTGCGTGTCTGTCCCCGATCTGTCCCCAACACACGAAACGGAGAAACCCGATGGGCCTCCTCGTCGACGGCCAGTGGCAGGACCGCTGGTATGATACGGACAAGACCGGCGGGCGGTTCGAACGCTCCGCCTCGAAACTGCGCAACTGGGTGACGCCGGACGGCGAAGCCGGCCCCAGCGGCGAAGGCGGGTTCAGGGCCGAGCCCGGGCGCTATCACCTCTATGTCGCCTATGCCTGCCCCTGGGCGCATCGCACGCTGATCTACCGGGCCCTGAAGGGGCTGGAAGACATGATCTCCGTCTCCGTGGTCGACTGGTTCATGGGCGAGAACGGCTGGACCTTTGCCGATCGCGGCGAGGGCATTGTCGGCGACGACCTGTTCTCCAAGGACTTCCTCTACCAGGTCTATCTGGAGAGCGAGCCGGACTATTCCGGCCGCGTCACCGTGCCCGTGCTGTGGGACAAGAAGACCGGGCGCATCGTCTCCAACGAGAGCGCCGAAATCATCCGCATGTTCAATTCCGCCTTCGACGACGTCGGGGGGAAACCGGGCGACTGGTATCCGCAAAGCAAGCGCGAAGACATCGACACGCTGAATGCGCGGATCTACGAGACCGTCAATAACGGCGTCTACCGGTCCGGTTTCGCGACCACGCAGGAGGCCTATGAGGAAGCGGTGCGCCCGCTCTTCGACAGCCTGGACTGGATCGAGGGCATCCTGGCGGAAAAGCGCTTTTTGACCGGCGACACGCCCACCGAGGCGGACTGGCGGCTGCTTCCGACCCTGTTGCGCTTCGACCTCGTCTATCACGGCCATTTCAAGTGCAATATCCGGCGCATCGCCGACTATCCCAACCTGTCGGGATACATGCGCGAGCTCTACCAGTGGCCGGGCATCGCGGACACATGCCACTTCGATCATGCGAAGAAACATTATTATGCCAGCCACGAGAGCGTGAATCCCACCGGCATCGTTCCTGTCGGTCCCGCAATCGATTTCGAGGCACCGCACGGGCGCGGGCCCGACCGCAAATAAACTTGCATAACAATACCCGCATGCCTAACCTTCCCGGCCAAAAGCGGAGCCGGAGAGAGGCATGGGGAAGATACGGGTCGTCCAGTGGGGTACGGGATCGGTGGGGCGCACCCTGCTGCGCCAGATCATCGACCATGCGGACTACGAGCTCGCCGGCGTCTATGTGACCAGCGACGAGAAAAACGGCCTCGATGCCGGCGACATCGCCCGGCGCGGCAAGACCGGCATTCTCGCCACCAATAGGATCGAGGACATCCTGGCGCTCGAGGCCGATGCCGTGCTGCACACCTCGCTGATCAGCGTGCCCTACGAAGCGCAGAATACGGTCGTGGCGCGCCTCCTTGCCAGCGGCAAGAACGTCATTTCCACCAACGGCTTCTACCGGCCGGACATGCACGGTGAGGACTATGCTGCCCCGCTGCGCGACGCCGCCGCGGCGGGCGGCGTCACGCTGGCCGGGATCGGGCTCAATCCCGGCTTCATGGCGGAACGGCTCATGCTGACCCTGACGGGCCTCGTGTCCCGGCTGGAAGCGATGCGCTGCTACGAAGTCTTCGATGCGTCGCAATCCCCCTCGCCCGGCCTGGTGTTCCAGGCCATGGGGCTGGGCACGGACCCGGCCGAGAACGATCTCACCCGGAGCCCCGTGGCACGCCTCTACGACCAGCTCTACGGCGAGGTGTTCGACTATGTCGCGGACAAGCTGGGCACGCGGACAGCCGGGATCGAACCGGAGCACGAACTCACCCTGGCCCCGCGGGATATCGGCATCCGCGCCGGCACCATTCCCGAAGGCACGGTGGCGGCCACACGCTGGCAATGGCACGGCCGGTTCGAAAACGGCGTCAGCATGCGCCATTCCATCCTGTGGACATCGGACCACACGCTGCACGGCGAAGACGATGGCGGCCACTGGCGCATCGAGATCGACGGCCGGCCGAGCGTGCGTCTGAGCCTCGACCTGACCGATCCGGATCCGGACGCACCGCCGGCCCGCCCGGCCATGGATGCCACGGCAACGCTCGTCTATCGCGCCATTGCGCATGTGGTGAAGGCGCCGGCGGGCGTTTTCGACCTGCCGGCAGGGATGATGGAGAAGCCGTAGGCGGCCGGCAGGAAGGTCACGCCGCGTCGCGCGACTTTTCCTTTTCGGCCTTCTTGACCTTCTGGACCGCGCGCTGGCGCTTCAGGCGCGAGAGATAGTCGATGAAGAGCACGCCTTCCAGGTGATCCATCTCGTGCTGGATGCACACGGCGAACATGCCTTCGGCGATCTCGTCGACTTCGTTTCCGTCATAGTCGAGATACTGCACGCGGATGCGGTCCGGGCGCTCCACCTCGTCGTAGACGGCGGGCACGGACAGGCAGCCTTCCTCGTAGGGGCGCAGGCTGTCGGACGGGTCGGAGAGGACCGGATTGACGAAATAGCGCGGGTCCGGCTCCTCGTCCGGGCCGGCCAGATCCATCACGATGACGCGCTTGGGCACGCCGACCTGGATCGCCGCCAGACCGATGCCGTCGGCCGCGTACATCGTCTGCAGCATGTCGTCCATAAGTTCGCGGAGGTCGTCATCCACCCGGTCGACGGGTTGGGAGACTTCCTTCAGACGCGGGTCCGGGACGGTGAGTATCTCGCGAATAGCCATGGCCCTAAAATAGTCGCGGCGGCTTAACGGTTCAAGAATTGGCCGCTTCTGAGGACCGCTCCGGCGCAGACAGGGCCGGCGCGTCCTCCTCGCCCTCGGCATCCACATCCACGCCGGCGGCGTCGAGATACTCGTCCGGCAGTGATTTGCGCGTACGCGCACCGAGCTGTTTGAGCTTTTCGGTCTGCCCGATCACGTTGCCCGGCCCATCGGTGAGCTTGCCCTTGGCCTTCAACCAGGCCTTCTCGGCCTGCCCGATCCGGCTTCCGATTTCTTCAAGGTCGGTCACGAAACCATGGAACTTGTCATAGAGCTTGCCGGCTCTGTCGGCGATGTCCAACGCATTGCGGTTCTGGCGATCGATCGTCCACAGATTCTGCACCGTGCGCATCGCCATCATCAGCGTGGTCGGCGTTGCGATCATGATGTCGCGCTCCCAGGCATAGACCGTCACGTCGGGATCGTTCTGCATCGCCAGCGAGGCCGCGCCTTCCAGCGGCACGAACATCAGGGTGAAGGAGACGCCCTCGTAGAATTGGGCATAATCCTTCTCGCCCAGCGTCTTGATATGGCTGCGCACCGAGGCGAGATGCTGTTTCAGCGCGGCGCCACGCTCTTCCTCCTCCTCGGCATTGACGCAGCGTTCGAAAGCGGTGAGCGAGACCTTGCTGTCGATCACAAGCCGCTGCTTGCCCGGCAGTTCGACGACGATGTCCGGACGCCGCCGCGCCCCGTCCTCGGTCGTCTCGCTCTGCTGGGTGAAGAATTCATGCCCCTCGCGCAGACCGGCGCGCTCCAGGATTGTCGCCAGCACCAGCTCGCCCCAATCGCCCTGCACTTTCGAGGAGGCACGCAGCGCATTGGCGAGATTTTTCGCGTCCGCCGACATCTGGTGGGCGTCCTTGCGGACCGTCTCCATCAGCTGCTTGATCTCGCCGGCATGGCCGGAGCGCTCCTTGGCGTCGCTCTCCACCTTGGTGCGGAACTCGCTGAGCTGGTCGCGCAGCGGCTTGAGCAGGGTCTGCAGGTTCTCCGTGCTCTGCTTGTTCAGCTCGGCCCCGGAGGTCTTGAGAATCTCGCTGGCGGTCAGCTTGAACTGTTCGCTCAGCCGCTCGCGCGCCTTCTCCAGCTCGGCGAGCTTTTCGGCGTGATGCTCCTGGGCGGCCGCGTGCGAAGATTTCAGGCTGGCGAAATCGGCGGCCAGCCGGTCGCGCTCGCTGCGCAACTCCTCGGACTGCTTGAGCAGACGGTCGCGCTCCTCGCGCACGCTCTCAAGCCGCGCCAGCCTCTCGCGCGCCTCGGCCGTCTCCGCGGCACGGCGCTCGGCCGTCTCGCGCCAGTCGTCGCGCTCGGCGCGCAGGGCGTCGGCCTTACTTGCGGAAAATCCGTCCTGCGTCTTCGGACGACGCAGGAGGAGGACGGCCAGAAGCCCGCCCACGAGGACGAGCGTGCCGAGGATAAGCCAGGTTTCCAGGGCGAGATCGGTGAGCATGTCGGGTTCGCTTTCTGTTCGCGGTCATTGTGCGTGAGTCGGGCACGCCTCGCCAGCATGAGCCGCCGGGCCGACAAATCCTGTCACCCCGCACATTCCCGCCGCAGGGGAAACCGGTCCCGATCCTGCATCCTGGCGCGTGTGGGACGTGGGAGACGTTGAATGCGCGCGCGGATCGTATCAATCGGGGACATGACCGGCGAACTGATCGCGAAATGGAACGCCTGGGCGGCGCCCGGCGGCCGGCTGGTCAGCCCCTATTTCCGCTTCGAATTTACCGATGCGATCGCCCGCGTGCGCGAGGATGTGCGCATTGCCATCCTCGAGGACGATGACGGGGTGGCCGGCTTCTTCCCTTTCCATGCCCCCCGTGACGGCGTGATCCGCCCTGTCGGCGCACCGATGAGCGACTATCAGGGTGTGATAGCCCGGCCCGGTGCCCGGATCGACCTGCCGCGCCTTGTCCGCGCCGCCGGCGGTTCGGCCGTCGTTTTCGACAACTGGTACTGTCCGGCGGGCGGCCTTCCGGCGGCCCGGCGCGGCCGCGAGGGCAGTGCGATGGTCGATCTTTCCGGGGGTGCCGGGACCTACTTCGACACGCGCCGCGGCGCCCACAGGAATCATTTCCGCAAGATGTCGCGCCGGCAGCGGGCCGCCGAGCGCGATATCGGCCCGGTGCGGGTCTGCCTCGACGACCCGGACGGACGCGCCTTTGCCCGGCTGGATGCGTGGAAACAGGCCCAGTACCGCGACACGGGCAAGCTGAACGTGTTCGGCATCGGCTGGGTGCGCGAGGCGCTTGCGGACTTTCGCACCATGGACGGCGCCGGCCTGCACGGGCTGACCGCCTCGCTCTGGTTCGGCGACCGCCTGGCCGCCGTCGAGTTCGGGCTCGCCGCCGGCGGCATCTACCATTCCTGGTTCCCGGCCTACGATCCGGAGCTGGCGCGCTATTCGCCCGGCCTCCTGCTGCTGCACGGCCTGTTCGACCAGGCCGGCGCGCACGGAATCGACCGCGTCGATCTGGGCCGGGGCGGCGATCACTACAAGAAATACTATACCAGCTACGAGGTTCCGCTGGACCAGGGCCGCGTCCTGGTGCCCGGCATGGCCGCCGCCGGCATCCGCAGCTGGGAACTGGCGGAAAGGGCCGCCGGCCTCATGCCGGGCGCTGTCGCCGAACTGCCGGTCCGCCTGCGCCGCCGCTGGGCCCAGGTCAGCGCCTTCCAGCCGCACTTCGCCCCGCGCATCGCCAGCTTCGCCGGATCGGTGACGCGCTGAGTGCAACGACGGCGATTGCGCTGGCGCTGTGCCAGCCGCCCTCTTCATTCCTTGCGCGCATCGCTCTAGATTGTCCCCCGAACCAAGGGAGACTTGCATGCGCCTTGCTGCCGCCGGACTTGCTCTTGCCGCCCTGACGGGCCCGGCAATGGCCCAGGACACGATCCACGAAACCGAACAGGCCGACTTCCGCGTCGCGACCGTCGCCTCGGGGCTTGAATTTCCCTGGTCGCTCGCCTTCCTGCCCGGAGGCGACATGCTCGTTTCGGAACGCGAAGGCCGGCTGCGCTATATCGAGGACGGCGAACTGCGCGAGGCGCCGGTGGAGGGGCTGCCCGACATTCTGGTGGAAAACCAGGGCGGCCTCATGGGCCTCGCCCTGCATCCGGATTTCGCCGACAATCGCTGGGTCTATTTCGCCTATGCCGAAGGCACGGCACGCGCCAACCACACGGCGCTCGCCCGCGGCCGGCTGAGCGAGGACGGCCGCACGCTCACCGATGTGGAGACGCTGTTCGGCGTGAATTTCGAAAAGGAGCGCGGCTATCACTTCGGCGGCCGCATCCAGTTCCTGGACGACGGAACGCTGCTGCTGACCCTGGGCGATGGCGGCCAGTATCGCGAGGAGGCCCAGAATCTGGGCAATCATATCGGCACGATCGTGCGCCTGGACGATGACGGGTCGGTGCCCTTCGACAACCCCTATGTCAGCGCGTCGGGCAGCCGGCCGGAAATCTGGTCCTACGGCCACCGCAACGTGCAGGGCATCACGATCAATCCGCAGACCGGTTCGGTCTGGGCCCACGAGCACGGCGCCCGTGGCGGCGACGAGATCAACATCGTCGAGCCGGGCCGGAACTATGGCTGGCCGCTGGTGACCTACGGCATCAATTACGACGGCACGCCGGTCTCCGACGCGACGCACGGCGAAGGCCTGGAACAGCCGATCTGGTTCTGGGATCCGTCCATCGCGCCCTCCGGCATGGCCTTCTACCAGGGCGAGGAATTCCCCGAATGGCAGGGCGATGTCTTCGTCGGCGCCCTCGCCGGCTCGATGGTGGTGCGCTACGAGGTCGAGGGCGACCGGATCATTTCCGAAGAGGAATTGCTGACCGAATACGGGGCGCGTTTCCGGGACGTGCAGACCGGCCCCGACGGCCATCTCTACCTGCTGACCGACGATCTGGAAGGCAGCGTGCTGCGGCTGGACGCGGTGATTCCCTAGGGCATTTTCACTTGATTCAGGGTCAGTGAAAATGCCCTAGCCTCTTGTTTTGTCGCATTTTCGAACCGAGAAACCGGTACCCACTTTCGCTGAAAATGCTCTAGCCGCTGAGGTCGGTGAGCCGCCGGCCCTCGGCGATATTGCGCAACAGGTAGACCAGCGGCGTGTCCACCGCCGCCACGAGTATCTTCACGATCACCTGGCCGGCGATCAGACTGCCGATCACCGCCAGGGGCTCCGTTCCGCCGAACGCGACGGAGATGAAGATCGTGGAGTTGAGGATCTGCGAGATCATGGTCGAGATATTGTTGCGCAGCCACAACCGGTTGCGGCCCTGGTCGCGCGGTTGCGGCCCTGGTCGCGGCGGCGCAGATGATGGAAGATCAGCACGTCGGCCAGCGCGCTGACGCCGAAAGCCACGATCCCGGCCAGGTTCGCCCGCAGGCCGGACACGAAGACCGATACAAACTCCGCTTCCCGTTCCGGCGTCCAGCTCGGCGCCGCGGTCACGAAACCGGCGACATCCTCCAGATACAGGGCATAGAGCAGCAGTGCGAGCATCACGAAGCGCATGATGACGCCGGTCAGCACAACACTCAGCGCATAGCCGCGCCCCCAGACCTCGCTGATTACGTCTGTGGCCAGATAGGTCATGCTGAAGGCGAGCGTACCTGCGGGCACGAGAACGCTCAGAGGGCCCAGCTGCAGGACGTGAACCTTGATGGCGGTCAGCGCGGCCAGCACCAGCGAGACCATGAACAGGCCCGTGCAGAAGAAGAGCATGAACCTCTTCCGCGTGACCTGTCCCGGTTCGCCCGCGCCTGAAGAAGCGGCCTCGTCCATTACGCTCCCCGATCCCCGGGTAGCAATCTAGGACAATTTGCCGGTTTGCACAGCCCGGCTCCGGACCGCGCCGCGCTACACCGAAGACCGGCTGCGGAAGGCGGCGGCCAGCGTGCCGTCATCGAGATAGTCGAGCTCGCCGCCGACGGGCACGCCGCGGGCCAGCGAGGTGACGCCGACCCCGCAGGGCTCCAGCTTGTCGGCGAGATAATGGGCCGTGGTCTGGCCGTCGACCGTGGCGTTGAGCGCCAGCACGATCTCGCTGACGGCCTCGTCGCCGGCGCGCTCGATCAGCTTGGCGATATTGAGGTCTTCCGGGCGCACACCGTCGAGTGCCGAGAGCACGCCGCCCAGCACGTGATAGCGCCCCTTGAAGGCGCCCGCCCGTTCCAGGGCCCACAGATCGCCCACCGTCTCCACCACGCAGATCGCATTGTCGGCCCGGTTCGGCGCGGCGCACACGGCGCAAGGATCGGTGACATCCAGATTGCCGCAGGTGGAACAGGCGCTGATCTTGTCGGCCGCATCGGCCAGCGCGTCGGCCAGCGGGCGCATCACCGCATCGCGCTTGCTCAGAAGATGCAGCGCGGCCCGCCGCGCCGAGCGCGGGCCCAGCCCCGGCAGCTTAGCCAGCAGCGTGATCAGGCGTTCGATTTCCGGTCCGGCGGAAGCGGTGCGCATCAGAAGGTCTCGATCTGTGTGAGGGACATGTACCTTTGGTACGTGTCCCCGAAGAAAGCCGGTTTTTCGGATTGCCGCAGTCGTGGAGGTCTTCCCGGGACGCGTACCGGAGGTACACGTCCCGCCTCCCATATCTAGAAGGGCATGTTCATGCCGGGCGGGAGCTCCAGCCCGCCGGCGGCATCCTTGAGAATTTCCTGCTGGCGTTCCTCGGCCTTGCGCCGCGCGTCGGCGTGAGCCGCCAGGATCAGGTCTTCCAGGATTTCCGGCTCTTCCGGGTCGATCAGGCTCTTGTCGATCGACACGCGTTTCATGTCGCCCTTGGCCGTCATGGTGACGGTGATCAGGCCGGCGCCGGCCTCGCCGGTCACCTCCGCCTCATCAAGCTTCGACTGGGCTTCGGCCATTTTCTGCTGCATGGCCTGCGCCTGTTTCATCAGGCCCATCAGGTCCTTCATGCCCGTCTCTCCGTTGTCTGGTCGTTCTCGCCGTCCGCGTCCTCACCGGACTTCGGCGCCGCGCGCACGGCGACAATCTCCGCGCCCGGGAAGAGACGCAAGGCCTCTGTCACAGCCGGATCCTGGCGCGCCCGTTCCATCGTCTCCTCGGCCTCGCGCTGTCGGCGCTCCGCCCAGGTCTCGCCGCCCTCGGCATCCTCGCTCGCCAGGATCGCCCAGCGCGCGCCGGTCCATTCCTGAAGCCGCCGCGCCAGGCGCTGGCCCAGATCCGGCGGACAGCCCTCCAGCGGGCGGTAGGTGAAGGAGCCCGGCTTGAACGCCGCCGGGCGCACATAGCGCTCGATATCCGACTGCAGGGCGATATCCCGCTTTTCGCGCAACAGCGCGATAAGGGCCTCGAAGGTGTCGGGACCGGCCACGGGATCGCCGGCCGGCTCGGCTGCAGCCGGCTGCAAGGCCGGCGGCTCCGGCCGGTGATCGGCTTGCGCCGGCGCTGGCGGCGCCGGCTCAGGCTTTCCCGGCGCCTCCCCGGAGGGTGCGGCCTGAGCCTGGGCCGCGGGCGCCTGAGCAGCCGGAGGGTGACCCGCGAGGATGCGCGCCGCTTCTTCCGGCGGCGGCAGGGCCGCCGCGGCGGCCAGGCGCAGCACGGTCATTTCGGCCGCGGCCAGCGCGTCCGGCGCGTTGCGCACATCGTCCAGCCCGGTCAGCAGGATTTTCCAGAGCCGGGTCAGCTGGGCGAGGGACTGTTTCTCCGCCAGTCCGGCAATGCGTTCGACCGTGTCAGCCGCCTCGCCGAGATCGGCGCCGGGACCGGCCGCCTTCACCCGCGAAATGGCGTGGACATAGTCCAGCAGATCACGCGTGATGACGACGGGGTCGCCGCCGGCATCGTAGAGCGAGCCGAGCTCGGCGAGCGCCTCGGCCGTCTTGCCGGAGAGTGCCTGGTCAAGCAGGTCCAGCACGCGGGCCCGGTCGGCCAGCCCCAGCATGTCGCGGATCTGCGGCGCGGTGACCGGCCCCGTCTCCTCGCTGCCCTGCACGATCGCCTGGTCCAGCAGGGACAGCGCATCGCGCACCGAGCCTTCCGCGGCGCGCGCGATCAGGGACAGACCCTCGCGGTCCACCGAGGCGTTTTCCAGGCCGCAAATCCGTTCGAGATGATCGGTCAGCACCTCGCGGTCGATGCGCTTGAGATCGAAGCGCTGGCAGCGCGACAGCACAGTGACCGGCACCTTGCGGATTTCCGTCGTCGCGAAAATGAATTTGGCGTGCTCGGGCGGCTCCTCGAGCGTCTTCAGCAGCGCATTGAAGGCCGAGGTCGACAGCATGTGGACCTCGTCGATGATGTAGACCTTGTAGCGCGCCGAGACCGGGGCGTAGCGCACGCCGTCGAGGATTTCGCGGATATCGCCGACGCCGGTACGCGAGGCGGCGTCCATCTCCATCACGTCGACATGGGCCGAACGGGCGATGGCGTCGCAGTGCCGGCCCGGCTCGGACAGGGTCATGGAGGGTTCGTCGGCGGTGTCGGTCTCGTAGTTCAGGGCCCGGGCAATGAGGCGCGCCGTCGTCGTCTTGCCGATGCCGCGCACGCCGGTGAGCATGTAGGCATGGGCGATCCGGCCGGCCGCGAAGGCATTGGTCAGGGTGCGCACCATGGCGTCCTGGCCGATCAGGTCCTCGAACTTGGACGGGCGGTACTTGCGCGCCAGCACCTGGTAGCCCGGATCCGGCACCGTCTCCGGGAGGTCGAGCCCCGGCATCAACGCATCGCCCGCTCCGGTATCGTCAGTGGGGAGCGGCGTGTCGTCCATGGGAGCTCTTCGGGCTGCGGTGTGACGTTGGTGTGACGTTTCCCGTATCGTGGGGCGGCGCGATTGCGCGTGGAAGACCGGACAGCGACCCGGACGAAAACTCGTTACGGCTGCTTCCTTCCGGACCTGACCGGGTTGGCGAGGCGCCCGTCCACCGCCGGCCTTCCACCTTCTATATCGCGTTTCAGAGCCCGTCATGCAAGCGGGGGCTTGCAGCCATCCGGCCTGGCGGTCCGCCGTAGGCCTAGTGGGCCTGCACGGGCGCTGCGGTTTCCAGCCGGGCCGCCGCCGCCAGCACGTCGGCATGATGGTCCAGAACGGCGATCAGTTCCTCGCTGCCGCCGGACGAGAGCAGAACGTCGCGCCAGTATCCCGTGACCCGCGCCTGGGTCTCCAGCCAGTCGCGCACGGCCATCTGGGCATGATGGGCACACATCGGTGCAGGGCGTTGCGATTTCGGATTCATTGTGACACCTCCTGCTTCAACCATAATTGCGACTCATTCGCAAATGCAAGAAGCGAATTTCAGCCCGCATGCGGCGCGTCGCCGCGCTTGCCATCCGGCATCAGGACCGGAATGGTCGCATGCGAGGAGAGATGCGCCATGAACGAGCTTGAACTATCCTTTCTGGGCGCCGCCGGGACGGTCACCGGCTCGCGCCACCTGTTCGAGGCGGACGGGCAGCGCATCCTGCTCGATTGCGGGATGTTCCAGGGCCGTCGCGACATCCGCACCCGCAACTGGTCCGGCTTCGGGGTGCCGCCGGTAACGATCGACGCCATCGCCCTCTCCCATGCCCATCTGGACCATTCCGGCTATATTCCGCGCCTGGTGCGCGACGGGTATGACGGACCGGTTCTGTGCACACCGCCGACGGCCGATCTGTGCGACATCCTGCTGACCGACAGCGGATACCTGCAGGAGCGCGATGCGGAATATGCCAACCGCAAGCGCTTCTCGCGCCACGACCCGGCCCTGCCGCTCTACACCGAAAAGGACGCCAAACGCGCGCTGAAGCAGTTCCGGAAGGTCGAGTTCGGCCGGACCGTGGAACCGCTCGCGGGCGCGGAACTGACCTTCCGGCGCGCCGGCCATATCCTCGGCGCGGCCACGGTCACGCTGGACTGGCAGGGGCGCCGCATCGTCTTCTCCGGCGATCTGGGCCGTTACGACGACCCCGTCCTGCCCGATCCCGAACCGGTCGAGGCGCCCGACTATCTCCTGCTGGAAACCACCTATGGCGACCGCCTGCACGAGCGCCGGGACGTCGCCGACCTGCTCGAACACATCGTCCGGCGCACGGTGGGCCGCGGCGGTACGGTGATCATCCCCTCCTTCGCCGTGGGCCGGGCACAATTGCTGACCTGGTATCTCTGGCGGCTGAAGTCCGCCGGCCGCCTGAATTCCGTGCCGGTCTATCTGGACAGTCCGATGGCGATCGATGCCAGCGTCCTGCTCAACGCCCATGTCGACGAACACCGGCT
Organism: Pseudomonadota bacterium; assembly: GCA_034659015.1. GTDB lineage: Bacteria > Pseudomonadota > Alphaproteobacteria > Caulobacterales > Maricaulaceae > Maricaulis. The sequence continues at coordinate 128,140 of JAYEGL010000019.1, read as the reverse complement.
GAGCGCGCAGGACGCACGGGAGATGGGTGCGATGATCGAATACGTCCGCGACACCGAGCGCTCCAAGGAACTGACGGCCGACCCGATGCCCAAGATCATCATCGCCGCCAGCGGCATGGTGACCGGCGGGCGCGTCCAGCACCATCTCAAGGCCTATGCGCCGGACCGGCGCAACACCATCCTCTTCTCCGGCTTCCAGGCGCCGGGCACACCGGGCGCGGCCATCCTGGCCGGCGCCGACGAGATCCGGCTGCACGGACGGACGGTGGCCATCGAAGCGGAGGTCGCCGACCTGCCCATGCTGTCGGCCCATGCCGACGCCGACGGGCTGATGCGCTGGCTGCGCACCTTCGACCGCCCGCCGCGGCGCACATTCCTGGTGCATGGCGAACCGCATGCGACCCGCGCCATGCGCGACCGGATCGAGATGGAGCTCGGCTGGTCCTGCCACATCCCGGAGCATAAGGAACGCGTCTCCCTCTAGGGTCCGCCCCGGCCGATTGCCCTGCACGAATGGAGCCGATATGCCTTCGTGCGACCCCATGCCTGCCCCCCGTGCCGACGGATATTCCATGAACGATCGCACCCTGCTTGCCGATACCGCACCCCTCATCTTTGCCGGCGCGCCCCTCGACCGCGGCGAAGTCCTGCGCCGCGACGAAGCCCGTGTGGACGCGCTTCTGACCGGGTCGGAAGGCTGGTGGCTGATCCTGCAGGACGGCAATCCGCTCATGCAGGCGGACAACGCGATTTTCTGGTTCCATCCCGACGAGCTCGCCGGTCTGGAGCTGGCGCCGGAACGCATCTTCCTGGGCCAGTATCGCGGCTCGCCCTGCTTTGCGGCGCAGCTCGCCCCCGATGCCCCCCTTCCGGCCGGACCGGATGCCGTCGATGCGCGGCGCGCCGCCATGAGCCTGTCGGCAGACGAGGCGGCGATCTACGGCTATGGCAAGTCGCTGCTGGCCTGGCACGCCCGCCACGGCTTCTGCGCCAATTGCGGCCAGCCGACACGCATCCGCTCCGGCGGCACGCGCCGCAGCTGCGACGGCTGTGGTGCCGAGCACTTTCCGCGCGTCGATCCGGTGGTGATCATGCTCGCCACGGACGGCGAGCGCTGCCTTCTCGGCCGCCAGGCCAGCTGGCCACCGGAAATGTGGTCGGCCCTGGCCGGCTTCGTGGAGCCCGCGGAGACACCGGAGGAGGCCTGCGCGCGCGAGCTCAAGGAGGAGTCCGGGGTGACCGTCGACCCGGCCGCCGTGCGCTATGTCATGACCCAGCCCTGGCCCTTCCCGTCCTCGCTCATGGTGGGCCTTGTCGCCCCCGCGAGCGAAACAACGATCACAGTCGACACGCACGAGCTGGAGACAGCGCGCTGGTTCAGCCGTGAGGATGTCCGCGACATGCTCGCGGGCACGCACCCCGATGCGGCCATGCCGCCCTCGATCGCCATCGCCCGGCGTCTCGCCGAACTCTGGGTCGCGCGCAAGATCTAGGAGCATTTTCAGCGAAAGTGGATACCGGTTTCGCGATTCGAAAATGCGACAGAACAAGGGGATAGAGCATTTTCAGCGAAAGTGGATACCGGTTTCGCGATTCGAAAATGCGACAAGACAAGAGGATAGAGCATTTTCACCGACCCTGAATTCAGTGAGAGTGCTCTGGCGAAAAAAGCGGGACCGGCATCGGCCGGCCCCGCCAGTCTTCCGCCATACGGGCAGCAGACGGATCAGTCGGCGTGCTGGAGGAGAGGTTTCGACCACGCCATGGGCTGGAAGCCGTCGTCCAGCTGGGTTTCCGCAATGTGATTGGTGTAGTTGGACATCGTCTTCAGCGTGACGCCGGTGATCACGTCGAGCACGTTCGCCTTGGTGAAGCCGGCCTCGAGCACCGCATCGATATCGGAGCGCTCGACAAGCCCGCGCTCGCGAACCACGGCGCGGGTAAACTGGTGCAGCGCTTCCAGCCGCGCATCGCTCCTGATGATGCGGCCCTCGCGAATCGCCAGGAGCGCTTCGCGGTCGAGCCCGACGCTGAGAGCCTGCGTGGAATCCGCCGCCATGCAGTAATCGCAATTGTTTTCGTAATCCGCGGTCAGCAGCACGACATGGCGTTCGGCCTCGGTCAGTCCGGAGCGGCCGAAGATCGAAGACAGCGTGGCATAGGCGTCGAGCGCGGTCGGCGATGCGGCCAGTTCGCCCATGACATTGGGAATGAATCCGAGCCGGGCCTTGACGGACCGCAGGACAGGCTTGGAGTCGGCCGGGGCCGACATCTCGTCGAAAATCGTGAACCGGGTCATTGCATCGTCCTTTCGTGGGACGTCCGGCGCTACGCCGCCGGGGAATGGATCAGGACTGTCTGAACGGGCACGCGCGGCACGCGGAACATATCCACTGGTACCGTTATGAAACCATACCACAAACATGGCACGCCGCCGAGTCGCAAAACGAAAGAAGCCGCGCCCGGAGGCGCGGCTTCCTGTCCGCCGGACACGGACGCATCCTAGCCGCCGAAACGGCGGACGTAGGAAATGCCGTAGAAGTCGGCATCGCCGCCATCATCGTAATCGTAGCGCGTATAGTCGACGCGCACGCCGTTATCGCCGGCAAAATACCATTCGCCGCCGACACCGAAGGCCCAGGCATCTTCATTGGCGTCGAAGCCGAGACCGGCCACATCGGCATCCGCTTCGGTCGTGGTGTAGCCGCCGCGCAGGAAGACATTGGCCTGTTCGTTCGACCACGGGCGCACGACACCGAAGGCACCGAGCGAATAGTCCATGGAGACGTCGCCGGTCAGGCCGCCGACGCTCACGGATTCGTCTCCGATACCGATATGGGCCTGGCCTTCCACGCCGAAATAGCGATTGAAGTCGTAGCCGCCGCGCAGCACGGCGGTATCCAGTTCGACATCGTCGAAATCGGCACGTTCATAGCCCGCACCGAGCTTGAACTGGCCCTCCTGCGCGGAGGCGCCGGCAGCCAGTGCGAAAATCGAAAGGGAGGCAAGAGATACGGAACGCAACATTGTTATCAACCTTACAGTTTGTTTTCCGGCTATTCGCCGTTGGCGTTGTCCCAGCCCGTCCCCGAGCTGGGGACGTGACCGGGCGGGTTCAAGACGGCCTTCTGCACAAGAACGGATCCCGCACCTCAGCCTCCCGGCCTTGCCCGCGATCCGCACCTGCCCACGCATCAGGCACGCAGCGACACAACGCGCGGCGCGGGATTTTTCGTCTTTCCGAAGTATGAAAATGCGGCAAGCCGGCGGTCATGCGGCGGGATAACGCATGCACAAGAACGCGTTGGACTGTTGCCTGTCCGCGCAGCGCGTGCCAAACACGGGCCCGACTTTCGACCTGACTAAATTTGGGGGCGTCTATGGGCGATCTCTTCTGGAACAAGGTGGCCGGTGTCGTCATCGGTGCCGTGCTGGCTGTCATGGCCATTACGGAGCTGGGGCACCTTCTGGTTCCCTCGCACGCCGCGCACGAACTGACCGACGAGAACACCTCGTATCCGGTTGACTGGGCTGCGATTGAATCCGGCGGCAGCGGCGAAGCCGAAGCCGTCGAGGAAGGCCCGACCGACTACGGTCTGCTGCTGGCCAATGCGGACATGTCCAACGGCGAGCGCGTGGCGCGCCGCTGTGCCGCCTGCCACACTTTCGAGGAAGGCGGTGCCAATGGCGTCGGCCCGAATCTGTGGGGCGTCGTCGGTGCGGACATCGCAACGCATGCCGGTTTCTCCTACTCCGACGCGCTGCAGGGTCTGGAAGGCAACTGGACCTTCGAGGCGCTCAACCACTTCATCGAGAGCCCGGCGTCCTATGCCCCGGGCACGGCGATGTCCTTCCGCGGCCTGAGCGACGAGGCCCAGCGCTTCGACCTGCTGGCCTATCTGCACAGCCTGTCCAACGACCCGGTTCCCTTCCCCGATCCGCTGCCGGAAGAGGAAGAGATGACCGAAGAGGTTTCGGACATGGCGCAAGAAGCCGGTGAAGCCATGGGCGACATGGCCGAAGACGCCGGCGAACAGGCGGCCGAAATGATGCCGGAAGGCGAAGACAACGCTCCGGCCGAAGAGGAACCTCAGGAGGAGGGCGGCCAGTAGCCCCACCTGCAGGTTTGAAAGAACGAGCCCCGGACCGCCTGGTCCGGGGCTTTTTCATGGGCGGATGGCGACTGGCGCTGCGGGCCCCATGATGTAGAAATACCGGTGTTATCCGGGGGATGAGGCCGCATCAGGGGGACGCCATGCTCAAACCGGTCGCAACGGGATTCATCGTGCTGTCGGGCGCGCTCGTCGCCGCCAGCGAAACGCCGGCGGCCGGCACGCCACCGGACTGGTCGCTCTATATCGACATCGCGGCGGTCAGCGTCGCCCTCGTCGGCGTCATTCTCATTGTCTGGCAGCTCGTCCAGTCCAACGACCAGCTCCGCGAGACCGGCCGCGTCGCCCGCTACCAGTCGATCGCCGAGCTCAACCGCTACATCTACGAGAACCCGCAATTGCTCGACCTCTATGTCGGCGGCAAGCGCCATGCTCTGATCGCCAACCTGCCGGACGCCGAGAAGAAGCGGGTCGCGGCGCTCGATCTGCTGCTCGATCACTACGAGTTCCGTTATCTGATAGGCTCGCGGCACAACCGGGCGCACGCACAAAGCCTGCTGCGGGCCCAGTTCGGCAATCCGGAACTGGCCGAATGGTGGCGCAGCGAACTGCGCGGCCATTTCGATCCGGACTTCGAGGACGCGGTGGATAAGGCACTTGCCCAGAACGCAAAATCATCGAAGGGCTGAAGACTCAGACGGTTTGGCGAGTGTTCATGCCAACAGGAAGACGGCGATGAAGATCAGGGTGATCGCGCCCGCGCGATGGATCGGGGAAGACACGTTTTCAGGCTTTGCCGAAAGCGTGTCCGGCTGGGCGGACGATGTCCGGGCCGACCCGCATATCCACGACCGGTACGGGCAGCTCGCCGGCGAGGACACGCAGCGGGCCGCGGCGCTGGGCGCCGGTCTGGCCGATCCCGGCGCAGACATCCTCTGGTGCGCGCGCGGCGGCTATGGCGCGGCGCGCACGATCCGCCATGTGCAGGCCCGCAATGCGGGGAAAATCCTGGCCGGCTACAGCGACATCACCGCCCTCTTCGGCGCCTGCGGGCAATGGGGCGTCCTGCCCGTTCATGCCCCCATGCCGGTCGATATCGACAAGCCCGGCGGCGCGGAGCGCCTGAAGGCGGCCGCCCGCACGCTCGCGCAGATCCACACGGACGGCGCCGTACCGGCCGCCGGCTTCGATCTGGAACCTGTCGTCCCCGGCGAGGCGTCGGGGCCTGTGATGTGCGGCAATCTGGCGGTCATCGCCTCCCTGGTCGGCACACCGTTCGAGCTCGACCCGAAGGGCGGGATCCTGATTCTCGAAGATGTGGGCGAGTACCGCTATTCGCTCGACCGGATGGTCTTCCAGCTCAGCCAGTCGAGGCTGAGCGCCAATGTGTCGGGCATCGTGCTGGGCGATTTCAGCGACACCCAGGACAATGACGTGCCCTGGGGCCACGATATCGAGGACATCGTCGCCCTTCACTTTCCGGATATACCCATTGCGCGCGGCATGCCGGTCGGGCACGGCGAACGGAACACCGCCGTCGTGATCGGCCAGCCCGGACATCTCATCGTCGGCACGTCCGGACATCTGGCACTCCGGCCCTGCCGCCTTCATCGACCCGCCATGAGCCTGGAGACCGCGTGATGACGTCCGAGGTGGAACGCGTCGCCCTTGTGAACGCAACGCTCTATGCCGAGCCCAAGACCGGCAGCGAGACGGTCAGCGAGCTGATCTACAACGAGACGGTCCGCATCGAGGCGCGCGACGGCGCGTGGTCCCGCGTCGTCTGCCTGCATGACGATTATCCCGGCTGGATCCGCAGCGAGGCCCTGGCGCCCATGCCGGCGGCACAGCCCGTCATGGAAAGGCGTATCTGCCTTGCGAAACAGGCGCCGGCCTATGACAGTCCCGACGGCACCGCGCCGGGCATGCATATCTCCTACGGCACCCCGGTCGATATCGTCGAACGGACGAATTCGCGCGTGCGCGATATCAACGGGCTCTGGTTCAGCGAGACCGATGTCCTGCCGCCGGATAGCAACCGCTCCCTCGGCGAGGAAGCGCGCAAGTTTCTCGACATTCCCTATGTCTGGGGCGGCCGCTCGGATCTCGGCATCGACTGTTCGGGCCTGATCCAGCAATGCTGCCGCAGCCGCGGCCTGGAGATCCAGCGGGACACCTCCCAGCAGGTTCACACGACCGGCACGGCAATCGGTTCGCCGGACCGGCACCGGCCGGTGCGCGACGATATCGTCTACCTGCCGGGCCATGTCGCGATCGCACTGGATGCGGACACGGCAATCCATGCCGACGGGCTGGCGATGCATGTGCGGATCGATCCGCTGGAGAAGATCTTCGCCGATCGCAACAAGACCTTCGACCAGGGCCTGATCCGGCGGCTGTGAGGCCGGACCGTCCCTAGCGCGGCAGCGCGATCCCGGACACCGCCCGCGCCCGCACCATCTGCGGAAGCCAGTCGGGCGACGCGCGGGTCTCCTCGGCGCGCCGGGCGACGCGTTCGCCGTAATCGTACAGGAAAACCGCCCCTTTCACGGTGCGATGCACGGAGACGTCGCGCCGGTCGTCGCGGTCCTTCTTGCGGCGCACGAAGCCCTGGCGTTCCAGCACGTCCAGCGCCCGGGTCACGGCCGGCTTGGGCAGGCCGAGCGTTTTCGACAGGTCGCGCACGGCATGCGGACCGGGCTGCATGAAGATGGACAGGAGCAGCGCGAACTGGCGCGCCGTCAGGTCCGCCGATCCGCCCTGCAGCGTATCGGCCGAGACCCGGCGCATCATTTCAAGCGAGGTCATCGCCTGCGACGCCATGTCGAACACTCCCGTTCAGCCTGCGAATCCCCGGCGGGGATGCACGCTATTTTTGGAAGCGCTCCTTGAGCATTTGGTAAACGGCGCGTGCGGCATGCATGTCGCCGCCCTTGGGCCGGCCCGGCCGGTCCTTGGGATTCCAGGCGAAGATGTCGAAATGCATCCAGGCGGCATCGCCGACGAAACGGCGCAGGAAGAGCGCCGCCGTGATCGAACCGGCCATCGGCATGGCCGTGGAATTGACGATGTCGGAAATCTCGCCGTCGATGTCGCCCTCATAGCCGTCCCAGAGCGGCATGCGCCAGACCGGATCGGAGACTGTCAGCGCCGCACCGGCCAGATCCGCCGCCAGCCCGTCATCGTCCGTGTAGAAGGGCGCCACTTCCGGTCCCATCGCCACGCGGGCGGCACCGGTGAGCGTCGCGAAGTCCATCAGGAGTTCGAGATTCTCTTCCTCGGTCGCCCGCGCCAGCGCATCGGCCAGAACGAGACGGCCCTCCGCATCGGTATTGTCGATCTCGACCGTCAGGCCCTTGCGCGAATCGAGCACGTCGCCGGGCCGGAAGGCACCGGCGCCCACGGCATTCTCGACCGCCGGAACGAGAAGGTGGAGGCGAACCGGCAGGCGCATGGCCATGATCATGCGCGCCAGCCCCATGGCATTGGCCGCCCCGCCCATGTCCTTTTTCATCAGGCGCATGAATTGCGCGGATTTCAGGTCCAGCCCGCCGCTGTCGAAACACACGCCCTTGCCGACGATCGCCACGCGGGGATGGGCCTCGTCGCCCCATTCCAGCTCCAGCAGGCGCGGTGCCTCGCCGGCCGCGCGCCCGACCGCGTGGATCATGGGATAGTTCTGCGCCAGAAGATCGTCGCCCCGCACGACATGGACCGTGGCGTCGAACGCGTCGGCCAGTTCGCGGAACGCATTCTCCAGCCCCTCCGGTCCCATCCGGTCCGCCGGCGTGTTGACCAGGTCGCGGGTCAGCGCCACGGATCCGGCAACCGCCGCCGCCTCGTCCTCGTCCGCACCTTCGGGCAGGACCAGCCGCGCCGGCTCCCGCTCGGCGGGCTTGTAGAGGGTGAAGCTGTAACCGCCCATGGCCCAGGCCGTCGCCGCCAGGGTCGGATCCCACCCTTCGGGCAGCGCCTCGATGCGCCAGGTGCCGCCGGCCAGGGCCTTCGCCGCCGCGCCCAGCGCGAAAATGTCCTTGCCCTTGCCGATCCCGAGCCAGGCGTCGCAGGACCCGCCGGCGGGAAAGCGCACGACCTGGCCGGGCTTGCCCTCGAAACCGTCCGCCAGGGACCGGTGCCCGGACGGCAGCGCCTCGACCTGGCGGTCGCGGTCCTCGACGGACACCAGGCGCAGGGTCGAGCCCGTGCCGTCGGATGCGAATATCGAAGTCATGGCAAGCCTCTCGTGAGCGCCGCTGCGCGGCCGGTAGCGATTAACGCATTCTTGACCGGGTGGGCGCAGATTCAAGGGAAGCTCACAGTTGACCGATTCGACCCATGCGACCGACCACGACCCTTGCCGCTCTCGCCGCCCTGACCCTCTCGGCCTGTGCCACCACGGCCGCGACCGAGGAGGAGCAGGCCGTCATCGACACGATGAACGAGAACACGATCGTGCCGGCCTCACAGATCGAACGCGAGGCGATCCGCAATCAGGACCTTCTCACCCAGGCCGCCTTCTGGGCCGAGGCGCACGAGCTGAACCCGTCCGACCTGGAAGCGGCGATGGAGCTGTCGAACGCGCTGCGCCAGCTGGGCAATCACCGCCGCGCCGCCGAGATCGCCCAGCAGACGCTGGCGCTGTATCCGGACAATGCGGAACTTCTTTTCGCCCATGGCAGCGCGCTGGCCGCCGCCGGCCGCGGTGCGGCCGGACTGGAATCGCTGCGCCGCGCCAGCGAGCTCGATCCGGGCAACTGGCAGTATCTCAACGCGCTGGGCGTGGCCCAGGAACAGGCCGGCCAGACGCAACAGGCGCGCCGCAGCTTCCAGTCCGCGCTGGACGTCGAGCCGGGCCACCCCTCCATCCTGTCGAACATCGCCCTCTCCTACGCCTCGACGGGCGAGGCGGAGACGGCGGAGCGCATGCTGCGCGAAGCGATGGTCCGGCCGGGCGCGGATCCGGCCGTGCGCCAGAATCTCGCCCTGGTGATCGCCCTGCAGGGGCGCTTCGAGGAAGCGGAGACCATGGCACGCGTCGATGTCTCGCCGGAGATGGCCGAGGCCAACATGGCCTATATCCGCTCCATGCTGACCTCGCGCCGCCGCTACGATGCGGTGCGCGCCCGATAGCGCCTAGTCTTCCAGATAGCGGGCTTCGCAGGCGACCGGAAAATTCACCGACCGGGCAATGAAGCAATAGCGGTGAACCTCGCCGTGGAGGGCATCGGCCCGGGCCGTGTCCGTACCGGTCTCCAGCGTGATCGTCGGGTGGAGCGTGGCCCGCAGGAACCGCCCCGCCCCGTCCGGCGCGGTCTCGCCCACGGCCTCCGGTGCGTCCTCATAGGCCGTCACGACGATGCCCGCCGAACTGGCCAGGTGCAGATACCAGAGCATGTGGCAGGCCGAGAGCGCGCTGAGCAGCAGGTCCTCCGGATTGGGCAGGCCGGGATCGCCGCCCAGCAGGGGATCGTTGGAACAGTGGATGACCGGCTTGCCCGGCGTCTCGATATTCCAGGTCCGGTCGTAACCCTTGTAGGTGCGCGTCCCCGTCCCGCGGTCGCCGGTCCACACCACGCGTGCACCGTAGACATGTTCGCTGGCCATATCGTCCCCCTGGCTGAGTGCACCGCTATATCGGCACGGCGCGGCAGGGGCGCAAGCCGCCGCCCCGCATTCAGCGCAGGAAGTCCCGCCATCGCAGGAAGAGCAGGCCGCAGATCGCCACGAGATGTCCGATCAGGTGCAGATAGCCGCTCAGATCGTTGATCATCTGCGGAATGGTCGTCAGCAGCACCCAGTCGGAAATCCCCGGTACCAGGCAGGCGATCAGGATATGCGGCGCCCAGCGCGAGCGCCGGAGGGTCGCGATCAGGGCCGACACGAAGCCCAGGGCCGCGATGATGAAGACCGTTTCGTGCAGCACGGTCACCTGGTCGTAATAGCCGTAGACGTCCAGCGCGAGCAGATCCGGCGGCCAGATCCCGAGCCGCACGCCGATCTCCACCGCTCCCCACCACAGATAGGCGAGCGCCTGACGGCCGACCAGCAGGAGGGTGAGGACGTAGATCGCCCAGTCCGTCCGGCGCGAGGCAAAGACGTCCCGGGTCATGATGCACCGCGCCCGCGCCGATGGTTCATGGCCCCGCGACGCACGTTCAGCGCACGCCGAGCGGCGGCGGGGGCGGCGGGGGTGGCGGACCGTCCTCGCCGTCCTCCACCTTCTTCAGCGGAAAATCCTTGCGCAGGATCGGCGAGACCAGGGTGTGGTCGAAGCGGAAATCCTCGACGAGGTCCCGCAGCTCCGCCGGGGCGCGGCCGTTCTTGGACGCTTCCGTGCCGCGATAGAGCGCGTAGAGCTTGAGATAGTTCTTGTCGTCGCGCGACAGCGAGGTGTCGTCGAGCCGCGAACACACGGTGACAAGGCGTTGCAGCCCGTTGCGGCGCTTGCCGGCCTTCAACTCGATCATGGCCGTCGCAAGACCGACCTTCCAGCCCATGTCGGCATAGTGGGTCCTGGGCGCGGCCGACAGCACCTTGCGGGCCGCCGACACGTCGTCGGCGGCGAGCGCCTCCATGGCCTCGCCGACGGCCCGGTCAGCGACGCGGATCTCCTCACGGCGTTTTTCGGCTGTCTTGCGCCCCGAAAACATGGGCTGTGTCCACCTGTGCAGCATGCGGCGTGCGATTCAAATAGCGCGCCAGCGGGAATTTTCACAGGCTGTTGAAGCGGATGATCGCCGGACCGAGAATGACGACGAACAGAACCGGCAGGAAAAACACGATCATCGGCACGGTCAGCTTGGCCGGAAGCGCTGCAGCCTTCTTCTCGGCATTCGACAGACGCATGTCGCGATTTTCCTTCGCCATGACCCGCAGGGCCTGTCCGAGCGGTGTACCATATCGTTCCGCCTGAATCAGCGACGTACACACAGCTTTTACACCGGGATGGTTGGTACGCCGGGCCAGGTTTTCATAGGCCGTCCGCCGGTCCTGGAGATAGGACAGCTCGGCCGTGGTCAGCGACAGCTCCTCGGCCAGTTCGATCGACTGGGACCCGACCTCGGTGGAGACCTTGTGGAAGGCCGCCTCGATCGACATCCCCGACTCCACGCAGATCAGCAGCAGGTCGAGCGCGTCGGGAAAAGCGCTCATGATGGATTGCTGACGCTTCTGGGCGGCATTGCTCAGATAGACGTTCGGCGCGTAATAGCCCAGCAGGCCCAGGCCGAAGGCGATGCACCAGCGGGTCACCGTCGGCAGTCCGAAATCATTGATCATGAAGACGTAGAAGCCCGCCCCCGCGAACAGCACGATCGGCGAGGCCAGGCGGAAGAAATAGAAGGCCACGACCGGCTTGTTGCCGCGCAGGCCGGCCTGGTGGAGCTTGTCCTGGAGGTCGGGGTCCTCGAAGGCCTTCTGCAGGTTCAGCGCGTCCACGACCTTGCGCATCAGCCCCTTGGCCTCGGCGCCGCGGATCGAGCTGGAGCGCCCGGCCTGTTCCATCGCTTCGCGGCTCTTGCGGCGCAATTCCTCGCGCCGGTTGCGCACGCCCTTGATCCGCTTGTCGAGGGAATTGTTGCTCATGGCGGGCGCGAACAGGGTCACGATGGTCGCAAAGACCAGGACGGCCGTGACCATCATCACCAGGTTTTCCGGCGAGATCAGGAAGTCGCGGATGTCGTCGAAATCGAGCCCGAACATACCGCCCTCAGATCTTGAAGTTGATCATGCCGCGCATGACCATGATGCCGATGAACATCCAGCTCGCCCCGCCCAGCAGCATCAGCTGCCCCGTGGGATGCGTGAACATCTCGCTCATGTAGGACGGCGTGGTCATGTAGACGATCCCCAGCACGCCCGGCGGTAGCGAGCCGATGATCAGGGCCGAGGCCTTGGCTTCCGAGGACAACGCGCTGATCTTCTCGCGCATCATCTTGCGCGACCGGATCACGTTGGAGAGATTGCCCAGCGTTTCCGCCAGATTGCCGCCCGTCTTCTGCTGGATGACCAGCACCGTGCGGAAGAAGTTCAGCTCCGGCAGCGGCATGCGCTCGCACATCCGGTCGAGCCCGTCGGGCAGCGAGACGCCGACGGCAATGCCCTCGACAAGCTTCTCGAATTCGGTGGAGATCGGGTCCGGGGATTCGGCGGCGACGATCTTCAGGCATTCATTGAGCGGCAGGCCCGACTTCACGCCGCGCACGATGACGTCGAGGGAGTTGGCGAATTCGGCCGTGAATTTCTTCTGGCGGCGCCCGCGCAGGAAGCCGAGCCACCAGCGCGGCAGGCCCAGCCCGCAGACCAGCGTGATCGCGGCAAGCACCAGCAGGTTCTGCCCGGTAATCAGGGCGATCAGCGCCCCGGCCAGCGCCATGCCGCCCGAGATCATCCAGAAAACGCCGGGCGAAAAAGACATGCCGGCCTGGCGGATGCGGGCCTTGACGGTGAGCGTCTTCTTGCGCTGGTCGCGCTGGCGCTGCTCCATGTCCTTGAGCGATTCCTGGACCTGGCGCTTGCGCTGGGCCGCCTGGTCGAGCGCGGCCGTCTGGCGCTTGCCGCGCACCAGCTGGCCGTCGCCGACGGCGCGATTGATCCGCTTCTTCGACTGGGCGTCGCCCATCGAACCGGCGGCAACCCAGCCGACCCCGCCGACGGCGACAAAGGCCGCTGCAGCGGCGAGCAGGAAGGCCATGTCCGGATTCATGCCTCAGACCTCCGCTGCGTCGAGTGCGTTCGCGAGCTCGCGTTCCAGTCCGAAATAGCGTGCGCGGTCCCAGAATTTCGGACGCGCGATACCGGTCGAGGCGTGCTGGCCGAGGATGCGGCCATGCTCGTCCTCGCCCTGGATCTCGTAGAGGAAGAGATCCTGGGTGACGATGACATCGCCTTCCATGCCGACCACTTCGGTGATGTGGGTGATCTTGCGCGAACCGTCGCGCAGGCGGGCGGCCTGGATGACGACATCGATCGAGCCGACGATCATCTCGCGGATGGTGCGCGTCGGCAGGTTGTAGCCGCCCATGGTGATCATGGATTCGATCCGCGACAGACCCTCGCGCGGCGAGTTGGCGTGCAGCGTGCCCATCGAGCCGTCATGGCCGGTATTCATGGCCTGCAGGAGGTCGAAGGCTTCCGGGCCGCGCACCTCGCCGACGATGATGCGTTCCGGGCGCATACGCAGGCAGTTCTTCACCAGGTCGCGCATGGTGACCTGGCCGGAGCCTTCCAGGTTCGGCGGGCGCGTTTCCAGGCGCACCACGTGCGGCTGCTGCAGCTGCAGCTCGGCGGCGTCCTCGCAGGTGACGACCCGCTCGTCTTCCTCGATGAAGCCGGTCATGCAGTTCAGCAGCGTCGTCTTGCCCGAACCGGTACCGCCGGAGATCAGCACGTTACAGCGGCTGGCGCCGATGATGGACAGGACCTTGGCGCCTTCCGGCGTGATGGAGCCGAACTCCACCAGGTCCTTCATCTTCAGCTTGTCTTTCTTGAACTTACGAATGGTCAGCGTCGGACCGTCCAGGGCCAGCGGCGGCGCGATCACATTGACGCGCGATCCATCCATCAGGCGGGCGTCACAGATCGGCGAGCTCTCGTCGACCCGGCGGCCGACCTGGCTGACGATGCGCTGGCAGATATTCATCAGCTGGGCATTGTCGCGGAAGCGGATATTTGTCCGCTCGACCCGGCCATTGACTTCGATGAAGACGTCATCGGCGCCATTGACCATGATGTCGGCGATGTCGTCGCGCGCCAGCAGCGGCTCCAGCGGGCCGAAGCCCAGCACGTCGTTGCAGATGTCCTGGAGCAGGTTTTCCTGCTCGGCGATCGACATCGCGACATTCTTGATCGAGATGATCTCGGTAACGATGTCGCGGATTTCCTCGGCCGCGGTTTCGTTGTCCAGGCGCGCCAGCTGGCCCAGATCGATCGTGTCGATCAGCGCGTTGAAGATCGTCGTCTTGATTGCGTAATACTCTTCGGACCGCCCCGTCGCGTCGGGGACCGGCCGCGTGCGCGCCGCCGCGCCGGCCGCCGGCTTGGGCGACTTGGCCGCCTGGAAAACCTGCGGCGCCGGCTTGGGAGCCGGTTTGGCGGCAGGCTTCGGCGCCGGCCTTGCGGCCGGGGTTTCCGCACGCCGGTCCTCGCCGCCATCCTCGCGCGGCGCGTCCGTCACCTCCGCCGGGGGCGGGGCGGGCGTTGTCGGGCGTGCGGTGGGACCTCCGGCGCGCTTGCCGAACATGGCAGACTAGCCTCCGAACAGTTTTCCGAACAGGGAACGGGAACGTTGCGGCGTCGTGACCCGGCCGGTCACCAGCCCCGCCAGATGGCCGAAGCCTTCCGCCGCCTTGGACTTGGCGTCGAGCTCGGTGATCATCTGCCCGTTATTGGCCGCCTTGCCGAAGAGCTGCGGTTCGAAGGGCAGGACAAGGGCCGGCTGCGTGCCCAGCGCCTCGGCGAAATCCTTCACGGGAATTTCCGGGCGTTTGGGCATGCCGGCCATGTTGATCACGACCTTGGGCGGCTCGTCATTGGGGCGCGCGCTGGTGACCAGATCGAACAGGTTTTTCGCATTGCGCAGCGACGCCAGATCCGGGGCCACCGTGACCACGACCTGGTCGGCGCTGAGCAGGGTCTGCTTCACCCAGGGCGTCCACATGTGCGGCAGGTCCAGCGCCACGAAGGGCGCTTGGCGGCGAACCTTGTCGAGCACGATCTCGTAGTCTGCCGGGGAATACTCCCAGTCCTTGTCCAGCGTGGCCGGCGCGGAGAACAGGCTGAGCCGCTCCGTGCAGCGTACCAGCAGACGGTCCAGCAGCGCGTCGTCGAGGCGGTCCGGTTCCGCCAGCGCGTCGCCCAGCGTCTGGGCGGGATCCTGGTTGAAGTCGAGGCCGGCCGTGCCGAAGGACAGGTCCATGTCGACCAGCACCGCATCGGACTGCAGCCCCTCGGTCAGCGCCCAGGCGCAATTGTGGGCCACGGTCGACGATCCCACGCCGCCCTTGGCACCGATGAAGGCGATCGACTTGCCGGCAAAGGGCTGGTCGGGGTCGAGGAAAAGGTCGGAAATCGTGCGGATCAGGTGCAGCGGCGTCATCGGCGGCACGAGGTACTCGCTCACGCCGCGCTTGATCAGCTCGCGGTAGAGACCGATATCGTTGGCGGCGCCGACAATGATGACCTTGGTTTCCGGATCGCACACGCCGGCCAGCTCCTCGAGCTGGTCGAACAGGCCGCGGCCGCGCATGCCGGTCTCCACGATCAGCAGGTTCGGCGTCGACTCGTCGTGATAGCGTTCGATCGCGGCGGGCAGGCCGCCCAGCTCGACATTCACATGCGCCTTCGCCAGGCGCCGGTCATTGGCGGCGTTGTGGATCAGAGCACCGGTTTCCGGCCGTTCGCAGAAGGCGCCGACCGAAATCCGCGGCACCGGCTGGTCGGACACATCGCTGTCGACCTCGCCATAGAAGGCATCGCCCGGTCCGACGGCGGCGATCTCCTCGCGGAGATCCTCGAAGCCGCCTTCGGCCGGATCGTAGGGCTGGTGCGGCCGGGCGGCCGGCGCATAGGCCTCCGCCGTGTCCTCGAAGCCGGTTTCGTCGAGGAAGGGATCATCCTCGTCCTCGATCTCGTAGCCGGCACCGAAACCGCCCTGCGGCGCATTCATCGCCGCCGGTTCCGGCTTCGGCTCAAGCTCGGGCTCGGGCTCGCTTTCGCCGAGCAGCATGCGCTCCACATCGGCCGCTTCCAGGAAGGGGTCGTCGCCATCCAGCAGCGGATCGGTCTTCAGGGCTCTGTTTGCGTCGTTCATTTTTCGCGCCTTTCGCCCCCTTTAGTTGTCGCCGACTTGAGAGACCGCGCCGCTCTCGTCTTCGGACCGCGCAGTCGCAGTCGCCTCCCCGGCCCGGTAATTGTCGAGCACGGTCTGCCGCCGGCCCGTGTCCGGCACCCCCATCGTCCGCGGTGCCACCAGATCGCGCGGATCGGCGATCATCGTGGCGAGATTGGCTGCCATGGCGCAGCCGAAATTGCTGTGCGGGCGGTTGTCCCGCTCGACGGCGAGATTGTCCCATTGCCGGCCGCATTCCGGCGCCACCGCGGCATAGCGGCGGAAGGAAAAGATCAGCCGGCCCGGCTCACCGCCGCGCGCCTCATAGGCACCGCCGGCGATCTGGCGCCAGTCGATACCCTGTTCGTAGAAGAAGGTGCGCGCCCGGGAGATCGCGCCGATGGCGGCGTCCTGGTTGGCCGCACCCTGCGGATAGCTGATCACCAGCGGCCCGTGACCGCGCGACATGTATTCCTGAGCGATAGCCGCGAGCTGGTCACGCTGGGCCCAGGTCAGGCCGTTGTCGCGCGGATCGATCGGCATTTCGCTGCGGAAGGTTTCGGCCACGGCGGAGGCCTGCGGCAGGCCGAAGTCTGCCGTCGGCGTGGCGGCGCAGGCCGAAAGCGCGGCCAGCGAGGCCAGGGCTGCGAATGTGTTGCGGTAGGCCGTCATCACCAACTCCACTACTCGAACAGATAGCCGACCGGGCCGTTCCAGCCCTGATCGCCGGTATCGGCGCCGGGCACCGAATAGACCTGGTTGATCCGGTTGAAGAGGAAGGCCGTCGCCTCGTGCGGCGTGCGATAGCCGTCGGCGGGCGTGCTCAACTGGTTCGGATTGGCCGGATCGACGAGGTAGGGCGTCACCAGCACGACAAGCTCGGTTTCCTGGTTCTCGAAATCGCGCGAGCGGAACAGCGAGCCCAGCACGGGCAGGTTCCGCACGCCGGGCACGCCGTCGAGGTTCTGCCGCGTTTCTTCCTGGATCAGGCCGGCCAGCACCATGGACCCGCCGGAGGGCAGCTCCACCGTGGTCTCCGCCCGGTTCACGTTGAGCGCGGGAATGGTCAGCCCCGGCACAGTGCCGATCACATTGCCGTCTTCGTCGACGACGGAGCTTTCCTGGGCATTCAGCGCGCCCTGGGTGGTCAGCTCGGACACTTCCGTGGAGATGCGCAGGCTGATCCGGCCTTCCGACAGGACCACCGGCGTGAAACCGAGACCGACGCCGAAGGGCTTGTATTCGATCATCACATTGCCGTCGCGGTCGCGGCCGACCGGGACCGGGAATTCGCCGCCGGCCAGGAAGTTCGCGGACTCGCCCGTGATTGCCGTCAGGTTGGGTTCGGCCAGGGTGCGCACCAGGCCGACGCGTTCCATCGCCTGGAGCAGGGTCGATACGTCGGTGATTCCGGTCTGGTTGCCGCTGGTCCAGTCGAGCAGCGCGCCGGCCCCGCCGAGGAAGCGGCCCACGCGGGAAAACTCCGGATCGGTCTCGATCTGGAAGCCCAATTCACCGGAATTGCCGGCGGCCGTCAGGTTGACGCCCAGCTGGCGCACGATGGTGCGGCGCATTTCCACGATGCGCACTTTCAGCATGACCTGTTCACGCGCCTGGATCGACACCATGGAGAGGATGTTTTCCGGATCGTCCACCCAGCGCTGGGCGATGCGCATGGCGGCATCGGCATCGGCGGCACTCGGCACCGAGCCGGACAGGACGATGTGATCGTTCATGGCCTCGGCCTGGACGCGCGCATCGGGCAGGAAACGCTCCAGCGCGCTCTGCAGCGGGGACAGGTCGCGTTCGACCCGCAGGTCGAGATCGAGGATGAGCTGGCCGTCGGCATCGAAGAAGAAGGCATTGGTCTGGCCGATACCCATCCCCATCAGATAGGCCCGGCGCGGCGTGCGCACGACGGCATCCACCACGTCCGGATTGGTCACCAGCACGTCGGCCACATCGACCGGCAGGTGCACGACGGCGGCCTTGGACAGCGGCAGGTCGAGCGAACGCGAAACCGGCCCGTCGCCGGGTTCGCGGATATGAACCTGCATCGTGTTGCCGCGCTCGGTCCCGGACGCCTGGGCGTGGACCGGGCCGGCCGCCAGGGCGATCGCGGCGAGAAGGATCAGGGAGCGGATCATCGCGTCGGTCCTCACTCGTCTCCGGCCAGCGCGACCTGCTGGACATGGCCATAGCGGATCAGCGTCACGTGGCTGTTGCGGGATGACGTGTTGTCGGTCAGTTCGCCCGAGGCCTGCGGTTCGCCGCCGGAAATCAGCACCGGGCCGCCTTCATTGTCGGTCAGGCTGCGCAGAACCAGAGAGACCTCGCCGCGCACCACGGCGACGGAGACCGCACGCGCCTGTTCGGGCGTCAGCTCGAGTGTGGCGGTGTCGCCGATCACATTGTCCTCGCCCTCGCCGCCATCGCCGAAGACCTCGTCGATCGCCAGCACGCGGGCATTTTCCACGATCGTGCGCGCGACAAAGGCACGGCGCGATCCGCGGCCGCCTTCGCTCTCCTCCTCGAAGGACACGATGACGTCGACGCGATCGTTCGGCAGGATGAAACCGCCGGCGCCGCGTTCCGCGGAGATCGGGACCGCCACGGCGCGCATGCCCGGCGACAGGACCGCCGCCATGAAGCCGGCATCGCCCGGCTGCACGAGCCGGCGTCCGGTGATCGGTTCGCCCTGGGCGATCGGTGCCCGCACGACGGAGCCCGCAAAATCCTCGATGCCCTGGCCGCTTCCCTCGACGATGTAGCCCGGAGAGACCGCCTCGTCCGGCCAGGCCTGCCAGTAGAAGTCAGCGGCGCTGGTGCGCGCGCCCGTCGCGAGATCTTCCCGCGCCGCCAGCACACGGACCGAGGGGCGTTCCTCCTGGACCTGCACGACCTGCGGCGCGGCGTCCTGGCCGGACATCGCCTGCTTGACGAAGAAAGCCACGGCGATCGCGGCGATCGCGGCAGCGGCTAGGATGGCAATACGGACAGCGTTCATGGGACGCTTCGAACCTCTTGGGCGCACGAATACGCCCCACAGGAGAAGCGGAATTCCTCAAAGTCGCGTTAATGCTATCGGGACAATACGTTTGAACCGGCGATTTTTCCGCACACGCCGAAACCCCGTGTGATTCGAATAAAATGCGCCAGGCGCGAACCGCCGCGAAACGCCGGCAACCGCAGCCTGCAATCCATCGGGCTTAACGGTCCGGGCAAGTCGTCCCGGGCTCAGAGCCAGGCCAGTCCGGGCAGCGTCCAGAGGGCGCCGGCGGCGATGGCGATGCCATAGGGCACCGGCGCGTTTTCGGCGAAAGCCGAGCGCGCGACCCAGCCGGCGGGCAGCGGGAAGGCCGGCGCCATGCGGCGCGCGGCCAGGAGCAGCAGCACAAGGACGCCGCCGGCCAGGGCCGTGTGAAAGGCGAAGGCCGCCAGGTCCGTCCAGCCGATCCAGAGCGCAGCGGCCGCGATCAGCTTGGCATCGCCGCCACCGATCCAGCCCGGGGCGAACAGGGCGAAACCGAAGACCAGCGCGGCAAAACCGGCCAGAAGATGGAAGCCGGCCCCGGTCCAGCCTATGCCCGTCGCGCTCAGGGCCATCAGGGGAAACAGCGCCGCGATCGCTCCGACGAGCCAGTTGGGAATGGTGAAACGCACCGCGTCGGACACGGCGGCAGCGACCGTCAGGCCGGCAAAGGCAATCAGCAGGATATCGGCGAGCATCGGCATGGCATCCCCCGTCTTGGCCGTCCTGGCCGTCCTGGCCAAGCCGTCTTGGAATGGCGCGATACTGCCGGAAAGGCCTTAATAACGGGTTGGCGTCCCGGACAAGACCCAAACGACAAAGGGCCGCCCCCGTCGGGAGCGGCCCTGCCATTTCAGCGTCGGTATTGCGGGATTAGCCGCCGGTGTTCAGCTCGGCCGAAACGTCGCCGAACGTACCGCTGATGCCCGTACCGAGCGTGGTCACGGCGCCGATGATGACAACGGCGATGAGCGCGGCGATCAGGCCGTACTCGATCGCGGTGGCGCCGGATTCGTCTTTGAAAAAGCGAGAAATGAGTTTCATTGTTTTACTCCCGTGTAGGTACCTCACCATCAGGAGCCGATCCGTCCCGACCCCTCCTGAACGATGCCCATCAAACACGAGAACGATTTCGGTTCAGTAAAAATACGTGCTTAACAAAATCTGTACGAGCGACAATCTACGCTATAGTTAATTATCGACTAACAGTGCCAGTCGATTTCAAAAACAAATAATACCAGCAGCGTTTAGAAAAGATTCAGACGCGCGCGCGAGACTGGATGCCATGTTCAGTTCACCGGAACGGAGTGCTTCCATGTTCCATCGGATCGCCGCCGCATTCACCCTGCTCGCCGCCCTGGCCGCTCCGGCGGCCGCCAGCGACCTCGACGTCGCCGTCGAGCATGCGCAGGTCGTGCGCCTGCCGGGCGAAGCCGCCGCCGTGGTCGTGGGCAATCCCTCGATCGCCGATGCCCTGGTCCATGACGGACGCACCCTGGTGGTCACCGGCCGCCTTCAGGGCCGCACCAATGTGATCGCGCTCGACCGGGTGGGACGCATCATCTACTCGCGCGACATCGTGGTGTCCTCGCCGGCGGACGGCCAGGTCGCCCTGTTCCGCGGGCCCAGCCGCAACACGCTGTCCTGCGGCGATGTCTGCGATCCGGTTCCGCGCGTCGGCGACGACGCCGACAGCGAAGGCGCCCTGACCAGTGCCCAGAACAGCCGTCTCAGCGTGGCGGAAGCCGGTGTCGGCAGCGGCGGCGGTGCCGGCGGACCGCAGCAATAGGCGGACAGCCCAGGATACCGGGAGACACCAGCAGCATGGCGACCGATATCGAATCCCCGAACACGTCCCCTGACCGGCCGCAGGGCCTGCGCCCGCGCCTGACGGGCTTCCTGCGCAATCGCTCCGGCGTGGCCGCCGTGGAGTTCGCGCTGATCGCCGCCCCCTTCTTCTTCCTGCTTTTCGCCATGATCGAGGTCGCCGCGGTCTTCTTCATGGGATCGGTGATGGAGAACGCCGTGCTGGAAGCGGCCCGCGATATCCGCACCGGCCGCGCCCAGTCCAGCGGCATGTCCGAGGGCGCCTTCAAGAACGCCGTGTGCAGCCGCATCTCGATGCTGGGAAGCTGCGACAATGTCGAGATCGATGTGCGGGTCTTCGAGGATTTCGACGGGGTGGATCAGTCCAGCCCGATCAGCGAAGGCGAGATGGATACCGACGATTTCGGCTTCGACCCGGGCGATGCCGGCGACATCGTCCTGGTGCGCGCCTTCTATCGCTGGAAGCTCCTGACGCCCGGTTTCACCGCCGCGCTGGCGAACATGGACAACAACGAA
This sequence comes from Pseudomonadota bacterium, assembly GCA_034659015.1. Lineage (GTDB taxonomy): Bacteria > Pseudomonadota > Alphaproteobacteria > Caulobacterales > Maricaulaceae > Maricaulis. Next base: position 106,827 of record JAYEGL010000019.1, on the reverse strand, counting down.
TACCTGGTTTCCGCCGCGACGGTCTTCCGCAACGAGCCTTTCGATGAATAGTCCGCTGCTCCGCCGCCTGCGCCGTTTCGCGCGCGACTGCCGCGGCCTGTCGGCCGTCGAGTTCGCGCTGATCGCGCCCGTCATGATCCTGCTCTATCTCGGTGCGGTGGATCTCAGCCTCGCCCTGTCCGTCGACCGCAAGGTGACCAGTGCCGCCAGCGCCCTGGCCGACCTGGTCGCCCAGGACGACATCATCACCGATGACGAGATGACCGAGATCCTCAATGCCGGCGCGGTCATCGTCTCGCCGTTCGATCCGGCACCGCTGGAACTCCGGGTGAGCAGCGTGATGATGGATGCAGACGGCGATGTCGAGGTGCAATGGAGCGATGCCCGCGGACGCTCGGCCTATGCCGAAGGCGATACCGTGACCGTGCCCGGCGGCGTCCTGCAGCCGAACCGGTCGATCATCATGGTCGAGGTCGCCTACCGGCACGACACGCTGTTCAGCGAGCTGGGCGTGGGCCGCTTCGATCTCGACGAGGCCTTCTACCTCCGCCCGCGCCGTTCGCTGGTCGTCTCACGCGAATAGCGCCGCGATCCGCGGCGGCAATTCCCCGTTTCCGACCGGCACGCCGTCCAGCGTCGAGACCGGCACCGCACCCACAGCCGCATTGGTCATGAAGACCGCGTCCGCCTGCGACAGCTCGGCCGCCTCGAACCCGCCCGTCTCGACCGGGATGGAGTCGATGATTTCCGCGCGCACCGTGCCGGCCAGCACGCCGCAGCGCAGATCCGGCGTGAACACGTCCTCGCCCTTCGTCCAGAACAGGTTGGCGCAATCGCCGCCGGACAGCCGCCCGTGCGTGTCGAGCAGCAGCGCCATGTCGGCACCGGCCCCGCGCGCCTGCCGGCGGGCCTGCAGATTGTCCATGTAGCTGAGCGTCTTGTAGCGCGCAGCGATGCTCGCCGGTGAGCGGCGGATCTCACTCGTCGCCAGCCGGTACTGCGCCGGCGGCGGCGTGAAGGGCGCGGCGGCCAGGCTGAGCGAGGGCACCAGCTCGTCGGGCCGGTCCAGGCCGCGCGGGCCCGGCCCGGCGGTCAGGGTGAGACGCACGACGGCATCCTTCAGCGCATTGCGCCCGGCCAGCTCCTCGATCAGCGCGGCCATGCCGTCCGGATCGCGCGGTCCGGGCAGGCCGAGCTCGCTGCAGCTGCGCGCCAGCCGGTCCATGTGCCGCTGGAAGCGCAGCGGCTTGCCGCGGACGACCCGCATGGTCTCGATCAGCCCGTCGCCGAGCAGCGCACCGCGATCGTTCAGCGCCCAGGCCCGGCGGCCTTCCTCGATCCAGTCGCCATCCTTGAACGCGATCCCGCTCATCTCTCCTCCACACGGAACGCCCGGCGCAGGGCCGAGGCCTTGGTCAGCGTTTCCTCGTATTCCGCCTGCGGATCGCTGTCGGCGACGATGCCGCCGCCCGAACGCAGGCTGGCCCGCCAGACCCCGTCGACGCGGCGCAGGGCGGCGGTGCGGATCATGACATTGAGATCCATGGCGGTGGAACCGTCGATCCAGCCCAGCGCGCCGCAATAGGGGCCGCGCGGTTCGCCCTCCAGTTCGGAGATGATCTCCATCGCCCGCACTTTCGGCGCGCCGGTAATCGAACCGGGCGGGAAGCTCGCCGCCAGGAGGTCGAACACGTCGCGCCCCGCGTCCAGTTCGCCCTCCACCACCGAGACCAGGTGATGGACGTTGGCATAGGTTTCCAGCTCGCACAGGCGCGGCACGCTCACACTGCCCGCCCGGCACACGCGCGAGAGATCGTTGCGCATCAGGTCGACGATCATCAGGTTTTCCGCCCGGTCCTTGGCACTGGCGGAAAGCTCGGCGGCGAGCGCCGCATCGGCCTGCGGATCGGCGGCACGGCGGCGCGTCCCCTTGATCGGCCGCGCCTCGACCTGGCCCTCGCGCACATCGAGGAAGCGTTCCGGCGAATTGGTCATCACGACATGGTCGGCATCCAGCCGCAGAAAGGCCGCATGAGGCGCCGGACTGTCCGCGCACAGCCGCGCGAAGACCGGCCAGGGTCCGTCACCCTCGGCCAGCTCGATATCGAACCCCTGGGACAGATTGACCTGGAAGACGTCGCCGGCATGCACATAGTCCCGCGCCCGGCGGGCGGCCGTCAGATAGCGCTCGCGGCTCCAGCGCGGCGAAATCCGGGCTTGGCCCGACGGCACATCCGGCGCCGGGATGTCCCGCGACAGAAGCGCGACCAGTTCCCGCACCGCCTCGCCGCTCTCCCCGCGCACCCGGCAAAGACCGGCCGGACGATCGAACTCGGCCCAGGCCGGATAGCGGGCCATGGCCAGCATCGGCCAGCGCACATCGAGATGGGGCAGGCGCTCGAAGGCCGCCGCCAGATCGTAACCGAGAAGGCCGGCATGCATGCCGCCCGTCTGCCGCACCGAGGCCGCGAAGGCGTCGAACCCGGCCCGGCCCGTGCCGTCGAATACCGCATCCGGCATGGCGAAGATGCGCGCCCGCTCATTGCGCCCGTCGTGCAGCAGCAGGGCGTGCGGCATCTCCGCGAGCGGCGCGAATGCCGTCAGCGGATCCCGCCAGGGCAGGTCGATGGAATGGCCGGTCATGTCGGACGCCCGTTCCGGGTCAGGAAGTCAGCCAGCGGTCGCGCAGGGCCTGGCGCTCGGCCTCGCCGATACCGAGCTGTTCGGTGATATAGCGCGACGTATCGCCCATGGTCCGGAAAGCCTCGGCGAGATAGTCCGCATCGACCCCCAGGAAAATCTGCATCATCGCCGGCGACATGGCCTTGCCGTACTGTTCCATCGAGCGTTCGCGGATGCGCGGGATGAGCGCGTCGAAATCCACCGCCTCATTGGTCAGCAGATAGTCCTCCATCACCGTGTCGCGATCGACGCCCAGCTCGTCCAGGATCAGGGCGCAGAAAATCCCCGTCCGGTCCTTGCCGGCGGCGCAATGCACCAGAAAACCGTCATCGGCCTCGCCCGAGGCCAGCGCCTTGTAGCCCTCGCGATAGACCTCCTGATTGCCCTCTTCCATGGGGATGCGGCGATAGGCGGAGAGCATGTAGTCGCGCACCGCTTCGGGCGTGTGCACACCCTTGCGCAGAAAGGCCAGATGCGGCGGCTCGCCGCTGTCGCCCAGATCCGAGGCGATCACCCGCACGGCCATGTCGTCCGGCCACATCGAGGGCTCGTTGGTGCGCTCGCGCGGCTTGCGCAGATCGGCGACCACCTTGATGCCCAGCTTGCGCATGGCGTCTAGATCGGCGGGCGTGGCCCGGCTGTGATGGCCGGAGCGGAACAGGCCGTCGCGCACGCGGCGGCCATCGACCGCGTCATAGTCGTGGAAGTGGCGGAAATTATGGACGCCTTCGAGCGGTGTAATCCGTGTCATGCCCTTGAGGTACGCAATCCGCTGCGCCGCGGCAAGACCCGGCGCGCGCGCCTCGGGGGCTGCGCCGCCCTAACCCAGCCCGCTCTCGCGGAGCTCCTCCAGGACTCGCCGGTAGTTCCGGATCAGGAAGCGCTCCTGGGAGGCCAGTTCGGTGAATCCGATCTGCGTGAAGCGCAGGCTGGCCTCGATGTCCTGTTCGCGCATGACCTGCGGGCCGGCGAACAGAAGCTCGACGATCTGCCGCCAGGTCGACTCAACGCCGCTGGCCTGCATGCGATAGGCCTGCGCCGTCGCCGCGACGAGATCGTAGGGCAGCACGTCCAGCCGTCCGTGCTCCTGGGCGTGCGCCCAGGCGAAGTCGGACAGGCCCGGCGCGTTCACCCCGCGCGGCAGCAGTTCCGGGTATTCGTCGAAGGGGATGCCGAGCACCGCTTCCCCGGTCGCCTCGATCTCGGCCAGGCGTTCGTCGATCCGTTCGACCACGGCTTCGTGATAGTCCACCACCGCTTCCAGCTGGGCGATATTGGCCTCGATCTCGGCGACGACGCGGGTCATGGCCGCCTCAGCCGCATGCCGGTCGGAGACGTCCTCGCGCCACTCGTTGACGATGAAACCCAGCACGACCGCGAACACGATCAGCGCGCCCTCGATGACGGCACGGCCCAGCCAGGCCCTGGCGGACGAAGTCTTCGACATGGAGCGCCCCCTCGCAAACCTGGGGACATGTACCTTGGGTACGTGTCCCCGTCTTCACCCCCGTCTCTTTTACCGGGACACGTACCGCAGGTACATGTCCCTCTCCTCACCGGAAGGGCGGCTCGTCGAAACTGCGCAGCTTGCGCGAATGCAGGGCGGCGCCCTCGTCGCGCTTGAGGATCTCGATCGTTTCCAGACCGGCCGCCAGGTGTTCGGAGACCGAGCGCTGGTAGAAGAGATTGGCCGCGCCGGGCAGTTTCAGCTCGCCGTGCAACGGCTTGTCGGAGACGCAGAGCAGCGTGCCGTAGGGCACGCGCAGGCGCAGGCCGTTGGCGGCGATGGTGGCCGATTCCATGTCCACGGCGATGGCGCGCGACTGGTTGATGCGGCGCGCCTGGGCGGTATAGCGCAGCTCCCAGTTCCGGTCGGCATAGGTCGCCACGGTGCCGGTGCGCAGCCGCGCCTTGAGCGCGTCGCCGCTGTCCCCGCTGACACTGGCGACCGCCTCTTCCAGCGCGATCTGGATTTCCGCGATCGGCGGGACCGGCACTTCCAGCGGCAGGTCCTCGTCCAGCACCGCGTCATAGCGCAGATAGGCATGGGCCAGCACATAATCGCCCAGGCGCTGGGAATGCCTGAGGCCGCCGCAATGGCCGATCATCAGCCAGCATTGCGGACGCAGCACGGCGAGATGGTCGGTGATGGTCTTCGCGTTCGACGGGCCGACACCGATATTCACCAGGGTGATCCCCCGGCCGCCCGGCGCGATGAGGTGATAGGCCGGCATCTGGAAACGCCGCCAGGGCGCCCCCTCCACCAGCGCATGCGCATTGGGCGTGTCCGCATCGACGCGCACATTGCCGGCGGCGGAGAAGGCCTCGTAGTGATTGTCTTCCTTCAGCTGGCGGATCGCCCAGGCCGTGAAGGCATCGACATAGCGGTGGTAGTTGGTGAAGAGGATGAATTGCTGCGTATCCTCGTAGGGCGTGCCGGTATAGTGGCGCAGCCGCTGCAGCGAATAGTCCACCCGCGGCGCCTCGAACAGCGAAAGCGGTTTCACCTCGCCGGGCACGGAGGGCCTCAGCCCGTTGGGCAGTTCGTCGTCCACCCTGGACAGGTCGGCATAGGGGAAATGCCGCACCAGTTCGGCCGGACTGGCCGCATTCATGTCGAGATCGTCGGCCCCGTCGAGCACGTAGGAGAAGGGGATCTCCGTCTGCGACGGCCCGGTCTCGATCGTGATCTCGTACTGCTCGGACAGCAGGGAGAGCTGTTCGATCAGGTATTGCCGGTAAAGCGCGGGATGGGTGATCGTCGAGGCATAGACACCGGTATCGGTGAACTTGCCGAAGGCCCGGCTGACCGGCGGTGGCGGCCCGTCCGGCAGATAGGTCACCCGCAATTCGGGATAGACGAAGGCTCCGGACTTGCGGTCCGCTTCCGACGGCGGCTTGCCGCCGTCCAGGAAGGATTTCAGGGCTGTCTGGAGACGTTCAACGGAAGCCTGATAGAGCGCATCGAGCTGCTCCACCGCTTCCTCGGGGCTGTTCGCAACCGTAAAGACTGTCATCGGCGGTCTCATGCCCCATTTCGCCCGGAGGGTAAATCTCCCTCGTCACGAAATATCCGCGACAGCGGCGCACGAAGGCCCGGCCGGCCGTTCGCCTGCGGCGCGAACCCATTCACGAAGCGTTCAACAATCCCGTTTCAACCTGCACGCCAACAGTTTGCGGGGGCGCACATGTTTCTGGTCTTCAGCTTCAAGGACATCAGCGACACGATCCTGAGCCTGATCCGGATCTTCATCCTCTTCTTCATCTTCATCTATCTGCCCTTCGCCTTCCTCGGCGCGGTCTGGAATGTCGCGACGTCCGGCAGCTGGTATCTGGTCGTGGGCCTGGCCCTGGCCGTGGCAGCCTTCGTCTACACCACGCTGAAGAAGCAGGCGGCGGTCTCCACGGTCATCGGGATGGCCTGCCTGGCGCTCGTCGCCGGCATTCTGGTGATGAACCAGTCCCTGCGCAGCGAAGAGCGCGAAGCCCTCGAATTCGGGTCGCCGCGAAACGTATTGTGGGTGGAGAGCCTGGCGGCGATCTATCCCTATCCGGTGTGCCGGAATGAGTGCGCCACCTTCCGTCCCGTCCTGCCGCAATCGGTGCGTTCGGTGACCGACAGTGCAAACCTGGACCAGCGCGCCAGTTTCCGTTTCGGCGAGCAGGCGCGACGGGCGCCCGACGGCATCGAGATCCTGGATTACCGGATCCGCCCGGCGGATCTGTTCGACCGCTATATCGAGGTCGCGCACATTGAGGGCGACTGGCTGGCCTTCCATGCCCAATGCGTGCTCGACGGCGCCTGCGGCCGCGACACCGGGACGGTCGCCGAGGCCGTCCAGGAGATCCGCGACCGCTATGGCATCGATGTGCCCGAGCGGCTTTCCGCCCATCTCGGCATGCCGGACCTCACGGCCGAAACCATGGAGACCTCACCTGACTTCGCCGCGGCCTGCCACGCCGACGCGCCCTGCCGCAGCGTGATGAGCGGGCTGAGCTGGCCCGTTATCATCGGCGCCTCGTCCGGCCGGCCCGTCGTCGTTCACACCCGGTGAGGCCGCGCCTGCCGGCCATTGGCGGATGCCGCCGGAAGCAGTAAGCACGGGCGCCTGACAGGAAGGATGGCGCCATGACGCAGATTGAGACTTTCCACGACCGCGTCGCGGTTTCGCTGAGCGATCATATCGCCCAGGTCGAGATGATCCGCGAGGACAAGCTCAACGCCCTCGATCCGGCCATGTTCGACGCGCTGATCGAGGCGGCGGACTGGCTGGGCGACCAGAAGGAGGCCCGGGTCGCGGTGCTGTCCGGACGCGGCCGGATGTTCTGCGCCGGGCTGGATTTCGACAGTTTCGCGGCCATGGCGGGCGATAACGTCAAGGCTGCGACATCACTGGAGCCGCGCACGCACGGCCTGTGCAACAAACCGCAATATGCCGGCTATGCCTGGCACGAAGCCCCGGTGCCGGTGATCGCGGCGATCCAGGGCGGTGCGCTGGGCGGCGGGCTGCAGATCGCGCTGGGCGCGGATATCCGCATCGCCGCGCCGGACGCCAAGATCGCCATCGCCGAAACCCAGTGGGGCCTTGTGCCGGACATGTCCGGCTGCGCGCTCGCGCGGCGTCTGGTACGCGACGACGTGCTGCGCCAGCTGACCTATACCGCCGAACGGATCGATGGCAGCCAGGCCAGGTCGGCCGGCCTGGTCACCGATATCCATCCCGATCCCAGGGCGCGTGCACTGGAGATCGCCGCACAGATCGCGGGTCGCAGCCCCTCGGCCATCCGCGCCAGCAAGACACTCCTCAACACGCTCGACGACGGCAGCGCCGGCGAGATCCTGGCCGCGGAATCCCGGCTCCAGGACAGCGTCATGGGCGGGCCGAACCAGGTCGAAGCCGTGATGGCCAACCTGGAAAAGCGCGCCCCCGTTTTCCGCGACTAGACGGCACGGAAAGTGCGCTGCGCACGCCGCGCGGGGCCGGTTTGCGCAATTATCTGTTGTTGCAGCGCAACAGGGCCTGTATGCACCCCGCTCCCGGATCCCGCGCTCACCAAGGAGACTGAAGGCCGGTCCGGGCGTGAAATGGAGCAAGGTCATGGATAATCACACGCAGAACTGGGTCGTACTGAAATTCGGCGGCACCAGCGTCAAATCGCTGGCGGACTGGCGTGTGATCTCCAAACGCATCGGCGAACTGCGCGAACAGGGCAAACGGGTCTTCGTCGTGCATTCGGCGGTCGCGACCATTTCCGACCTGCTCGACACGCTGGTGGCGAAGTCCGTCTCAGGCGAGGGCGAGGCGGAGCTGGAGGCCATCAAGGCGCGCCATGTCGCGCTGGCGACCGAACTGGGCGTGGACGGCGAGACCCTGCTGGCGTCCTGTTTCGACGAGCTCACCCGGCTGCGCGCCGGCCTGGCGCTGACCGGCGACGTGTCGCCGCGCCTGAAGGCGCGCATCATGGCCCAGGGCGAGCTGATGTCGACCACGCTGGGCCAGGCCTGGCTGGAACGCGACGGCACGGCCTCGGCCTGGCTGGATGCGCGGGAGCACCTCGCCGCCATCCATGCGCCCGGTGCGCGGGGCTATCTCGCCTGCGACTGCGCCTGCGATCGCGACGAACACCTCACCGGCCTGCTGGCCGACCTGCCGCCGGTCATCGTCACCCAGGGCTTCATCGCCCGGCGCGAGGATGGCGACACGGCCCTCTTGGGCCGCGGCGGCTCGGATACCTCGGCGAGCTATTTTGCCGCCAAGCTGGGTGCCGAGCGGTTGGAGATCTGGACCGATGTGCCCGGTTTTTTCTCCGCCGATCCGCGCCTGACGGGCGCCGCCCGCCAGATCCGCTCGCTGGCCTATGAGGAAGCCCAGGAGCTGGCCTCCATGGGCGCCGGCATCCTGCATCCGCGGGCCATCGGACCGGTCCGCCAGGCCGGCATCGAGATGCGCATCCTGTGCACCCACCGGCCGGAGATGAGCGGCACCACCATCTCGGCGACGCCGTCGGAAGACACGCCGCGCATGAAGGCGGTGTCGGTTAAGCACGGCGTGCGCCTGATCACGCTGGAAAGCGACGGGATGTGGCGCGCCTCGGGCTTCCTGTCCCAGGCCTTCGCGCCCTTCGCCCGTCACGGCGTGTCGATCGATCTGGTCTCCACCTCGGAAACTTCCGTCACCGTTTCGCTGGACGACGATCCGGGCCTCACCCCCGACGTGCTCGGCGCGCTGGAGGACGATCTTGCCGCCATCGCCCGGGTCAAGCTGATCGAGGATTGCGCCGCCGTCTCCATGGTGGGCCGGGGCGTACGCGCCCTGCTGGCCCAGCTGGGTCCGGCGATGGAGGCCTTCGCCCACTATCCGGTGCGCCTGGTCTCCCAGGCCGCCAACGATCTCAACCTCACCGTCGTGGTCGACGGCAATCAGGGCGTGCCCCTGTGCCGCCGCCTGCACGACCAGCTGATCCAGCCGAAACCGCGCGACAAGACCTTCGGTCCCTCCTGGCGGGAGATCGGCGAGAACCTCACCGAGGCGGCCCCGGCCGGCGCGGGCACCTGGTGGCGCGAAAAGCGCCAGGCCCTGCTCGACCTCTGCCCCGCCGACGGCGCCACCTATGTCTACGATCTGGAGACGGTGCGCACGCGTGCCGAAGCCGTCTCGGGCCTGAAGCATCTCGACCGAGGCTGGTATGCCATGAAGGCGAACGGCCATCCGGACATGATCCGCACGGCCGTCGGGGCCGGGCTGGGCGTGGAGTGCGTCTCGATCTTCGAGGTCCGCGCCGCGCGCGAGGCGGTGCCGGGCCTCGATCCCGACCGCATCCTCTTCACGCCGAACTTCGCGCCCAAGGCGGAATATGCCGAAGCGCTGGAGCTGGGCGTGCACGTCACCCTGGACGGGCTGCACCCGCTGCGCGCCTGGCCGGAGATCTTCAAGGGCCGCAAGATCACGCTGCGCATCAATCCCCAGCGCCCCGAAGGCCATCACAAGCATGTCCGCACCGCGGGCCCCGAAGCCAAGTTCGGCCTGCACGCCGACGAGCTGGACGAGGCCCGCAGCCTCGCCGCCAGCGCCGGGGCGATCGTCAACGGGCTGCACGTACACTCCGGCTCGGGCATTTCCGACCCCGACCACTGGCGCCGGGTCGGCCTCTTCCTGGTGGAGACGGCGCGCACCATGCCGGACGTGGAGATCCTCGACCTGGGCGGCGGCCTGTCGGTCGACGAGGCCTCCGGCGTGCGCCGTATCGACATGGCGGCGCTGGATGCCGTGCTGGGCGATCTCAAGACGGCGCACCCGGAATACAGGCTGTGGATCGAGCCCGGACGCTACATCTCGGCCGAAGCCGGCGTTCTGCTGGCGCGGGTCACCCAGCTCAAACACACCCCGGATGCGCGTTTCGTCGGCCTCAATACCGGCATGAACTCGCTGATCCGCCCGGCCCTCTACGGCGCCCGGCACGAGATCGTCAATCTCACGCGGCTGGACGCGGAGGCGTCGTATATCGCCGATATCGTCGGCCCGATCTGCGAAACCGCCGACCGCCTGGGCGCCCAGCGCCTGATGCCGGACACCCAGGAAGGCGATGTGGTGCTGATCGCAAACGGCGGCGCCTATGGCCGGGTGATGGCGTCCAGCTACAACATGCGCGAGCCCGCCGGCGAGGTGGCGATCTAAGGGGGAGCCCTTTCTTCCCCGCTTTGCGGGGAAGTGGGCCCTCCGAAGCCTTGGCGAAGGAGGGGTCGAAGGGGTCGCGGCCGCAGGCCGCGAAGGGCCTTGGAGACTGTCTCCACCCTTCCGCCGCGTGCCGCGGCGGCCCCTCCCCCGCTTCGCGGGTCCCCCTCCCCACTAGCGTGGGGAGGAAAGGTGTCCCCCGCGAAGCGGGGCGAGCCCTTGGCCTTGAGGCGCTCGCCCTCCTCCCGGAGCTTTGCTAGCGTACGCCCACACAAGCAGGGGACACGCACATGTACGGGCTGATCGGGAAATTCACGGCGCAGGACGGGCAGCGCGACGCGCTGGTCGACATCCTGCTGGAGGGCATGGCCGACATGCCGGGCTGCTTCTCCTATATCGTCGCGCGCGATCCCGGGGACGCGAACGCGATCTGGATCACCGAGGTCTGGGACAATGCGGACAGTCACCGCGCCTCGCTGGAGCTTCCGTCGGTGCAGCAGGCCATCGCCCGCGGCCGTCCGCTGATCGCGAACATGGAGCGCATCGCCGAGACCGCGCCCGCAGGCGGGCACGGACTGGCGATGGAGCCGCTCTGACGCCGCTTCAGTGGCAGCTCTTCCCGAGCGCGGCCAGACGCCAGTAATTATAGGGCAGCGGCGCCAGGAAGCCGGCCAGCAGCATGATCGGGATGACCCACCAGGTCAGCTTGGCCCCGCCGGTCAGCGCCACATCCACCGTGTTCATCACCGCCTCCATGGCGATCATGGAGATGAAGGACATGCCGATCGCCGTCCTGAAGGCGGTCTGCAGCGCCATCTGGCGTGAGAGAATGACGGTCTCCAGTGCGATGGACGTCATCAGCCCGTTGATGATGGCCAGCGTCATGATCGCCATCGTCGGCCAGGGTATGCCGGTGAACTGGAAGAAGGCGATGGTGCCGAAGTCGCCGATGGAACAGCCGATCAGGCACCAGAGCGTGTTTTTCGAGGCCTGGCCCCAGGTGTGCGTGCGTTGCCAGAAGGCCGGCTGTGTGAGGGTGGTCGCCGTCATGATGGGCTCCGATTTACATTCGATGCCACGACACCTAATGTCTCCTGTAACTGGAAGGTCAAGGAGGCGATTCAATGAATATCGGAACGGCGGCGAAAGCGGCGGGCCTGCCGGTGAAAACCGTGCGCTATTATGCCGATATCGGACTGGTGGACGCCCCGGACCGCTCCGAGACCGGCTATCGCCGCTATGACGAGGCGGCGGTGCGCAAGCTGGCCTTCGTGCGCCGCGCCCGCGATTTCGGCTTTTCCATCGAGGAATGCCGCGAACTGCTCAGCCTCTACGAGGACCAGAGCCGCTCCTCGAGCGATGTCCGCCGCATCGCCCAGGCGCACCTGGAAGAGATCGAGGAAAAACAACGCCAGCTCGCCGCCCTGCACGACGAACTGGCGCATCTGGTAAAAGCCTGCCGCGGCGACGACCGCCCGGACTGCCCGATCCTGGAGCGGCTGGGGTAGTTCTTATCCTCGCCCTTAGAAGCCGTGGGGACAGACACCTAAGCCCGGCTTAGGTGTCTGTCCCCAAGTCTGTCCACCACCGGGATTCACCCCATCCGCCCGGCTAAGCCGGACACCTTCCCCATAGAGGGGAAGGATGACGGAGACCTTGTCCCCAAATCCACACTTCGCCCGGCCGGATGGCCCGCGGAGGCGGGCCGCAGAGCCGGGATCCACCGAGGGCCGGTTTCAGGCGATGAGTCATCCGTTGGTCCCGGATAGCGCTGCGCGCTTCCGGGAAAATTGAGCCGGGGGGTGGAGGACGCTGGCGGCGCGAAACTCGCCAATTCCGGGATGTCAGGGTGAAGCGCCATGTAACTTATCCCCACCCCCGCAGACCCGGCCTATCATCGTCCCACGGTTCGGCGATGCCGGTGCACAGGCGCGGCGGACCGGGTGGCGCTGACGCGGGCACGATCGGCCCGCGGCTTAATCCGCTTCACCGGGTTGCAGGCGATCCCTCGGGACTTTTCGCATACCCCTCAATAACAAGACTTCACCCGACGGGTCGTCTGCAATGCCCGGACATCGTCGATTGAGCATGACGCAGGGCCGGAAGCCCCGTCTATCCTCGCCCTTGATGGGCGAGGGGGACCGCTGCGTGAGCAGCGGTGGAGTGGGTGGGGGCGAGATTTCTTGCGATCTTGCCACCACCGGGATTCACCCCTTCCGTCCGGCTACGCCGGACACCTTCCCCGTCAAGGGGAAGGATGACGAACGCCCCCTACTCCGCCGGGACGCCGTCGTCCTTTTTCTTCATCTTGTCGAACATCTCCCAAACGCCATTGTCGCCGTGCCAGGCCCCCTTGGTGGCGCCCTTGGAGTATTCGGTGGCGCGGGCCTCGAAGAAGTTGGCGTGCTCGACGCCGTTGAGGATTTCCGTCAGCCAGGGAAGCGGGTGTTCCTTGACGCCATAGATGGTGGGCAGTTTCAGCTGCTTCATGCGCCAGTCGGCGATATAGCGGATGTACTGCTTGATATCGTCCGGCGTCATGCCCTCCACCTCGCCGGCCTCGAAGGCGAGCTCGATGAACTTGTCTTCCAGCTTCACCACGGTCTGGCAGCAATCGGCGATGTCGTCCTTGACCGCCCTGGTCAGCGCGCCGGTCTCGGCGGCGAAGGTGTGGAAGAGCTGCATCATGCCCTCGCAGTGCAGGCTCTCGTCGCGCACCGACCAGGAGACGATCTGGCCCATCCCCTTCATCTTGTTGAAGCGCGGGAAGTTCATCAGCATGGCGAAGGAGGCGAAGAGCTGGAGCCCCTCGGTGAAGCCGCCGAACACGGCCATCGAGGTGAGGATGTCCTTCTCGGTGTCGCATCCGAACTGGCCGAGATAGTCGTGCTTGGCCGCCATCTCCTCGTACTCCATGAAGGCGGAGAACTCGGTGTCCGGCATGCCGATGGTTTCCAGCAGCAGCGCATAGGCCGCGATGTGGATCGTCTCCATGTTGGAGAAGGCCGCCAGCATCATGCGCACTTCAACCGGTTTGAAGAGCGGCATGTAGTTTTCCATGTAGTTCGCGCCGACCTCGACATCCGACTGGGTGAAGAAGCGGAAGATCTGCGTGAGCAGGTTGCGCTCCTTCTCGGTCAGCTTGGTCGCCCAGTCCTTGCAGTCCTCGCCCAGCGGCACCTCTTCGGGCATCCAGTGCACCTGCTGCTGGCGCTGCCAGAAATCATAGGCCCAGGGATAGCGGAACGGCTTGTAGGTGAGGCTCGGGCTCAGGAGGTTCGGCGCAGTATCGGCGGCGGTGGTCATGGTCGCGGCTCCAGCGGGCATGGCGTGGTGACGGAATCGGATCGAACACAAGATATTGTGCCTATCGTTACCGAAACGTCTACAGCTTGATGCGCATTCGACGGTTCAAGGCTGTGGAGAGTGCGCGATTCGGTAGAAAAAGGGGACAGGTGGAATTAGCGCCGCGCGCTTACCAGGACCAGTTCACCGTCACCGCGCCGAATTCCTCGGTCTCGTCGAAACTCGTCACCCCGGCGACATGCTTGTACTCGCGGCGCACATAGGCCAGCGAGAGATCGGCCTCGCCGAGGCGCACGGCGATCCCGGCCTGGGCGTCGCCCACGACCTGGCGCTGGGCCAGCTGCATGGCGTTGGAGAAATCCACCCCTTTGGAGGGATCGTACATCAGCGCCCGCCGGTCGGCGCCGGCAAACACATACCAGCGCGGCCGGGCATCGCGCCCGCCCTGGAGATACTGGCCGATGCGCACCTCGGCCCCGGCGCCGGCGGCCGACCCGTCCGGGCCGACACTCAGCCCGGCGCGCGGTGTGAAGGAGACGTCCAGCTCCTCGCCCTGCCCCCGCGTCTCGAAACGGCGCTCATAATTCACCGCCACCGTCGCCTCGCGCTGGCCGCGATCGATCACGACCGGCGAATAGGTATCGCCGCGCGGCGAGAAAAGGCGCTGGGTCCGGTCGCGGCCGGCATCGTCGAGAATCGCGACTTCAAGTGTCCCCGCCTCGCCGAGATCGACGCGCGCACCCTGCTGGGCGGTCATCGCGGACAGTGGCGCCCCGCCGAAGGGGTCCTCGTTCATGGAAAGGGCCGACAGCGCGACCCGGGCGGCCGATGGCGAGAGAGGGCGGACATCGCCCTCGTTACGGAACTGCTGCTGGATCATCTGGGAGGACGACGCCCAGTCGGAAGCCGCATTCCCGGGCTCGACCAGCACGTAGCCGATACCGCCCAGCGCCACTGCGCCGGCCGTCAGCAATTCGGCTGTCCGCCCCAGTCTCATCATGCGCCCCCTTACGCGTCAGTATGCCGATCGGTGCGCGAAGCGCATGCCGATTCACTCTTGACGCGAGTAAAGGTTAACCCGCGCCCCCGAGGGGGTCCATCGCAAGACTATGACACGCTGCAACATGGGACGGCACACGCAGGGCGCAAAGAGAAAGGGGACGGCCTGAGGCCGCCCCCTTCATGGCCGGCCTCTCCCCCTCGAAGGGCCGGCGGTGTTGCGTCGAAGACCTACTGGCAGGCGAGGCATTCCTCGTAGTCCGTCGGCGCGGCGGCCTCCATGGACTTCTCGGTCTCGGACTTCTTTTCCGAACCGGCATAGGCGGCCCGCTGAACCGATTTGGAGCGGCAGTAGTAGAGCGACTTCACGCCCTTCTCCCAGGCCGACCAGTGCAGCATGTGCAGGTCCCATTTATCGATATCGCCGGGCAGGAAGATGTTCAGCGACTGCGACTGGCAGACATAGGGCGTGCGGTCGGCGGCGTGCTCGATCACCCAGCGCTGGTCGATCTCGAAAGCGGTGCGGAACAGCGCCTTCTCGTGTTCGTCCAGGCAGTCGAGATGCTGCACCGATCCCTCATGCTCCAGGATCGAGGACCAGACGGCCGGGGTGTTCTGGCCCTTGGCCTCCAGCGCCTCTTCCAGCTTGGGATTCTTCACCGTGGTCGAACCGGACAGCGTCTTGTGGGTGTAGACATTGGCCGGGATCGGCTCGATGCCGGCGGACACGCCGCCGCAGATGATCGAGATCGACGCGGTCGGCGCGATCGCCAGCTTGTGAGAGAAACGCGCCTTCACGCCGGAGGCCTCGGCATCGGGGCAGGCTCCGCGCTCTTCGGCCAGCTTCACCGAGGCGGCATCGGCCGCCGTGCGGATATGCTTGAAGAGCTTCATGTTCCAGGACTTGGCCATGGCGCTCTCGAAGGGCGCATTCATCTGCTGCAGGAAGGTGTGGTACCCCATCAGGCCCAGACCCACCGAACGCTCCTGAATGGCGGAATAGACGGCGCGGTCCATTTCCGCCGGGGCGCGGTCGATGAAGTCCTGCAGGACATTGTCGAGGAAACGGTAGATGTCCTCGATGAAGTCCGGCTCGTCCTTCCACTCCAGATATTTCGCCGCATTGAGCGAGGACAGGCAGCACACGGCGGTGCGTTCCTGGCCGTTCTGGTCGAACCCGGTCGGCAGCATGATCTCGGCACACAGGTTGGACTGGCGCACCTTCAGGCCCAGCTTGCGCTGGTGCGCCGGCAGGGCGTTGTTCACCGTGTCGGAGAAGATGATGTAGGGCTCGCCGGTCTGCAGGCGCAGCTCGATGATCTTCTGCCACAGCTTGCGGGCATTCACCGTCTTCACGCTCTCGCCGGACTTCGGCGATTTCAGCTCGAATTCCTCGTCATTGGCGACGGCATTCATGAATTCGTCGGAGATGTTGAGGCCATGGTGCAGGTTCAGGGACTTGCGGTTGAAGTCGCCGGACGGCTTGCGGATTTCCAGGAATTCCTCGATTTCCGGATGGTGGATGTCGAGATAGACGGCGGCCGATCCGCGGCGCAGCGACCCCTGGGAGATCGCCAGGGTCAGGCTGTCCATCACGCGGATGAAGGGAATGATGCCGGAGGTCTGGCCGTTCTTGCCGATCTTCTCGCCGATCGAGCGGACATTGCCCCAATAGGTGCCGATGCCGCCGCCATTGGAGGCCAGCCAGACGTTTTCCGTCCAGGTGCCGACAATGTCGTCCAGGCTGTCGCCGACCGAATTGAGGAAGCAGGAGATCGGCAGGCCGCGATCGGCGCCGCCATTGGACAGGACCGGGGTGGCCGGCATGAACCACAGGCGCGAAATGTAGTCGTACAGGCGCTGGGCGTGCTCGGCATCGTCGGCATAGGCCGTCGCGACGCGCGCGAACATGTCCTGATAGCTCTCGCCCGGCAGGAGATAGCGGTCTTCCAGCGTCTTCTTGCCGAACTCGGTCAGCAGCGCATCGCGCGACCGGTCGATCTTGACGCTTTCGACCAGGCGCAGATGCGCGCCGGCCGAGGATTTGGGCTTGCCGCGGCGGGCCGGGCGCGTGCCGGCAATCTCGGTGTCCATCTGACGATTGGTGGCCGTATCCAGTGGCGACATGATGGCGTAACTCCCCAAGCCCGAGACAAAATTTTCCTGTTGCGCGGTAGACAGGGCCGCGCAGCGAATTAACCGAAAGGTCGAAAGATACTCTGTATAGTGTGCCGCTGTTTCCAGCCGACCCAACATATAGTGGATCAACGAAAAGGGACGGTCAACGCCCTGAATGGTCCGCGCGCGGATTTTTTAGTTAACAAATCCTGAATGCGCAGCGGGGCCCGCCACACCCGGTTAAACCGGATGCGAGGGCCCCGCAACAGGGTTAAATCCCGTTAAGACAGGCGATCAGCTGAGGTTCAGCAATTCCGGGTCGCCGCCCTGCGCCGCGATGTTCACGGTGACCGTCCGCTCGCCGGCGAAACGGTGCAGGTAATGCGGCCCGCCAGCCTTGGGCCCCGTGCCTGACAGGCCCTCCCCGCCGAAGGGCTGCACCCCGACCACGGCGCCGACCATGTTCCGGTTCACATAGACATTGCCCGCCGGAACGATGGACTGAATTTGGCTGTGGAAAGAGTCCAGGCGCGAATGAATGCCCAGCGTCAGGCCATAACCCTTCGACGCGAGCTCGCGTGCCATCGCCGCCACGTCGCGCCGCTTGTAGCGCACGACATGGAGGATCGGACCGAAGACCTCGCGGTCGAGCGCGTCGAGCGAGGGCAGTTCCACCAGCGCCGGACCGAAGAAGAAGCCGCGCTCGGACAGGGCCGAATCGTCGATCTGCTTCACCACGCGCGCCGCGCCCTCCATCCGCTCCATGTGGCGCAGCAGGAGCTCGCGCTGCTCATTGTCGATCACCGGGCCGACATCCGTCGCCGGATCCGCCGGGTCGCCGAGCTGAAGCTCGTCCATGGCGAGCGAGAGCGATTCGATCATCTCGTCGGCAATGTCCTCCGGCAGGAAGAGCACGCGCAGCGCCGAACAGCGCTGACCGGCCGAGCCGAAGGCCGACATGATGGCGTCGTCGATCACCTGTTCGCGCAGCGCGGTCGTGTCGACGAACATGCCGTTCATCCCGCCGGTCTCCGCGATCAGCGGCGCGATCGCCGTCTCGCGCGCAGCCAGGGAGCGGTTGATCGCCCGCGCCACTTCGGTGGAGCCGGTAAAGGCCACGCCCTGTGTGCGCGGATCGTTTGTCAGCGCCGCACCGATGATCTCGCCCGTGCCGGGCAGGAAGTGCAGCACACTCGGCGGCAGACCTGCCTTCTGGAACAGGCGCACGGCCTCGAAGGCCACCAGCGGGGTCTGCTCGGCCGGCTTGGCGATCACGGTATTGCCCGCCGCCAGGGCCGCGGCGACCTGGCCGGTGAAGATCGCCAGCGGGAAGTTCCAGGGGCTGATGCAGACGAAGACGCCGCGGCCTTTCAGGCCGAGATGATTGGTCTCGCCGGCCGGCCCCGGCAGGCGCTCGGCCGAGTCGAACTCGCGCTCGGCCTGGGCGGCGTAGTAGCGGCAGAAATCCACCGCCTCGCGCACTTCGGCAATGCCGTCATTGAGCGTCTTGCCGGCCTCGCGCGCCATCAGGACGATGAGGCGTTCCATGTCCGCTTCCATGGCGTCGGCCATGGCCCGCAGGATCTCGCCGCGCGCCTTGCCGCCGCGTGCATCCCAGGCCGGCTGGGCGGCGATCGCGATCTCGAAGGCCGCATTCACATCGTCGACCGAGGCGTCGACTGCCGTGCCGACATATTCCGCCGCATCGACCGGCGACATGATCTGGTGGGCGGCCCCGTCGAGCAGCTGGCCGTTGACCAGCGGCGCCGCGGTAATCGGCTCGGACGTCTCGAATTCCTTGAACGCCTTCGCCAGGCTGCTGCGGACCCGTGCCTGGGCGAGGTCGAGGCCCTTCGAATTGGGCCGCTCCTCGCCGTAGAGGTCGCCGGGCAGCGCGATTTCCGGGTGGCGGTCGATCGTGTCGGCGACCTCGAACGGCCCCCGTGCCACGTCCTCGACAGGAACCTCCGGATCGAGGAAGGAGTGGACGAAGGAGGTGTTGGCGCCGTTCTCCAGCAGGCGCCGCACCAGATAGGGCAGGAGATCCTCATGGCTGCCCACCGGCGCATAGATGCGAACAGGCCGTTCGCCGTGCAGGTCCCCGGCGGCGGCATAGAGCGCCTCGCCCATGCCGTGCAGGCGCTGGAACTCGTAATGGTCCACCCCGGCCTCACGCGCCATGTCGCGCACCGCGCACAGCGAGTGCGCATTGTGCGTGGCGAACTGGGAATAGATCTGGTCCGGCGCCGACAGCATGACCCGCGCGCAGGACAGATAGTTCAGGTCCGTCGCCGGCTTGGTCGTCCAGACCGGGAAGTCCGGCCAGCCCATCTGGTGGGCAAACTTGATCTCGGTGTCCCAGTAGGCGCCCTTCACCAGACGGATCAGGAAGCGGCGCTCGGTCTCCCGGCCCAGCTCGATCAGGCGCTCGATGACGAAACGTGCGCGCTTCTGATAGGCCTGCAGCGCCAGACCCAGCCCCTGCCAGCCTTCGAGCTCCGGCTCGCGGGCCAGCTTCTCGAACATTTTCAGGCAGATCACGAGGCGGTCCGCCTCCTCGGCATCGAGACAGAAGCCGATATCGTAGGACTTCGCCAGTTTCGCCTGTTCCAGAAGCCGCGGATAGAGCTCCTCGAACAGCTGCGCTTCCTTCACGGCGAGATATTTCGGGTGCAGCGCGGAGAGCTTCACCGAGACGCCGTGCTCCAGCTCGACCGCCTTGTCGCCGCGCACCTTGCCGACCGCCTCGATCGCCTCGAGATAGCGACGGTGATAGCGCTCGGCATCCTTGCCCGTGCGGGCGGCCTCGCCCAGCATGTCGAAGGAGCACAGATCGCCCTCGCCCTTTTTCGAGCGCCTGATCGCTTCGGAGATCTTGCGGCCGAGGACGAAATTCTCGCCCATGATGCCCATGGCCCGGAACACGGCGGCGCGGATCACGGGCTCGCCCAGCTTGGCCGTCATCTTGCGCCAGTAGTCGCCCGGGTTCTTGCGGGCGTCGGATTCCACATCGATGATGTTGCCGGTCAGCATCAGGCCGAGCGTGGAGGCATTGACCAGCCAGCTTTCCGAACGGCCCATATGTTCCGCCCAGGCACCGCCGGAAATCTTCTCGGCGATCAGCCGGTCCGCCGTCGGCGCATCGGGCACGCGCAGCAGCGCCTCGGCCAGGCACATCAGGGCCAGGCCTTCCTTGTTGGACAGGCCGAATTCCTGCAGGAAGCTGTCCATCAGGCCGCGCGACCGCGTGGTCGCGCGCGCCGTCTGCACGAGCTCGACGGCATCGTCATGAATGCGTTTTCGCGCGGCCTCGTCGATCCCGGTCTCTTCCGCGAGGCGTTTCGCCATCGCGGTTTCGTCGGCGAATTTCACCGAATCCAGGTCGTCCCAGCGCAGGGCCTCTCGGGTCTGGACATTCATGACTGAAACTCCCACTCCAGCAAATGAACAGGTCGGACAATGGTCCGGTCTTTTCGTCGGGGCAAGTGAAGTGTGCGGGTCACTTGTTTTCGTGATCGGGCAATTTGCGTCACGAAAGCAGCGCACACTCCATAACTTCGCCCAAACATTGCAATTGTACGTAAACCGAACGGGAATACGGACAAGTTTCTGCGTGAATCCGCGCACCCGGTGGCAGCCTGTTCCATCGCCCTGGCACGCACTTCGGGTGCATTCGCGGCGCCGATAGCCGCTTTCTTTCCTTCAAGCCAGAGCATTCACCAGTATGCTAATGGCTGACAGCCCGGACGGGTTCCGCTAAACGCGGCGACATCCATATCGAATGACAGGCCGAAATGACCGAAAACAGCGATAGTCTCGACCGCGACGCGGACCTCGAAGAGGCCGGCACCGCCGCCGACGATGCCGACGAGCGCCCCCAGCGCATCATGCTGGTGACCGATGCCTGGGAGCCCCAGATGAACGGCGTGGTGCGCACGCTTTCACGGACCGTCTCGGAATGCCGCGACATGGGTCACCAGATCGAGGTCATCCATCCGGGGCTGGGCTACAGGACCTTTCCGCTGCCGACCTATCCCGAAATCCAGCTTGCGATCGGCGCACGCGGCGATATCGCGCGGCGCTTCAAGGAATTCGAGCCGGAAGCCATCCACATCGCCACCGAAGGCCCGCTGGGCCAGGCGGCGCGGGGCATCTGCAAGAAATGGGGCCTGCCCTTCACGACGAGCTATCACACCAAGTTCCCGGAATACGTCCACGCGCGCTTTCCCTTCATCCCGCTGTCGGCGGGCTATGCCTTCATGCGCTGGTTCCACAACGCCTCGGGCCGGATCATGGTGACGACCCCGTCCATGCGCGACGATCTCGCCGCGCGCGGCTTCAAGAACCTCACCGCCTGGGCCCGCGGCGTCGATATCGAACTGTTCAATCCGGACAAGCGCAAGATGAACGGCGAGGACGTCTATGAAGGCCTGGAGCGCCCGATCTGGGTGAATGTCGGCCGCATCGCGGTGGAAAAGAATATCGAGACCTTCCTCAAGCTCGACCTGCCCGGCACCAAGGTGGTGGTCGGCGACGGCCCGCAGCGCGAGGAGCTGATCGAGAAGTTTCCCGATGCCGTCTTCCCGGGGTCGAAGTTCGGCGACGAGCTGGCGCGCTATTTTGCCGATGCCGACGTCTTCGTCTTCCCGTCCTGGACCGACACGTTCGGCCTGGTGAACCTGGAAGCCATGGCCTGCGGCACGCCAGTCGCGGCCTATCCGGCCCACGGCCCCAAGGACATCATCCCGGGATCCGGCGGCGGCTTCATCAATGACGATCTGCGCCAGGCCTGCCTGGACTGCCTGGAAATCGACCGCGCCGCGCCGCGCGCCCATGCGGAAAAGCATTCCTGGCGGCAATGCGCCATCGATTTCGTCGAGAATCTCACCCCGCACCCCAAGCCGGAACGCCGCCGCTTCTGGCGCCGGCTGAGACGCCAAAAGTCGCTGTACTGAGGTGGCACGCGGCGGCCTTTCCGGCCGCCTCGCCCCTATTCCGCGAGGTCCGGGCGGCGGGTTTCCAGTCCCAGCTGTTCAGCGGCATAACCGACACGAAGAACGACTGCGTCATCGCCATCGCCGGCAAGGATACCCAGGCCGAGCGGCAAGCCCTCGCTCTGGCCCATCGGAACCGTGAGCATCGGATAGCCCGCCATCGCCGGCAGCCAGGTCGCACCGACATTGCGGCGCAGCGCCCGGGTTTCAGGGTCGCGCTCCCACGGCGCGGCCGGCGGGGCCGCGGGCATGATCAGTACATCCACGTCGTGCTCGTCCAGCAGCTGGTCGATTCCGTGCTCGCGGGCCGCCCTCCGAACCGCCTCGACACGCGCGCTGTGCTCTGGCGTGTCCGCGTGCGGCGCGTCTGCAACCCGCTCCAGGATTGACTGGCCGAACCGTTCGGTTTGCTCGCCCGGGCTGGCCGCATTGAAGGCCAGAAGGTCGGCCAGCGACCGGACCTCGACGGTATCCGGCGTCTCCGCCAGATAAGCCGCCAGATTCGCCGCAAGCTCGCTCATGAGAATGGTCTCGCCGTGTTGCCACATCGCCGGGTCGGGCGAGAATTCGGTGATTTCGACGAGTTCGGCCCCGGTCGTTCCCAGCCGTGCGACCGTTTCGTCGAAGGCCGCAGACACACCGGGATGCCCGCCCTCTGCCCAGCGGAACACCCCGATGCGCAGCCCGGTGAGATCGGCATCCAGAACGGCCTCGAATCCGTCACCGCGGCCTGCGCCTGTCATCGCATTCATCGCCAGTGCGATGCCGGCAACCGTATGGGCCATGGGGCCGGCTGTATCCTGACCGGTCGAGACCAGGACCATACCGTCCTGCGACAGGATCCCGACCGTCGGCTTGAAGGCGACGACACCGTTCACGGCGCCCGGGCAGATCAGGGAGGCGCTGGTTTCCGCGCCAAGCGACAGCGGCGCAAACCCCGCGGCGACTGCCACGGCCGATCCCGACGACGATCCGCACGGGGAGTGGTCGGAGCTGTACGGATTGCGGGTCTGTCCGCCGACCGCGCTCCAGCCGGCCGGCATGCCGCCGGCACGAAAGTTCGACCATTCCGACAGATTGGTCTTGCCCAGAATGACGGCCCCTTCCGCGCGCAGCCGGGCAATGATCTGCGCATCGTCGGCGGCAATATTGCCGGCCAGCGCCAGCGAGCCGGCCGTCGTCGCCACCCCCTGCACGTCGATCGTATCCTTCACGAGAACGGGCACGCCGTGCAGCACTCCGGCAAAGCGTCCCTCGGCAGCCAGCGCGTCCAGGCGCGCGGCCTGGTCCAGGGCCGTCGGATCGAGCGCGATAATCGATTGCAGCCGCGCCCCGTTGCGGTCATGTGCGGCAATACGATCCAGGTAATGCTGCGTGGCCTCCACCGCTGTGATCCGGCCCTGCCGTATTTCCTGCGCCAGCGCCGCAGCGGTCAGGCCGGACAGATCGGCCTCAACCATGGCAGCAGCCGGCGGCGGCGCAGTGTCCGGCTGCGACACGGCACACCCGGCCAACGTCAACGCGGAACACCCCACCATCATTGTTGTCCAGTTCATCTGTATCCCCTGTCTTTGTGGACGGGAGAACAGGATGTCGCGCCGCAGAGGTCCAGTTAAAGCTTCGTACGGTTTTCGTCAGTTTCACGAAAAACCCCGGGGCATGCCCCGGGGTTTCAAAGCGTCGGACTTGAGACAGGCAGCCTATTCCGGCGCCTGGGTCATCGCTTCGAGCGATTGTGCCTGGCGCGCGATCTCGGCGCGGTCGCTGTCTGCCAGCGGGATCAGGCCGCGATCGGTGAGATAGCCGAACTCGCCCCAGGCCGCGTCCGAGGTGAACTCGCCGACATAGTCGGCCAGGCCCGGCACGATCGCGGCGTGCTGGTTCTTCACATAGAAGAAGAGCGAACGCGAAACCGGATAGGTGCCGTCGGAAATCGCGTCGAATTCCGGCGCCACGCCGTCGATCGACACGCCGTAGAGCCGGTCGTAATTCTGGTCGAGGAAGGAATAGCCGAACACGCCGAACGCGTCGGGCGTGTTGACCAGGGTCTGCACGATCGCATTGTCGTTCTCGCCGGCATCGATCCAGCGGCCATCCTCGCGGATGCGCCCGGCGATGGTCTCGAAGCGGTCCTCGTCGGCCTCTTCCAGCTCGGCCATGCAGTCGATGCCGGCGGCGCCGGCCTGCATTGCCAGCTCCACAAAGGCATCGCGCGTGCCCGACGTCGGCGGCGGTCCGAACACCTCGATGCGCTGGCGCGGCAGGGACGGGTCGATATCCGACCAGCGCTCATTGGGATTCTCGACGAAGCCGGAGCAGGTTTCGTCGGCCGGTACTTCCGCCGCCAGGGCGAGCCAGAGCTGGGTCAGGGAGAGGTCGAGCTCCTCGGCCGCCTCGCTGGCCGAGCCCAGCACGATGCCGTCGAAACCGATCCGCACTTCGGTGATTTCGCGCACGCCATTGTTCTGGCAGCGCTCGAATTCCGACGCGTGCATGCGGCGCGAGGAATTGACGATATCGGGATGTTCCGACCCCACACCGGCACAGAACAGCCGGAAACCGCCGCCCGAGCCGGTCGACTCGACGACCGGGGTGGAGAATTGCGTCTTCGCACCGAAACTCTCGGCGACGGCCGTGGAAAAGGGAAAGACCGTCGAGGAACCGACGATCCGGATCTGATCGCGCTGCTGCAGGCCATAGGCGGCGGCCGAGGTGACGGCCGCGATCGCGAGGGCCGCGGAAAGCTTCTTGAACGCTGACATGGGTCATATCCCCTTGGATTGAATTGTCGCGGCTTCGCCTAACGCCGAATTGGGACAAAACCAAGTCCTATCCCATGATCGCCTGTCACAGGATCAGACCAGGCGTTTGCGCAGCAATTGCGAGAGCAGGTCGATGGCGCTCACCGCCACGACGATCACGATCACGATGGCCGCGGTACGCTGGTAGTCGAAGGCCCGCACTGCCTCGAACAGGATCTGGCCGATACCGCCCGCGCCGATCAGACCGAGCACGGTCGCCGACCGGGCGTTCGATTCGAAGCGGTAAAGGCCGAAGGAGGTCCACAGCGGCGCGACCTGGGGGATCACCGCCCAGATCACCTCGTGCAGCGGCACGGCCCCCGTCGCGCGCACGCCCTCGATCGGCCCGTCATCCACCGCCTCGACGGCTTCGGAGAAGAGTTTCGCCAGCACACCGGTCGTGTGCACGGCCAGCGCCATCACACCGGCCAGCGGCCCCAGCCCCACGGCGGCGATGAAGACCAGGGCGATGATCAGCTCGTTGATCGACCGGAAGACGTCCATCAGCCGTCGCACCGGCTGGACCACCCAGGACGGCGCCACATTGCGCGCCGACAGCAGGCCGAAGGGAATGGCCGCCAGCACGGCGATGAAAGTGCCCCAGATCGCGATCTGGACGGTGACGATCATCTGCGGCACGGCCTCGCCGAACCCGTGCGTCAGGTTCTGCCAGTAGGTCGTGCGCGACTGGGCCGAGGAAAAGTCTTCCGGGAAGAAACCCGCGATGAACTCGCCCATATCGCCGGCATTCTCGACGAGGAGGTAGGAGCGATCCATGTCGGCGCTGTCGAAGCTCCAGACGAGGATGATCACCACGCCCGCCGCGATCACCGCATTGGCGACACGCTCGGTCAGCGGAACCCGGGGTCCCGGCCCGCGCGGCGCGGAGGCCCACAGCAGCAGGGTGAGAAGGACCACGACCAGAAGCAGGATGACGGCGCTGGCGAGCCAGTTGATATGGGCGCCGTCGGCGGTTTCGGCGGGGCCGGTTTCCGACAGGCCCTCGACGGCACTTGCCTGGCTGATCAGACCGGTATTGCCCGCCTCGACCTCGGCCAGCCGCTGCTCCAGCTCGGCCACGCGCGCCTCGCGCTCGGCCTCGGAGAGGTCGGGATCGTTCCGCGCCTCGGTCAGGTCGCGCACGATCTCCAGCTGGACGATCGGGTCCAGGTGGGCGTTCGAGGAGGGCAGGAAGAGGCCGAAATAGAGCGGATCGAGCACCTCGCGGGCCTCCGCGATCTCTTCCGGCGTGCCCATCCGGCCGTAATTCATGAAGAAGTATTGCAGGCGCTGCTTGGCTTCCTCGTCCAGATCCGACCGCCAGATGATCGGGTCGGTCTGGATCGCCGGCGAAGTCCAGATCACGCGGATACGGCTGGCGATCTCCGGGCGGGTGCGCGCCAGAAGCGTCATGTTGGTGGTGTTGTTCGTCGCCACATCGACCAGTCCGTTGGCGACGGCCACCGCGTTCGCCTCGTGATTGGCGTTGCGCACCGAATTGTAACACTCGCCCGGATCGATGCCGCGCGGCGCGAAGATGAAGGCGGAGGGCACGAGATAGCCGGAGGTGGAATTGGGATCGCCCATCCCGAAATCGAGCGTCCGGTCGCATTCCAGAATGTCTTCCAGCGACTGGATCGGACTGTCCTGCGGCACGATCAGGACCGAGTTATAGCCCTCCGACCCGTCCGGATAGGTCGCCTTGGCGAAGACCTGGCCGCCGGCCAGGCGCACGGCCTGCAGACCGGAGAAGTTGGAGAACCACGCCACCTCGATCGAGCCGTAGCGCATGGCCTGGATCATGCCGGCATAGTCGGAGGCGTAGAAGGGTTCGATATCGTAGCCCGTCCATTCCGACATGGCCGCGATGAAGGGCCGCCAGTTGGATTCCAGGTTGGACGAGCTTTCCGTGGCGATAATGCCGAAATTCAGCGTGCGGCGTTCGCCCGGTGCCGAACTGTCGAGCGGAGCGGATGCCGCGGTGTCGCCGGGGTCCTGCGGCGCGGAACAGGCGGCGAGCCCCAGCAGGGTGCCGGCAAGCGCGATGCGGACGAGAATCTGGCTCAGGACGCGGATCATTCCTCGCCTCCATAGAAGGCGGATTCGAACTCGGGACCGTAGATCTCGACCAGCTTGTCGCGGTCGAGCCCTCCGGACGGCCCGTCATACACGATACGGCCCTTGTTCAGCGCCACGGTGCGGTCGCAGAAACGACGCGCATAATCGACCTGGTGAAGGGTGACCACCAGGCTCAGCCCGTCCTGGGTGTTCAGTTCGCGCAGCAATTCCATAACCTTGCGGGCAGACACCGGGTCGAGCGAGGCTATCGGCTCGTCGGCGAACAGGACTTTCGCGCCCTGCACCAGCGCACGGGCGATGGCGCCGCGCTGCTGCTGGCCGCCGGAGAGTTTGGACGCGCGCCGGCCGGCGAACTCGTCCATGCCGACACGCTCCAGCGCATCCATGGCCGCCTGTTTCACACTGTCGGGAAACAGGCCCAGCGCGCCGCGCCAGGCCGGCAGGCGGCCGAGTGCGCCCAGCATCACGTTGGAGAAGAGAGACAGGCGGCCGACCAGGTTGAACTGCTGGAAGATGAAACCCAGCCGGACCCGGTTCTTCCGGACGCGCCCCGCGACCTTGCCGCGGGTCTGCATCGTCTGGCCCAGGACCGCGACCGGACCCGATTTCGCGTCGGCCGGCTGCAGGCCGGCGGCCACGCGCAGCAGCGTGGACTTGCCCGAACCGGACGGACCGATCAGGGCGACCATCTCGCCCTGCTCCACCGTCAGGCTGACATCGTCGAGCGCCCGGGTTTCGCCGAATGTCATGCAGACATTTTCGGCTTTGAGCGCCGGCACGGCGTCTGTCATCTTGAAAACACCCCTCTACGCCCGGCCCTTGTGGCGCAGTCGCATGACACTTTTGTGACAGGAGCAACATGTTTCACACCCACGCCGCAAGCCTGTTTCTCACTATCGCACTTATCGCCCTGTTCTGGATCGACTTTCGCACATACCGCCTGCCCGATGCCATGACATTGCCGCTGATTGCAGCAGGGATCGCCGTCAACGTGCTCGTGTTTTCAACGCCCTGGGCCTCGCTGGCCGGCGCCGCGGCCGGCTATGCCGGCTTCGTCGCCGTCGAGCTGGGTTACAGGCACCTGGCCGGACGCCCCGGGCTGGGCCGGGGCGACGCCAAACTCGCCGCCGCGGGCGGCGCCTGGTGCGGCGGCTGGCTGTTGCCCGTCATCGTGCTGGTCGGCTCGGGCGCCGCCCTGCTCTTCATCGCCCTGACGGCGCTGGCCCGCCGCCGCATGCCCGAACGGGGCACGGCCTACGCCTTCGGCCCCTGGCTGGCCGTCGGCATTGCCGTCGGCTGGATCTACCGCGCCTACGGACCGGGGCTCTATCCGGTGCTGTGAGACACCCAGCACCATACATTGTCATCCCGGACGCATGCCCGGCCTTGGGCCGGGCGAAGATCCGGGACCCATAATCCCGGTGCTGATCCAGCTGTCTCTGCTATCGGAGCTGCTGCCGACCTGCATCGGCGCGTATGGGTCCCGGCTCTGCGCCCCGCCTTCACGGGGCATCCGGCCGGGATGACAAGGAGTGTTCGTTCACCTCACCCCTCCACCGCAACCCGGCAGGCATAATGCCCGACCAGCGGCACGACCCGGGTCTGCCCGTTCGGCTGGAGCACACGCATGACGACGCGCTCGATGCGCTGGCCGGAAGGCAGGGCCTCGCCGACCCGGCCGGCCAGGCGGATATCCAGCCCGCGTTCCGGATCGATGTAGTCGCGGCGATAGGGCTCGCCTGTCGCATAGGGCTCCTGGCGCTGCGGCGTGTAGAAACCGTGCTCTTCGCCGTTCGCGAACACCCGGGCGAAACCTTCGGTCTCGTTCTCGAAGGCGACGAAGCGGTGGGCGGGGTCGGCGGTCCAGAAGAAGGTGGCACAGGCGCCCGGCGCCAGGCTTTGCGCGGGCAGTTCGTTCCGGCCTTCGGCCGGCGCGGCGGCGCCGGTATCCGCCCGGGCGTTGGACAGGGCGGGCGGGCGCGGCAGATCGGTGCTGCGCGACGTCGTCGCGCCGCAGGCCGTCATGAGGCCGGCCGCGATCAGGACAAGACTAGTCGTTCGAACCATAGGCTGAATATCCTTCCGCATGCCAGCCATCATCCCCGGCCTCGAACCCGGCCAGGGCCAGCGCGTCGGCCAGGTCCGGGTTCTCTGTGCGCACATCGAGCTGCCAGTCATAGCCGCCCGCCCGCAGGCGCGCACGCCCGTTCACCGTGACATCCGGCGTCTCGCCGGAAAAGGTTAGCGCGACATCCCCGCCCTCGCAGGCGATATCGCCCTCCAGCGGCGGCGCATCGACGCCATAGGCGGCGGCCGGTTCGACCAGCGCGCCGGAGCGCACACTTCCCGACGCCTCCACGCAACGCCCCTCGCGCAGCTCCAGACGGGCCAGGCGCACGAAAACCGGATCGCGGGGATCCAGCCCGTCCCGGCGCCCCGTCAGGCGCTCCAGCGGCAGGGTGAGCGAGGCATGGTCCAGCCGGAGATAGCCCGGCGCGATGACGGCATGACCATTGCCGGTGAGGCCGTCATCCGCCGCACGCCAGTCGGCGGATATCCGGCCCGTGAGCAGCGTCAGCGGCGCGACGGAAACGGCGATCTCGCGCACCCGCTCGCCCTGCACGGTGAGCCCGTAGACACGGCCGCTCCACACCGTGCCGAACACATCCTCGTATCCCAGCTGGCGCGCCCCGCCCGCAGCGACGGCGACGGCCTTGAGCGGCAGCAGCACGATCAGCCAGGCCAGCAGCAGGCCGAGGATCAGGAAAACACGCCCGGCCATCTCAGCGCCCGCCCTGGCGGCGCAGCACGAAGGAGGCCTCGACGACGCCCTCGCCGGCCCGGTCCATCGTGCTGGAGACGACCTGGATGCCGAACCCGTTTTCCAGCTCGACCAGCCAGCCCATCACGGCGCGGCTGTCCGCGCTGTCGATATTGACCGTCAGGCTACCGTCCTCCGAGGGCACCATGCGCGCCAGCGCGATATCGTGCCGCAGGGCCGTGGCCCCGGCGACGGACCGCAGGGACCCGCCATTGCCGGTCTCGCTGCGGGCCTCGGACGCAAGGCTGCGATAGGCGGCCGCATCGGCCTGGATCGAGCGGTAGAGCCGCATGGCCGCGGCGTAATCGTCGCGGGCCCGGTCGTTGAAACCGATCAGGGGCTGGACGACCAGGAGGCTCAGCACCAGCACGATCGCCAGTCCGCCGGCCACGCCGAGCAGGGCCTGTTCGCGCGCGCTGCGCCCGGTCCAGGCGCTCCGGAGCATCGTCATCACGCCGTTCATCGCAGCCTCACCGTAAACTCGCCCTCGATCGCCGAACCGCTCTCGCGCGCGCCGCCATCGTCCAGCACGATGCCCAGCGTGTCGGCCCGCGCGCTCAGCGCGTCGAAATCGGCAAAGTCCGAATAAAGCGCGGAGACGGAGAGTTCCGAGCGCGCCTGGTCGTAGCGGACATGATCGACCCGCACGGCCTCGTTCTCCGCGGTCAGCTCGGCCAGCGCCGCCATCAATTGCAGGAAGGGCGAGGCCTCGCCGCCGCCCAGCCCGGCCAGGCGCGCATCGAGCAGACGCTCCGCCTCGGCCGGGATGACCCGCCGCGTCACCTCGGGCACGGCGGCGCGGAATTCGGCCACGCTCGCCGCGTCGAAGCGTTCGGCCTGGAGGCGGTAGTAGACACCCTCGCCCGCCATCAGCGCACAGAAGGCCACCAGAAGACCGGCCGCCAGGGCCAGCGGGCGTTTCAGCGGGCCCAGCAGACCGCTCCAGTCGAACCGGCTGCGGAAGCGTTCGCCCATCAGCGCCGGCATGGCCGCCACGAAGTCGGCCGGCAGCGCGCTGGCCATGAGGTCCAGTTCGCCGCGCGGCACTTGCCTGAAATTCTCGCCCGCCAGCCCCAGCGAAGTGGAGACGGCCACCGGACCGCCGGCCGCGCCTTCCACCAGCGGCGAGATCACCTTGCCGAACAGGCCCGGATCCATCGCCCCGCCGGCCGGCTCGCCGGGCTTGCGGACCTGGGCGCCGTAGAGCCAGAGAATGCTGTCGCCGCGATCGAACAGGGTCAGCGCCACATCGCGCTGGGCGGCAGCGACGCAATCGGGCAGGACGTGTACCGGCCGCACCGCCAGCGGGGCGATGCGCTCGATCCACGCGTCCAGCGTCTCCCGGTCCACAGCCATCACCCAGCGGCGCCCGTCCGCGTCGCGCGGCCCCGGCTCGACGGCGGTCGACGGCAGCGGCGAGGCCAGCGCCTCCTCGATCATGTAGGGCGCCGCCTGGCGCGCCTCGCGCTCGCCGCGTGCGGGCAGGTCGATCGTGGAGAGGAACACGTCCTCGGACGGCAGCAGGACCAGCGTGCGGTCCACATCGCCCGCTTCCGGCAGATCGGCCGTCTCGCCGGCCTCGAACAGGCCGCTGGCGCGCCGCTCGCCGCCGGCGCGGTCGATGACGGACCAGTGCAGCGCGCCCTGCCCGTCCAGCCTGAGGATCAGGTCCTGGCTCATGAAATACTTCCGTATGTCTGCGATATGCGGCGCACCTGCCCGCCCTCCAGGACATGCACCAGCGCGCCCAGCTCGAAGCGCTGGCCGGCATGGGCCACATCGATCTCGATTTCGAAATAGCGTGTCGCGATGCCCACCCGTTCGCGCAGGCCGACATCGGGATCCAGCGCGCGCACGGGTTCGAGCATCCAGAACGCCTCCTCATTGGCAAAGCCGGCGGCGGGGCGTCCGATCAGTATGCCCTCCACGGCCGTGCGCGACAGCGCCCCG
The DNA here is from genome assembly GCA_034659015.1 of Pseudomonadota bacterium. GTDB lineage: Bacteria > Pseudomonadota > Alphaproteobacteria > Caulobacterales > Maricaulaceae > Maricaulis. The sequence goes on along the minus strand of JAYEGL010000019.1, from coordinate 75,404 downwards.
TCGAAAGCGGCGGCCAGGAGCGGCCATTGCTCCAGCGTCAGCGTATTGATGTTCAGCGGCAGGGCCGCATCGGTCGGCCGCACGCAGACCAGCGGACGCAGGCGCTCGTAGATGGCCGGCGTCATCGCTTCCAGGGCGAGGAGTTCGGCCCGTTCGGCCATCGGCGCATTGGCCGTGCGATAGCCGGGATAAAGCGCGTCCTCGCCGCCCGAGGCGATCGGGCGGACATCGCTGTCGATCCAGTCGGCAGTCTGGGCGGCAATGCGGATCGCGGTGGCGGCGGGAATGTCGACGAGGCGCAGAAGCTGTTCGAACCGGCGCAGGCGTTCGGGATCGGCGATCCGCTCGCCATTGCCATTGGCCGGCGCCAGGGCGTTGAGATTGAAACAGTTGTTTCCGTCGCGCACCCGGCCGGCGAGGACGCCCTGCTCGATCGGGAAGGTGCGCGGGCCGGCCAGCCAGTCGGCGTCGGGACGCAGGGCCCGTTCGGGATTTTCCATGGCCCGGGCAATGAGGTCCTCGGTAAATTCCCGCGCGCCCAGCGCATACCAGTAGGCCTGGTCGCGCACATCCATATTGGCCGAGCGCCGCATGGCAAAGCGCAGATCCCCGGCCAGCGCCATGGCGAGGCTGGCCATCACCGCCACCAGCAGCAGCGCGCTGACCAGCGAGGCGCCGCGTTCGCAATGCCGGTCCACGCCCCTCATCCGCCCGCCTCCGGGGTCAGCACGACATGCTCCATCGCGCCCAGGGGCGGCAGGTCGTAGCGCAGGCGGATGGCCGCGGGCGGTGCGCCCTGCCCGTCCGCCGGCATGAAGGCACGGTTCTGCCAGGCCGAGCCGACGAGAAAGTCGATGCGGATATCCTCCACGCCCTCCAGCAGGACCTGGTCGGTAATCCGCGTGGTCTCGCCGGGATCGGGATAGTCGCGCACGCGCCGCACCAATGTCGCGTCATGCACCAGATAGGTGACGTGAAGCAGCGAACTGCGCGGGCGGATCAGGCCCGGATTGGCGCGCCCGTGCCGGGTGAAAGTCACCAGGACACGCTCGCCCGGACCGGTTTCGTAATCGGCCAGGCCCGTCTCCGATCCGGCGAAGATATAGGGGTCGCGATAGCCCGCCGCATCGCGCACCGGACGCCGGGCGATCTGGCCGAAATCCTCGCGCAGGAGGGTGCGCGCCCGGTCCAGCATGGCGGTGCGGTCGAGCACTTCGCCATTGATGTCCCGCGCGCTGACGCTGGAGGCCATCAGGGCGACGGAGATCGTGCCGATCACGGCGAAGACGAAGACGGAGACCAGGATCTCGATAAGGGAGAAGCCGGCCTCGTTCGAGGCGGAGGGAAGGGGCCGGGTCATCGCGCCCTCCGGAAGGTGTCCAGCTCGGCGCCCAGGCGATCGCTGCCTGCCTCGCGCACGTCCAGGTGAAGGCGGACAAGACCCGCATCGTCGGTCGCGCTGACCTCCAGCGCCCAGTCGTATTCGCGGCCGGCAAGTTCGTAGGCGCCGCTGCGCGATTGCGGCCGGCCCGGGCGCAGCAGCTCGGTATTGAGGATGTTCTCCGCCGCCAGCATGGCCAGGGCGCGTTCCTCGACCGCGCCGGTATTGCGGGTCGTCGCCTGGGTCATGTTCATCAGGGCGAGACCGGCGATGGCCAGCACGGCCAGCGCCATCATCATCTCGATCAGGGTGAAGCCGCTTTCGGCGCCGGGACGGGCAGTCATGACGCCCCCCGCGTTTCGCGCGCGATCGAACCGTCGGCCTGCCAGGCCAGGTCCAGCGCCGCGCCTTCCGAGACGAGACGCAGGCGGAAGGGTTCGGTCATGCCGGCCGGGTCGAACCAGATCGCCGGGTATAGTGCCGCGCGTTCGGCCGCGGCAGCCCGGACCGGCGCGGCGTCGGCGATGTCCAGGGACACGGCCTCGTCCAGCGTGTACCCGCCCAGCGTGGGATGATCGCTCAGCGGCCACCAGCGCCCGTCGACATGGCGGTAGAAGGCATAGCCGCGACCGGCACCCTCGACCGCCAGCCCGACCGGCGCGCCCGAGGCGATGGCCTCGGCCTCGGCCTGGTGCAGGCGCACGGCCAGCCGGTCGGCCTCGGCCTCCAGCGGCGTGCCGCCGGGCCGGATCGAGAGCGTCACCGCGAAGGCGACGACGGCCATGATCGAGATACCCACCAGGATCTCGATCAGCGACAGCCCCGTCTCGCGGTCCCAGTTATGCGCGGACGCCGGTGTCATCAGCCCTGCCAGTTGCCGATATCCGCGTCGAGTTCCTCGCCGCCCTCGCGGCCGTCGCGGCCCAGCGACCAGATGTCCAGCATGCCGTGCCGGCCGGGATAGACGTACTGGTAGGGATTGCCCCAGGGATCGTCCGGCAGGCGACGGATATAGCCGCCCTCGCGGTAATTCTCCGCCCCGCGCGGGGCCTCGACCAGGGCCTGCAGCCCCTGTTCGGTCGTGGGGTATTCGCGCATGTCGAGCCGGTAGGCGTCGAGCGCCTGTTCCAGCGTGGCGATATCGGTGCGCGCCTTCTGCACCATCGCCTGGTCCTGCGCCGGCAGCACGTTGATCACCACGATCGTGGCCAGAAGGCCCAGAATGGTGATGGAGATCATGATCTCCAGCAGGGAGAAACCGGCCTCGCGGTCGGTCTCGGTTTCGGTCGTTTCAGGGGTCGAACGGGTTTGCATCGACGTCTCCCTAGCCAAGGGCCAAAGTGTTGAGTTGAAGGATGGGCAGCAGGATCGACAGCACGATCATCACCACGACCAGTCCCAGCACGAGGATGATGCCGGGTTCCAGCAGATTGAGGCCGACGGTGATGGCGCTGTCGATCTCCTGGTCCATCTGGTCGGCAGCGCGGCGGAACATCTCCCCCAGCGCGCCGGAACGTTCACCGGCGGCGACCATGAACAGCATGAGCGAGGGAAACCAGCCGCGCGACGAGAGCGCATCGGACAGGCCGCGCCCGCTTTCCACGTCGGAAACGACCAGGCCGACCCGATTGCGGAAGGCCCGGTTGCCCGTCGCCCGGCCGGCGGCGCGCAGCGCGTCGGGCAGCACGGCGCCGCTTTCGATCAGGATGCCCATCGTGCGGGCAAAGCGCGCCGCCTCGACCTTGCGCAGGAAGCCGCCGATCAGCGGAATGCGCACCATCGCGCCATCCAGCGCCGTGCGTACGGCCGCCTGACGAAGGGCGATCATCGCCGCGACAGCCAGCACGCCCAGCCCGGCGAGGATGAAGGGCCAGCCGGCCTGCAGCCCGGCGGACAGGCCGATCATGATCCGGGTCAAGAGCGGCAGGTCGAGCCCCATGCCGGTGAACTGTTCGGCGATGCGCGGCACCACGAAGGTCATCAGCATGGTCACCACGCCGATGGCGACCACGGTCAGCACGGCCGGATAGACCAGCGCGCCGGTGATGCGATTGCGGACCGCCTGTTCCTTTTCCAGATAGTCGGCCAGGCGTTCGAGCACATGGCCGAGCCCGCCGGCGCCCTCGCCCGCCGCGACCATCGCGCGGTAGACGGCAGGGAAGGATTTCGGGAAACCGTCCATGGCCGTGGACAGCCGGTCGCCCTCGGAGACCCGGGCCCGCACGGCCATCAGCACGCGCTGCATGTTGTGACGTCCGCCCTGACGGGCCAGCAGGCCGAGCGATTCCGCAATCGGCATGCCCGCCCCGATCAGGCTGGCCAGCTGGCGCGTGACGAGCATGAGTTCGCGGCTGGACAGGTCCTGCCGGCGCAGCCGGTCCATCACCGACGTGTCGTCACCGGTCGCAGCAACCGCGCGGCGCCCGTCGGCCGAGCGCACGACAAGCGGCGCCATCGACCGGCCGCGCAATTCGCGCCGGGCCGCCAGCTCGCTGTCCGCGGTGATCAGGCCTTTCGACTTCTTGCCGCGGGCATCGAGGGCTTCATACTCAAACGCCGGCATGGCGTTCGCCCTCCTCGCGGCTCACCCGCAGCACTTCGGACAGGCTGGTCGTGCCCGCCAGCACGAGGTCGACCCCGTTCTGGAACAGCGTCTGGCGGCGGGCAAAGGCGTGGGCCGCCATCTCGCTCTCGCGGGCGTCGTCATGGATCTGCTTGCGCAGCGTGTCGTCGACCACGACGATCTCGTAGACGCCGGTGCGGCCCTCATAGCCGGTCTGCTTGCAGTGCGAACAGCCGGCGGGGCGATAGAGCGTCACGTCGCTGCGGCCCGGCATTCCCAGCAATTCCAGCTCGCCGGCATCGGGCGTGTAGGCCTCGCGGCAGTGCGGGCAGAGCCGCCGCACCAGGCGCTGGGCGACGATCGCCGACAGGGTCGAGGCCAGCAGATAGCTTTCCACGCCCATGTCGCGCAGGCGGGCGATGGCGGCGACGGCGGAATTCGTGTGCACGGTGGACAGGACCAGGTGACCGGTCAGACTGGCCTGAACGGCGATCTGGGCGGTCTCGACATCGCGGATCTCGCCGACCATGACGATATCCGGGTCCTGGCGCAGGATGGCGCGCAGGCCGGCGGCGAAGGTCATGCCGACCTTGGCGTTGACCTGGGTCTGGCCGACCCCGTCGATGGCGTACTCCACCGGATCCTCGACGGTGAGGATGTTGCGGGTCTCCTCGTTGAGGAGGTTGAGGCCGGCATAGAGCGTGGTCGTCTTGCCCGCGCCCGTCGGGCCGGTGACCAGGATGATCCCGTTGGGCTGGGCCAGCGCCTTCTTCATGTCGGCCAGCATGTCGGCGGGCATGCCCAGATCGTCCAGGCGGAAGCGGGCCTGGGAATTGTCCAGCAGGCGCAGCACGACCCGCTCGCCATGGCGCGACGGCAGGGTGGAAACGCGCACATCGATCGACTTGCCGCCCAGCGCGATAGTCAGGCGGCCGTCCTGGGGCACGCGCTTTTCCGCGATATCCAGGCGCGCCATGACCTTGATGCGGCTGACCAGCGGCGGCGCCAGGCGCGGCGACACGGAGACCGTCTCGTGCAGCACGCCGTCGATGCGATAGCGGATCGAGACGCGGTCCTCGAAGGGCTCGACGTGGATGTCCGAGGCGGCCGTGCGCACCGCCTCGGCGATCATGCCGTTGATCAGGCGGATGATCGGCGCGTCGGAGGCACTGTCCAGCAGGTCCTCGGTCTTGGGGATCTCGTCGATCAGCTGGCTGAGACTTTCCCCGTCGCCGGCATCGGCGTCTGCCGTGTCGGCGCCCAGCCCGGCATAGGCATAGATGTCCGACAGCGCCTGGTCGAAGCGGGCCGCCTCGCACTCCACCACGGGATGGGTGGCGCCGACCACGCGGCGCACTTCCAGCAGGGCGCGCCGGTCGCCGCCCTGGCGCAGCAGGAAGGCGGGCTCGGCGCCGGGCCGGAAAGCGACGCCCTTCTGGCGCGCGAAGGCGTAGGTGACGGGGCTGGCTGCGCGGGCCTCGCTGTGGGCCGTGTCACTCGTCATCGTCGGCTTGGCCCTGCGGCATGTCGATCATCATCATCTCGACGATGGATTCCAGCGAGGAGGCGCCCTGCGGATCGCTGGCCATCTGCTGGCCGCGGATATAGCCGTAGCGATTATCCGTCACGGCCCGCATGTCGGCCTCGTCGCGAATGATGGTCGGGCGGATGAAGATCATGAGATTGGTGCGGCGGCGCTCGGTGCCTTCGGAACGGAAGAGCCGGCCGGCGCCGGGGATGCGCGACAGGCCGGGCACGCCGGACACCGACTCTTCGTCTTCCTGCTGGATCAGACCGCCCAGCACGATGATCTCGCCATTGTCGGCCAGCACCGTGGTCTGGATCTCGCGCTTGTTGGTGATCAGGTCGGTCGTGTCGTCGCTCACCGTGCCGGCGACCGAGGACACCTCCTGCTCGATCAGGAGGCGGATCGTATTGCCCTCGGTGATCTGGGGACGCACATGCAGGCGCACGCCGACTTCCTGACGCTGGACCGTGCGGAAGGGGTTGGAATTGTCGTCTCCCAGCACTTCGCCGGTCGTCACCGGGATTTCCTGGCCGGACAGGAAGGAGGCTTCCTCATTGTCCATGGCCAGGATGGACGGCGTCGCCAGGACGTTCGAATTGATGTCGCTTTCCACGGCGTTCAGCACCAGGCCGAACAGGGTCCCGTCGCTGTTCTGGCCGCCGAAACCGATCGTGCCGCCCGTGGCGCCGAGCAGCGAGTTCAGCGCCGCCCGGCGCAGCTCGTCATTGAGGTCGCTGTCGTCGGCGCCCGGCGAGGAAATCGCGCCGGTCAGGGCCAGCAGGTCCGGCGTGTTCGAGCCGAAACGCGTCATCGCCAGCGGCGCATCGCCATCGGTGCCCGACAGCAGCATCTGCACGCCCAGCTCGTCGGCGACCGTGTCGGACATTTCCACCACAATGCCCTCGACCAGCACCTGCGGCCGGCGGATATCGAGCTGGCGGATCACCAGCTCCATCTCGCGCTGGATGTCCGGATCGGCATTGATGACCACGGCATTGGTCGGCGCGTGATAGGACACCGAAGGACGACGGCTCATGCCCTCCTCCTCGGCCATGGTCTCGACCACTTGCTGCAGGATCGGCAGCAGGTTCTCGCCGTCGGCATGGTTGAGATAGATCACCCGGAAGCCCTGGTTCGAGCGGCTCACGCCGTCGACCCGGCGGATCAGCGACATCATCTCGGCCACGGCATCGCGATTGCCGCGCAGCACGACGGTATTGGAAGCCGGGATGGGCGCCACCGTGACGTTGAAGGCCATGTCGTCCTCGCCGGCGGTATTGCGCGTGCGGATCGCCTCGATGATGCGCGTCATCTCGCTGGCCGAGACGTTCTCGAGCTCCACCATCTCGACGATGGAGGTGTCGCGATCGAGATCGCGCAGCACCTGGCGGATGCGCGCGACATTCTCGGCATAGTCGACGATGACCAGGACATTGCCGGTCTCCGCCGCGTTGACGAAACCGTTCGGGCTGACCATCGGGCGCACAATGTTAAGCGCGTCGCGCGTGCCGGAATGCGTCAGGCGCACGACCGAGGTGACGTACTGGTCGCCGCGGACGTTGGAATTGACCGGGTTGGAGGTGCGCGCACCGGCCTGTTCCGGGATGATCTGGTAAGCGCCCGACGCCGTGGGCACGACGGCATAGCCGTGCACGCGCATGGTCGACAGGAAGACCTGGAAATACTGGTCGGCAGTGAGCGGCGCCTGGGAGGTGATGGTCACCCGGCCGCGCACATTCGGATCGACGATAAAGGTGTGTCCGGTCACGGCCGACACGTCATCGATCACGGCCTGGATCTCGGCCTGGTTGAAATTGACCACATTGCCCGGGCCGCCGGACTGGGCCAGCACTGCAGGGGCCGGCGCAAGGACGATGAGGGCCAGCGCCACTAGCCCAGCGCACAGGCGGTTCGCGAAATCGGTCATCAGGGCAGGTCCACTTGAACGGTGAGGGGCAGGCCGCCCCGATTGATCGAAAGGGTGAAGTCGCCCGCTTCGCGCAGGCTGCGGAACAGGGCGGGCAGATCGGAAATGTCGGTGGCCCCGCGGCCGTCGACCGCGGTGATCACATCGCCATTGCGCAGGCCCATGGCCGAGAGCATGGCGCCATTGCCGCCGGCGACCCGGTAGCCGGTCAGGCGATCGCCCTCGCGCACCGGTTCGGCGCGGAACAGGCCGGCGATCGCGATGCCGTCCGCACGACCGGCCGCGGCCGGTGCGGCGGGCGTCGCGGCGGTGCTGCGCGCCTGGTCCTCGTCGCGCAGATAGAGCGCTTCGGCGATGCCGCGGCGGCGGATCAGCACGTGATCGACATGCACTTCCTCCAGCGTCACCCCGTCCAGGATCTCCTGGCCGACGGCAAAGAAGCGCTGGCGATTGTCCGGCGTCTGGATGATGGCGCCGCCGGCTTGCGGGCTGGCACCGCGGCGGATGCCGCGCAGGGTGAGGTCGAGACTGGTTTCCTGAACGGCGGCCTGGACCGGGGCGGTAACGACCCGGGCGTCGCGCCGGTCGGCGAAGAGGTCGCTGTCGCGCAGCCGCGACAGGTCCGCCTGATAGGCCGGGCGGCCGTCGAATCCCGCCCCGGCGGCAGCGGGATCGCGTTCGAAATCCGTGGCGCTGGCACCGAAGGCGATCAGCCAGATCAGGCGTGCAGCGAGATAGGTCAGGGCGGCGAGCAGGGCGAATTCCAAGAGGCGCAGCCCCAAGGCAAGCCCGCGCGGCAGGCCGTTCCGGCTGCCCTTCCTGCCCGGCAGTGATAGCGACTGCGTCGTCACGGTGTGCGCCCGCCTCTCCTCGTCCGACAGGCGGTCAGCGCTACGTGTTGGCCCTTGCCGTCGGTGTCTCTTGGATGTCCGCTACCCGATACACGTGCCGTACGTCAGTTTTACGACGTTTCGGGATTAATCGTCGGGTGAATGCAGAGGGGCGGACCCGAAGGCCCGCCCCGCCGCGTCAGTGTTTACCAGGTCCGGCTGACGGAGATGCCGAACCGGGTGCCGACATCATAGGTGTCGACCGGCAGTTCGACGCCGCCCGCAGACTGGGTGGCCTCGTAGTCGTCGCCCAGGATATTGCGCACCGACAGGCGCACATCCCAGTCGGCATTCGCCAGCTCGATCGTGCGCGAGTAGACGAGATCGAGCGAGGACGGCACCTGTTCGACGATCTCCGGGAGATTGTCCGACAGGTTGGCCACCGCCCGGCTGCGTTCGCCGGTGTAGTTGAACAGGATCGCACCGCGCGCCCGGCCATCGAAGGTTTCGAAGCCGAGCTGGGCATTGAACAGGTGCTCGGACTGACCCTGCAGGGCCCGGCCGTCCTGGACGAAGCCGTTGGCATCGAGAACGATCGCCTGCGGGCTGCCGAAGGCACCCTGGGCGATGGTCACTGTGCCATCCGCCGACACTTCCGACTGGATGTAGGTGTAGTTCGTCTTGATGAACCACTCGCGGTCGTTGAAGAAGGGACGATCCCAGCGGCCCGAGAAGTCGAAGACCTTCTCGTACTCGAACTCGCCGCCCGTCAGCGTGGCTTCCGGCGCGTTGATGAAGGAGGTGTTCAGGCCGTCGCCGATCGGGATGATGTATTCCTCGATCGGGTTTTCCAGGATCTTGTGGAAGGCCCCCACGGTCACGAACTGGTCGCGGCCGAAATAGTACTCCAGACGCGCATCGTAGGACTCGATCTCGGTGTTGACGAGGAACGGGTTCCCCTGGAAGCGCTGGTCCGTATCGGTGTTGAAGAACTCGGCGAAGGCCAGCTCGCGGAATTGCGGGCGAGCGATCGACTGGGAGTAGCCGGTACGAAGCTGGAGGTTGTCGGCGAAGGTCCAGGTCAGGGTCACGGCCGGCAGGACGTAGTCTTCCTGGATCTGCGTCTCGACAAGACCGGAGTCGGCAGCGTTCGCCGGGAAGGCGAACGTGTCGACACTCTGGTCGCTGTCCTCGAAACGGGCACCGACCGCCGCGCGGACGAAATTCGTCAGCGCCACGTCGACACCGCCATAATAGGCCTCGACATCCAGTTCGCCGGTATAGGCTTCCGGGAAGGTCAGACCGCCGGTCTCCACCAGGCGCAGACGTTCGTCGGTGATGTTCTGCGTGGAGAAGATGTAGTCGATCCGCGAGAACAGCAGGTCCTGGGGCAGACCGACAGAGCCCTGTTCGAAGGAGAACTGGCGGGTATAGGCGTCACGCTCGCGGCTGGTGTTCGAGTAACCGGCCTTCAGCTCGAGATCGAGACCCGCCAGAACCAGCGGGAGCGCGAAGTCGATGCCGTAGTCGGACGTGTTGTCCTCGATTTCCGAGAAGCGCGTATAGTTGTCGTTGATATCGCCTTCGTAACGGTAGCTCTGGGCGGTATCTTCGTACTGGTAGTTCACGAAGCGCTGATAGGGCGCATCGCGGGTCGCGGTCGCGTCGGACACGCGCCAGTCGACGGCGAGATCGCCGAGGCTTTCGAACAGGTGTTCGCCGGTCAGCTGGTTGAACATCACTTCCCGCTCGAACCACTCGGTGTAGTCGCCGCGCACGACGGCCGAGGAGCCGGCGTTGAACTGCTCTTCGATGCGCGCTTCCTTGCTCGTCGAGCGAAGCACCATGGAAAGCAGGTTGATGGTGTGGTCGTTGTAGAAATCGACACCGACCGAGACCATGCCCGAAACGTCGATGGCGTTTTCGGTGCCGCGGAAGTTGTCGATGCCTTCACCGACATCGGCGAGACCGGACCGGTCGGCGGTGGGCGGACCGTTTTCGTAGGTCAGCTCGTCGCCGGCACCGATGGCGCCCTTGCCGCGCTGGCCTTCCCGGGTCTCCCACGCATTCGAGTAGGAGAAGGCGCCGAGAATGCCCAGGGAGAAGTTGTCAAAATCGAACCGGTCGCCGGCTTCGATCGAGAAATCGCCGTTGGCGTCGGTATCGACGTTCTGCACGACCCAGAGTTCGGAATTGACCAGGGAGCGGCCGATGGCCTGCTGCTGGTCGGCCGGCAGGTTGTTGCCGACGCGCGTGGTGTCGAACACCGAAGCCAGTTCCGACGGCATGTCGCGCAGGCCGTCATCATAGCCCAGCCAGTCCGTGTCCGACCCGTCATAGGTCAGGCCGTCATTGCCGGTGGTCACGGTATCGAAGCTGCCGCCCACGGACATCGACAGGAAGCGGTCTTCCGGCAGGGAGGAGGTCTCGATGCCGACGACACCGCCGCCGAACTCGCCCGGGAATTCCGGCGAGAACGTCTTCTGGACCAGCACGCTGGACAGCACGTTGGTCGGCAGGATGTCGAGCGGGGCCGCCCGGCGGAAGGGCTCCGGAGACGGCATCGGCGAGCCGTTCAGGAGCGTGTTGGAGTAGCGTTCGTTGAGGCCGCGGACGACGACAAACTTGCCGCCCGTGGTGGACAGACCGGTCACCCGGACCAGGGCCGCAGCCAGGTCGGAGTCGCCGGTGGTTACAAGGTCGTCGACGGAGAGCGCCGCAGCGACTTCCGACGTGACGCGACGGTCATCCGGAATGTACTGGAAGCGGACCTCGATGACGTCTTCGGTCTCGGACGGCTGTGCGTCCTGCGCGAAGGCGGCTGCCGGGACCAGCGTGGTCGACGCCAGTAACGCAGCCGAGAGCGCGATTCGATTGGTTTGCATCTTCATCACCATGAGACTGCGGTTGAACCAGGCCGGTCCCGGCCGGCGGATGCCGGCCGGGACCGAAGGGTTGCGTTACTGCGTGCGACGGAAGGTCCAGCCCTGGTACCAGTCGTCGTTGGCGTCCTCGACGGCACCGATGTAGTCGACGTCGACGAACCAGGGGTCGATCGCGTTGACATCGGTGGTCGTGACGGCCAGCTCGGCGGCACCCGGAACCACACCGGTGTTACCCGGGATGAAGGCATAGCCGGACATCGTGTGGGTGATTTCGGTGTTGTTCGGCTGGGCCAGGAACCAGTCGGAGAGGTCGACCGGATCGCCGGCTTCCTCGTCGAAGTTCGTGGTGCAGTCCACCGCGACCGACTGGAGCATGATGTCTTCGTCGCCGGCGGCACCGGAGGCGCCGATGCGGTCGAAGGTCTCCGCGTCGTCGACGTCGAAGCAGTCTTCGCCGAAGTCGACCACGATGCCGTTATAGAGCTCGCCCGCCGTACCGGCGCGCAGCAGCATGCCGATGTCGGATTCCGCGGCTCCGCGCTCACCGATCAGGGTGAAGTTGGAGATCATCGGGTTCGAACGCGGCAGCAGCGTGTTGTTGGAGCTGCGGTTGTCGAACTCGAAGCCCTGGTCGGCGTCGTCGCCGGACTGGGCCGCGATGACGAACTGGGCGCGGCCCTGCCAGCCATCCGTGTAGTCCATGGAGTCGTCGGCGATGCCGGTCAGGACCACGTAGCGAAGGTCGACGGTGCCGCCGAACATCTCGATGCCGTCATCGGCATTGTTGTGGACCTGGATGTACTCGACCTCGGTGTTCGAACCGATGCCCTGGAAGGCGATGCCGTTGAGCTCGTCCTCATTGTTGATGAGGAAGCCGGCGTACTGGACGCGGGTGTAGAAGATGTTGCCCGAGTCGTCGTCCGGGGTGGCGCCGCCGAACAGGCCGGAGGAGCCTTCGCCCGACTTTTCGCAATCCACGGTGCCGCCGGCGGCGGTGCCGTCGATACAGGCGTTGATCGGCGCACGGCCGTTCAGGATCAGGCCGCCCCACTGACCGCGGTCATTGGCGCCGACCGTGCCTTCGACGTCGGAACGCGAGGTCAGCACGACCGGCGAGGTCACGGTGCCGTTGGAGCGGAGCTGCGAGCCGCGGGTCACGACCAGGTAGTCGGAACCGGCAGAACCGAAGACGGTCACGCCCGGATCGATCGTCAGCGTGGCCTCGATGCCGGAGGGCAGCGGGCTGGCCGGATCGGCGCCGCGGTCGACACCGACGAAGACCGGACCGATCAGCTCGTACATGGAGCCGCGGGTCAGGCGCAGGTCCTCGGTGACATTGCCGGTGATCTGGCAGACGCGCTGGTCGTTGATCGTTTCGGCGGATTCGGTCGTGCCGTCCGGGCAGCCCGGGTCGGCGAACAGATCGAAGGTCCAGCCGGCCGCCCAGTTGGACGCCGCCGTCTCGTCGGCGGCGAAGGCACCGATATAGTCGGTGGCCTCGAACCAGGGATCCATCGCGTTGACGTCGGTCGTGTCGACGGCCAGCTCGACCGGACCCGGGAAGACGCCGGACATCGAGTTGTTGATCTCGGCATTGTTCGGCTGGGCCAGGAACCAGTCGGAGAGGTCGACCGGATCGCCGGCTTCCTCGTCGAAGCTCGTGGTGCAGTCCAGAACGACCGACTGGAGCACGATGTCTTCGTCGCCGGCGGCACCGGAGGCACCGATGCGGTCGAAGGTTTCCGCGTCGTCGACGTCGAAGCAGTCTTCGCCGAAGTCGACCACGATGCCGTTATAGAGCTCGCCCGCCGTACCGGCGCGCAGCAGCATGCCGATGTCGGATTCCGCGGCATTGCGCTCGCCGATCAGGGTGAAGTTGGAGATCATCGGGTTCGAACGCGGCAGCAGCGTGTTGTTGGAGCTGCGGTTGTCGAACTCGAAGCCCTGGTCGGCATCGTCGCCGGACTGGCGGACGAGGACGTACTGGGCGCGGCCCTGCCAGCCATCGGTGTAGTCCATGGAGTCGTCGGCATTGCCGGTCAGGACCACGTGGCGCAGATCGACGGTGCCGCCGAACATCTCTATGCCGTCATCGGCATTGTTGTGGACCTGGATGTAGTTGACGTCCGTCGCGGAACCGACGCCCTGGAAGGCGATGCCGTTGAGCTCGTCCTCATTGTTGATGAGGAAGCCGGCATAGCGGACCTGGACGTAGTTCAGCGTGCCGGAGCTGTCGGCCGGATCGTCGCCGCCGAACAGGCCGGAAGACCCTTCGCCCGACTTTTCGCAATCCACGGAGCCGCCCACGGCCGTCCCGTCGATACAGGCGTTGATCGGCGCGCGGCCGTTCAGGATCAGGCCGCCCCACTGGCCCCGGTCGGAGGCGCCGACCGTGCCTTCGACGTCGGAACGCGAGGTCATCACGATCGGCGAGTCGGCCGTGCCGACGGCGTTGATCGTGGAACCGCGGCTGACCACCAGGTAGTCCGAGCCGGCCGCACCGAACAGAGTGACGCCCGGGTTGATCGTCAGCGTGGTCGGCGCACCGGTGCCGCCAGCGGCGCCGTCATCGGTACCCACGAAGACCGGACCGGTGATGATCACGCCGGCATTCGCGGCGATCTCGGTGTCCGAGGTGATGTTGCCCGTGATCTCGCAGGCATTGATGGTGATGTCGTTATTGGTCACCGAGGCTTCGCGGATCGAGCCCGTGCCGCAGCCGCCGGCCGGGACCAGATCGATCGTCTGGCCCGTACCGCCGCCGCCACCGCCACCCGGCGGGGTGCCCGGGTCCTGCGCACCCGGCGAGGAGATGGACGTATCCGCGCACGCTGCAAAGAACGCGCAGGACGTGGACACAAGCAGAAGCTTGCGGAAGTTTTGCTTCACCGACATTGAAGACCCCCAAGAGGAATGAATCTCGACAGCGTTGAAGCCGGCGGATCCGGCCCAAGCGCTTGGACGGGGGATAAACATCAGCTTTGTAACGGCTGAATGACACAAACCGGACCCCGCGCCGCGCCCGGCCGGGCGCCGGCTCACCAAGGATGGGGATTCCACTCCCGCACAGCCACTATATGCTGGTCATGCAAGGGATTTCGCGCCGGTGGCAAATCCGCCACATCATAAGAAATCGAAATTGAATTTTTTGCGACAACCCGCAGTATGACACTTATTTTACAGAATTCACGCGACCGGAGACTTGTCCGCACGATTCTGGACTAGCGGGTTATTGATCTTCATACGGAGTGAATGTTCACCCGGTTGCGCCGGACGCTCCGAGCCGCAACACTAAGGTCTCGTGCAGCAACCGAAGGGAGGCCGTCATGGCAATGTGCACCCGACGGAAAATTCCCGCTTTACACAGCCGGTATTTGACTTTATCCGCGCTTTTCCCGGCGGAGGCGACGATGCCGGATTGGGTTAACTGCCAACAGGGGGTCACGTGAATTGCACACGTACCATACTCCCCTGGACCTGGTCCGCTCACGGCACGTAGAAAGTCCGGTCGTCTGCGCACGTCCGGATCGCGTTGCACAAGCGAGCCACTGGTTCCAGGACAATTTTCCGGGCGAAGTCCTCTACGCGGTGAAGGCGAATCCCAGCCCGTGGATTCTCGACGTGCTCTACCGTAACGGGACGCGCTTTTTCGACGTGGCCTCGATCCCCGAGATCAAGCTCGTGGCCGACCGCTGCCCGGAGGCCCGCATGGCCTTCCTGCATCCGGTCAAGAGCCGCGAGGCGATCCGGCGCGCCTATTACGAGTTCGGCGTGCGGATCTTCGCGCTCGACTGCGAGGCCGAGCTGGCCAAGATCGTGGAAGAGACGAACCATGCCGACGACCTCACCCTTGTGGTGCGCCTGTCGGTCTCCAATGACGGCGCCATGTTCTCGCTGGCCGGCAAGTTCGGCGTGCCCGCCTACGAGGCGGCCGAGCTGATCCGGAAGACCCGTGCCCATGCCGACGAGCTGGGCGTGAGCTTCCATGTCGGCAGCCAGTGCATGCAGCCCTCTGCCTACCGCTCGGCCATGATGGAGGCGTCGCGCCTCATCGTGCAGGCCGGCGTGACGGTCGACATCGTCGATGTCGGCGGCGGCTTCCCCTCGATCTATCCGGGCATGACCCCGCCGCCGATGGACGAGTATATCTCGGCCATCGAGGATGCTTTCGAGGAGATGATGGTGCTGGAGAATGCCGACCTCTGGTGCGAGCCGGGCCGTGCCCTGGTCGCCGAGGCGGAAAGCGTTCTCACCCGCGTGGAACTGGTCAAGGGCGACGCCCTCTATCTCAATGACGGCGCCTATGGCCGCCTGTTCGACGCCGCCCACGCCAAATGGCCTTTCCCGGTGCGCCTGCACCGCGCCCGGGGCGAGACCGGCGAGGATACCGCATCCTTCCGGCTCTACGGGCCGACCTGCGATTCCATGGACGCCATTCCCGGCCCCTTCGACCTGCCCGCCGACATTGCCGAGGGCGATATCATCGAGATCGGCATGCTGGGCGCCTACGGCACGGCGCTGGCCACCGATTTCAACGGTTTCGGTTCCGTCGAGTACGTCACGGTTGAGGACATGCCCTGGCCGTCTATGTTCGAGGCCCAGGCCGACAAGACCGGCGACAGCGAAGCGACGGTCATTTCCTTCGCCCGCGCCCGCCGGCGCCGCCCCAAACTCAGGAGACGCGCATGACCGATATGTCGAACCGGAAGGCGGAGCTTCTCGCCAACCCGATCCATCATATCGACATCACCGAATTCGACGGCCGCGAGCTGATCGACAGCTGGGAGAAGATGTCCTTCACCTCGCGCGACGCCGCGCGCGCCGCCCGCATCCTGCAATCGGCCGTGGCCGATCCGGACTGTTCGGTGATCCTCACCCTGGCCGGCTCCACCTCGGCGGGCGGCTGCATGCATGTCTGGCGCGACATGGTGCGTCACAACATGGTCGACGCCATCGTCTCCACCGGCGCCTCCATCGTCGACATGGATTTCTTCGAGGCCCTCGGCTTCAAGCACTACCAGGCCAGGGAAATCCCCGACGACCGCGAGCTGCGCGATCTCTATATCGACCGCATCTACGACACCTATATCGACGAGGAAGAGCTCCAGGCCTGCGATCACGCCACCAAGGACATCGCCGACCTGCTCGAGCCGGGGCCGCGCTCCTCGCGCTCCTACATCAAGGCGATGGGCAAATGGCTCGCCGAGGGCAATGCCAGGAAGGAAGGCTCGCTCGTGCAGGAATGCTACGAGCACGGCGTGCCGATCTTCTGCCCGGCCTTTTCCGACTGCTCCGCCGGTTTCGGCCTGGTCAAACACCAGGTGGAACGCATGAAGGCGGGCCAGCCCTACCTGTCGATCGACAGCGTGGCCGATTTCCGCGAGCTCACCGAGATCAAGATCAAGGCGGGCACGACCGGCCTCTTCATGGTCGGCGGCGGCGTGCCGAAGAATTTCGCCCAGGACACGGTCGTGTGCGCGGAAATCCTCGGCGAGGAAGTGCCCATGCACGCCTATGCCGTCCAGATCACCGTCGCCGACGTGCGCGACGGCGCCTGCTCCTCCTCCACCCTCAAGGAGGCCTGCTCCTGGGGCAAGGTCGACGTCGCCCTGGAACAGATGGTCTTCGCCGAAGCCTCGACCGTGGCACCGGTCATCGTCTCCGACGTCTACCACCGCAAGGCCTGGGAAAAGCGCCCGCGGCACCGCTATGGCGACATGTTCGAGGACTGAGGTTTTGGGGACAGACACCTAAGCCCCGCTTAGGTGTCTGTCCCCAAACGCTTCAAACAATTGAAAAGCCCCGGTGCGCTGCGCCGGGGCTTTTTTTTGATCGCTCCACCTCCATTTTTCCCGGAAGCGCGCAGCGCTATCCGGGATCCACGGGAGACACCTCGCCTGAAATGAACGCCGGTCGGTCCCGGCTCTGCGGCCCGCTTTCGCGGGCCATCCGGCCGGGAAAAATGGTGTGGTGACGGGAACAGCCCCTATCTCCGCCTGCACACCTCTGTCTTCCCCGCCCCCCCCGCCACCACAGCTGGAAAATCCGGCCAAGCCTTTACGCCATCGCCCCTTTCTGCTGAGCTGCCGACCAGCTTCCGGGGGGAAATACATGCCAGTTTCGCGCATTCTCGCTTGCCTGCCTGCCGGCCTTCTGGGCCTGGCCGCGCTGCCGCCGGCGGCGGCCCAGAGCTTCGAACAGGACGAATGGCGCTATGTGTCCTCCCACCCGGCGCCGGAACTGCCCCTCTACTACACCAACATGCTGTCGCGGGACCCGAACACGTTCGAGCCCCTGGCCGAGCTGGTCGACAATACCTATCCGACCAATCTGGGTGCGGACGATCTGGACTGCGACTATGACCGGCCGATCAGCCAGGTCGCCAGGGATGTCGGCAATGACGGCCTGTCGGCCCTGCCGGGCCGGGAATTCGAGGTATCCGCCGGCTTCGCCGATGCCGTTCTGGAGCTCTTCGGCGATGCGGCGGGCTGGCTCGACCGGCGCGGCTTTGCTCCGATCCATACCTATGCGCGGATGCCGGAATACCAGCGCGTGGAGGATCCGGAGACCGGCGATGTGCACTATGAGGAGACCGGCGACTGGGTGAACCTGATCGGCTGCGACCCGGCCAACGCCTATTTCTCCACCACTTTCCGCCTCGACGGCCCGTCCGCCCATGCCATCGAGTTCGGGCACCGCGCCGCGGAACTGCGCGACACCAACATCCTGTCCTTCTGGCTCACCTCCGTGCACGAATTCATGCACGTCTATCCCTACAACCACGCCCAGGCCTTCCTGAATGGCGGACCGCAGGCGGAGCATCACTGGGTGAGCGAGGCCCTGCCCGACACCATCGCGCTGCGCTATGTGGCCGACCGGGCCGGTGGCTATGACGCCCTGTTCGCCCATGGCGACATGGCCGCCTGGCGGCCGGAATCCGAGAGCATGCCGGCGCGTTACTCGCGGCGCTTCTACCAGGCGCGGCCCTATTTCATCCCGCTGAACCTCGCCGTTCCCGGCGGCGGGCAGGACTCGTCCATCTATTCCGGCGCCAGCCGCGAACTCATCGGCTCCGTCATCGAGCGCGACTATTCCCAGCTGGGCTACATCACCAACGGGTTCTGGACGCATGTGATGGAGCGCTATCTCGACAACGACCCGTCCCTCTTCCACGGCCTGCTGCAGACCCTGAGGCACGAGGATCTCGACCGGCTGATGGCGCGTACGGACGCCTGGCTGGACGAGTTGCACGACCCGATGACCGGCATCGAACACGTCTTTCCCCAATTCCTCGCCGAATACGAGGGCTGGTGGGATGGCCGCGTCGACTATAACGGCATGACGGAGGCGCGCTGGCTCGACTACGGCTTCAACGGCTGCGAGGAGATCGAGCTGGGCCTGGGCGATACCGCAGCGGAACTGGAGATCGAGATCGCCAGCTATGCCGGGCGCTGTATCGACATCGTCATGCCCTCGCTGGCCGCATCGCTGACCCCCGATCTCGACATCGCCGCCTGGGTCGACCGCGACCCGGTCATGGTCAATCACCTCTATCTTGCCCAGGCCCGGATGCGGAATGTCACGGTGTATCAGGGCGAGCCCCTGCCCGGCGGCGGATATGGCGACGACGCCTCCTGCTACGAGCTGGTCGAGGCCGGCACCGTGCCGCGCGGCGGCTGTCTGCTCGATCCGGAACAGGGCGAGGTCCGCTGGGACAGTACCGGCCGTACGGTCACCGCGCGCACCTTCAACGTCACCGAAGTGGGCAATAGCGGCGCGCGCAATGTCCGCCTGCGCTTCATCCTCGCCTTCGCCCATTCCGGCAATCTGGAAAGCTCGACCCATATGAGTGCCCGCGACGTCAATCTCGTGGCCACCGTCACCTTCGCCGATCTCGAGGAAGACGGTGCCGGCGCCGGCGGTGGCGGCGGAAAGGCCCGTCTGCGCCGGCAGGTCAGCGCCGGCGGCGACGGCGATTTCACCGTCGTCTACGGCCACCGGCGCAGCCGCGGCCCGATCAGCACCAATCGCGGCGGCGCAGAGGCCGGACAGGCGGATTTTGCCGACATCTTCACCGGCAATCTCGCCATCCCCGGCATGACCGGCAATGACGCGATGTCCGACGCCATGCGCGAGGCCGGCAACCGCATGCTCACGCTGGCCGAAGACAGGGCGGACGGGCGCCAGGGCCGGACGATCGGCTTCCTGCTGGAAAACCCGCTCGAGCCCGGCCATACCGGACCGGTAACCGCCAACGGCATCTACGAGGCGCCGGACGGCCGCAGTGTCGGCATCCAGGATCCGGACCGGCCGACCCGGCTCGTGATCGAGGACCACACCGAATACACGTTGCGCTTCAGCGGCGAGGTGAATGTCTGCGTGTTCGACCGGGTCGCGTTTGCGATGGCCGCCCGCAGCCGCCGTCCCGATCCCTGCCGCGACGGCGAACGCCGCCGCTTCGAGGTCAGCGGCGCCGTCGGCTTTCCCGGCATCCGCTCCGGCCGGTCCAGCTTTACCCGCCAGACCACGCCGGAACTCGAGGCCTACCAGAATCTCCGCCTGTCGCGCATTTCACAGCTCATGGGCGACCGCTTCGGCCCGGGACCGTCCGGCCCGCCGACCATGCCCGACATCCCCATGCCGTCCGGACCGGCACCCTCATCGCCGTCCGGCCAGGGCGCCAGCCCCGATCGCGATACCGGCGCGCGCCAGTGCGACGATCCCATCCTCGACGGTCGCGGGCAGTGCGACTGTTCCTGCGAGGCCTTCGCCTGCCTGGAGGTCCGCGCCGACGCCCGCACCATCACCCCGCCGGAGATGCAGTGCGCCATGCAGTGCACCGGCGCGTGGGCACAGTGCGCCATGCGGCAATAGGCCGGCCGAGCCTTGCCAATCTGCATGTCCCGCCTGCACGAACCGGGGCGAGAAATTGCGTGACCTTTCCGCGCGCTCCGGTTATGCGGGCGGCCTGAGACAGGGAGCTTGAATGCTCGAACTTTTCACCTCCGCCCTGGTCACCTTCTTCGTGGCCGTCGACCCGCCCGGGGTCGCGCCGATCTTTGCGGCGCTGACCGACGGCGCGCCGAAATCGCATCGCCGCAAGATGGCGATCAAGTCGGTGGTGATCTCGGCCGGCGTGCTGCTGGGCTTTGCCCTGGGCGGCGCCTGGCTGCTGAACGCCATGCACATCTCGCTGGACGCCTTCCGGGCCGCCGGCGGGGTTCTGCTCTTCCTGATGGCGCTGGAAATGATCTTCGAGAAGCGCACCGAACGCCGCGAGGGCCGCGCCGAGGAAATCATCGAGGAGCATGACAGCCACCCGGAGGAATGGGAGGACATCTCGGTCTTCCCCATGGCCATCCCGATGCTGGCCGGCCCGGGCGCCATCGCCACGATGATGCTGTTCATGTCCGATGCGACCAATCTGGCCCAGCAGGGCGTGATCCTCGGCGCCGTCGGCCTGATCCTGGTTTTCTGCCTGGTCGTCTTCCTGCTGATCGGCCCGGTGATGAAGCTGATCGGCGACAGCATGGCCGCCATGATCACGCGGATCCTCGGCGTCATTCTCGCCGCTCTGGCCGCACAATTCATCATCGACGGCATCAAGGGCGCCCTGCTCGGCGGCTGATGTTCCGCCCGGCACTTGCGCCGGGGCCGCAATGCCCCTATCTCCGGTGTGTGAATTTCGGAGACTTGATGTCTATCTGCAAAGAGGCCCGGTAGGGCCCGGTCACGACGGCCGGGCTTGAACGTGTAACGCCGCCGCACGCGCCAGCTGCGGCCTGCGTATCCGTTTGCCTCATGCAATCCGAACACCATCATGGACATTTCAAAACCCGAGCAGCGGGTCCTGCACCTGCTCGCCCAGGGCGGCCGTATCGATTTCAAGAAGGACGAACGCGGCCGCATCATCGACGTCACCACGATCACACGCGACGGATGGGCCTGGAGCGGCTGCTCCCTGGACCTGTTCGCCAAGCTGCGGCGCCGCGGCTATATCGCCTCGCGCCGCAGCGGTCCCTACCGGATCACCCGGCTGGGACTGAGACGCGTGCGGTCGCAACCCGACAATCGCTGATCTTCCGCCGCCGGTTCGCAACAAGCGGGCCGGCGGCGGAAACCCGGTGTTAGCCAATCGCCGCCATCATCGCGCCCTGTTCGACCGGTATCCGGTTTCAAGATGTGGGGGAGTGGAGGCGTTGATGGGTTTTCGCCTGATCGTGCTGCTCGTCGCAGCCCTGCTGACATCGGCCGGCATCACGGCCGCCGCCTGGAGCCTGACCCGCGGCGAGACCGACCAGGCCATCGCCTTCGGCTGGCCCGCCATCGCCGTGGCCGTCACGGTCGCCATTCTCGTTCCGATGGGCAAGCGCCCGGGCTCGTCCTAGGCCTTCGGCGAGAAGAAGGGCGCGTAGAGATCCGGCCGCCGGTCGCGGAAAAAGCCCCAGGCCGCCCGGTGACGCTGCAGGAAATCCAGATCGAAGGTGGCGCTGGCCACGCCGGTTTCGTCGCGTCCGAGCTCGTCCAGCTTCTCGCCGGTATGATCGGCCACGAAGGAGGAGCCGTAGAAGACCTGCCCGTCCTCGTCGCCGATGCGATTGGCCGCGACGACCGGAATGACGTTGGAGACGGCATGCCCCTGCATGGCGCGCTGCCAGCGGATGGCCGTGTCCAGGCTGTCATCGTGCGGCTCCGAACCGATCGCCGTGGGATAGAACAGCACCTCGGCGCCCATCATCGTCATGCAGCGCGCGGCCTCCGGAAACCACTGGTCCCAGCACACGCCGACGCCGATCCGGCCGGCCTTCGTGTCCCAGACCTTGAAACCGGTATCGCCGGGGCGGAAATAGAACTTCTCCATATAGCCCGGCCCATCGGGAATATGGCTCTTGCGGTAGATACCCAGCGCGGAACCATCCGCATCCAGCATCACCATCGAATTGTAGTATTCCGGCCCGTCGCGCTCGTAGATCGAGACCGGGATCACCACGCCCAGCTCGGCCGCCAGCGGCGCCATGGCCGTGACACAGGGGTGCTCCATCGCCGGATAGGCCGTGGCGAAGAAGCGCTCGTCCTGAACCTTGCAGAAATACGGCCCCTGGAAGAGTTCCGGCGGCAGGATCACCTGCGCGCCGCGGCCGGCGGCGTCGCGCACAAGCTCTGTCACCGTCGCGATATTGGCATCCATGTCCTCGCCGAAGGCAGCCTGCAGGGCCGCCACGGAAATCGTGCGCGCCATCGCGTCAGTCCTCCATCACGTCTTCGAGCCAGTCGCCGGGCCCGTCGCCGGTGCGCAGATCCATCACGGTGGGCCACAGCCACCAGGCCGGCCGGTTGTCGGAATTCCACAGCGCCACGAAGGCAAAGCCCGTCTCCGGCTCCAGCACGATCTGGGCGCCATAACCGGAGAGATAGCCGGAATGCAGCACCAGCGTGCGGTCGCCCCATTCATAGATGCGCCAGCCCAGCCCGTACCAGGTCGTATCCACCCGGTCGCGCAGACCGCCCAGACGGCGCGTCTCGCGCCGTGTCTCGGTCAGGGGTGTGTGAATGCGCGTGCGTACCGTGTCGGGCAGACCCGGCGCCGCACCCAGCTGGACCTGGGCCCAGGCGATCATGTCGTCGAGCGAGAGGTTGAGGCCGGATGCCGAGGGAATGGTGTCGTAGGGCGTGTCCGGATCGCCGGGCGTGTTCGAACGCCGCCGCCAGCCGACATGCGGCCGGGCCCAGGACGGCGAAGCCGTCAGCGCGGCCGCGCCCACCGAGGCGGCGGGCAGGCCCAGGGGCTCGATGAGCCGCTCGCGCAGCGCCGTGGCGAAATCGGTTCCGGTGGCGTCCTCGACCACGCGCTCCAGCGAGGAGAAGGCGACATTCTGATAGGTATAGCACTCGCCCACCGAGCACAGCAGATCGACATCGGCGAGCCGTTCCCGGATGCGCGACGGTGACTGGCCGGCTTCCAGGTCGAGATCGTAGGCATTCGGCGGCAGGCCGGTGCGGTGGCTGGCGATCTCCTCCAGCGTGGGCTGGCGGGTGCCCTGCAGGCGCAGCACGTCTCCGGGAACGGGCGCAGCCAGGTCGAGCAGACCGTCCGCTTCCAGCAGACCCAGCAGCGTGCCGGTAAAGGTTTTCGACACCGAGGCCGCGCGGAACAGGGTCTGCGGCGTCACCGCCTCGCCCGAACCGGCCGCGGTTTCGCCATGGGTGTAGACGAAGACCGGCTCGCCATTCTCGATCACCGCCGCGACGAGCCCGACCACGCGATGGTCTTCGGCCGCGGTGTCGAGCCGCTCCTGAAGGCGGCCGAGATAGGGATAGTCTGCACGCTCCGGCGGGGTGGCGCTGTCAGCGCCCGCCCATGCGGCACCGGGCAGCACTGTCAGGGCGAGGAAAACGGCACTCAATACGCTTCGCATCCGACCTCAGTCTCCAGGCTGGTGGCACGTGACACAATGGAACGCCCCTCCGCCGGTCAGTATGGCACGTGCCGGCGATCCGACAACGGTATGACGCGGAAACAGCGTGCGCAGGGCTGCCAGTGCGGCCGGCGCTGGAGGTGTGTCATAGGTCGGTACGACGATATTGCGCGGCCCGATCACCCAGTTCATGTGGCTGGCCGGAACGGTCTCGCCATCGCCCAGATCGACCCGGCCGGGCGAGGGGATGGTGTGGACCTGCAACCGGCGGCCGCGCGCATCGGTCATCCGCGAAAGCTGCCGCCGGATATCGGCAAGGACCGCGGCCTGCGGATCGTCGTCGCCGGACGGTGCCTGGCACACGACGACGCCGGGCCGTGCGAAGCGGACGATGTTGTCGATATGGCCGTCCGTGTGATCGGCCGCCAGGCCTTCATCCACCCACAGGATCTTCTTCACCCCGAGCGCGCCCTTGAGGACGGTTTCGACCCCGGCTTGCGACAGGCCGGGATTGCGATTGGGATTGAGCAGGCATTGCCGCGTGGTGATCAGCGTGCCCTCGCCGTCGAATTCCAGCGCCCCGCCCTCGGCGACCAGATCGATGTGGCGTTCCCGGGCTCCGGCAAGCCCGGCGATCGCCCCGCCGACCGTGTCGTCGCCGGGCAGCTCGTACTTGCCGCCCCAGCCATTGAAGCGGAAGCGCACGGCGATGTCCTCGCCATGATCGCGCAGGAAGACGGGACCGGTATCGCGGGCCCACACATCGCCGAAGCGCGCACGGACGATCCGCGCCCGGCTGCCCAGTGCCCGGCGCGCCGAGGCTTCGGCCTGACCGGTGGCCGCCAGAACGACGAGGTCGAGCCGGCCGCCGGCGTGTGACGGTTCGGAAAGGGTGCGCAGAAAGGCGCCGAACTCGGCCTGGGCGGGACGGAGATCCTCTTCCCAGAGGTCCGCATCGGAGGGCCAGCAGGTGAAGATCCGCCGGACCGGCGCGGTCTCGTGCGGCAGGTAGACAGGCGGAGCAAAGGGGAGGGTCGTCATGGGCCGCGCATCTATCACGCCGGGCCGCGGCGCGCGAGCGGCAAATGGTGCGCAAAAAGAAGAAGGGCGGCCCCAAGGGCCGCCCTTCCGCATGCTCCGTCGATCCGGAGATCGGGTCTAGAAGCTGTAGCGCAGGCCCACGCGGACCGACCACAGCGACGCACCGCCGACGCGGGAGGTCGTCGTCGGGGCGTTGAAGTTCGAATAGACGAACTGCGAACCGCCCGTGGACAGGAACTCCGCATCGACCACCCGGTTACGACGCGGGAAGCCGGCCTCGTTGAGGATGCCCCACTCGTCGTTCAGCAGGTTGGTGAAGTTGTCGATGTCCAGGAAGAACTGCGAACGGTGACCGTCCATCAGACCCGGGAATTCCTGCGTGATGCGCAGGTCAGCCTTGGTCCACCAGCCGCCTTCATGGCCATTGCGCGGGGCGAAGCCGCCGGCATAGCCGCTCAGGCCCGCATCCTCGATGAACTGGAAGAACGCGTCGGCGTCGATCGCGGAGAGATCCACATTCGGATCGCTCGGACCGGTCGGCACGTAGAGCAGCCAGTTGTCACCCGACAGGAACGGGTTGAAGAAGGTCAGGTCGCCACCGCCATTCGCGTTCATCGTGTAGCTGTACGGACGGCCCGAAGAGGCCAGCGCGAACAGGCTGAAACGCGTCTCGTAGCCCTGGAAGAACTCGCGACCGTAGTTCACGTTGAGGGTGAAGCGGTTCTCGATGTTGTAGTTCGAGCGAGCGGCGATCTCTTCATTGGCCCCCACAAACGCCCGGCTCGTATAGTTCGAGTAGGCGACCGAGGAGGTCATCGGCTGAACGTCTTCGGCGTCCGTGTAGGCGTAGCCGAAGATCCAGTCGAGACCGAAGTCGTAGTCCTTGGCGACCGTGAAGGAGAGGTTGAGCGATTCCGCTTCAACATCCGTGTTGGTCAGTTCCAGGGTGCCCGGGCTGTTCACCGAGTCGTAGATCGGGAAGCCGGCCGGCCCCGTGCTGTCGACGACCAGATCGCGGCGGGTGATGATCGCGGCGTTGTGGTCCCGCGAATACAGCAGGTCCGCGTTGATCGTGTAGTCACCGCCCAGGAAGTTGTCCATCGGGACGTAGGCGTCATAGGTGGCGCCGAGGGCGTACTTCCACTCGCCCGGGATCTCGAAGTCCGGGTCCAGGTTGTTCATCTCGAAGCCCGGCGAACCCTGACCCGCCGCAACGGCGTTGATCAGCTCTGCGGGAACCGAGTAGCCCGGACCGGAACCGTCCGGATAGACGACGCCCGGATCGAACAGCGTGGTGTAACCCGCACCGTAGAACAGGCTTTCGTTGACGCCGAACTGGGAGATGAAGTCCGTCGAGTAGGTGTTGGACAGCCACACGTTCGGATCGCCGCCGGAGAACAGGCCGAAGCCGCCGCGCAGGGCGAGCTGGTCGTTGACGTCCCAGGTGAAGCCGACACGCGGCTGCAGGAGGTCGCGACCGTCCATGTTCTGGGCGTTCGAGTAGCCGTAGGACGCCAGGAAGTCCGGGTTCTCCTTCGGCGTATCGTCCGAGGTGTAGAAGTCGTAGCGCAGGCCGGCGGTCAGCACGAAGCCGTTGCCGAAGTTCCACTCGTCCTGGAAGTAGACCGCGTTGGAGGCATAACCCCAGTCGGCCGCGGCATCGTTCGGATCCAGGCTCGGCGCATTGTTGTAGTCGATATCGTCCGGAATACCGTTCCGGAAGTCGTCAATGCTGTTGAAGTCGTACTGGCCGATCGTGTGCTGGACGAACAGGTTGAAGAAGTCCGTCTGCTCACGCTCGTAGCCGAACGAGAAGGTGTGGTTCTCCCAGCGGTAGGTACCGCGGGCGACGATGTTGAAGACGTCGTAGTTCAGCACGTTGGACTGACGCGAGTCGTCCTCACCGATGTAGATCGTGTTGCGCTGTCCGGTGCCGTCGACGGCCAGCGTATTGCGGTCCTCGATGCGCATTTCACCGAAGCCGTCCTGGCCGATCGAGTTCTGGCGGTTGTCGAGTTCCGAGTAGCTGACGCGGAATTCCGTCGAGAAAGCGTCGCTCCAGTCGGAGTACAGCGAGCCGGTGTAACGGGTCAGTTCCGCGCCGCGCTCATAGAGGTGGTTCGAGAATTCGAACTCGTTCGGATCGCCGTCGGATTCCGTGATGTTGAAGCCGTCATTGTTGAGGAAGACGAAATCGGCACGGTGGTTGTTGTTGATTTCCCAGTCGAGGCGGAAAAGGATTTTCTCGTCTTCGTTCGGGAAGCTGGTCGGGGTGAAGCCCGGGTCGTAGTTGTAGACGTTGCGGGCGATGTCGAGGATCTCGTCGTATTCGGCCTGCGTGAAGCCCGCCACCTCGTTGATCGCACCGGAACCTTCGACACCACGGTCGAACGTGTTGGCGCCTTCCAGCTTGGAATAGGCCGCATAGAAGAACAGACGGTCTTCGATGATCGGGCCGCCGACATCGAAACCGTAACGGGTTTCGTCGAACTCGGCCGCATTCACACCGACGCCTTCCAGGCTGTCGCCCTGCATGCTGTCGGAGGTGTAGTCGTACCACAGATTGCCGTGGAACTCGTTCGAGCCGGACTTCGTGACCGCGTTGATGTTACAGGCCGAGAAACCGCCGTAGAACACGTCGAACGGCGCCAGTTCGACCGCGACCTGCGACAGGGCGTCGAACGGGAAGGGCTGGCGCTCGGTCGGGAAACCGTTGCGGTTCAGACCGAAGCCGTCATTGATGCGCACACCGTCGAGGGTCAGCGAGTTGAAGCGCGAGTTGGCGCCGGCGCACTGGATGCCGTCGACATCGGCTTCGTCGACATAGACGCGCGGATCGGTCCGGATCACGTCGTTGATGGTGCGGTTGATGGAGGGCAGACGCTCCAGGTCGCGCTGGTTGAAGACCGCCGACGGGCCGACCGCGACTTCAACGGCGTTGATGGCGGATGCCGTCACGACGATCACGTCGGTCGCTTCGGAGTCGAGCGTCAGGTTGAGCTCGGTCGCCTGGCCCAGGTCGACATAGATGTCTTCGACGCGCTGACCGGCATAGCCCGGCGCCGTCGCAGTGACGATGTACGGACCGCCCGGACGCAGGTTTTCCGTCGAGAAGTCACCGCTGGCATTCGCCACGGCCGTACGGGCGGAACCGGTCGGCACGTGCAGGATGGTCAGCGACGCGTTCGGGATCACCGACCCCGACGAATCGCGAACCGTACCCTGGATGGAACCCGTGGTTTCCTGAGCGTGGACGGCAGCCGGAGCGGCGGCCAGCAGGGCGACAGTCGCCGCGCTGTAGGAAAGCTTTTTCATAAAAGACATGGAGCATGTCCCCCAATAGATGATCAGATGGGGGCACGGCCCCCGGTACGAAGCACGGGCCTCGTACGCCGGCCGTGAAAACTTTCCAAGACGTATATGAGAAGCTTTTGTGACACCCCGTTGCATCGTGCGCCGCAGCCAATCGGCTGCTGCGTCGCACAAAACCCAAAATATGTGTGTGCAGCCGCAAAAAACCTCAAAATCCGGGGTTACTTCGCAACCGCCCGGCGGAAATTTTCTCCACGCCCCCCTTTACCGGTTCGTGCGAAAAGCGCATAGGCTGCGGCTAAAATGTTACACCTTTTGGCAGCCGGGATTGTGACACCGCGATGATTGATTCCGCCTTATCCGAATCGTCGGGTTCACGCCGCTGGCTGACCGCCGCGATCGGCCTGGTCGGCCTTGTCGCACTGGCGCGCATCGTCGCCCTGGCAGTCTCGCCCGTCGCGCTTTATCCCGACGAGACGCAATACTGGATCTGGTCGCGGGAGTTCGACTGGGGCTATTTTTCCAAGCCGCCGATGATCGCCTGGCTGATTGCCCTGTCGACGAACCTGCTGGGCGATGGCGACTTCGCGGTGCGCTTGCCCGCGCCCCTTTTGCACTCGGCCACAGCCCTCTTCCTCTTCGCAAGTGCACAACGCCTGTGGGACGCCCGGACCGGGTTCTGGGCCGCGGCGGTCTATCTCACCCTGCCCGCGATCTGGCTCTCCGGCCTCGTCATCTCCACCGATGCGCTTTTGCTGTGTGCCTGGTCGGCCGGCCTTTATGCCCTGCTGCGCCTGCGCGACGGCGGCGGCTGGGCGTCGGCCGGAGGCCTCGGCCTGGCGATCGGGCTCGGCTTCCTGTCGAAATACGCGATGATCTATTTCGCGATCGGGCTGGCCATCGGCGTGGCGATCGACCCGCCGACCCGCCGCGCCCTGCTCGGCCTGCGCGGCGTGCTCGCAGCCGTTATCGCCCTCGCCTGCCTGCTGCCCAATCTCGCCTGGAATGCGGCGAACGACTTCGCCACGGTCTCGCACACCGCCGCCAATGCCAATTGGGGCGGCGACCTCTTCCACCCGGCCGAGATGCTGGAATTTCTCGTCGAACAGACGGCCGTGTTCGGCCCGGTCCTCTTCCCCGTCCTGGTCGGCCTGCTCGTCGCCGGCATCGGGCGGCTGCGCGCGGTCGGGACCGAGCGTCTCCTGCTCGCCGCCTTCATTGTACCGCCCATCCTCACCGTTTCGCTGCAGGCCTTCATCAGCCGCGCCCACGCCAACTGGGCCGCCGGCGCCTATGTCGCGGCGACCCTGCTGGTCACCGCCTTCCTGCTGGCCGGTCCGGCCTGGCGCCGCATCGTGCTGGTCGGCTCCATCGCCCTGCACACGGCGATCGGTGTGGGTTTTTCGGTCATGGCCGCCAGCCCGACCCTGGTGGAAATGGCCGGCATGGACAATGCCACCAAGCGCATCCGCGCCTGGCACGAGACCGCCGCGGCGATCGAGGCGGCGGCCGGCGAGGCCGGCTATACCTATATCGTGTTCGACGACCGCAACGTCTTTCACCAGACCCAGCGCTATGCGCCCGCACTGGAGCCGCGCCTGCGCATGTGGCTGCGCTATTCCGGTCCGGTGAACCATGCCGAGGATGTCTGGCCCCTGCCCGCGGAGATCGACGGCCCGGTGCTCGTCGTCTCGCACCGCCCGCTGGAAGTGCCGCGCCTGCGCGACGATTTCGACAGTTTCGAAAGCGTGGGCGAGCTGGCCATCCCGCTGGATGGCGGCCGCACGCGCGACTTCACGCTCTGGCGCGCCGAGGACCATGACCGCATCGAGCGCGACGCCGCCTACGAGGAACACTGGCAGGCGATCGATGCGGAAGCCGGCGTGGTGCGCGGCTATTCCGACGAGGACGGGTAGCTGAGCCTCTATCCTGCCCCTCGATGGGGCAGGGGGACCACGCCGAAGGCGTGGTGGATGGGGTGGGGGCGAGGTGTCTGCCACTTCGCAGCGAACCTGCCAGCACCGGGATTCACCCCTTCCGACCCGAGGCTTCGCCTCGGCCCGCCTTCCCCATCAAGGGGAAGGACGGCAAACGGTCAGGGGCGTCGCCCCTAGCCCCGCAATTCCTCCAGCCCCAGGGCCAGGGTGAGGTTCTGCATCGCCTGGGTCGCGGCACCCTTGAGCAGATTGTCCAGCGCGCTGACGATCACGGCCCGCCGGCCGCTGTCGTCGATGGCGAAACCGCCGATCACCGCCCCCGGATTGCCGGCACCGTCGCGCACTTCGGGAATGCGGTCGACGACATCGATCAACGGCTCTTCCCCGTAGGCTTCGCGGAACAGGCCGATCAGCGCATCGCGCGTGAGGGCGTCCGACAGCTCGACATGCACCGTCGCGACGATGCCGCGGAAGAATTCCGCGACATGCGGCGTGAAACACACCGTCTCGCCGAGATGGGTGGCCATCTCGCGCTCGTGGATATGCCCCATCAGCGCGTACGGCATGAGATTGTCCGCCAGCGCATCCGGATCGTTCTTGCGCGACGGCGTGGTGCCGGCCCCGGAATAACCCGACACGCCGAACACGTGGGCCGCGCCTGCCAGACACCCGCGCAGCGGCGCCAACGCCATCTGTCCCGCCGTGGCATAACAGCCCGGATTGGCGATACGGCGCGCCTGGCGGATCGCCTCCCGGCCATGGATCTCCGGCAGGCCGTAGACCCAGTTTTCGTCGAACCGGTAGTCCGCCGACAGGTCGACGATCACCGTCTCCTCCGGCAGCACCGACACGAAAGGCGCCGACGCGCCATTCGGCAGGGCCAGGATGACGGCGTCGACGGACCGGGCCGCGATATCCTCCGGCGCCAGCGCCTCGAAAGCGAGATCGCCGCCGATCTCCGGCGCCATGTCGGCCAGCGGTTTGCCGGCAAACTCCCGCGAGCTGGCATAGGCCAGCGCCATGTCATCCCGGCCGCCGATCAGGCGCAGGATTTCCCGGCCGGTATGCCCGCGCGCGCCGATCAGTCCGATACGCGCGGTCATTGCGGCGCCTCCAGCGTGGGCGGCAGGGCGAAGGCCTTCTCCACCACCGCGTCGATACCGGTCAGGCTGACATCCCCGCCGCGCCAGAACACGGTCCATTCGTCCCGGCGCACCGCCCCGTCGCACTCGTCGAAATAGAAGCCGTTGACCGGATTGTCCGTCCGCGAGCGCCAGATCAGGCGCGGTGCGTAGTCCACCAGACGGTGCCAGACCGCCCGGCCCAGCCCCTCGCCGCGCGCATCGTCGAGCACGGCGAACTTGTCCAGATAGATCCAGTCGTCCAGCCGCGTGGTGATCGCCGCGGCCCGGTAGCTGTCGGTCACGAAGGCCTGGTCCACCTCGAGCCGGTCCCAGTAGCCCGCGATGGGCGGGCGGCCGAACGCCGTCGTGACCAGCTGGTCGAGCTTGGCCAGGTCCAGCTCGTCCTTGGACGCCGCCGCCTTGATGCGCTCGCCGCGGCGGATCAGCGTGCCGGCACCGGCATGGGTGAAGAGCTCGCGGGCCAGTTCGGCCGGGCGCGTGATCGAGACCGAGGAGGAGAGCGGCAGATCGTCGAGCAGCCGCTTGATCTCTTCCAGCTTGAGCTGCATGCCGCCGCTGACCCAGCAGGCATCCATCAGCTCGTCGAAATCGGTGGCCAGGTTGATCGAGGAGAGGATGTCCCCGTCCTCGTCCAGCAGCCCGCCCGTCCCCGTCAGGAAGACCACCTTGTAGGGCTGCAGCGCATGCACCAGCGCCCGCACCGCCGTATCGGCATTGACGTTGACCAGGCAGCCATCGGCCGTCTCGCCGAGACAGGCCAGGATCGAGGCCTGGCCGGCGCGGGCGGCGGCGGCGACAAGATCGAGCCGCACGCGGCTGGGTTCGCCGACCCGGCCCAGCGTGGTCTCGTCGACCAGGGTCGCCTCGAACACGCCGCGCGGAATGGCGGCGGCGCGCCCCCCGGCATTGCGGATGGCGTCGACCAGGGCGAGATTGGCCTCGGTCAGCGTGTCGCGGATGATCGGGATCGCCGGCTCGCGGGTCACGCGCAGACCGTTGACGCGTTGGGTCTCGATCCCCGCTTCGCTGAGCGCCGTATCGAGTTGCGGCCCGCCGCCATGCACCACGACCGGGGTCAGGCCGACCGTCTGCAGGAAGGCCAGCGCCGAGGCGAGACCGTCCAGATCGTCCTGGATGACCGCCCCGCCGACCTTGATGACGGCAAAGCGCTCCTGGTCGACCCCGGAGAAACGGTGGAGGTATTCACGGATCTCCTTGCCGTCGCGCATGTGCGACAGCAATTGGACGATGGTCTGCCGGACCGGAGGCTGGGCCTGGGCTTTTCCGCTCATTCCGCCCCTCCCTGCAGCGCCAGGGCTTCCATCACCGCCTTTTGCACGTGCAGCCGGTTTTCCGCTTCCTCGATGCCGATGAAGGCCTCGCTGTCGACCACCGCATCGGCGATCTTCACATTGCGGCGCATGGGCAGACAATGCGAGACGACGGCATTGTTCGTCCGCGCCATCTTCTCCGGCGTGATCATGAAGTCCTTGCCCTTGGCACGGTAGGGCGCCTCGGCATCCCAATTGCCATAGAAGGGCAAGGCGCCCCAGCTCTTGGCATAGACCACGTCCGCGCCCTCATAGGCCGCGTCCGGATCAGTCATCAGCGTCACAGAGCCGCCGCCCTCGGCGGTGAAGCGCTCGGCCGCGTCCATGTAGCGGTCGT
The DNA here is from genome assembly GCA_034659015.1 of Pseudomonadota bacterium. Classification (GTDB taxonomy): domain Bacteria; phylum Pseudomonadota; class Alphaproteobacteria; order Caulobacterales; family Maricaulaceae; genus Maricaulis. The sequence continues at coordinate 42,771 of JAYEGL010000019.1, read as the reverse complement.
CCAGGCGATAGACCTCGTCGGGCACCAGCATGCGCACATTGGCGCCGAACTTCGACGCGATCAGCAGCGAGGAGTTCGCCACAGCGGTATTGAGCGGCTTGGGATGCGGCACCCAGGTCAGCAGATAGGTCTTGTCGGCGACCGGACCCGTGCGCTCCTGCAGGGCCAGCATGTGCGCCAGCTCCTGACAGGGATGCACGATGGTCTCCATATTGATCACGGGCACCGTCGCGTGCTTCGCGAAGGCGGTGATCATCGGGTCCTCGCGCTCGGCCTGCCAGTCCTTGAATTCCGGGAAGCAGCGGATGGCGATCAGGTCGACATAGCGCGACAGCACGCGCGCCGCCTCGCGCACATGTTCTTCCTCGGAGCCGTCCATGATGGCCCCGTCGCCGAATTCCATCGGCCAGGTCGCGCCCTTGGCATCCAGCACGATGGCATGGCCGCCCAGCTGCCAGGCGCCGATATCGAAGCTGGATCGCGTTCGCAGCGAGGGATTGAAGAAGACCAGCGCGACGGACTTGCCCTCCAGCGATCGGCTTTTCACGCCCGACTTGAAGGCCGCTGCTCGGTCGAGCAGGCCCTGAAGTTCGTTGCGGGACCAATCTTCGGTGGACAGGAAATGGCGCATCACACGTCCTCGTATCGCCTGGTGGTAACGGATATCCCGGGGCTACACAGGCCCGGGCGCGTCATGTGTACACATCAATGCTGCGAGTGCACGGGGAAATTCCGTGCCTTTGGGCACAAACCGTTCTGCAATTCAACGGAATGTGGAATTTCCGCGCCGAGTGTGGAACAAGCCGGTCGGAATTCGAGGAGTTTCATCCATGTCCGTTCTTGCCGTCATTCCCGCCCGCTACGGATCGACACGTTTTCCCGGCAAACCGCTGGCGAAGATCGCCGGCAAGATGATGATCGAACGCGTCTGGCGGATCGCCGCGGCGGCGGGCGGTGTGGACCGGGTCGTCATCGCCACGGATGACGAGCGCATCGTCGAGGCCGTCAGCGCCGCCGGCGGCGAGGCCGTGATGACCGATCCGGCCTGCCGCAACGGCACCGAGCGGGCGCTGGACGCCGTGCGGCGGCTGAACAGCGACGCCGAGATCGTCATCAACGTCCAGGGCGATGCGCCGCTCATCCCGCCCTGGGTAATCGGCGGCGTGGCCGAGGCCCTGCGCGCCGATCCGTCGCTTGCCATGGCCACGCCCGCCATCGCGCTGCCCGCCGAGACCGAGGCCCGCATGCGCGCCGACAAGGCGAAGGGCTCGGCCTCGGGCACCACCGTCGTCTTCAACAAGGCGATGGATGCGATGTATTTCTCCAAGGCCGTCATCCCCTTCCGCCGCACGCCGGGCGAAGGTGCACCGGCCTACCAGCATATCGGGCTGTACGGCTATCGCCGCGATACGCTGGAAAAGCTGGTCGCGCTCGAGCCGACCCCCTTCGAGCTCACCGAGAGCCTGGAGCAGCTCCGCGCGCTGGAGAACGGCATCCCGATCCGCGTCGTGCTGACCGATTATCGCGGCCGGTCGGCCTGGTCGGTGGATGCACCGGAGGACGCCGCACGCGTGGAAGAGATCATCGCCCGCGAAGGGGAGCTGGTGGCATGACGAAAATCCTGCTCGCCCGCCACGGCAATACGTTCGGCCCCGGCGACACGCCGGTCTGGGTCGGCGCGAAAGAAGACCTCCCGCTGGTCGATAGCGGCGAAGCCCAGGCCCGGGCGCTGGGAGAGGCGCTGGCCGGCGCCGGGCTGACGCCGGACCGCATCGTCTGCGGACCGCTCAAACGTACCCGCCGCGCCGCCGAGATCGTTGCCGGACTGACCGGGTTTTCCGGCTCACCGGAGATCGACGACCGCCTGAAGGAGATCGACTACGGATCCTGGGGCGGCAAGTCGAACGACCGGATCGTCGCCGAGTTCGGACAAGAGGCGCTGGACACGTGGGACAAGCACCATCGCCGTCCAGCGGGTGTCGACTGGGCACCGGACGAGGCCACGCTGAAATCGAATGCACTCGCGGCGATGCGCGATGCGGCGACAGGCCCGCTCACCCTCGTCGTCACATCCAACGGCGTGCTGCGCTACATGCACGGCGCCCTGACCGGTGCGGACGGTAATGCCAAGGTGAAGACCGGCCATATCTGCGCCGCCGAGATCGACGGCGAGACCGGCACGCGCCTGTTCTGGAACGAGAAGCCCGACGCGGCCCTGCTGAAGCGAACCTTCGCCTAGTCCACCCGGTCCAGGAAGGTGTCGATCGCGGCCCAGGCTTCCGGCTCGGTCATGAAGGGCGCGTGGCCCACACGGGGCACTTCCACCACATCCAGATCGGGCTTGCGCCGCTTCATCTCCGCGACCGTTTCCGGCGAGAGCAGATCGCTGATCGCGCCGCGCACGACGAGCGCCGGGATGTTCGCGAACGGGTCCCAGAACTCCCAGAGATCCGGCAGGGGAGCGTCGTCGCCGCCGAGCATGGACAGGATCTCGCCGTCATAATCCAGAACGATCCGGCCGTCGTCACCCTCGATCCAGGTCTTGTGCGCGAAATCCGTCCAGAAGGCCTCATCGCCTTCCCGGTCCGGGAAGGCGGCGAGATTGCTCTCGCGGGTCCGCGCCGCGGCCTCCTCCCAGCTGGCGACGGGGGCGCGGGTGGACGTATTCACCTTGATCCGGTCGAGGCCCTCCTTGGCCACGACCGGGCCAACATCGTTGATCACCGCGGCGGCGATGCGCCGGGGCTGGATACCGGCGACCACCATCGTCATCAGCCCGCCCATGGAGGTGCCGACGAAGACCGCGCGCGGGATCTCCAGCGCGTCCAGCAGGCCCAGCATGTCGCCGGCATAGACCGGCGGCTGGTAGCGTTCGGTCTGCGGATCGGGATCCGACCGCCCCCGGCCGCGCTGGGAGGCGACGATGACCCGCCGCCCCTTGGCCGCGATCTTCGGCGCCAGATCCTCGAAATCCTTCACATTGCGCGTCAGCCCGTGCAGGCACAGCACCGGCACGCCGGTCTCGCCGCCCTGGGCCGGGTAGTCGCGGTAGTGAACACGCAGCCCGTCGGAATTGGTGAAGAAGCGGTCGGTGAAGTTGGCGTCTGTCATTGGGCCGGCTCAGCCTCGCTGGGCGGTTCGACTTCGGGCACGGGCACGGTGTCGCCATCGCCTTCCCAGTCGCGGGCGAGATAGCGCGCGGCCCAGAACATGAACAGCGCGGCCACCAGGTAGAGCGACGCGCCGACCACGATGGACATGCGCAACGACCCGTCACCGAAGGTCGGCTGCAGAACGGTGGAGATCCGGCCGAGCACATAGACCCCGCCGCCAATGCCGAGCAGGTTGTTGATCAGCAGGAAGACCGAGGAGGCGCTGGTGCGCATGTGCGGCGGCACCAGGTGCTGGAAAGCCGACAGCACCGGACCGACCCACGCCAGACCCAGCGCGGTCGGAATGAACAGGACCAGCGTCGCCAGGAGTGCCGAAGGCGACAGGACGCCGGCCCAGTAGAGCGGCGCACACGCCAGGAAGGCGAAGGCCGGCACCGTGGCAAAGGCCGAGCGCTTGGACTTGCCCATCAGATCGCCCATCACGCCGCCCAGGAAAATACCCAGGCTGCCGGCGACGAACAGCACACCGCCGAACAGCCAGCCGGTCTCGGTGAGCGAGAGCTGGAAGGAGCGGGCGAAGAAGGACGGCAGCCAGAAGAAGACGCCATAGCCCATCATCGAAGACGCCGAGGCCCCCAGGATCATCAGCCAGAAGCTGGGCTTTTCCAGGACCAGCGACATGAAATCGCGGAAGGCGAAGAAGAAGGCACCGATCAGGGCACCGGCAATGGCCCGGCCGACCAGCCAGCCGATCGCCGACGTGCCGAACGTGCCGCCGTCAAGCAGCGGAACGATCCACGCCACCAGGCCCGGCAGGCACATCAGTACGGAGAGACCGAGAATGAGCTGCAGCGGCCGCGTGGTGCGCGCCACCCAGACGCCGGCCATCCAGCCGCTGACGACGCCGACCAGAGCGGCCGCCGCCAGCAGCAGGACCGATTGCGTCGGCACAGCGCCGAACACCAGAGCGTTGAAGATGGACAGCAGGCTCGGCATGGCAAAAAGGGCCGCGCCGGCGATCGACAGGATGCGCTGCTTGCGATCGGTATAGACGCCGACGGTCTGGCGCAGATCCGCCGCCACCTGCGGCGTCCCCGCGTCGAACTGGCCGCGCTTGGGTTCGCGAACGATGAACTTGAACAGCGGGGCGAGCACGATGCCGGCCAGCCCGACAATGAAAAAGGCCGCGCGCCAGTCGAGGGCGTCGGAAATGCCGCCGCCGGCAATCTGCGACCCGGCAATGACGCCGAAGGCGCTGCCCACGGGAATGCCCAGCGAATAGATCGCCAGGGCCCGGGCCCGCTCGGAGGGCGGATGATAGTCGGCGATGATTGTGTAGGCCGGCGCCACGCCGCCCGCTTCACCGATGCCCACACCGACGCGGGCGAGGAAAAGCTGCGTGAAGTTCTGGGCCAGCCCGCTGAGCGCGGTGAACCCGCTCCACACCGTCAGGGCCGCCGTGATGATCCAGGTCCGGTTCAGCCGGTCGGCGAACCAGGCGATCGGCACACCCAGTGTCGAATAGAGCAGCGCAAAGGCGATACCGCCCAGCAAACCGAGCTGTTCGTCCGTGAGGCCGAGGTCTTCCTTGATCGGAATGGCGAGGATGGAAATGATCTGGCGATCGAGAAAATTGAAGGCATAAACGAGGAACAGGAGCAGCATGACCAGGCTGCGATAGCCTTTCCCCGATCCCGTGGCTGACGCTTGGTCGCCGTTATTATCCGCCATGATCTCTCCCCTCAGGCGTACCGGTCTTTCGACCCGTTCTGTGTATAAGGCCCGCACCAAACATGAATGGTCATTCAGGTTTGGTCAAACCCCTTTAGCCGTGCGGTCCCCGGTGAGCCCGCCCCTTGTGCGCGACTTGCACGAATGCAGGATGTGCCACAGTTTTGCGCCACAGCCCAAGGCCCAGTTGGCCGGAACATGGGGGAGAACCATGAAACGACTTGCTCTGAGTACACTTTTCGGCGGCATTCTGCTGGCCGCCTGCACACCCGCGGACGAGGCGCCCGAAGAGGCTGCCGCACCGGAGGCCGGCGAGACCGCAGCGCCGGAGATGAGCGGCGAGACGGAGACCGCCCAGGCGGCGGAGACCAGTTTCGACATCGCCGAATCCGATCTGCGCTGGCGGATTTCCACCCTCGCCGACGAAGAATTCGAGGGTCGCGCGCCGGCGACGCCGGGCGGCATCGCCGCCAGCCAGTGGATCGCCGACGAGATGGAACGCATCGGCCTGGAGCCGGGCTATGAGGGCAGCTATTTCCAGCCCGTCCCGCTGCTCGAGGTCACGCTGGACGAGGATAGCTCCAGCTTCGACATCCTGCATGACGGCGAGCCCATGGGGCTTGTGACCAATGAGGACGTGGTCTTCTGGACCAAGCGCGCCGCCGACGAGGTCACGGTCGAGGACAGCGAGCTGGTCTTTGTCGGCTATGGCGTCGTTGCGCCGGAATACGGCTGGAACGACTATGAAGGCGTCGATGTCGAGGGCAAGACCGTCGTCATGCTGGTCAACGATCCCGGCTATGCCGATCCCGATAGCGGTCTCTTCAACGGCAATGCGATGACCTATTACGGCCGCTGGACCTACAAGTACGAGGAAGCCGCCCGCCAGGGCGCCGACGGCGTCATCCTGATCCACCAGACCGCCCCGGCCTCCTATGGCTGGAACGTTGTCTCCGGTTCCTGGACCGGCGCCCAGCTGGACCTGGCGCGCGAGCCGGGCGAAGGCACATTCGCCGCCGTGGAGAGCTGGGTCACCGAAGACGTGGCCCGTCAGCTCTTCGACATGTCCGGACTGGACTTCGAAAGCCTGACCGCCGCCGCGGCCCAGGGCGATTTCGAAGCCGTGCCGATGGACGGCCTGACCGCCTCGGCGACACTGTACAATTCCACCCGCACGCTGGATTCGCGCAATGTGGTGGGTGTCGTGCCGGGCACGGAGCGCCCCGACGAGTACGTCATCTACACCGCGCACTGGGACCATATCGGTATCCGGGACGTGCCCGAGGGCGAGGACGGCCTCTATAACGGCGCCGTCGACAATGCGACCGGCACCGCGGCCATCCTGGAGATCGGCGAGGCCTTCACGGCCAACCCGCCGGCCCGGTCCGTCATGATCCTGGCCGTGACCGCCGAGGAATCCGGTCTGCTGGGGTCGGCCTATTATGGCGAGAACCCGATCGTGCCCTACGACCAGACGGTCGGCGGCATCAATATCGACGCCATGCTGCCCACCGGCCGCTCGCGCGATGTCGTCGTGGTCGGCCATGGCGCCTCGGAACTCGAGGACGTGCTGGAGAATGTCGCCGAGGAGCAGGACCGCTACATCGTGCCGGATCCGAATCCGGAAGCGGGCTATTTCTACCGCTCCGACCACATCTCGCTGGCCAAGCACGGCGTGCCAATGCTCTACGCCGATGGCGGCGAGGATCTGCGCGAAGGCGGTCGGGAAGCCGGTCAGGCGATGGCCGAGGACTATCGCGCCAACCGCTATCACGGCCCGGCCGACGAGTATTCGGAGGACTGGGAGATGTCCGGCATGGTGGAGAATACCGAGCTGTTCTACGAGGTCGGCTCCCGCCTGGCCAATTCCGGCGACTGGCCGAACTGGTACGAGGGCAATGAGTTCCGTGCCCTGCGCGACGCGCAGATGGGCGAGTAGCTCCGTCCCGACACCAGAAAGGGGCGGCCCGGCGGGCCGCCCCTTTTTCTTTGCGTGACGATGTCGGCCGGTCAGAACGTCCGGCGATAAACGATCTTGTCGCCGCGCTCTTCGAGCCGCGCCGTGTAGCGGGCCTCATCCAGGACGGCGCCGGAATGGATGCAGTACACCGTGCGCGCCTCGGAGATACGCGGCCAGTGGAGGAAGTCGCAGAGCTGGGACTTCAGGCCTGACGGCACGTTGATGTCCATCGAACCGAGGCTCTGGGCGTAGGCGAGATTGTTCTGGAACATGCCCTCGCCGCGAATGCTCTCCAGCGCGGACATGAAATCGCCGCTGACGAAGTCGCGCACATTGCGGCCCTCGATCTCGTGCCGGGCCATGCCGAACATGTCGAGCGCGCCGCGCGAGATCGCCTTGATCATGCCCATGGAGTCGGTGACGAATTCCACGGTCGGATTCAGCGTCACCAGATCGACCCAGGTGGGCGCCGGCGACACGACAAAGGCATCCTGGACCAGTTCCGCCATGCGCCGCTTGACCCGTTCCGGCGGATCGCTGTCGCCGTTCTCCCAGCGCGAGATCATCGCTTGCGTCACGCCGAGATCGGCCGCCAGTGCCGCCTGTTTCAGGCGTTTGGACATCCGGAAATTCCGGATGACCGACGGCCAGTTCACCTTGTTGGACGACACAGACAGTTTGATATCCTGAACCAATTCCGCCCCCCTTCAGGGCTTCTATCGTGACGTCACGAGCGCGACCTTGCCGGCCAGCCCGCGGCGCAAGGCCTCGAAGTCCGCTTCGTCGATGCGGGCGCCGGACAGCATCCAGCGGATCTCGTCATCCGCGTCGCGATGCGGCCAGTGCAGACCTTCGATGAAGCTGCTTGTCACGCGCCCCTCGCCATCGACAAATGTGTACCGGTCCGCACTTTCGACGCTTTCGAGCCCGCCGTCAAAGAATCCTGACGAAAGAAGCGTTTGGTAGAGTTGGGGCAGGTCGCCCGAGAACAGATCGTCGATCCGCTTTCCCTCCACGCCGGACCGATCGCGGCCCAGCAGCCGCAGCAGGCCCTGGCTGGCCGTTTCCAGCGTACCGCTTCGGTCGATCACGGCGGCGATCCCGGGCTGGGCGGCCGTATGACTGCGCCAGTCGATCAGCGGTGCGGAGACCTGGCCGGCCGTGAGGAGGCGGGTGATCCGGGTGCGCATCTGGGCACTGGGAAGGACCGCGCCGGATTCCCAGCGCGAAACCATGGCCTGGGTGACGCCGAGATCCGCCGCCAGCGCAGCCTGCTTGATGTTGTGCGTGAAGCGGTAGCGGCGAAGCCGGGCCCGCCAGCTTTCGGTGGACTCCGGGACGGCCTGTTTTCGCGATCGGGGGGACATCGCGTCAGATCGCCTTGCGAATGATCCGCGGACCGCCCAGACGGGTGCGCACATCCCCGTAGACCGATGCCGTCACCTCGGCCGCCGAGAGCAGCCAGACGATCTGCGGACCGGGCAGGAAAGTCGGCCGGTGCAGACCGTGGGCGCGGCGTTCGACCTGCCGGCCGTCCGTGCCGGTGAAGACGAGCCGGTCCATGCTTTCCGCCGAAGAGACCCGCCCCTCGAAGAAGCCGCTGGTGACGAAGGTGTCGTAGAGGTCGACCAGATCGCCCTGGAACGCCTCGGCCAGAAAGCGGCCCTCCAGTGAATGGCGGTCGCAACCGAGCGCACGCAGGAAGCCGCGGCTGGCGCGCTGAATCCGGCCGTCGGCATCGATTACGCCGACAATGGCGGGATGCCGCGCGATGCGTTCCAGCCAGGCCGCACGCGACACCGATGTGTGCGTTGTCCAGTAGAGGTCGAAGATCCGCTCCTGGATGCGTTGACTGGGCAGCGCGACGCCCGACTCCCAGCGCGAAACCATGGTTTGCGTCACGCCGAGATCGTGGGCCAGCGCGGCCTGTTTCAGCCCCTTCGACAGCCGGTAGTGCCGGATAACGGAGGGCCAGTGAATGGTGTGTATCTGCCTCGTTCGGACGATCTGGTTCATACGCGCATCTCCGTTCGCAACGGCGCGCGGTCCATCGGGGCCGCGAGTTATAATTTATAACTCACAAAGGCCGATCTGTGAAGGATGGATGCATAATGCTACTACACGCACCGCAACCTTGAAAGCTTGTGCGACATTTTTGTGAAATTGTCGCGAGGCCCCGCATTGCCGATTGATCCCCTAACGGTGAACTTGCTACCTGCCCCGGCACTTCCCGGAAGAAAGGTAGTCCGTCATGGCTGATCTCACGCTTGCAGCCTGGGTCTTCTCGATTGTCGGCTTTTTGATCGCCTCCTATTCGATCGTGGCCAACGACGCCATTCAGACCCTCGGCACCTTTCTCAGTTCAAACGCAAAACGGCCCTGGTGGGTGCTCTGGCTCTATGCCTGTTCCATCCTCACCGCGGTCATGCTGTGGGGCTATTTCGGCGGCAATCAGGACATCGCCTTCGACCGGCTCAACGAGCTGCCCTATCCCGAAGGCGGGGTTAAATGGTGGCACGCCATTCCGCCGCTCTTCCTGCTCGTGCTCACCCGCTTCGGCGTTCCCGTTTCCACGACCTTTCTGGTCCTGACCATTTTCGCCCTGACCGGCGGGGCGGAGACCGAGGGTGTGCTGCCGAAAATGCTGACCAAGTCGGCGCTGGGCTATCTCGTCGCGATCACCGCCGCCTTCGTGGTCTATCTCCTGGTCTCGCGCGTTTTCGAACGCTGGGTGCACGACACGCACAGCCAGCCGCACAAGCCCTACTGGTTCGTCCTGCAATGGTGCTCGACGGCCTTCCTGTGGTCGCAATGGCTGATGCAGGACCTGGCGAACATCTTCGTCTTCCTGCCCCGCACGACCCAGCTCGTACCGGTCACCGAAAACGGCGCGCCGGTGCTGCAGGACGGCGTCGCCGTGATGCAGACCCAGGTCATGTTCTCGCCCATGCTGCTGGTCTTCGCCACACTCGTCATGCTGGCGCTGCACGCGATCATCTTCGCGACGCGCGGCGGCGAGATCCAGAAAATCGTTCTCACCAAGACCAATACGACCGATGTCCGCGCCGCCACGCTGGTCGACCTGATCTACGGCATCATTCTGTATTTCTTCAAGGAACTGAATGACATCCCGATGAGCACGACCTGGGTCTTCCTGGGCATGCTGGCCGGCCGCGAGATCGCGATCTCCTATGTGGCCGGGCTGCGCTCGCACATGGCCGCGCTGTGGGACGTCGTTTCCGACGTGCTTCGCGCTTTCATCGGCCTGGTGATCAGCGTCATCCTGGCGATCCTCCTTCCCGCCCTTGCCCGCGGCGAATTCGAGGCGCTCGCTTCGGACCTGCCGGGCTATGTCGCCAACGCGCTGGGCTTCTGACGGCTTCACGAGCGCAGTTCATTAAATATGAATGCCCAGCCGCGGCGAGACTGCCTAAGACCGGTTCCGAGCACGGGGGACTGGCGGGCTGTGGAAATGGACTGGGCAAAACGCGTTCATGCCTTGAGGCAGAGGCTCAACCTCAAGCAAAGCGCGATGGCGCAGCTTGTCGGCGTAAGCCAGACCTATATCTCGCGGCTGGAAGCGGGCATCGTCGCGCCGACGGACGCGCTGATCACGGCCCTCGACCGGCTGACGCGCGACCCGCGCACACGCAGCCCCTATGACGATATCCTCGCCCTGGTGGAATTCAGCCCCTTCGCCTGTTTCGTCGTCTGCTACGAGCCGGCCGGCGAGCGCTACACGATCGAGGCCGTCAGCCCGCTCATGCGGACCACCTATCTCGGCGATACCGGTGACCTCACCGGCCAGGGCGGGCTGACCGGCCTGCGCGACCATGTCGACGCGATCTGCGAGGCCGGGCTTCGCGAGGGCCATGTCGCCGCAGCCCGCATCCCCTGGGATCCGCCGGGCACGGCACCGCGCTGCGAGGTTCACTACGTGCCCGTCCGGGACGGCGCCGGCGGACACTATCTGCACGGCTGCATCGCCGACACGGTCACGGTCGACGGCATCGAGATCATCCCCGCGGAAACCGAGATCCAGAGCGCGGATTAGAGCCGTTTTCGAGCCGCGAAACCGGTCCCCGCTTTCGCTGAAAATGCTCAGCGATAGCGCTTCTGCAACTTGGCGAGTGCTTCCGCGCCCGGATTGAGCTGGTCGTAGGGCAACGCGTTGAGCGGCGTCTCCGGCAGGCGGTTGGCGGCATGCATGTCGCCCATATCCTCGTTGAGATAGAGCAGGCCGGTGCGGATCTCGCCATCGCTGCTGCCGCCGACCAGCGTCTCGATCGCCTGCGCCTTGTCGCGGGGATCATAGTCGCCGTCGGTCTTGCGCAGCAACAGTTCGCCGCCATCATGCATCGCCACGCGCATGGCGCCGTCATCGGCATATTCGCCGGTGATCTCCTCGGCATGGGCCACGAAATCCGTGTGCACCAGCGGGTGGTAGTATTTGTAGGTATGGGCATAGCTCTTGGTCGAGCCGGCATGATCGTTGAAGGTCACGCAGGGCGAGATCACGTCGATCAGCGCGAACCCCTTGTGCATCAGCCCCGCCTTGATCAGCGGCACCAGCTGGGACTTGTCGCCGGAAAAGGCGCGCGCGACATAGCCCGCCCCCAGGGTGAGCGCCTGGGTGCACGGATCGATCGGCGTCTGCTCGTTCGGCACGCCCTTCTTCGACTTCGAGCCATAGTCCGCGGAGGCCGAGAACTGGCCCTTGGTCAGCCCGTACACACCATTATTCTCGATGATGTAGAGCATGTTCAGATTGCGCCGGATGGCGTGGGCGAACTGGCCGAAGCCGATGGAGAGCGAATCCCCGTCGCCGGAAATGCCGATATAGTGAAGCTTGCCGTTCACGGCATTGGCGCCGGTCGCCACCGAGGGCATGCGCCCGTGCACGCAATTGATGCCGTGCGACTGGCCCATGAAATAGGCCGTCGTCTTGGACGAACAGCCGATGCCGGAGACCTTGGCCGCGCTCTCCGGCGCCAGGTCCAGCTCCCAGAAGGCCTGCACCAGCGCCGCCGTCACAGAGTCGTGGCCACAGCCGGCGCACAGGGTCGACATCACGCCTTCGTAATTGCGCACCGACAGGCCCAGCTTGTTCTTGGGCAGGTGCTTGTCGATGAAGGGTTTCGGCATGGAGGTCATGCGGCGTCTCCCACGGTCTGAAGGTGTGCCGTGACACCCTCGACGATGAATTTCGGATTGGCGGCCATTCCGGCATAGTCGAGCACGGGAATGAGGCGCGTCTTGTCGGCCGCGGTCTCGTTGATCAAGAGGGTGCGCAATTGCGCATCCCGGTTCTGCTCGACCACGAAGACCTCGTCATAGGCGGCGATGAAGTCGTCGACTTCCTGGCAGAAGGGGAAGCCGCGCACGCGCAGATAGTCCAGATCGATGCCCTCGGCCGAAAGCCGGTCCATCGCCTCGCGCACCGCACCGTCGCAGCCGCCGACCGAGACGATCGCCCGCCGGGCCGGCTTGCCGCAACGGATCACCACCGGCGCAGGAACGGCCGCGGCGGCGTTCTTCCACTTCTGGGTCAGCCGGTCGAGCACGACCTTGTACTCCTCGCTGTCCTCGGTATAGCCGCCCTTCCAGTTATGGCCCGAGCCGCGCGTGAAATAGGCGCCCTTGGGGTGCACGCCGGGAATGGTCCGGTAAGGAATGGCGTCGCCGTCGCGGTCCTCGTAGCGGTAGAATTTCTCGATGGCTTCGAGCTCGTCCTTGCCGAGTACCTTGCCGCGATCGGGCTGATAGGCCTCGTCCCAGGTCAGTTCCGGGATCATCCAGTCATTCATGCCGATATCCAGATCGGTCATGAAAAAGACCGGGGTCTGGAAGCGTTCGGCCAGGTCGAAGGCCTGCACCGCCATCTCGAAGCATTCCTTCGGATTGGCCGGGAAGACGAGGATGTGCTTGGTATCGCCATGGCTGGCATAGGCCGCCATGGTGAGATCGCATTGCTGGGTGCGCGTCGGCAGGCCCGTCGAGGGCCCCGCCCGCTGCACGTCGAACAGCACGACCGGCACCTCGCCGTAATAGGCAAAACCGATGAATTCGCTCATCAGCGAGATGCCCGGCCCGGAGGTCGGCGTAAAGGCCCGCGCCCCGTTCCAGCCGGCACCGATCGCCATGCCGATCGAGGCCAGCTCGTCCTCGGCCTGGATGATACAGAACTTCTTCTCGCCCGTGTCCGGATCGGTACGGAATTTTTCGCAGAAGGATTTGAACCCGTCCATCAGCGAGGTCGAGGGCGTGATCGGATACCAGGCCCCGAAGGTCGCCCCGGCATAGACACAGCCCAGCGCCGCAGCCGTATTGCCGTCGATCATGATGTGGCCGGCCGTGTCGTTCATCGGCTCCACGCGCAGGGGCAGCGGATCGGGATGGTGTTCGCGCACATAATCCAGGCCCAGCCCGATCGCCTTCATGTTGGCGTCGATCAGGTGTTCCTTGGTGCCGAACATCTCGGTGACCATGGAGCGGATGACCTCGACATCGATCCCGGTCAGCCCCGCCACGGCGCCGACATAGGCCATGTTCTTCATCAGCACGCGGGTGCGGGCATTATCGAACTGCTCGTTGCACATGCGCGCCAGCGGCACGCCGATGGCGGTGACATCCTCGCGCGCATGCAGATCCGGCCGCGGCCAGGTCGAGTCGTAGAGCAGGAAACCGCCCGGCGAGACCTCGACGAGATCCTGCTTGTAGGTTTCCGCATTCATGGCGACGACCAGGTCCGCCTCGCCCGAACGCGCGAAATAGCTGTCCCGGGTGACCCGGATCTCGTACCAGGTCGGCAGGCCCTGGATGTTGGACGGGAAGAGGTTCTTGCCCACCACGGGCACACCCATGCGGAAGATAGCCTTGGTCAGAAGCCCGTTGGCCGAGGCCGAGCCGGTGCCGTTCACATTGCCGATCTTGATCACGAAGTCGTTCACACGCACTTCGCCCGACGTTTCAACGACGTCCTTCATTCCGCCGCCACCTTTCCGGCTTCATTGTCGACATGCGGAATGAAAATGTCCGCATCCTGCATGTCCCACGCAGCGGTGGGGCAGCGTTCCGCGCACAGGCCGCAATGCAGGCAGAGATTCTCGTCCTTCACCATCACCCGTCCGGTATCCTTCAAGGGCTCGGAGACATAGAGCGCCTGCTCGGTGTTCGCCGCAGGCACACGCATGCCCGCGCGCAGCTGGCCCTCCTCGCCGTTTTCCAGGATGGAGAGGCAGTCGACTGGACAGATGTCCAGGCACGCATCGCATTCCTTGCACAGGGGCGCGTCGAACACGGTCTGCACGTCGCAATTGAGACAGCGCTGCACCTCGGTGGCGATCCGCTCGGCATCGAAGCCGAGCTCGACCTCCATCTTGCGATTGTTGAGACGCTCCTTCAGCTCGACCAGCGGCATGTCGCGGCGATGCTCGCCGGTATAGGCGTTGGAATACATCCACTCGTTCACGCCCATCTTGGCCGATTGCAGGTTCACCCCGCGCGGCATGCGCTCGGTGATCGCCTCGCCTTCACAGTATTTGTGGATGGAGATCGCCGCCTGGTGGCCGTGCTCGACCGCCCAGATGATGTTCTTCGGGCCAAAGGCGCTGTCGCCGCCGAAGAAGACGCCGGGTTTGGTCGACTGGTGGGTCGTCTCGTCGACCACGGGCACGCCCCACTTGTCGAACTCGATCCCCATGTCGCGCTCGATCCAGGGAAAGGCGTTTTCCTGGCCGATCGCCAGGATCACGTCGTCGCAGGGGATGATCTTCGTGCCGGCCTTGCGGGTTTCGGTGATATTGCCGTCCGCGTCGAGATCGTACTCCATCAGCTCGAATTCCATCCCCGTCAGCTTGCCGTTCTCGACGACGAAGCGCTTGGGGGAATGGTTGACGATGATCTCGACATTCTCGTCCTCGGCATCCTCCAGCTCCCAGGGGGAGGCCTTGAAGAATTGCCGCGGCTTGCGCGCCATCACCTTCACATCGTCCGCACCCAGGCGCAGCGAGGTGCGGCAGCAATCCATCGCCGTATTGCCCACGCCGATGATCAGCACGCGCTTGCCGATCTTGTGCGTATGCTCGAAGGCGACGCTTTCCAGCCAGTCGATGCCGATATGGATATTGTCGGCGGCCTCGTCGCGGCCCTCGATATTGAGGTCCTTGCCCTTGGGCGCGCCGGAGCCGACGAAAACGGCGTCGTAACCGGCCTCCATGAGGGCTTTCAGGCTTTCCACCCGGCTGTTGAGCTTCAGCTCGACGCCCATGTCGAGGATGTAGCCGATCTCCTCGTCCAGCACTTCCTCGGGCAGGCGGAAGGCGGGAATGTTGGAGATCATCAGCCCGCCGGGGCGGTGATGTGCCTCGAAGATCGTGCACTCATACCCCAGCGGCGCCAGATCGTTCGCCACGGTCAGCGAGGCCGGGCCGGCCCCGATCAGGGCGACCTTCCGGCCGTTCGTGGTCTCCGGCTTGCCGGGGATGAGATCCTTCACCTCGTCGCGATGATCCGCGGCGACGCGTTTCAGCCGGCAGATCGCCACCGGCTCCTCCTCCACCCGGCCGCGCCGGCAGGCCGGCTCGCAGGGGCGGTCGCAGACCCGGCCGAGAATGCCGGGAAACACGTTGGAACGCCGGTTGATAAGATAGGCCTCGGTGAAATTCCCCTGGGCGATCTGACGGATGTATTCGGGCACCGGCGTATGTGCCGGACAGGCCCACTGGCAATCCACGACCTTGTGAAAATAGTCGGGATCGCGCGTATCGGTCGGTTGCATTCTCCTCACCCCGGGCGGTGAAGCCCGTAACCTGTTGGCGCATGTGGTCCTTGCCGACCACTTCTTGCCCGCATTCTCGCACGGTCCCGGCCGCGCCGGTCAAGCGAATTCCCCTTGCAGGACAGCGGAACTGAACGGGTTTGTTTGCAGCTGCGAGTGAGTTGCAGAATGTGAGTGCGGTTCTTCCCCGTCGCGTGGGGACGTGAGCCGATGCGCAGCATCGGGTCGCCAAGACTGTTTGTGGGTTCGCGGCCACAGGTCGCGATGAGCCACCGCCGGCAGCCCGACTCCATCCTGCTCATTTTCCCGGCCGCATGTCCCGCGAAGGCGGGACGAAGAGCCGGGACCGACAGAACGGGCATCGAGCTGGGCTCACGCTCACTGGATCCCGGATCTGCAGCCCGCCTCCGCGGGCTTACGTCCGGGAAAAATGGGACGGATGAAGAGACCCGCTACAACTCATCCACCGAGTGCTCGTGCACTCGCGCTTCCGTTCTCAGCCACGCAATGAACGCCTCCGCATCCGCGCTCAAGGGCCGGTTCCGGGCCGTCACGATCTGGTAGGCGGAGCGCACCGGTGACGTACCGTCGGCGAAGAGAGCCACCAGACGCCCGCTGGCCAGGTCGTTCTGGGCCAGGGCGCGCTTGGCCAGGGCCACCCCCCGCCCGGCGACGGCGGCATCGATCACCAGGGCGGACTGGTTGAAACGCACGCCGCCGGCCGTGTCGACGCCGCGGATATTCCGCGCCTTGAGCCAGGACGGCCAGTCGGCGCCGTCGACCTCGCTTTCCGGCGAGGTGTCGTGCAGCAGCGTCTGGCCGTCCAGATCGCGCGGCGTTGCGAGACGGGGCCCGTCGCGCAGCAGGTCCGGCGAGCAGACCGGCAGGACTTCCTCGGGCAGCAGCATTTCCTCGTTCAGCGTCATGTCGCCGCCCGGCCCGTAGCGGATGCCCAGGTCCGCCGCGCCGGCGGACAGGTCGACCCGTTCCGACGTCGCCGCGATCCACACTTCCACGCCGGGATGATCCGCCTGGAAGCGGTGCAGGCGGGGAGCGAGCCATTTGCCGGCGAAGGAGGGGGCGACCGAAACGGTCAGCGCGCGGCGCTGCAGCGGCTGACGCATCAGGGAGACGGCGCGCTCGAGCGTCTCGAAGGCGTCGGAGGCGACATTGGCGGCGGCGCGGCCGGCCTCGGTCAGGCTCAGCCCCCGGCCCTCGCGGACGAAAAGCCGGGCCCCGACATGCTCTTCAAGTGTGCGGATCTGCTGGGAAATCGCCCCCGGCGTGACCGCCAGCTCGTCGGCGGCGCGGGCGAAACTTTCCAGCCGGGCGGCGGCCTCGAAGGCGCGCAGGGCGTTGAGCGGGGGAAGGCGTGAGGTCCGGGCCATGAGATTACCTTAGTTTTTCTAATCTGAAATGCCAATAATCGTCGTTTGAAACCAGGGCATCGAATAGAAATATTGCAGCTGTCGCGCCACGAAGGCGCAGGATCGAAAGAGTGACCATGCGTGTCTTTCCAGCCTCCATTCCCCTAGATGGGCGCACGGTGATCGTCGTCGGACGTGGACCGATGGCGGAACCGAAGGCGCGTCTGTTTGCCAACTCCCCGGCCCGGTTGCTGTGGTTCACCGGCGAAGCGGACGATCCTGTACCGGCGGATATTGCCCAGTATGCGCAGGTTATGCGCCGCATGCCGACGCGGCGGGATCTTCGTGGCGCGACATTGCTTTTCATTGCCGGCGACGAGGACATTCCGGTCGAAGCCCTGGCGCGCACCGGGCGCCGCCTTGGCCTTGCCGTGAACATCGTCGACAGCCCGTCGGCCTCGGACTTCCAGACCCCGGCCATCGTCGACCGCGACGGTATCGTCGTCTCCATCGCCTCGGGCGGGGCGGCGCCGGTGCTCTCGGTCGATATCCGCGCCGCGATCGAACAGGTCCTGCCCGCCCGCATCGGCACGCTGGCCGATCTGGCCCGCGAGCTGCGCGGCACGGTGAAGTCGGTGCTGTCGAAATTCGACGACCGCCGGGCCTTCTGGGAACGCGCCCTGCGCGGCAAGGCCCGCGATCTTGCGCTCAACGGCGACAAGGCCGGCGCGCGCCGCGAAATGCTGCGCGAGCTGAATGGCGAGACCGGCGAAAAGGCCGGCATCGTCCACCTCGTCGGCGCCGGTCCCGGCGATCCGGACCTTCTCACCCTCAAGGCCGCCCGCCTGCTGCGCGAGGCCGATGTCATCGTGCACGACCGCCTCGTCTCCGACGGCGTGATGGCGCTGGCGCGCCGCGATGCCGCGCGGATCGATGTCGGCAAGACCAAGGGGCATCACCCGGTCTCACAGGAGGAGATCGGCGACATCCTCGTGCGCGAGGCCCGCAAGGGTCAGCGCGTGGTGCGGCTGAAGGGCGGCGATCCCTTCATTTTCGGCCGCGGCGGTGAGGAGCTGGACGTGGTCCGCGCCGCCGGGATCGCGGCGGAAGTCACCCCCGGCATCACCGCCGCCATGGCCTGCGCCGCCTCGGCCGGCGTGCCCCTGACCCATCGCGACCACGCCCAGTCCGTCACCTTCGCTTCCGGCGTGGTGAAGAAGGACGGGCCGGACGCCGACTACCGCGCCCTCTCGGCCGCCAATTCGACCACCGTCTTCTATATGGGCGTCGGGGCCGCGCCGGAGATCGAACGCAAGATGATCGCCGCCGGCCGTGCCCCGTCCACGCCCGTCGCCCTGATCGAGAACGGCACGCGCGACACTGAACGCCGCGTCTTCGGCACGCTGGGCGGCCTCGCTGCCCTGGTCGAACGCGAAGGCATTGCCGGCCCCACCGTCATCATCGTCGGCGAAAGCGCCGGCACCGCGGCCGCCCAGGCCGCTGCAAGCCCGTCCCTGGAGAACACCGCATGAAAGCGATCACCGCCAACCGCCTCACCGACGGCCGCGTGATCTACCGCACCGCCGAAGGCCAGTGGTCCACCGATCTGACCGAAGCCGAACGCCTGGACGGCGAGACCGCCGAGGATCGCCTGGCCCGGGCCGAGGCCGAATTCGGCGTCGCCGTCGGCCCCTATCTCATCGATATCGAGGCGGATCGCCCGGGCGGCCAGAAATGGCGCCGCGAGAGCATCCGCCTGACCGGTCCCACGACCGGCTCCACCCACGAGCCCGCCTGATCCCCATGTACAAGTACGACGCATACGATCATGCCCTGGTGCGCGAACGGATCGACGAGTTCCGCGACCAGGTCGAGCGCCGCCTCGACGGCCGCCTGACCGAGGACCAGTTCAAGCCGCTGCGCCTGATGAACGGCGTCTATCTGCAGCTGCACGCCTACATGCTGCGGGTGGCCATCCCCTACGGCACGGTCAACGCGCCGCAATTGCGCACGCTGGCCCATATCGCCCGCAAGTACGACAAGGGCTACGGCCATTTCACCACGCGCACGAACATCCAGTACAACTGGCCGGCCCTGGTCGATATTCCGGACATTCTGGAGGATCTGGCCAAGGTCGAGATGCACGCCATCCAGACCTCGGGCAATTGCATCCGCAACGTCACCGCGGACCCGTTCGCGGGCGCCGCGGCCGACGAGATCGAGGACAGCCGCCCCTGGGCCGAGATCATCCGGCAATGGTCGACCTTCCACCCGGAATTCACCTTCCTGCCGCGCAAGTTCAAGATCGCCGTCAATGGCGCCACCTCCGACCGGGCCGGCATCCAGGTGCACGATATCGGCCTGCAGATCGTGACGAACGCGGCCGGCGAGACGGGGTTCGAAGTCTGGGTCGGCGGCGGCCAGGGGCGCACGCCGCGCCTGGGCCAGAAGATCCGCGACTTCCTCCAACCGGAAGACCTCTTGTCCTATCTGACCGCCATCCTGCGCGTCTACAATCAGCACGGCCGCCGCGACAATCTCTACAAGGCCCGGATCAAGATCCTGGTCGAGGCGCTGGGTGCCGGGGAATTCGGCCGCCAGACCGAGGAAGAATGGGCCGAGATCCGCGAAAGCGAGCTGAAACTCCCCGCCGGGGAAATCGCCCGCATCCGCGCCTTCTTCGGCGCACCCTCGGTGAAAAACCCGCAGCCTGTCCCCACGAGCGGCAAGCCGGGCTTCACCGGCTGGCTGCGCCGCAATCGCCGCGACCACAAGGTCGAGGGCCTGTCCTCGGTCGTCATCTCGCTGAAGCCGGTCGGCGGCACGCCGGGCGACATCACCGACGACCAGCTCGACATCGTCGCCGATATCGCCGAGCGCTACGGCTTCGACGAAGCCCGCGCCACGCCGGACCAGAATCTCGTCCTGCCCCATGTGCGCAATGCGGACCTGGAAACCGTCTGGGACCGTCTCGTCGAGGCGGGCCTGGCCACGGCCAATGCCGGGCTGGCGACGGACATCGTCTCCTGCCCCGGCCTGGACTACTGCAATCTCGCCAATGCCCGTTCCATCCCGATCGCCCAGGCCATTTCCAACCTGGTCGACGCGGAAGGCCTGGCCGAGCCGGTCGGCGATGTGACCATCAAGATCGATGGCTGCATCAATGCCTGCGGACACCACCACGTCGCCCATATCGGCGTGCTCGGTGTCGACAAGCGCGGCGAGGAATTCTACCAGATCACGCTGGGCGGCGCCTTCGGCACGGATGCGTCGATCGGTGGCATTGTCGGCAAGGGTCTGGCAGGCGATGACGTGCCCGGCGCCGTGGTGCGGGTGTTGAAGACCTATCTCGATATCAGGGACGAAGACGAGCGCTTCATCGACACGCTGCGGCGGGTCGGACCGGATGCGTTCAAGGAGTCGATCTATGCTGCAGCTTGAACGCAATCCCAAGGCCCGCACACTCGTGGATGCCCAGATCGAGGCCGGCGGCGGACGGATCGTCGAGATCCCCGGCGAGGCCGACTGGCGCGAGGCGGCCGAACAGGTCCGCGGCGCGGTTCAGGTCGATATCCGCTTTGCCAGCTTCAAGGACGGGCGCGGCTTCTCGCTGGCGGCGCTGCTGCGCGAACGCGCCGGCTTCACCGGCAAGCTGCGCGCCGTGGGCGATCTCATCCCGGACCAGGCCCTGCATCTCAAACGGGTCGGTTTCGACGATGTCGCGCCGGAAACGACCGGGCTGGACGCCGACTGGGCCCGTGCCCGGGCGCGTTTCACCCATGCCTACCAGCCTGCCCAGGACCAGCGCGCGCCGGTTTTCCGGCATCGCCAGGCCAGGCCCCAGGACAATCTCGCCGCCCTGAACGCCCGCTATCGCGGCATGAGCGCCGAGGAGATCCTGCGCGACGCGATCGAGAATGAATGGGCCGGCAAGATCGCCGTCCTCTCCTCCTTCGGCGCCGAAGCGGCGGTGGGTCTTCACATGATCGCCCAGATCGCGCCGGACACGCCGGTCGTCTTCCTGGATACCGGCCGCCTCTTCGCCCAGACCGAGCAGTACCAGCAGGCGCTGAGCGAACAGCTGGGCCTGACGAATATCCGCGTACTCACGCCGGACAGTGCCGAAGCCGCCGAGGAGGATCATGACGACCGCCTCTGGCAGCGCGATCCGGACGCCTGCTGTGCCCTGCGCAAGGTGCGCCCGCTGGACCGCGCCATCGGCGATTACGATGCGCTGATCACCGGCCGCAAGCGCTTCCATGGCGGCGAGCGCATGGCGCTGCCCGTGGTGGAACGCATCGACGGCCGCGTCCGGGTCAATCCGCTGGCCTCCTGGGATGCCGAAGCCGTGAACGCCTATTTCAAGCGCTTCGATTTGCCGCGACATCCCTTGAGCGATATGGGGTATGCCTCCATCGGCTGCTGGCCGTGCACCGCGCCGGTCCAGGACGATGGCGATGTGCGCTCCGGCCGCTGGCAGGGACGCGACAAGACCGAATGCGGCATCCACGCCCCGGCGCAACGGATCGCTGCGGAATAACTTGAAAGGACACAGATCGTGTCACACGTGCTCGACCTGATCGGCAATACGCCGCTGATCCGGCTGGACGGTCCGTCCGACGCGACCGGCTGCGAGATCCTCGGCAAGGCCGAATTCCTCAACCCGGGCGGCTCCGTGAAGGACCGCGCCGCGCTCAATATCGTGCGCGAAGCCGAGGCCGACGGCTCGCTGAAGCCCGGAGGGACGATCGTGGAAGGCACGGCCGGCAATACCGGTATCGGCCTCGCCCTGGTGGGCGGCGCGCTGGGTTACGAGGTCATCATCGTGATGCCGCGCACCCAGTCGGAAGAGAAGAAACAGGTCATCCGGTCGCACGGCGCGCAGCTGATCGAGGTGGACGCGGCGCCCTTCTCCAGCCCGAACCATTTCGTCCACTATTCCCGCCGCCTGGCCGGGGAGCTCAACGAGAGCGAACCGAATGGCGCGATCTGGGCGAACCAGTTCGACAATCTCGCCAACAAGCGGGCGCACGAGACGACGACCGGTCCGGAAATCTGGCAGCAGACCGGCGGCCATATCGACGGTTTCATCTGCGCGGTGGGCTCCGGGGGGACGCTCGCCGGCGTGGCGGCCAGCCTGCGTGCGCACAAGCCGGACATCGCCATCGGCGTGGCCGACCCGGCCGGAGCGGCGCTGTACAATTACTACACCCAGGGCGAGCTGAAGGGCGAAGGCTCCTCGATCACCGAGGGCATCGGCGTCAACCGCATCACCGGCAATCTGGAAGGCCTGGACGTCGACCATGTCTACCGGATCGAGGATGCGGAAATGCTGCCCATCCTGTTCGACCTGGTGAAGACGGAAGGCCTCTCCCTGGGCGGCTCGGCCGGGATCAATATCGCCGGCGCCATCCGCCTGGCGAAAGAACTCGGCCCCGGCAAGACGATCGTAACGATGCTGTGCGATGCCGGATCCCGGTATGCCGGCAAGCTGTTCAATCCGGAATTCCTGTCCAGCCGGGGCCTGCCCGTCCCGGCCTGGGCCGATGGCGAAGCGCCCCGCGCAACGGCCTGACCCCAAGAGGTTCGACCATGAACGACATGACGATGACATCCACCGCCCGCGTGAAGAACGCGATCTCGGCCAAGCCGGGCCCCTACACGATCGAGACCGTGCTCGAGGTAAAGCACTATACCGATCGCCTGTTCTGGTTCCGCATCACGCGTCCGGACGCCTTCCGCTTCCGCTCGGGCGAATTCGTCATGATCGGCCTGCCCAAGGAAGACGGAAAGCCGCTGCTGCGCGCCTATTCCATCGCCAGCCCCTTCTGGGACGAGGCGCTGGACTTCTATTCGATCAAGGTGGCCGACGGCCCGCTGACCTCGCGTCTCCAGCACATCGAACCGGGCGACCAGGTCCTGCTGGGCAAGAAGCCGACGGGCACGCTGGTGCTCGACGCCCTCAAGCCGGGCAAGCGGCTCTACATGATCTCCACCGGCACCGGCATCGCGCCCTTCGCCAGCCTGATCCGCGACCCGGAGACCTATGAGAAGTTCGACCAGGTCATCCTCACCCACACCTGCCGGGAAACCGCCGAGCTGGCCTATGGCAACGAGCTGGTGGAAGCGGTGAAGTCCGACGAGCTGATCGGCGAGCTGGCGAGCGAGAAACTCGTCCACTTCACCTCCACCACGCGCGAGGACAGCCCGGTGAAGGGCCGCGTCACCGATCTCATCGAGAGCGGCGAACTCTTCGGCCATCTCAACGTCCCGCCGCTCGACCCGGAGGTCGACCGCGTGATGATCTGCGGTTCCGAAGGCCTGCTGAAGGACACCCGCCAGATCTGCCTTGACCGCAATTTCATCGAAGGCTCCAACGCCGCCCCGGCCGACTTCGTGGTCGAGAAGGCCTTCGTGGCGACCTGATACGTCAGGCTTCCCCTGCGCAACCGTTGCTTTCTTCCCCACGCAAGTGGGGAAGTGGGCCCTCCGTAGCCTTGCGACCTGATGCGTCAGGCTTCCCCTGCGAAGCGGGGGGAAGTGCCGACCCCGGCCTTGAGCCGGGGAAGGCGATGGGGGAAAGTGCGCGCTACGCGCTTAGCGCCGCTTCGCGTCGCCCCCTCAGTCCGCTTCGCGGACAGCTCCCCCGCAAGCGGGGCGAGCCCTGTTTTGCGCCCGCCCGCGCACCCCGCTTGACACACATAAAGATATCTTTATACGTGAAGTCGCGCCGATTTGATGTCTAGCTTGCGGGCGCGGAATAAGTACGGCTAAAGCGGATGACGTGAAGGATACCAGACCGGCTTTCCGCCCCCTCCTTCATTTCCCGCAGATCGGCGCCCGTCCTTTTCCGCACAAGATGGAAAACGACATGACGCTTGCGGCCCTCGATTTCGAGCTTCCCACGAATGATGTCCGCCCCGCCCGGAACCGCCTGCGCGCGGTCCTGCTGGGCTGCGGCACGGTGAATTCCGGCGTTCTGGACGGTCTTGAGGCCATGCCGGGCGAGATCGAGATCGCGGCCATCGTCACCCGCACGCCGCGCACCGGCACGGACGGCCGCACCGCCTGGCTGACCGATATCCGCGACGCCTTCGATACCGGCCCGGACCTTGTCATCGACGGCCTGCCGGACTGCCCGGCCGCCGAGAAGGCATTGGACCTGGCCGTGGAGCGCGGCATCCATGTCATCTCTGCCAACAAGGCCGTGATCGCCCGCCGGCCGGACCTGGAAGTCCGCGCCCGCCACAACGGCACGCGTTTCGTCTATTCCGCCGCGGTCGGCGGCGGCGTACCGATCCTGGAAACCATCATCCGCCTGGTCTCCGCCGGCGAACGCATCGAGCGCGTGCGCGGCGTGCTCAACGGCACCTCCAATTTCGTGCTCGGCCTGCTGGAACAGGGCACCGGTTTCGACGAAGCCATCGCCGCCGCCCAGGCGGCCGGTTTTGCCGAAGCCGACCCGTCGGCCGATATCGACGGCCTCGACGCCGCCGCCAAGCTCGCCCTGATCGCCCGCAAGGCGTTCGGGATCGCACCGGATGCGCAGAGCATCCCTGCCGACAGCCTGCTCGCCCTCGATCCCGGCCAGGTGTGCGGCGCGCGCGAAAACGGGCTGCGCTATCGCCAGCTCGCCGAAGTGAGCCGCAGCGAAGACGGCACGATCGACGCCCGCGTCAGCCTGACCGCCCTGCCCGAGGATCATCCGCTGGCGCGGCCGGAAAACGAGGAGAACACGGTCGAAATCGTCTGCGAGAGCGGCCTGAAAGTCGTGCTTCACGGCAAGGGCGCGGGGCGCGGCCCCACGGCCGGCGCCGTTCTGGCCGATATCCGCGACCTCGTCGCCGCCGGAGAGGTGTGATGGCCGTGACCCTGGAATGCGCCCCCTCCATCCGATGTCGTGACATCACCACGATCGCCCTGGCGGAAAACGGATCGCCGGTGCGCGTGACCGGCCGGATCACCGGACCGGACGACGCACCGGTCGTCGTCGTGCTCGGCGGCATATCCTCCGGCCGCGATGTCGCCGGCCATGAGGACGGCCAGGGCTGGTGGTCGGTCCAGGCCGGTCCCGGCCGCGCCATCGACACCGAACGCCGCCGCATCCTCTCCTTCGACTTCATCGGCGAGGAACTCGCCCCCTTCCCCACCACGGCCGACCAGGCCCGCGGCATCCTCGCCCTGGCCGATGCGGCCGGTGTCGGCCGGTTCGACATTGTCGGCTCCTCCTATGGCGGCATGATCGGGCTGGCCCTGGCCTCCATCGCGCCGCAGCGCATCGGCAAGCTGCTGGTGATCTCCGGCGCCCATCGCGCCTGCGCCATGGCCCAGGCCTGGCGCTCGATCCAGCGCGAGACCGTGGAACTCGCCCTGCGCCTGGGCGACGGCAAGGCCGGGTTGGACCTGGCCCGCCGCCTGGCCATGACCACCTACCGCACGCCGGAAGAGCTGGAAGCGCGTTTCTACGCGCCCGACGCGGACAGCCGCGACGCCAACGGCATCGCCGGCTATCTGGAAGCACGCGGCCGCGACTATGCCGAAACGGTGTCGCCGGAACGCTTCCTCGCCCTGTCGCACTCCATGGACAGCCACACCGTCGATCTCAATGCCATCGAATGCCCGGTAACCTATCTCGCCGTGCTGGAGGACCGCCTCGTCCCTGCCGCCCAGATCGCGGAAGCCGCCGGCTCGACGCCGGAGGCCCGGCTGAAAACCCTCCATTCGCGCTTCGGTCATGACGCCTTCCTCAAGGAAGAGCGCGCGATCGCCGACGCCATCACGGATTTCCTCGGGAGCTGACATGACCAAGGATGCCCGCACCCGGGCGATCCGCGCCGGTCTCAACACGGACCGGAGCTGGAACGCCGTCATTCCGCCGATCTCGCTGTCCACCGCCTATCGCCGCGAGGATCCGGCCGTGCAGCCGGCTTTCGACTATGCGCGCACGGCCAATCCCGGCCGCGCCATGCTGGCCGACGCCATCGCCGAGCTGGAAAACGCCGCCGGGGCCGTGGTCACCGGGTCGGGCATGTCGGCCATCGACCTTCTCCTGCACGACCTGCCTCTGGGCGCGCGCGTGGTGTGCTCGCACGACGCCTATGGCGGCACGCGCCGCCTGCTGGATGCGCGCGCAAACGGCGGCCGGCTGGTGCCGGTCTATGTGAACACGTCGGACCTCGACGCCGTGGCCGAAGCCCTGAAGGAAAAGACCGCGCTCGTCCTGGCGGAAAGCCCGTCCAATCCGCGCCTGCGCATCACCGATCTGGAAGCCCTGGCGCGCCTCACCCGCGAAGCCGGCGCCGAACTGGCCGTGGACAATACGGTGATGTCGCCGGTGCTGCAGCGCCCGCTCGATCTGGGCGCGGACTATTCCGTCCAGTCGATCACCAAGCTGATCAACGGCCATTCCGACATGGTGGGCGGCGTGGTGTGCTGTGCCGACGCCGAGCGGGCCGACACGCTGAAATGGTGGGCGAACTGCGTAGGCACGGGCGCCGGCGCCTTCGACAGCTATCTCGCCCTGCGCGGCCTGCGCACCCTGCCCCTGCGCGCCAGGGCCCAGTGCGAGAGCGCCCGGGCCGTCGCCGAATGGCTGGCCCGCGACGACCGCATCGCCCATGTCGACTATCCCGGCCTCAAGACCCATCCCGGCCACGACATCGCCGCGCGCCAGCAGGACGGTTTCGGCCAGCTGATCTCGATCCAGCTTTCCGGCAAGGCCGCCAGCCCGCGCGACGTCGTTTCGCGGCTCGAGCTGTTCACCCTGGCCCAGTCGCTGGGCGGTGTGGAAAGCCTGGTCTGCATCCCCGCCCTGATGACCCACGCCTCCATGTCCCCGCAGGCGCGCGAGGAAGCCGGCGTGCCCGACACGCTGATCCGGCTGTCGGTGGGCCTTGAAGGCGCCGCCGACATGATCGCCGATCTGGATGCGGCTCTGGGGTAGGTTGGTTCACCAGCGCTATTTTCCCCGGACTTGTTCCGGGGCCTGTTGAGGTGAAGCGCTATGGTTCCGTCGGGCAGTAGACGCTCCCGCCGGTCGACCCCGGAACAAGTCCGGGGGAAATGGATATGGGCATAGGCCTGCCCCCCTACCCCGTCCGAACCCGCGCCACGGCCTCGCGCCAGCCGGCGCGGTCGGCGGCTCTCGCCTCTGCCGCCATCCCGGGCACAAACGCCCGGTCCTGCGCCCAGAGCTTTCGCCCGTCCTCCAGATTGCCATAGATCCCGCTGCCCAGGCCCGCCAGGAAGGCCGCGCCCCAGGCGGTGGCTTCGGACTGGACGGGGCGCACGACCTCGATGCCGGTAAGATCGGCCAGGCGCTGCATCAGGGCATTGTTGGCGGTCATGCCGCCATCGACGCGCAGACGCGTGGCCGCGACGCCGTCCGCTGCGATCGCGTCGAGCAGGTCGCAGGTCTGGTGCGCAGTGGAGTCCAGCGCGGCGCGGGCGATCTCGGCGCGGCCGGAGCCGCGGGTGAGGCCGACGATCGCGCCGCGGGCGTCCGGATCCCAGTAGGGCGCGCCCAGGCCGGTGAAGGCGGGCACCAGATAGACGCCGCTGTCCGCATCCGCGGACGCCGCCAGCGCCTCGATCTCCGAAGCCCGGGCAATCAGGCCCAGCCCGTCGCGCAGCCATTGCACCGTCGCACCGGCCGACAGGATGGAGCCTTCCAGCGCGTAGGCCGTCTCGCCGCCGAGGCGCCAGGCGATCGTGGTGAGAAGCTGGTTCTGCGACAGCACCGGTTCGGCGCCGGTATTGATCAGCAGGAAGGCGCCCGTGCCGTAGGTCGACTTCATCTCGCCCGGGGCCAGGCAGGCCTGGCCGATGGCGGCGGACTGCTGATCGCCGGCGACGCCGCGGATCGGCACATCGCGCCCCAGCGCCGCCGCCCCGGCCGTGCCGAAATCGCCCGCGCTGTCGCGCACCTGCGGCAGCATGGAGGCCGGCACGCCGAACAGGTCGAGCAGGTCGCCGTCCCAGTCGTTCGTGCGGATATTGTAGAGCGCAGTCCGGCTGGCATTGGTCGCGTCGGTGGCATGCACCGCACCGCCGGTCAGCCGCCAGATCAGCCAGCTGTCCACCGTGCCGAAGGCGAGCTCGCCCGCCTCGGCCCGGGCCCGGGCCCCCTCCACATGGTCGAGGATCCAGGCGATCTTGGTGGCGGAGAAATACGGATCGAGCACCAGGCCGGTCTTCTCGCGCAGCCGGTCGAGATGACCCGCCTCGCGCAGTTTCGCGCAGACATCCGCCGTGCGCCGGTCCTGCCAGACGATGGCGTTGTGAATGGCTTCGCCGGTGGTGCGGTCCCAGACCAGCGTGGTCTCGCGCTGATTGGTGATGCCCGCCGTTTCGGCGCGATAGCCCTTCTTCTCGGCCGCCGCCAGCGCCTCGCGGGCCGTCGAGCGCACCGTCGACCAGATCACCTCTGCATCGTGCTCGACCCAGCCGGGCTGCGGATAGATCTGCTGGAATTCGCGCTGGGCCACCGCGACCACCTCATAGGCGTCGGTGAACACCACGGCACGCGAACTCGTCGTGCCCTGGTCGATGGCCAGGATCGCCCGCTTCTTGCCGAACATTGCCCCTCCCCGCTTTTGCGTGTCTTGTGACTATAGCCATGACGCGATTGAACGAAACGCGCTAGGGTCCCAGGCGAAACACGAGGGAAGCGCGCATGACCGAAACCCAGTTCAGGATGGAGCGGCTGGCCAGCCCCACGGGCGCCTCGCTGGCCCTGTATATCCGCGAGGCCGAAGGCACGCCGCGCGGCATCGTGCACATCAATCACGGCATGGCCGACCGGGCCGCCCGCTACGAGCGCTTCGCCGACTATCTCGCTTCGCGCGGCTATCACGTCGCCGCCCACGATCATCGCGGTCACGGGCTGACCACGGCCGGGGACGGTGCCCCGCGCCGCTTCGCCGACACGGACGGCTGGGACAAGGTGATGCGCGACGTGAAGGCGGTCGAGGACGACCTCAAGCGCCGCTGGCCCGGCCTGCCGCTGGTCGTCTTCGGACATTCCATGGGCGCCGTCATCGCCTTCAACCATGCCCTGCGCGAGCCGGACGGGCTGGCCGGCGTCGCCCCCTGGAACGGCAATATGGCGCTGGGCCCGACCAAGGCCGCGATCCGGCTGGTGTTGTGGTGGGAGTCCCTGTTCGGCGGCCCGCACACGCCCAGCACCATCATCGACAGGCTTACCTTCAAGGCCTGGAACAAGCGCTTTCCCGAACGGCGTACCGATGCGGACTGGATCTCCTCGGACCCGGAGGAGGTGGACATCTACCTCGCCGACGAGCTGTGCGGCTGGCCTTCCGCCGTGTCGCTGTGGCGCGATTTCCTCGAGGGCGTCGCCTATGCCGAGGACGACGACAATCTCGACGACCTGCCCGAGGACCTGCCCGTGCATCTGGTCGGCGGTTCGCAGGACCCGGCGACGGATGACGGCAAGGCGGTGCGCCATCTCGCAGCCCGGCTGGAACGTTCGGGAATGACCGACGTGACCTGCGAGATCCTCGAAGGCTTCCGCCACGAGACGATCAACGAGGTCGGCCGCGACAAGGCGATGGCCGATTTCGCGGACTGGCTCGACCGGGTCTGCGCGAAACCCGCCTAGGCATGACACAATTCGACGTCGTCATTATCGGCGCCGGCGCGGCGGGCATGATGTGCGCCATCGAGGCCGGCCGCCGCGGCCGGTCCGTTTGCGTGATCGAACACGCCAAGGCGCCGGGCGAGAAGATCCGCATTTCCGGCGGCGGGCGGTGCAATTTCACCAACCTGCATGCCGGGCCGGGCAATTTCCTCTCCGCCAACCCCCATTTCGCCAAGTCGGCGCTGAAGCGCTACACGCAATGGGACTTCATCGACTGGGTCGACCGGCACGGCATCGCCTGGCACGAGAAGACGCTGGGCCAGCTTTTCTGCGACCACTCCGCCAGACAGATCATCGACGGGCTGACTGGCGACATGGCCGAGGCCGGCGCGCAACTGAGACTGGGCGTCTCGGTGACGGAACACCGGCGCGAGGGTGACGGTTTCGCGCTGACGCTGAGCGATGGCGGCACGGTGGACTGCCACTCGCTGGTGATCGCCAGCGGCGGCAAGTCGATCCCCAAGATGGGCGCGACCGGCTTCGGCTATGACGCCGCCCGGCAATACGGGCTGGCCATGACCGAGACCCGCCCCGCCCTCGTGCCGCTCACCTTCGATCCGGACACGATGGCGCGCTTCAAACCGCTCTCCGGCGTGTCTGCCGGCGTCACGGCTTCCTGCGGCCGGACCGCCTTCGACGAAGCGATGCTGTTCACCCATCGCGGGCTGAGCGGGCCGGCCATCCTGCAGATCTCCTCGTTCTGGCGCGAGGGTCACGACATCGCGATCCGCTTTGTGCCGGGCACGGACTGGTTCGACACGCTGCGCCGCGCGCGTTCCGAACAGGGCCGCCAGGCCTTGCAGAGCGTGCTCGGCGAGCATCTGCCCAAACGGCTTGCCCAATTGCTGGCCGAAGAGGCCGGCCTGGCCGGAAACATGGCCGACCAGTCCGACAAGAAACTGCAGCATGCCGCCGCTATGCTGGAAAACTGGACGGTGCGTCCGACCGGTTCGGAAGGCTATCGCACGGCGGAGGTGACGCTGGGCGGGGTCGATACGGACGGGCTCGACAGCCGCACCATGCAGGCCCGCGACGTGCCGGGCCTGTTTTTCATCGGCGAGGTTGTTGACGTGACCGGCTGGCTTGGCGGATACAACTTCCAGTGGGCCTGGTCGTCGGGCTGGTGCGCCGGCCAGGCCGTGTGACACTGGCCATGCGACACTGGCCGCACTCCGGTCTGCCCGGAGGCGGCCGGAAAAGGCTGTACGGAAAAGCCTCGTCACGCCCGGCCATGGGAGGTATCTAGGGTGCCAGTAAACAGTGTTTCCGCCCGCGGCCCCGCCCCGGCCCCGCTTGCGGACCAAACGGTCGTGACATGAACCGCTCCTACCTCACCGCCATCGTCATCTTCCTCGCCGTCGTGCTGCTGTTCGCCGTGGGCACGCTGCTCAACGGCGGTGCCGAGTCGAACGAAACGGACGCCGAGCCCGAAACCCATCGCTTCGAGGTGGTCACACGCACGGTGGAGGCGCAGATGCGCCCTGCCACCCTGTCCCTGCGCGGACGCACCGAAGCGTTCCGGGAAGTCCGGGTCCGCGCGGAAACCGGCGGACGCGTCGCCGAGGCAGACCGGGTCGAAGGCACGCGGGTCGAGGCCGGCGACCTTCTCTGCCGCCTCGATGTCGACGCCCGGGCCGCCGCCGTGCAGCAGGCCCAGGCCGATCTGCGCGCCCGCCAGCTGGAATACGACGCCGCCACCGAGCTGAGCAATCGCGGCCACCGTTCCGCCAACCAGGTCGCCGCCGCCGAGGCCGCCCGCGATGCGGCGCGCGCGCGTCTGGAAGCGGCCCGCCAGGAACTGGGCAATGTCGATCTCGTGGCGCCCTTCGACGGCGTGTTCGACGGGCGCGATGCCGAAGTCGGCGATTTTCTGCGCGCCGGCGATCCCTGCGGCACGGTCGTCCAGCTCGACCCGGTCCTGGTGACCGCCGAGGTCGGCGAACGCCATGTCGCCGACCTGGAACCGGGCATGCCCGGCCGCGCCCGCCTGGTCACCGGCCAGACGGTGGAAGGCACGATCCGCTTCATCGAGCGCCGCGCCGATCCGGCGACGCGCACCTTCCGCGTCGAACTGGAAGCGCCCAATCCCGATCACACGATCCGTTCCGGCATCACCGCGGAAATCAAACTCGATCTGCCCGAAGCCCCGGCCCACCGCATCCCGGCCTCCATCCTCGCCCTCAACGCCGACGGCGTTCTGGGCGTGCGTATCGTGGAGACCGGCAATCGCGTGCGCTTCGTGCCGGTGGACCTTCTGAGCGATGACGGCGAGCAGGTCTGGGTGGCCGGTCTGCCCGATACCGCCGAAGTCATCGTGCTGGGCCAGGACTTCGTGGCCGACGGCGTCGAGGTGGATGTCTCGCGGGAGGGAGCCGTACGGTGACCGGCGTCGTCGATTTCGCCATCAACCGGGCCCGCATGGTGCTGGCCATTTTCGTGTGCGCCCTGGCGGCGGGCTTCCTGTCTTTCGTCAACCTGCCCCGCGAAGCCGACCCGGACATCCCCTTCCCCTTCGTCATCGTGGTCGTGCCGCTGGACGGCATTTCCCCGGAGGATGCCGAACGCCTGATCGTGCGGCCGACCGAAACCGAGATGCGCTCGATCGAGGGGCTGGAGGAACTCAACGGCACGGCCTCCCTGGGCGCGGGCACGCTGATCGCCGAGTTCGACGTGCCCTTCGATGCCGACCAGTCCGTGCAGGACGTGCGCGAGGCCGTCGACATGGCGCGCCGCGAATATCCCGAGGACGTCCGCGAACCGGTGATCCAGGAATTCAATTCCGCCCTGGCCCCGACCATCGCCGTACAGGTCTATGGCGAAGCACCGGAACGCACGCTCTACCGCATCGCCCGCGACCTGGAAGACGAGATCGAGACCCTGCCGCAGATCCTGCAGGTCGACGTGCAGGGCATCCGCGACGAAGTGCTGGAAATCGTCATCGATCCGGCCCTGCTGGAAACCTATGGCGTCACATACAACGCGCTGTTCAACGCCGTGCAGTCCAACAACCGGCTGATCGCGGCCGGCTCGCTGGACAGCGGCGAGGCCCGTTTCCAGGTCAAGGTTCCCGGCCTGTTCGAGGACGCCGAGGATGCGCTTCGCCTTCCGCTGACGCGGTCCGGCGACACCGTCGTGACACTGGAAGACGTGGCCACCGTGCGGCGCACCTTCAAGGATGCCGACAGCTTCTCGCGCTATAACGGCTCGCCCGCCTACACGCTGCAGGTCGTGCGGCGTTCCGGCGAGAACATCATGGAGACGGCCGCGGCGGTTCGCGCCCTGACCAACGAGATTTCGGAAACCTGGCCGGACACCGTACGCCATGATTTCAGCCTCGACCTGTCCACCTATGTCAGCGACAGCCTGCAGAGCCTGACCTCCTCCATCATGCTGGCCATCGTGCTGGTGCTGATCCTGGTCGTGGCCGCGCTCGGCCTGCGCTCGGCGCTTCTGGTGGGCGTGGCGATCCCCTCGAGCTTTCTCTTTTCCTTCCTTCTGCTCAGTATCTACGGGCTCACCATCAATTTCATGGTGATGTTCGCCATGGTGCTGGCCGTGGGACTGCTGGTCGACGGCGCCATCGTGGTGGTGGAATACGCCGACCGGAAACTGGCCGAGGGCGACACAAGGAAAGAGGCCTATGCGGCAGCCGGCAAGCGCATGTTCTGGCCCATCGTGTCCTCGACGGCGACCACGCTGGCGGCCTTCGTGCCCTTCCTGTTCTGGAATTCCATTCCCGGCCAGTACATGGCCTTCCTGCCGCTGACCCTGATCTTCGTCCTGTCCTCGGCCCTGGTCATGGCGTTGATCTTCCTGCCCACGCTGGGTTCGGTTCTCGGCCGCAAGGGCGGCGTGGCCGACGAGACGTCCGCCGTGGCCCGTCTCAACGCAACCGAGGCCGGCGACCCGACCGCCCTGCCGGGGCTCACCGGGGTCTATGCCCGCACCATCTCGGCCCTGGTGAAGCGGCCGGTCATGGTGTGCCTGGCCGCGCTGACCGTCGTCGTCATCATCGTCATGAGTTTCGGGGCCCGCGCCTCGACCATGCGGACCGAGTTTTTCCTCGATGCCGAGCCGGAACAGCTCTACGTCTTCATCCGCGCCCGCGGCAATCTCTCGCCGGCCGAACAGTATGAACTCGCCCTGGACGCCGAAAGGCGGCTGGAGGGAATCGAAGGCATCAAGGGCTATTACACCGTCGCCGGCGAACCGCCCCAGCGCTCCCCCTTCGACGGCACGGGTTCGGCCCCGGCCGACAGCGTGGCGCGCATTTTCGTCGAGTTCGAACCCTTCGGCGAGCGGCCCAACGGACGCCTGATCGAACGCCGCATCCGCGAGGCCATGACCGGCATTCCCGGCGTCATCGTCGAGGTGCGCCCCTTTCAGCAGGGCCCGCCCGTGGGCAAGGACATCCAGGTGGAGCTGCGGTCCGACGATGCCGCGGCGCTGGAACAGGCCGCGCGCCTGATCCGCTCCTACGTCGACACGATGGACGGCACCACCGACATCGAGGACACGCTGCCCCTGCCCGGCGTGGAATGGCGCCTGGACGTCGACCGCGAGGAAGCCGGCCGTTTCGGCGCCGACGTCACCCAGATCGGCGCGGCGGTCCAGCTCGTCACCACCGGCACGCTCGTCGGCCGCTACCGGCCCGACGACGCCGACGAGGAAGTCGATATCCGCGTCCGCTTCCCGGAAGCCGATCGCGACATTTCGCGCCTCGACGACCTGCGCGTGAATACGCAGACCGGTGCCGTGCCGATCTCCAACTTCGTGACCCGCGTGGCGAGCCCGCGCATCGACTCGATCAATCGCCGCGACGGCAAGCGCGTGCTGATGATCCGCGCCAATGCGGCCGAGGGCCATGCGGGGAATATCCTGCTGGCCGAACTGCGCGCCTGGATCGACGAACAGGTCGCAAGCGGCGCCATCGACCGCCGGGTGGATGTCGACTATCTCGGCGCCGACGAGGAAAACGCCGAAGCCGGCGCCTTCTTCGGCAATGCCATGCTGGCCTCGCTCTTCATGATGGCGGTCATCCTGCTCTGGCAGTTCAACAATTTCTGGCACGTCCTGCTGACCCTGCAGGCCGTCGTGCTGTCCGTTGTCGGCGTGCTGCTGGGCGTGCTGCTGACCTTCCCCTACATCTCCATCCTCTTTCTGGGGACGGGCGTGGTGACGCTGGCCGGCATCGTGGTGAACAACAATATCGTGCTGATCGACACCTTCCAGCGCCTGCGCGGGCTGGGCATGGGCGTGGACGAGGCCATCGTGCGCACCGCCGCCCAGCGTCTGCGGCCGGTGATGCTGACGACGATCACGACGATTTTCGGCCTGCTGCCCATGGTGTTCCAGATCAATGCCGATTTCGCCCACGGGGTGCTGTCGATCGGCGGGCCGGCCTCGGAATGGTGGGTTCAGCTTTCCTCGGCCGTGGTCTGGGGGCTGGGCTTTTCCACCCTGCTGACGCTGGTGCTCACCCCGGTGCTGCTGGGCGCGCCGGCGCGCCTGGGCCAGTGGCGCCGGCGCATGCTGTCCAACACGCCACTGGGCGAGGATCGCGGCGACACCCAGCCGGCGGAATAGCCAGGCCGGCTAGCTAGTCCCGGCTGACCCGGACCAGGCGGCCGTTTTCCTCGTCGGTGAGAAGCCACACGGCGCCGTCCGGGCCGACGCGCACATCGCGGATGCGCGCTTCCAGCTCGCCGAACAGCACCGCCTCGCCGGCCACGGCACCGCCCTCCAGATCGACCCGGCGGACATGGCCCGAGGGCACGTCCGCATCGCCGGGAATGAGGGCGGCGACCAGCAGGTCGCCATCCCAGTCAGGGAACATGTCGCCGCGATAGACCGCCATGCCGGCCGGCGCGATGGACGGCACCCAGACATGGATCGGATCGGCCATGCCGGGATAGCTCTCGAACGGCGTCACCAGCGCGCCGGTATAATCGATACCGTGGCTGGCGATCGGCCAGCCGTAATTCCCGCCCGCGCGCAGAATGTTGATCTCGTCGCCGCCCTGGGGCCCGTGCTCGTGGGCGTAGACGATGCCGGTCGCCGGATCGCGCACCACGGCCTGGGGATTACGATGGCCGATGGAATAGACGCCCGGGGCCGATCCCTGGAACGCGCCGCCCAGGGGGGCGCCGTCCTCGTCCAGATGGACGAATGTGCCGAAATGCGAAGCCGGGTCCTGGGCCTGTTCGCGAAAATCGAAGCCGTCGCCAATCCCCAGCAGCAGGCTGTTGTCCTGCAGGAAGGCGATGCGTCCGCCGTAATGCACGTCGGTCCGGCGGCGGGGCCCGGCCTCGAACAGGCTGCGGAAATCCTGCAACCGCCCGTCTTCCAGCCGTCCGCGGCCGAGATGCAGCGTATTGTCCCGCGGCGTGCCCTCCGACCAGGTCAGATAGACCCAGCGATTGGTCTGGAAATCGGGATGGAGCGCCACTTCGAGAAGCCCGCCCTGTCCGGAATAGAGTACATCCGGAACGCCGCCGACCGGCGCGTCATCGAGCCCCTCCGGACCGACGATCCGCAGCCGCCCCGGCTTCTCGGTCACCAGCATGCGGCCATCGGGCAGGAAGGCCAGGCTCCAGGGATGCTCCAGCCCCTCCACACGGGTTTCCAGCTGCGTCTGCGCCGCCGCGGAACCGGCCAGCGCCAGCACGGCCGCGCCCATCGCGATCAGAAATCTCGACATGTTCTCCCCCAAGCGAATTGTCGCCTTGATCGCCACACTATAGGCTCACGCCCGTGCTGTTGAGCCCAATTCGGGGGAAGGCCATGGCCGTGCTGCGTACCATTCTTCTATTCCTGCTCGCTGTGGCGACGGGTGCGGTGCTGGTGAGCATCGCCAACACCCACGTCGTTCTGCAGGCGCTGGCGCGGGCCGGAGCGAGCATTCCCACCGGAGTACGGCTGGATGCAATCCGGCAGGACCTTATCGGCTTCGCCCCGACACTTTTCGTGCTGCTCCTCGCGGGCTTCGCCATCGCCTTCCCGATCGCCAGCCTGCTCGCCCGCCTGCTGGGACGCGGCTGGCGCCGGCTGGGTTTCACCCTCGCGGGCGGCGCGGCAGTCGCCGCGATCATGCTGGGCATCACGGCGTTTTACGGCCAGGTGCTGGACGCCACGATCACACCGGTCGCGTCAAGCCGCGAACTGCCCGGCCTTCTCACCCTGTGCCTGGGCGGTGCGGCCGCCGGTTTCCTGTTCGCCACACTGCAGCCGGCACCAGCCAGACCCGACTAGCTGGCATTCTATTCAATTCCGACCGCTTCGGCAGACCCGGCCTTAAGCCGGGCCGGGTTAGGACGCCTGGACGGGAGGGATTTCAATGCCACGTGTCCGCGAAACCATGCGCTCGGATCTGCGCAATATCATCAAGGGTGGCGCCACCTCGCGGATCCTGGACCTCTATTCGATCGCCCAGCGCTATGGCGCGTACAACCGTCATTCCGAACAGCCCTTCTTCCTGCACCCCCGGCTCAACCGCTGCTTCATCATCAAGCACACGGTGCGGGCCCATGAACGCCCCTATGTGATGTCGTCCCAGCCGGTGGTGACCAAGGTGCTCGTACCGCTGGCCGACAGCGACCTGTCGCTGGGCGGCCATGCCGTCTTCGTCGAGGAAATCGGCTTCGCCCAGAAGATGCGCACCCTGTTCGAACGCCCGGACGAGCCGCACCTGATGGATCTCGACCTGATCCGGCTTCGCGAACTGGCAGCGCTGCCCAGCTTCGACCCCTTCATCCTGGCCGAGCGCTATCGCGAGCATGCGCGCCCGATCGACGAGCTCTATTTCAACATTTCCGAACACGAAAAGGAGCGCATGGAGGATTCCGTGGCGCGCCAGATCGTCGATGTGGTCAGCCTCGCCTTCGGCGATCATTCCCAGCAGGACAAGGTGCGTGCGCTGCGCTTCACCCGGCAATTGCTGGCCTGCGACCTGGACGGCCGGCTGAGCGATCTGCGCCGCTCCCTCGACATGACGGAGATGGAGTTCAAATCCGGCATCTTCGGCTGGCGCGGCATCCTCTACTACCGCTGGCACATGAACGAAGCCCTCGCCGCGCTGAAGGACTTCATCCAGCAGATCAAGTCTGTCTCCATCGTCGGCGCCAGCGAGCACGAATACTCCGAACTCCAGCACATGCGCCGGACCATCATCGACGAGACGCGCCACCGCTGGGCCAGCCTGACGACCGTCATGGAGGAGTATGAATACGTGTTCGGCCGTTTCTGCCGCGGCGAGGACGCCAACGGGTTCCGCAACTTCCTGCTGAAGGCGCCCAGCCTGTTCTACGATGTCGGGTCCGACCTGTCCGTGGTCGGTCATGTGCCGGGTTTCTGGCGCTACTGGGCATCGCAGAACGCGAAAGGCTTCCTGCATGCCCGCGAGGCGGTGATGCTGTTCTCCGACTTCATTGCCAGCGTAACCCGCACATCGCCGGGCGGCCGCAGCCATCAGGGCGAAGCCCGGCGCCGCATCCGCTCGCCCATCCCGAAACCCGTTGTGGTTGCGACCAGCGCGGCCTGACACACCCTCCGTCCGACCGTCCGCCGGGGCTGCTGTCCCCTACCCTTCAGGCAGCAGCCCCGGGCCGCGAGACGCCGTTCAGTCATTGGATATTAAACAGTTCCGCCTAGCCTCCCGGACTACCCAGCAGAACAGGCATTACGGATGAGCGGGTCAGACAGAAGCAGCCTTCGCCGGATCGTTCGCGGCGGCGCAACGCCGCGCATTCTCGACCTCTGGTCGATCTATCGCCGCTACGGCGAGACGCTGGCCTTCGCCGCCAAACCCTTCTTCCGGAACCAGCGCCTGAATGCCAGCTTCCTGCTCAAGCACACGGTGCGGCCGCATGAACGGCCGTATCTGCATACCGAAAACCCGGTCGCCACCAAGCTGATCATCCCGGTCTCGACCGACGACCTGGCCATGGGCGGGCATTCCTTCTTCGTGGAGGAGAAGGGGTTCGACCGGCGGCTCAAGGAGTTTCTCGGCACAGGTTCCATCAACCCGCAATTCGACGCCGATCTCAAACGGGTGAAGGAGCTGGCGGCCATGCCCTCCTTCGACCCCTTCCTGCTGGCCGACCGCTATGCCCAATGCGACCGGCCGGTGGCGCGCTTCTATTTCAACATCTCGCCGGACGAGCAGGAAGCCATGCTCGACAATGTGACCCGGCAGATCTTCGGCATTGTCAGCCTCGCCTTCAACAACGAAATCCTCAGTCCGGACGACGACCGCGCCCGCAAGTTCGCCCGCGAACTGCTCGACGGCGAGAACACCGACCGGCTTGCCGCCCTGCGCGAAACGCTCGGCATGAGCGAGGAACAGTACGAGGAGGGCATTTTCGGCTGGAAGGGCATTCTCTACTATCGCTGGCGTATCCGCGACGCGCGCGACGACCTGCGCCGCTTCCTGATCGAGCTCAACGACGTGACCGTGCGCGGCGCGACCTGGGAAGAGAACAAGGAAGTGCACGATATCCGCCGCGCCATCCTGAAAATGTCCAAGGACCGCTGGCGGGCCCTGACCTCGGTCATGGACGACTATGACAGCCAGTACACACGCTTCTGCAAGGGGGGCGACCCCACGGCGATCCGCGACTTCCTGCTCAAGGCGCACGCTCATTTCGGTCAGCTCGGCGCCGACCTGTCAGCCGTCACCCACGTCACCTCCTTCTGGGACTACTGGTGGAAGGATCGCGAGAAGGGCAGCCTGTCGGCCGCCGACGCGCTGGAAATCTTCCCCAACTTCCTGCGCTCGCTGACCCGCACCTCCCAGGACGTCTACTACACCGACCAGGCCGCCGCGCAGGGCTGAACGCGCGCCCATGCCCGAAACCCGTGACGGATGCGGCGCCGGACGGTATGCGTCGCACCATGGCACCACCGCTTCTCACCCTGCAGGACATCCATCTCACCTTCGGCGTGACGCCGCTGCTCGACGGCGCCGACATGCAGGTCGGCGAAAGCGAACGGCTTTGCCTGGTCGGACGCAACGGGTCGGGCAAGTCGACGCTCATGAAGGTGGCCGCCGGTCTGGTCGAAGCGGACGAGGGCGAACGTTTCATCCATCCCGGTGCGACGGTGCGCTACCTGGAGCAGGAGCCCGACCTCGCCGGCTTCGCCACCCTGCGCGACTATGTCATGGACGGGCTGGCGCCGGGCGACATGGACTACCGCGCCGACTATCTGCTCGAACAGCTCGGCCTGTCGGGCGAGGAAAAACCGGACCAGGTTTCCGGCGGTGAGGCGAGGCGCGCAGCGCTGGCCCGCGCCCTGGCCCCCGATCCCGACATTCTGATGCTGGACGAACCGACCAACCATCTCGACCTGCCGGCGATCGAATGGCTGGAAGGCGAGCTGGCGGCCTGCCGCTCGGCTCTGGTACTGATCAGCCACGACCGCCGCTTCCTGGAAACGCTGACGCGCAAGACGCTGTGGCTCGACCGCGGCCGCACGCGTCTGCTGGAAAAGGGTTTCGGGAGCTTCGAAGCCTGGCGCGACGAGGTTTTCGAACAGGAGCAGGAGGAGTTGCACAAGCTCGACCGCAAGATCGTGCGCGAAGAGGACTGGCTGCGCTATGGCGTCACCGCAAGGCGCAAGCGCAATGTGCGCCGCCTTGCCGAACTGCACGACCTCAAGCGCCAGCGCGCCGAGCATCGCGGGCCCCAGGGCCAGGTCAAGCTGGAAGCCAGCCAGGCCCAGGACAGTGGCAAGCTTGTCGCCGAGGCCCGCCATGTCTCGCTCGGTTACGACGGCCGTTCGATCGTGAAGGACTTCTCCACCAAGATCGCCCGCAAGGCGCGCATCGGTCTGGTCGGCCCCAATGGCGCCGGCAAGACGACCCTGCTCAACATCCTCACCGGTCAGCTCGAGCCCGACGAGGGCGAGGTGCGCCTGGGCACGAAGCTGGAGATCGCCAGCCTCGACCAGAAGCGCCTCGCGCTGAAGGACGACTGGACCGTCTCCGAGGCGCTGACCCAGGGCGGTGGCAACCAGGTGGAAGTCGGCGGCAAGACCAAGCACGTCATGGCCTACATGAAGGATTTCCTCTTCCCGCCGGAACAGGCCAACACGCCCGTGCGCGTCCTCTCCGGCGGCGAGAAGGCGCGGCTCATGCTGGCGCGCGCCCTCGCCCTGCCCTCCAACCTCCTGGTGCTCGACGAACCGACCAACGATCTCGACCTGGAAACGCTGGACCTGCTGGAAGGCCTCATCGCCGACTATGCCGGCACGGTCTTTCTGGTCTCCCACGACCGCGACTTTCTCGACCGGGTGTGCACCAGCGTCATCGTCTCCGAGGGCGGCGGGACATGGCGCGAATATGCCGGCGGCTATTCCGACATGCTGAGCCAGCGCGGCCGGGGCGTTGCACCGGACGACCGCACATCGGCGCCGTCCGGCGGCAAGTCCGGCGCGCCTGCCGCCAAGGCCGAACCGGCCTCACCAAAGCCGGAACGCCGGCGCATGGCGAACAAGGATCGCTACGCCCTGGAACGCCTGCCCGGCGAGATCGATGCGCTGAACGAGACCATCGCCGCGCTGGAAAAGCAGATGGAAGATCCGAACCTGTTCGCCGACAGCGCCCGGTTTGCAGAGGTTTCCCAAAAACTCGCCGACGCCATTGCCGACCGCGAGGCCAAGGAGGACCGCTGGCTGGAACTGGCGACCCTGCGCGAGGAAATCGAGGGAGAAACCTAGCCGGTGTAACGGGCCAGGAAATCCTCGAAGCGCGGCACGGTGAAGGCCAGCTTGCCGTAACTCGGCGCGTAGATCATGCCCTTTTCGATGAGGTGCTGGCGCGTCGAATTGAGCTGACTGGAAGATGACACGCCATAGGCCTTCGCCACGGCTCCGGGCCCGTGCTCGCCGGGGCCCAGCGAGGCCAGCGCGCGCATATAATCCATCTCCTGCTGCGTGCAGCGGTCCAGCCGCATCTGGAAAAAGCCGCGATCCAGCGCGCTGCGCACGCGCGGGGCGGCCCGGTCGACATCCCGCTTGCGGATCGGCGAGGCCTGCGCCACCGCCCAGCAGCCATTGCCCCATTCCTGGATGAAGTGCGGATAACCCTCCGTTTCCGCCCACAATGCGTCCAGCGCGTCGGCCTCGATCGCTACATCCTCCAGGGCCAGCGTGTCGCGAAAGACCGCGTCGGTCGCCTCGCGGGAGAGCGGACCGACGCTTTCCGCCATGAAAAGACGCTCGGAATAGGACCGGCTTTCGCCGAGCTGTTTGAGCACGTTGGGCAGGCCGGCTCCGATCAGGACAACCGGCAGGCGCCGCTGCGCGATGCGGTGCATCGACACGATCAGCGCATTGAGATGGGTGTCCCCGACGAATTGAAGCTCGTCCACGATCAGCACAACGGCCGTGCCGGCATGCTTGGCCGCCAGTCCCACCGCCTCGATCAGATCCGGCAGATCGGTCTCCAGAGCGCCGCTGTCGGCAACCCCGGGCACCGGCTCGAACTCCACGCCGACCGAACCGCCAGGAAACTGCACATTCACCGACCGGACCAGGCTGGCGAGCGCGCCGCCGGCGGCCCGCACGAAGCGGCGGGCCTTTTCCACCGTGTCCAGCGAGATCAGGATCTTGCGCAATTGCGCGACAAGCTGTTGCAAGAAGGGTTTGTCCGGCACCGCCTCGATCCAGGACACGACGCTGCCCAGCGCCTCGGCCTGTTCGCGGGCCTCCAGGAGGATGGATGTCTTGCCGGTGCCGCGCAGCCCGTGCAGCACCAGGCTGCGCGCCGCACGCCCCTTCAGGGCCCGCCGGTTCTGGGCAAGCATCGCCGTCACGATGGCCTCGCGGCCGGCCATGACTTCCGGCATGACACCGGCGCCGGGCGTGAACGGGCTGTCTTCTGCCTGCACCGCGCACTCTCCACTAAAAATTGCAGAACGACACTGGTCA
>JAYEGL010000019.1:0-136 GCA_034659015.1 Pseudomonadota bacterium | reverse complement strand
ACTCGGTCAACTCGGTCAACTCGGTCAACTCGGTCAACTCGGTCAACTCGGTCAACTCGGTCAACTCGGTCAACTCGGTCAACTCGGTCAACTCGGTCAACTCGGTCAACTCGGTCAACTCGGTCAACTCGGTCAA
>JAYEGL010000018.1:0-55844 GCA_034659015.1 Pseudomonadota bacterium | reverse complement strand
CTTCAGCAAGATCAAGCACTTCAGGGCCATCGCAACACGATATGAAAAACACGCCCAAAACTATCTCGCACTCGTCAAACTCGCCGCCATACAAATCTGGCTGCGAAATTATGAGTCGGTGTCCTAGAGTATCGCTAGGAGGATCTGACGTGACACAGACAGCACAAAAACAGGAAGCAGTCCGGGAAGTCGTTGGCATCTTCGATCATGAAGGCGATCTGCAAGCTGCCGTCGATGCCCTTTTGGGCGCCGGTTTTGACCGCGCCGATCTCAGCCTGCTGGCAGACGCCTCTGCCGTGACGGGCCGGCTCGGCTATGCCGACTGGCAAGCCCGCAAGCTCGAGGACGATCCGAACGCTCCGTGCATGGCCTACACCTCCGGCGAATCCCGAGGTGACAGCGAAGGCGCCGTGCTGGGCATTCCGATGTATGTCATGGGCGTGACCGCGGCCGGGATCGCCGCCGCCGCCGGTGGCCCGCTTGCCATCACCCTGGCCGCTACAGCGGCGGGCACGGGCACCGGTGCTGTTATCGGTGGTATGCTGGCACATCTCATTGGCCAGCATCACGTCAAGCACATCGAGGAGCAGATCCGGCACGGCGGACTGCTGATCTGGGTGAGGGTCTGGAACGATGCAGATGTGACAAAGGCGGAAACAGTGCTTTCGGAGGCCGGAGCCAGGGATATACACAGCCACGACATTGGCGCTCCACAGCATGCTGCAGTGAGCCCGGAGAGCATTCTTGCTTCAACGACCCTGTCGCAGGCCGACAAGATATCCGTTCTGCGCCGGTGGTGCTATGACGTTCGCGAGATGCTGGTGGCCGAAGACGAGGGCATGGGCGATTGTCAGGGCGAACTTTTTTCCCGCATCAACAATGCCCTCATTGCCCTCGGCGCGGAACCGAATCCGGAACATTCCGCACCCACCCGGCAGGGCGGCGGCTAACGGATCCGTGACGTGCCCGGGATGTCGTAGGCCGGCAGACGCGGGACCTCATTCATGTACAATTTGGCGGCAATCACTGCCGGCCTGGTAGCGGCCGGCATCGGGTTCACTCCGCCGCCTGCCCGACGAACCCCTTGGCGTGCGCCCGGTCGAAATCGGTGATGTAGTCGCGGGTCAGCGGTACGGCGTCATGCTGCTTGGCCAGCTGGATCTGGAACACCATGAGCTCGCCTTCCCGGAAACTCATTTCCGATCCGGCCAGGTAGAATTCCCACATGCGGCAGAAACGTTCGTCGTAGAGATCGCGGATCTCCTCGCGGTGCGCGTCG
This sequence comes from Pseudomonadota bacterium, assembly GCA_034659015.1. GTDB lineage: Bacteria > Pseudomonadota > Alphaproteobacteria > Caulobacterales > Maricaulaceae > Maricaulis. The sequence continues at coordinate 54,565 of JAYEGL010000018.1, read as the reverse complement.
AAACGCTGGCGCCAATGGCGCAGCGTTTCGGCATAATGCAGACGCAGGATCTCCACATCGGTGACTTTGAGACCGGTGCGTTCGATCACCGGCAGGACCTCCGAGAGCGAGGGAATGTAGCCGCCCGGGAAGATGTATTTCTCGATCCAGGGATTGTTCGAGGTCGGCGGACCGGAATGCCCGATCGAATGGATCACCGCGATCCCGTCCTCCTCGAGCAGGTCGCGAACCGCGCGGAAGTATTCGGGATAGTGGCCGACACCGACATGTTCGAACATCCCCACCGAGACGATCCGGTCATAGCGCTCTGTCACGTCGCGATAGTCCTGCAGACGGATGTCGACGCGGTCGTCGGCACCCTCCCTTTCCATCCAGCGGCGCGCATAGGCGTGCTGCTCCTCCGACAGGGTGACACCGTCGATCCGCCCGGCGCCGAGGCGCGAGAGGTGCAGCGCCAGAGAGCCCCAGCCCGACCCGATATCCAGCACGCTGTCACCCGGCCTGATACGCAACTTGGCGGCCAGATGGCGCGCCTTGGCCGTTTGCGCGGCTTCCAGATCGTCGATGCCCGGCTCGAAATAGGCACAGGAATAGAAGCGGTCGCGATCGAGAAAGTGATCGTAAAGCGTGTCGGACAGATCGTAGTGGTGGGCGACATTCTCCTTGGCCCGTCCGACCGGATTGTGCTGGGCGATCCGGCGCGTCAGAAAGCGCAGCCGGTTCAATGCGCCATACCAGCGATTGTCCGTCGTGTTCCCGGTATTGGCGATCATCACCCGCAGCACGTCGCGGATATCGCAATCGACCGGTTCCAGCGCGCCCTCCATATAGGCTTCGCCGATGGCGAGCTGGGGATTGAGGAGGATCCGCCTCTGCCAGGCCTTGTTGGTCAACCGGATGGTAGCTGCCGGCTCCTCACCGGCCTTGCCGGCACTATGCGACCGTCCGTCCGCATCGATTATTGTGAGCTTCCCGCGCTTGATAATACGGCGCGCGACCTTTGCCAGTAGCATGGCACCGCTCCGTCGTTCTGCTGCCCCTGTTTTCTTGTTCTTTGCGGTACAATATGCCCGGAATACGGGCAAGAAGTCTTACGATTTTTTTCGATTTCTTCGATAAATCCGCCCTATAGTGCTTAGGGATCAGAGGCTTTTGCGGCGAAACTCGAACAAATCCCTCGTCCCGGCGGCCCGGGCCATGCTAGTCTCCGCGGCATCGTCATTGATGTGAAGGATGTTCGCTGTGAAAACGCTCGCCACCGGACTGCTGATTGCTCTGACCGCTCTGTCTTTGACTGCCTGCAACACAATTCGCGGGGTCGGACAGGATGTCGAACGCGCCGGCGAGACCGTCCAGGACGCGACAGACTGAGGCGACGGACCGCGGGCCCGCGAGCGGGCCGGCCAACCGGATCTCACGCCGCCAGGCGAAGAAAACGCAATGCGGTGCGGAACCCTTTCCTGCAGCTATGCGTATTCCCTCCATACGGTTTGCAAATGGAGATTGTCGTCATGAAGAATCTGGTTCTTGCTACCCTGGTTGCGCTGACGTCCCTGTCGCTTGCCGCGTGCAATACGATTCGCGGCGCCGGTCAGGACGTGGAAGAAGCCGGCGAAGAAATCCAGGACGCCACGGACTAAACCGGGTCAGTCCAGGAATTTCCAGCTATCAGCACCGTCGAACCGGCGGACACGCAGATGTGCGATGTCGGCCGGTTCGGCCATTGCTGCGTTGACCGCCATGCGCTCGCCGCGCTCGGGATGGCTGGCGATATCAACACCTTCCCAATGTGTGGTGCAGCCGCAATGACGGCATGACACGAAGGCGAGCGTCTTGTCGCCATGGACATACCGGATCGTGTCCGCTGGATCGCCATGCAGGACCACGTCCGCAGGCGATGCATGGGCCCAGAGCCCGCCGCTGCGCCGGCAGTAGGAGCAATTGCAGCGCGTGAGCCAGGGCGGATCGGCGGAAAGCGTCCATCCGGAGCGGCCGCAATGGCAATACCCGTCGATCATGGCTACTTTCCCTTCCCTGGCGATCCTAGCGGCTCCATTTCACCGCATAGAGATCGAAACGCCGGTCGCGCAGATTGCGGACCGTCCCCTCCTGGCGGGCCCGGTCCAGATCGGTCAGGTCGAGATCGGCAACTGAGATCGTCTCCACATTCTCCGAGCATTCCTCGGCGACCCCGTCACGCGCAAACGCGAAGTCGCAGGGCGTGAGGATGCAGGACTGGGCATACTGGATGTCCATGTTTTCCACACCCGGCAGATTTCCCACATTCCCGGAAAGAACGACATAGCACTGGTTCTCGATGGCGCGGGCCTGGGAGCAGTAGCGGACCCGCATATAGCCCTGCCGGTTGTGGGTGCAGAAGGGCACGAAGAAGAGCTTGGCGCCCTCGTCGGCGAGTTTGCGCGCCACTTCCGGGAATTCGGCATCATAGCAGATCATGATTCCGATCGGCCCGCAGTCGGTCTGGATGGTGTGGATCTGGTCGCCGCCCTTGATATTCCACCAGTGACGCTCGTCCGGTGTGGGATGGAGCTTTTCCTGGGCGTGGACGGATCCGTCGCGCAGGAAGACATAGGCGACGTTCTGGATATCCCCGTCATCGGTCTGCGTGGGATGGGAGCCGCCGATGATGTTGATGTTGTAGCTGATCGCCATCTGCCGCATCGCCTCGACGAAATGCGGCGTGTACTCGGTCAGCCGCTCGATCGACTGGGCCGGCGAGAGCTTGGTCTCTTCCAGGGCGAGAAGCTGCAGGGTGAACAGTTCCGGGAAGGTCACGAAATCGGCGCGATAATCCGATGTGACCTCGACGAAGTATTCGATATTGCTGATGAATTCCTCGAAGCTGGAGACGCGGCGCTGCTGGAATTGCACCGTGGCGACGCGGACGACATCCTTCGATCCCGGCGGCGCACTCTCGCTTTTCGTCTGCCCGATGGCGTAGGGATTGCGCCAGACCATGTGGGTCGCATAGCCGCCGGACTCGATGTCCGAGGGCAGATAGTTGTCCAGCACGCCGACCGGTTCGAACCCCATCCGGGTCTGGAAACGGATCACCGGATCGCTCACTTCCTGTGCGATGACGGCGTCGAGATAGGCCTGGGGCGAGTCATACTGCTTGCGGCGGCGCTTCCAGTGCGGCATCCGCCCGCCGAACACGATGCCCTTGAGTTCCATCCGTTCGGCCAGCTCGCGGCGCGCATCGTAGAGGCGCTGACCGATGCGCAGACGCCGGCGGTCGGGATCGACGCAGATCTCCATGCCGTACAGCCAGTCGCCGCGCGGATTGTGGCGCGAGGCATAACCATTGCCGGTTATCGCGTTCCAGGTGTGGGGCGACAGCGCCGCGGCCTCGTCGATGATGAAGCTGGCGGCATAGCCCACGATATCGCCCTCATACTCGACGACGACCTGGCCCTCCGGAAAATTGATCAGCTGGCCCTGGATCTCGCCTTCCGTATAGGCCCCCATCACGGGATAGACCTTGCCGCTCAGCGCCACGATTCCAGGAATATCCTTGAGCGTGGCGTTGCGGACATTGAGGGCATAGCGGGATGTCTGACGCGGCATGGGATCCACCGTTTGGCTTCGGGAAACACGTGGTCGCAAGCCGGCGCCGGCGTCAAGCCGCCAGATGCTGTCCTGCGGGGACCGGACCTGCCATCGCCTGGGCTGACATCATCATCACGAATTCGTGGACCGGGAAGACGCCGGGGCCATGTGCTCTATGATCCATGGCACAGCGAGTTCGGGAACCCATCATGGTCTTTTATCGCAAACCCAGGCCCTGGCAGGGCCGCGAAGCCGACGTCACGCCACGCGGCCTCTATCTCAACCGGCGCCAGATCATGGCCGGCGGCGGCGGGCTGGCACTGACGGGGCTCGTCGGCTGCGGCGGGACGGAAACCGAAGCGGCGACGGCCTCGAATTCGGCGGCCACACGCGCCAGCACAGCCCGTCAGCCGGCGGCTGCGGACGGCCTGCAATATGCCGAGACCGGCTATGACGTCGGCGACCCGGCCACGCCCTATGATGCGGTAACGGGCTACAACAATTTCTACGAGTTCGGTGTCGACAAGTCGGACCCGGCCCGTTTCGCCCACGAGATGTCGGTCGATCCCTGGTCCATCGAGGTTGAGGGCCACGCTGCGCGGACCGGGCGTTTCGCTCTGGAAGACGTGGTCGACTTCTCGGCGCTGGAAGAACGCATCTACCGGCTGCGCTGTGTGGAGGCCTGGTCGATGGTCATACCCTGGATCGGCGTGCCGCTGGCGCAGGTTCTTCAGAGCTTCGAGCCCACGGCCGATGCCCGCTATGTCGCCTTCGAGACCTATCTGGATCGCCGGGAGATGCGCGGCACGCGCTTTCCGGTGCTCGACTGGCCCTATGTGGAAGGCCTGCGCATGGACGAGGCGATGAACGAGCTCGCCTTCCTGGCGGTCGGGCTCTATGGCGACATCCTGCCCAACCAGAACGGCGCCCCGGTCCGGCTCGTCGTGCCGTGGAAGTATGGCTACAAGTCGATCAAGTCGATCGTGAAGATCAGCTTTGTGTCCGAACAGCCCGAAACCGCGTGGAACAAGGCCGCACCGAACGAGTACGGCTTCTATTCCAACGTCAATCCGAACCGCGCCCATCCGCGCTGGAGCCAGCGGACCGAACGCGTGATCGGCGGCAATCTGTTCAATCGCCGCGATACGGAGATGTTCAACGGCTATTCCGAACAGGTCGCCCATCTCTACGACGGCATGGATCTGATCGAGAACCACTGATCATGGCGAAGAGTGCTGTCCTGCGCAGTTTCGGCCGTCACTGGCTGAAACCCCTCACCTTTTGGCTGCTGGCCCTGCCCGGCCTGTGGCTCGCCTGGCACTGGGCCATGCTGCTCACCGGCAATCCGCACGCGCTCGGCTTCAACCCGATCGAGACGACGCACCGCTTCCTGGGCGATACGGCGCTGCGCATCCTTCTGGTGACGCTGGCCGTGACGCCATTCCGTGACATCACGCGCTGGCTGCCGATCATGAAGGTGCGCCGGCGCATCGGCCTGGCGGCCTTCTGGTACGCCCTGCTTCACGTCGCGGCCTATCTCGGCCTCGACCTGCTGATCGCCGCGAATTTCAGCGTGACCGGCATGATCGCGGGCCTCTGGGAGGACGTCGCCAAGCGGATCTACATCACGCTGGGCATGGCGGCCTTCGTTCTCCTGATTCCGCTGGCGCTGACCTCCTTCAATGCGGCCGTTCGCTGGCTCGGCACCCGGCAATGGCAGCGCCTGCACTGGGCGATCTACCCGCTGGCCATCCTGGCCGTGCTGCACCACGGCTTCATGGAAAAGGGCAACCAGCCGATGCCCTGGATCCATGGCGGCATCCTGGCCCTGCTGCTGGGCTACCGGCTGGTGCGCAGCGCCCGCAACAGGTCGCGCACCAGCCCCGCCGCCTCGTGACGGTTGAGGACGAGGATTGCGGCACAGGATAGCCAGACCAGGCAGGCGGCCACGAAGAGCCCGCCGCCGTCCTCGTTGGGATCGATGCCCAGCGGCGTGAAGAGGTGGAAATTCACCGCGCCCGTCATGATGGCCAGACCCAGCGCGCTGCCCAGAACGCGCAGGCGTACCAGTCCGGGAATGAAGCCCAGCAACAAAAGAGTGGAAGCAAGCAGTTCGGCCGAACCGATGACATACTGGCTGAACAGGCCGGTATGACCGAACAGGCCGGCGGCACCCCAGCTCGCCGCCCAGCTGTCCAGCAGGCCGAAGATCACCTGCGTTTCCGGTGCATCTGTGAATTTGTAGCGCAGCGAGTCGAGGAAGATCGCACTCACGAAGAGCGGCAGTCCGATCGAGACGATCCGAAAAATCCATTTACCCATCCCGGCCTCCATTTGCCCGCCGGCCTGTTGCCGGCCCATGTATCCACCGGGCATTATGGGCTATCCCCCTCACAGACCAGTCACCCTTTCGCGAGCCGACAGGCCGCCGCGATGCCAGAGGAGAGCCGATCCATGAGCCTTCACATCACCGATGCCTTTGACAGCGGGAATATCGAGGTGCTCGATGCCGCCGATCCGTCACGGGTCCGGCTGGATATTCGCAAGGATAACGGGTCGGACTTCTATCAGTGGTTCCACTACCGGGTGACCGGCGCCCGCGGCGAAGCGCTCTCCATGGCGATCGAGAATGCCGGAGGCGCGGCCTATCTGGAAGGCTGGACGGATTATCGCGCCTGCGCCTCCTACGACCGGGAGACCTGGTTCCGGGTCGACACGGAATACGAAAACGGCGTGCTGACGATCTCGCACACGCCCGACTGCGACACGGTCTGGTATGCCTATTTCGCACCCTATCCGATGGAGCGTCACCAGGACCTGATCGCCTGGGCGCAGACCCATGTCGCAGTGGATCTGGAAGTGCTCGGCAATACGCTGGACGGCCAGGCGATAGACCTTCTCACCGTGGGTGCGCCGGAAACCGGCAAGCGGACCGTATGGGTCACGGCGCGCCAGCACCCCGGCGAGACCATGGCGGAGTGGTGGATGGAGGGTTTCCTCGGCCGCCTGCTGGACGACGAGGATCCGGTGTCCCGCGTGCTGCGCGACAAGGCGGTTTTCCACATTGTGCCGAACATGAACCCCGATGGCAGTAAACGCGGGCACCTGCGCACCAATGCCAAGGGCGTCAATCTCAACCGAGAATGGGACAAGGCCAGCGCCGAGAACTCGCCGGAAGTCTTCCATGTCCTCAATCGTATGCGCGAGACCGGGATCGACCTGGCGCTGGACGTCCATGGCGACGAGGCCCTGCCCTATAACTTCATCGCCGGCGGGGAAGGCGCGCCGAATTTCGATGCCAAGGGCCAGGAGATGCTGGACGGCTACAAGGCGGCCCTGAAGACGGCGAGCCCGGACTTCCAGACGGCCCACGGTTATGACGTCGATGCGCCGGGCGAGGCCAATCTCTCCGTGTGCACCAATTATCTGGCGAACGAATTCCGTTGCCTCGCGATGACGCTGGAAATGCCCTTCAAGGACAATGCCGACCTGCCCGATGCGGAGCTGGGCTGGTCGCCGGAGCGCTGCCGCAAGCTGGGTGCGGCCAATCTCGACGCCATGCTGGCCCTGGTGGACCGGCTGCGGTGACCATCTATGTCGACGCCGATGCCTGCCCGGTGAAGGAGGAGATCATCCGGGTCGGCGAACGCCACCGCACGGAGATGCTCTTCGTGTGCGATGGCGGTCTGCGCCGCCCCAATTCGCAATGGGCGCGCCTGGTCATCGTCGAGGGCGGGCTGGATGCGGCCGACGACTGGATCGCGGAGACTATCGGACCGGGCGACGTCTTCGTCACCGCCGACATCCCCCTCGCCGACCGCTGCATCAAGGCCGGTGCCATCGGCATCGACCCACGCGGCAAGGCTTGGACGGCAGACAATATCGGCGCCTCCCTGGCCACCCGGAACCTGATGAGCGATCTGCGCGAGGCCGGCACCGTGACCAGCGGTGCCAAACCTTTCGGGCCGAAGGACCGCTCCGCCTTCCTGAACGGAATGGAGCAGGTGATGCGCAAGGCGGGCCCGGCGCGGGGCGCTTGACCCCGCCCGCGATCCGGCGAGGATGGGCGCGGGTAAGAGCAACCGCCCGCGCATGCGGGCGAAGGGGAGTAGACAATGAGAGCATTGCTTGGCGGCGTCGCGATCGGCGCCCTTCTGGCCGGTGCCGGCATGTATTATTTCGGCCCGGGCCTGCCGACCGCCGGTGACGGCGAACCGGTGCAGTCGTCCGACAGCGGAAGCGGCGCGGATAACGGATCCGGCGAAGCACCGAGCGTCGAGTCGGCCGAACGCTTCCTCGTCGAGGCCGAGAACGAAATCCGCGAATTCGGCGAGTTCGGCGCCCGCACGGCCTGGGTGCAGAACAATTTCATCACCTACGACACGAACTGGCTGCTCGAGCGCATGTCGACCCAGTCGACCGAGATGTCGGTGCGTCTGGCGACCGAGACGGCGCAATATGCCGATATCGACCTGCCCGAGACGATGGAACGCAAGATGACCATGCTGCGTGCGGGCATCACCCTGCCCGCTCCGGCCGACAGTGCCGCTGCCGCGCGGCTGTCCGAGCTGACCACGCGCATGGGCACGGCCTATTCCGCCGGCCTGATGGAGATCGATGGCGAGCAGGTCGACCACAACGAGCTGGAAAACATCATGCGCACCAGCCGCGATCCGGAATTCCTGTCGCATGTCTGGGATGGCTGGCGCCGCGCCTACGATCCCGCGCAGATGTCGACGGACTATGCCGAGATGGTCGAGATCGCCAATCAGGGTGCCCAGGATCTGGGCTTCGACAATCTCGCCCAGATGTGGCTGTCCAATTACGACATGCCGGCCGACGAGATGGAAGCCGAGGTGGAACGCCTGTGGGGCCAGGTCGAGCCGCTCTACGAGCAGCTCCACTGCCATGTCCGCTCCAACCTCAACGAACTCTATGGCGACGAGGTCCAGCCGGCCGACGGCCCGATCCGCGCCGACCTCCTGGGCAATATGTGGGCCCAGTCCTGGGCTTCGCTGAGCGATGTCGCCTCCGTCGGCGAGACCGGCCCGGCCTACAGCCTCGACGATCTCCTGGTCGAGGCCGACTACGACCAGCACCGGATGGTGGAAACCGCCGAAGGCTTCTTCACCTCGCTGGGCCTCGAGCCGCTGCCGGAAACCTTCTGGGAGCGTTCGCTGATCACCCAGCCGCGCGATCGCCAGGTGGCCTGCCACGCCTCGGCTTGGAACATGGACTACGAGGACGACCTGCGCATCAAGATGTGCACGCGGGTCAATGGCGACGACTTCGTCACCGTGCACCACGAGCTGGGTCACAATTTCTACCAGCGTGCCTATAACGACCAGGACGTGATCTTCCAGACCGGCGCCCATGACGGCTTCCACGAGGCGATCGGCGACTTCATCGCCCTCTCGGTGACGCCGGAATACCTGGTGCAGATCGGCCTGCTCGACGAGGCCGACGTGCCGGATGCCTCGGCGGATCTGGGCCTGCTGATGGACACGGCGCTCGACAAGATCGCCTTCCTGCCCTTCGCGGTGATGATGGATCAGTGGCGCTGGCAGGTGATGCGCGGCGAGATCACGCCGGAAGAGTATAATGCGCAATGGTGGGAACTGCGCGAGAGCTATCAGGGCATCGTGCCGCCGACGGAGCGTCCGGGCGACGCCTTCGATCCGGGCTCGAAGTACCACATCGCCAACAACGTGCCCTATCTGCGCTATTTCCTGAGCTTCATCATGCAGTTCCAGTTCCACGAAGCGGCCTGCGAGATGGCCGGCTGGGACGGCCCGCTGCACCGTTGCTCGATCTACGGCAACGAGGAAGTCGGCGCGCGATTCAACGCGATGATGGAAATGGGCGCCAGCCAGCCCTGGCCGGACGCGCTGGAAGCCTTCACCGGCACGCGGGAGATGGATGGCTCGGCCATCATCTCCTACTTCCAGCCGCTGATGACCTATCTGGAAGAGGAAAACGCCGACCGCGACTGCGGCTGGCAATAGGCCTTCCGGCACCTGTCAGGGGGCGGCCTTCGGGCCGCCCCTTTTCGTTCCGGCCTCAGCCGCCCAGGAAGACGCGCTCGACCGTCCACCACAGCGCGATCGCCGCGATACCGATCGACACCAGCCGTACCAGCCAGGGATACCAGGCCGCGTTGCGGAAACGGTGCAGGGCGATCCAGCAGGCCAGCACGATGGTCAGCTGGCCCAGCTCCACGCCGACATTGAAACTCAGCAGCGAGGGGACGAGCTGGCCCGGCGGCAGGCCCAGCTCGGCGAGCACGCCGGCAAAACCCAGCCCGTGGAACAGGCCGAAGACGAAGACCACCAGCGGGCGCCAGCGCGTCATGTCCCTGAAAACGAGATTTTCCACCGCCACGAAGGCGATCGACAGGGCGATGATCGGTTCGACGATGGAGGCCGGCAGGGAGACGACGCCCAGCGTGGCGAGGGCCAGGGTGAGCGTATGTGCCACCGTGAAGGCGGAGATCTGCCAGACCAGCGGGCCGAGCCGCGTGGACGCGAAAAACAGTGCCAGCACGAAGAGGATATGGTCCAGCCCCTTGGGCAGGATGTGCGTATAGCCCAGCTGCAGATAGAGCCGGAGCGTGTCCCAGACCGTCTGTTCGGCCGCTGCTTCCATGATGAACTCCCCCTTCAAAGCCGGCGCAAGCTAGTCGGATGCCAGCCTTTCGAGCAAGCGCGGCTCGCGGTTGATCGGGTTCCGGTTTAGACCCTAAGACCGTCGGCAACGACAAGGGCGCGGCGAGTCGCGCCCGCGAACGGGGAGTAGCGGCATGAGCGATCAATTCTCGTCCAGCGTGGACGTGTCCGGCGAGGACATTCACTGGGACTTCAAGGACGCCATGTCCTATGGCGGCTATCTGGGCCTGGACCGGCTGCTCTCGGCCCAGAAATGCCTGACCGGGGAGCATGACGAGACGCTCTTCATCATCATCCACCAGGTCGGCGAGCTGTGGATGAAACTCGTGCTGCACGAGACCGAGGGCGGGATCGCCAATCTCCGGCGCGACGAGGTTGGCCCGGCCCTGAAGATGTTCGCCCGCGTCAGCCGTATCCAGGAACAGCTCATCCATGCCTGGGACGTGCTCTCCACCATGACGCCGGCCGACTATCTCGCCTTCCGCGACGCGCTGGGCCAGAGTTCCGGCTTCCAGTCCTTCCAGTACCGCACGCTGGAATACCGGCTGGGCAACAAGAATGCGGCGCTCGCGCGGGTCCACAAGGACAATCCGCCGGCCCACAAGATGGTCACGCGGGCGCTGGAACTGCCCAGCCTGTGGGACGAGACGCTGCGGCTCCTGGCGCGGCGCGGCTATGCCGTCCCGCAGGACAAGGTCGAGCGCGACTGGACGCAGCCCTATGAGCCGTCCGAACAGGTCGAGGACGTCTGGCGCACCATCTACCGCGACAGCGAGACCCATTGGGAAGCCTACGAGCTGGGCGAGAAACTCGTCGATCTCGAGCACAAGTTCCAGCAATGGCGCTTCAACCACATGAAGACGGTGGAGCGCATCATCGGCTACCGCCGCGGCACGGGCGGCACGTCGGGCGTGTCCTATCTCGTGAAGGCGCTGGATCTGCGCTTCTTTCCGGAAATCTGGACCGTCCGGACCTCGTTGTGACCCCGGGAGACCTGTCGATGAAAACGCTCGAAGACGTCCGCGCCCTCGATGCCGCCGATCCGCTGCACAGCTTCCGCGACCGGTTCGATCTGCCCGAAGGCGTGATCTATCTGGACGGCAATTCCCTGGGCGCCCTGCCCCGGACGGCCGCGGAGCGGATGGCCGACGTGGTCAGCCGCGAATGGGGCCAGGACCTGATCCGCTCCTGGAACACCAATCACTGGATGGAGGCGCCGCGCCGGCTGGGCGCGAAAGTCTCCAGGCTGATCGGTGCGGAACCGCATGAGGTCGTCGTCGCGGACTCGACATCCATCAATATCTTCAAGGCGTTGTCGGCCTGTCTTCAGCTCCGGCCCGAACGGTCCGTCATCCTGTCGGAAACCGGAAACTTCCCGACCAATGTCTACATGATGCAGGGCCTGGCCGAGACGTCCGGCGGCCGCATCGAGCAGAAACTCGTGCCGACCGGCGAGATCGTCGACGCGCTGGACGAGACGGTCGCCGCGCTGCTCATCACCCAGGCCCATTACAAGTCCGGCTATCTGCACGACATGATGGCGATCACCGAAGCCGCCCATGCCGCCGGCGTGCTGGTGATCTGGGATCTGTGCCATTCCGCCGGCGCCCTGCCCATCGATCTCAATGGATGCCGGGCCGATTTCGCCGTGGGCTGCGGTTACAAGTATCTGAACGGCGGGCCGGGTGCGCCGGCCTTCATCTACGTCGCCGAGCGGCACCAGAACGCGGTCACGCCCGTACTCAGCGGCTGGTTGGGCCATGCGCGGCCCTTCGACTTCGTGGACACCTACGAACCCGCCGACGGGATCGACCGCTTCAAATGCTCCTCGCCCAGTATTCTCGGCATGGCGGCGCTGGAGTGCGGTCTGGATGTCCATCTGGACGCGGACATGGCACAGATCCGCGACAAGTCGGTCGCGTTATGTGACCTTTTCATCGACCAGGTCGAGGCGCGGGTCGGAGACAAGGGCTTCACGCTCGCCAGCCCGCGTGATGCCGCCATCCGGGGCAGCCAGGTCTCCTTCGCGCACGAGCACGGCTATCCGATCATGCAGGCGCTGATCGATCGCGGCGTGATCGGCGATTTCCGCGATCCTGACATCATGCGCTTCGGCTTCACCCCGCTCTATGTCGGCTACGAGGATGTCTGGCGGGCAGCCGAAACGCTCGAGCGGATCATGGAAAGCGGAGCCTGGCGCGACGAGCGCTACAGCGTGCGCGCCGCCGTGACCTGAGCGGCTAGAGTTCGATCACATGGCCCACGGCCGGATTGCCGCCATTCTGCGCCAGGTCGGCCAGGACGGCCTGAGCGCCGGCAAAGCCCGCATGCGTGTCGACGCTGACCCAGGCCGGATCGGCCGTGTCGAGATGATCCAGGAATCCGGCTTCAGACGCCTGGTAGCGCCGGTTGAACTCCGCCGCCCCCCAGTCCGCATGGCGTTTGCGGATCCGGTCCGGCGCGAAGAAGAAGGCGGGCCTCGGCCCCGGCAGGTCGCGCACCTGGGCGAAACCGTCATTGTCCGTCGATCCCACGACGCAATCATGCTTCAGGCTGTCGCCGAAATGCGTGTGAATGCGCTCGCGCAGGCCCGCATTGCCTGAAAAATCGACATAGACGACCGGCCTATCCGCCGCCAGCGGCTCCACGGCCTCATAGCGGCAGACCGTCTCGTAGCAGCCCAGCCCGGCGACATAGTCGGCATTGCGCGGCGAGGTCAGGCCGATGCGTTCGAACCGGCCGCCGCCGAGACAGTAAGCCGTGGCATAGGCCGTCTTGCTGGAGGCGCTGGACAGGATCAGCCGGTTCGCTCCGAAGGCGTCCGCATCCGTCAGGAAGTCCGCCAGCAGGAAGGCGGTCATGAAGAGCGGGCGGTAGAGCGCCTGATAGGATTCGCGCTGCGGGCTGTAGGACGGATCCGCGCTGACGCGGCTGTACTGGTTGTAGGCCGGCGGAAGTTCGGCGCGGTGGGCGGCGGCATCGGTGAAGCCATGCTCCGACACGCGCTGCGGGGTCATACGGACCTGGCTGGCGATCGGGAAATAGCCGTAGAACCGGTCGCCGGCCTCCAGGCCGTCCACGCGGCTCTCCACGATATCGGCGAAGCCCCAGACCGGGATATGGCCCCACCCGGCCTCGCCCGTCGGGAAGAAATCCCAGTACCGCATCGCATCGCCGTAGACCGCATAGGTGATATTGTTGGTGGTCAGCGAAAACCGGTCCGGCGCCAGGACAATCTCGCCGGGCCCTGCCGACAGGGAGGGCCCGGTCTCGATGCGGGCGCGGGCGGGGTCGGCGCGGTCGGTCAGCAAACGGGTCAGCTCTGCCATGATGTCCTTTCGCTGCGGATCAGCCAGGCGAGCGATCATGGCACAGCGCGCCCCGGCTTCAAGCCGGTTGCGGCAGTGGCGAAACGGGCTTTCGCGCCGGCGCCGGTGCGACTAGGTTCCGGCGGCTTTGCCGTGTGAACGCATTTGCGGATCAAGGAGATGACGCGCCATGCATTTCGGTGTTTTCGACCTCTTCAAGATCGGCGTCGGGCCGTCCAGCTCGCACACGGTGGGTCCGATGAAGGCCGCGAAACTCTTCGTCGAGCGTGTGCTGGCCGACAAGCCGGACGGCGGCATCGCCCGCCTGGAGACCGAGCTTTACGGATCGCTGGCGCTCACCGGGCTGGGCCACGGCACGGATACCGCAGTGCTGCTGGGTCTGGAGGGCCATGACCCTGCGCGGATCGATCCGGACACGATACCGCGCCGCCTCGCCCGCATTCGCGAGGAAAAGACCCTCAGGCTGGCGGACGGATCGGAAATCGGCTTCGAGGAAAGGCGCGATCTGGACTTTCGCGGCGATGTGCGCCTGCCTTTCCATCCCAACGCCCTGAAATTCATCGCCTATGGCGAAGGCGAACGGGTGCTGCGCGAGGAAATCTGGTATTCGATCGGCGGCGGTTTCGTGATCGACGAGCACGAGGCGGGACGCAATTCCGCCGCCGACGTCAAGGAGGGCGAGCCCTTCCCCTTCAACTCGGCGGCCGAGCTGCTGGAGATCGGCGAGCGCGAGGGGCTGTCCATTCACCGCATCATGCTGGCGAACGAGCGGACCTTCCTGCCCGAGGACACGATCCGCGCGGGCGTGGACGGCCTCTGGCGCGCCATGGAGGACTGCATCGACCGCGGCCTGACCCAGGACGGCGTCCTGCCCGGCGGGCTCGAGGTGAAACGCCGGGCCCCGAAACTCTATCGCGACATCCTCGCCAATCCGGTCAGCCCCGAGGAAGATCCCCTCGCCCCGATGGACTGGATCAATCTGTGGGCCATGGCCGTGAACGAGGAAAACGCCGCCGGCGGACGCGTCGTGACCGCGCCGACCAATGGCGCGGCCGGCATTATCCCGGCCGTGGCGCGCTATTTCGACAAGTATCACCGCGATCCCGACGACGAGGAGGCGCTGCAGCGCTTCTTCCTGACCGCCGCCGCCATCGGCTCGCTCTACAAGAAGAACGCCTCGATTTCCGGTGCCGAAGCCGGCTGCCAGGGCGAGGTTGGCGTGGCCTGCTCGATGGCCGCTGCAGCCCTCGCGGCCGCCATGGGGGCCAATAATCACCAGATCGAGGACGCCGCCGAGATCGGCATGGAGCACAATCTGGGCCTGACCTGCGATCCGGTCGGCGGTCTCGTCCAGATCCCCTGTATCGAACGCAACGCAATCGGCGCCATCAAGGCCATCGATGCCGCCCGCCTGGCCCTCAAGGCCACCTCGGCCGACATGAAAGTCTCCCTCGACCAGGTCATCGAGACCATGCGCCAGACCGGCGAGGACATGCAGGAAAAGTACAAGGAGACGTCGAAAGGCGGTCTCGCCGTGAATGTGGTGGCGTGCTGAGGGATTGCGCGCTCACGCGCTCTGCGGCGCTGTCGCGCCGCCCCCTCAGTCCGCTACGCGGACAGCTCCCCCGTAAACGGGGCGAGCCCGTAAAACAGGCTTCCCCTGCGAAGCGGGGGAAGTGCCGAGCGCAGCAAGGCGTTGGGGGAAAGTCTTTCAGGCGTCCTCGCCGACTTCCTGAACGGTCCGGCCGTCGCTGAGCGTTTCCGCACCCGACACCACGACGCGCTGGCCGGCTTCGACCTCGCCGTCGATGGCGACAAACCCGCCCTCGCGCACGCCGGCGACAACGCTGACCTGGCGGGCGACATGGTCCTCGTCGACGACGAAGACATGGCTGCCGGCCGAGCGCAGCACGACGGCGTCATAGGGCGCGGCTGCCTGGGTACGCGGGGTTTCTGCCGGGAAAGCCGCACGGGTGGCCGAGCCGACGATCCAGTCGGATCCGGTCAGGTCGATCCGCACTTCGAAAGTGCGCGAGACGGCATCGCCGACCGGAATGATGGCCCGGATCGGCGCGCGCATGCTTTCGCCATTGGCCAGCGACAATGTCACGGCCTGGCCGGTTTCCAGATAGGGTGCGATGGCCACGGGAACCTGGGCCACGGCCTCCTTGTGCTCGATATCCACCAGGCGGGCGATATCGCGGCCGGCCGCCGAAATCTCGCCGACCTGGATCAGGCGTTCCGCCACGCGCCCCGGAAAGGGCGCGACGATCCGGGTGCGTTCCAGTTCCAGCTCGGCGCGCATCACGGCCGAGCGCGCCTCGCGCAGATCCTGGTCCGCCAGGTCGCGGGCGAGTTCGACCTCGCGCAGCCGGTTGGTCGGTACGGTGCCGTTCGCGGCGAGCCGCTCGTAACGGTCCGCTTCGGCATTCTGGTAGGTGGCGTTCGCACGGGCACGGGCCAGCCGCGCGCGGGACTCGTCGAGCTGGATGCTGGCTTCGCGACTATCGAGCTGGGCGATCAGCCCGCCCGCCTCGATCATGTCGCCCGGTTCGGCAATGTAGGTCACGCGCCCCGATGCCTCTGCGGCGATGCGGGCGTCATTGCGCGCCACCACACTGGCCGGCGTCATCACGGTGCGGGCCATGTCCCGCTCGACGATCTCGGCCGTGCGAACCACGGCGGGCGGAGGGCCGTCCTGCGCGATGGCCGGACCGGCGGACAACAGCGCGGTGGCGCCGGCGGCGAAAAGGATAAGGGATCGCATCATGATCGGACTCCGGGACTATTCGGCGGGCAGCGCAGCGGCTTGCTGCACCGAACGTGCCTGGCGCGCCTCGCCGAGGCGAAGCAGGCAGGGAATGAGAACGAGGGTGAAGACAAGGCTGACACTCATGCCGCCGACGATGGCGGCGGCCAGACCGCGATAGATGGTCGAGCCGACGCCGGGCACCAGCAGCAGGGGCAGCATGCCCAGAAGGCTGGTCATGGTCGACATGAAGATCGGCCGCAGACGCACGCGCAGTGCCTGGTCGACCGCCTCGCGCCGGGTCAGCCCCTCGCGCTCGCCCTGGCGGGTCTGGTCGACCAGCAGGATGGCATTGTTGATCACCAGGCCGAGCAGGATCACGAAGCCCATCATGGTCAGCAGGTCGAGCGGCTGGGTCACGAAAAGATTGAGGATCTGCAGCATCACCACACCGCCCACACCGGCCAGCGGGATGGAAACCAGCACCAGGACCGCGTCGCGTAGCGAGCGGAACATGCCGGCCAGGATCAAAAAGAGGATCACCATGGCCATGCCCATATTCATCAGCATGGTCTCGATCGCCCGGTTCAGACTGTCGGCGCTGCCACCGTAGACGATGGACCCGTCGGCGGGCAGTTCGGCCCGGATCGCCGGTTCGATCTCGGTGCGCACCGTGTCGAGGATCTCCTCCAGGGAGACGTTATCCGGCTGGTTGATATTGATGGTGACCGTGCGCCGCCGGTTGAGACGCTGGATCGCGCCGGCCCCCACCTCCTCGCGCAATTCCACCAGATCGCCGAGCGGCACGACGGCACCGGAGGGCGTCGCCACCGGCATGCCTGTCAGCTGGTCCGGCGTATCCCAGGGCGTGGAGCGCAGGATCATGTTCATGCGCGTATCGCCGTCGAAATACTCGCCGATGAACTGGCCGTCGCCCAGCATGGAGATCATGCCCGCCACGTTACGCCGGGCCCATCCGGCCTCCTGGATCCGTCGGTCGTCGGGCACCAGGGTCAGGCGCGGCTGGGTCGCCTGGGGCGGCGGATTGGCATTGATGTTCACACCGGGATAGCGCTCGCGCAGCATGGCGAGACCGACCTGGGTCGCGCGCGCCCGCGCCTCGGCATCGGCGGACTGGATATTCACCTGGATATTGCCGCCCTGGGCGAAGCCGCCGAACAGATCGCCCTGCTGGGCAAAACCGAACACGTCGGGAATGCCGGTGATGATGTCCTCGCGCACGATGCGTTCCAGTTCGCCGACACGCGATTGGTCCTGCACCCGGATCCCGACCGTCGCTCCCGTCCCGCCGGGGAAGGTGCCGATGTAGTAGTTGCGCAGCGCCGGCTCCTGCTCGCCGCTCATATAGGGCGCGAGACGGTCAACGATGGTCATCGCGACCTCCTCCTCGATCCAGTCGAGATTGGAACCGGGCGGGAAAGCCAGGAAGACGTCGACGGCATCGCGCTTGACCGGCGGCAGATAGTCCAGATCCGGCCG
Organism: Pseudomonadota bacterium; assembly: GCA_034659015.1. GTDB lineage: Bacteria > Pseudomonadota > Alphaproteobacteria > Caulobacterales > Maricaulaceae > Maricaulis. Next base: position 36,752 of record JAYEGL010000018.1, on the reverse strand, counting down.
CAGGAACCAGGTCAGCGCCAGGGGTATGGCGATCAGGGTGCCGGCCAGTGCCAGGCGCCGTTTCGGACTGTCCGACAGCAGCATCACGCCCGACGCGATCCGGCCGAGCCAGGGCTGGCGTGTTTCGCTGGACCGGTCGCGCACCCAGTATTTCGCTGCCACGGGCAATACCGTCACGGCGACCACCATGGACACGGCCACGCCCACCGCGATGGTGATCGCCAGGTCGGCAAAGATCTGGCCTTCGTCATTCCGCGTGAAAATGATGGGCAGGAAGATCGCGACCGTGGTGGTGGTCGAGGCGAGCAGCGCCCCCCAGACCTGGCCGGCGCCCTTCTCAGACGCCGTGTGCGCGTCCTCGCCGGCCTCCCGCCGGCGGATGATGTTCTCCAGCACCACGATCGCCGCATCCATCACCATCCCCGTGGCAAAGGCCAGGCCGGCCAGGGAGATCACGTTGAGCGACCGGCCCAGCAGGAAGAGCACGATCAGCGTGGAGAGCAGCGAAACGGGAATGGCCAGCGAAATGATCAGGGTCGCCCGCGCCCGCCGGAGGAAGAGCCAGAGCCCGAAAATCGCCAGCACGATGCCCAGAAGCAGATTGGTCCGCAAAAGGTCGATGGCCCGCAGGATGAAGACCGACGCGTCGAAGGACGGCGCCATGACCAGCTGCCGCTCGGCCAGCAGCGTCTCGTTGATCGCATCGACCTCGGCCTTCACCGCATCCAGTGCGGCGAGCACATTCGCGCCCTGTTGCCGGCGCACCTCGATCCCCATGGCGGGATTGCCGTTCTGGTAGGTGAAATTGTTCCGTTCGCCATAGGTCACTTCAACCGTGGCAAGGTCTGACAGGCGGACCGGTGTTCCGTCGCGCCAGACCACGATGAGATCGCCCATCTCCTCCGGCTCGAATTCGCCTTCGAAACGCATCTGGTAGGAGCGCCGGCCGATCTCCGCATTGCCACCGGAGACGTCCTGGTTGTTCGTTATGGCGGCCGAGATCTGCGGCAGGGTCACGCCCAGCGCCGCGGCGCGGTAGGGATCGACGGTGATCTGCAATTCCTCGGGCCGCTGACCCCAGCCGATATTGACGCCGGCCACGCCGGGGATCGCCTCGAGGCGGGGCACGATCACATCCTCGACAAACCCCGTGTAGTCGTGAATTTCGTCGGGATTTCCGGGCAGAGCCTGGACGAAGAACCAGATCAGGCTTTGCTGGGCGCCGCCCCCGAAATTGCCGACATTCGGTCCGACGGCATCGCGCGGCAGGGGCGGCAATTGCGACAGGCGGTTCGAAATCTCGATCGCCGTCTGCGTCATGTCGGTTTCGAGCGCGAAGGTGAGATTGATGAAGGCCGCGCCCTCATTGACGAATACGCGCATTTCCTCGAGCCCGGGCAGGCCGCCGAGCAGCTGTTCCTGCGGTTCGACGATCTCCGATTCCATCTCCATGGGAGAGGCCGAGCGCCAGAACGTGGCGACATTTACCTGGGGCTGTTCGGTATCGGGAAAGAGCTGGATCGGCAGACGCGTAAACGCCACGACGCCCATCAGGACAATCAACGCAATCCCGACGCACACGGCGGCCGGATTGTTCAGGGACAATCGTGTGAGCGGCATGTCTTCCTCCCTCGCATGCCTCTCATACCACCCGGTTTCCCGGGCAGGATTAAACCTTGCTAAGACGGCTCACGCTTTGGTGAGCCGCCTTGCAAATCAGCAAGTTGAGGGAGGTTACTTTTGCGACAGATCAGGCCGCTGCGTGTTCGACCAGATTGTCGGAGACGGTGTATTTCGCCTCGGTCTTTTCCGCGATCTCGTCCAGCGTGGCGCCCGGCGCCAGCTCGATCAGTTCGAGATGATCGCCCTTCACGTCGAACACGCCCAGCGTGGTGATGATGCGGTTGACGCAGGCCTTGCCGGTCAGCGGCAGCGAACACTCCTTGAGCAGCTTCGGTTCGCCGGCCTTGTTGGCGTGGTCCATGATCACCACGACGCGCTTGACGCCGGCGACCAGGTCCATGGCGCCGCCCATGCCCTTCACCAGCTTGCCCGGGATCATCCAGTTGGCGATGTCGCCGGTTTCCGAGAGCTCCATGGCACCCAGGATCGAGATGTCGATATGGCCGCCGCGGATCATGGCGAAACTGTCGGCGGAGGAGAAATAGCTCGTGCGGCGCAGCTCGGTGATGGTCTGCTTGCCGGCATTGATCAGGTCCGGATCGACCTCGTCCTCGTAGGGAAACGGCCCCATGCCCAGCATGCCGTTCTCCGACTGCAGGGTCACATCGATATCGTCGCCGATATAGTTGGCCACGAGGGTCGGGATGCCGATGCCCAGATTGACGTAGAAACCGTCTTCCAGTTCCTGGGCGGCGCGGGCCGCCATTTCATCGCGTGTCCAGGCCATTATGCGCTCTCCCTTTCGCGGACCGTGCGCTGTTCGATGCGCTTTTCGAAATCGCCCTTGAACAGGCGCTGCACGAAGATGCCGGGGGTGTGGATCTGGTCGGGGTCGAGTTCGCCCAGTTCGACGATCTCCTCGACCTCGGCCACGGTCACCTTGCCGGCCGTCGCCATCATCGGGTTGAAATTGCGGGCGGTCTTGCGGAAGACCAGATTGCCTTCCGGGTCCGCCTTCCAGGCCTTCACGATGGACACGTCCGCGGTCAGGCCGGTTTCCATGATGTAGGTCTCGCCGTCGAATTCGCGGTGTTCCTTGCCTTCCGCGATCATCGTGCCGACGCCGGTCTTGGTGAAGAAGCCGGGAATGCCCGCGCCGCCGGCGCGGATGCGCTCGGCCAGCGTGCCCTGCGGATTGAATTCCAGCTCCAGCTCGCCGGACAGGAATTGCCGTTCGAATTCCTTGTTCTCGCCGACATAGGAGGAGACCATCTTCTTGATCTGCTTGTTGTCGAGCAGGATGCCGAGGCCGAACCCGTCGACCCCGCAATTGTTCGAGATCACGGTGAGGTCCTTCACGCCGGCCGCGTGCAGGGCGGCGATCGAGTTTTCCGGAATGCCGCACAGGCCGAAACCGCCTGCCATCAGCGTCATGCCGTCGAACGCCAGGCCGTCCAGGGCGGCCTTGGCGTCAGGATATACCTTTTTCATGCAGACCTCTGCGTCAAAGTTGATAACCGGTTCATGTTTATATCGCGAGCGCAGCAAAATGCTACCCGCCCTGCCCCGCGATGTGCTGTCGATGCCATCTAGCCCTTGTCGGCCAGATCCGTATTCCGCCGGCCCGTGCCGTAGCGCGCATCGACCTCGATGGCCAGGGCGCCGCCGAAGAAGACGGCATAGGCCGACCAATAAATCCACAAAAGGAAGACCACAAGGGCGCCCAGCGAGCCGTAGACGCCAAAATCGATCACGTGGCCAACATAGAGCGAAAAACTTTTCGACAGCGCGAGCCACAGCCCCGTCGACACCAGAGCCGCGATCGTCGAGGCGCGCCAGCTGACCGCTTTGGAGCGCCGGCGCATCGTCATCCGGTAGAGCAGCTCGAGCGCCGTGAACATGACCAGGGCGGCGACCATCCACTCGTTGAACAGCCCGCCGAAATCCAGCGGCTCCAGGCCCAGCGTAGTGAAGGTCTTGCGCAAGAGGACCGGAATGGTCAGCACGGCGAGATTGGCCAGGGCCAGCATGGCCCCGCCGATCAGCACCGAGGACATGGCCAGGATGTTGAAATGGATGACGTTGCGGATGTCCTGGTCCTCGGCGAGATGGTTCAGTCCGGCGATGATCGCCTTGACCCCGCGCGACGCCGCGAACAGCGCGATGGCCAGGGCGATGGCACCGTTCACCGACAGCGCGGCGATCGGCGTTACGGCCAGGCGCGCCATCTGGTTGAGCACGAAATCCTGCGCCCCTTCCGGCATGATGCCGGCAAAACGGGCGATCTGGGCCTCGACGTCGGAAATGTCATTGGTCATGCCGTAGACCGACATGCCCAGCGCCATCGCCGGAAACAGGGCCAGCATGCCGAAATAGGAGGCCCCGCCGGCGAACAGCATCACGTCGCGCGCCATCGAGCGGCTCACCGCCTTCACCACGATGGACAGCACGTCGATGACCGGATGCGATTCCGGGATGCGGTCTCGGATAGACTTGAACATTGTGTGCCAAACGGGCCCTCTGCCGGACGGGAACGGAATCAGTCGCAGCTGGGCTGGCCCCGTGACACGAAACTAGGATATCCCCATGGCGTTTTCCAAGGCCGTCGAACTGCTCGAGCTCGCCCGCATGGCCAGCGGCTATCGCGGCGTCTCCCTGGGCGAGATCGAAGCCGAGTTCGATTGCGTGCGCCGCACGGCCCAGCGCATGACCGAAGCCCTCGTGCGCACCTTCCCCGATACCGAGGACTATATCGACGCGGAAGGTCACAAGCGCTGGCGCGTGCCGCGGCGCAAGGTGGCGGAATTCTTCGCACCCACGGCCGACGAGGTCGCGGCACTGGATCTGGCCGGCACGACGCTGGAACGCCAGGGGCTCACCCAGGAAGCCACCCAGCTGCGCTCGCTGCGCGAGACCATCAACATCCTCATGCCCGACAAGCGCCGGCCGGGCCTGGAGGCCGACGAGGAAGCCCTGCTGGAAGCCATGGGCCATGCCGCCCGCCCCGGTCCGCAGCCGGTCTCCGATCCGCAGATCGACAGCGCCATCGCGGACGCCCTCAAGGGCCCCTTCGTGCTGGAAATCGCCTACCGCGGCCGGCGCGACAGCGAGGCCAAGACGCGCCGGGTCGAGCCCTACGGCCTGCTTCTGGGCGCACGCCGCTATCTGGTCGGCCGCGACCGCGATCGCGGCGACAAGGTGATGCGCCATTATCGGGTGGAGGATATCGAGCGCGCCGCGGTGACGGCCGACTGGTTCGCCCGCGACGCGGATTTCGACCTCGACGCCTATGCCAATCGCTCCTTCGGCGTCTTCCAGAACGAGGCGGAATACGGCGAGGTCGTCTGGAAATTCACCCCCGAAGCCGCCCCGCACGCCCTGCGCTACCGCTTCCACCCGCTGCAGACGACAGAAACGTTGGACGACGGATCCGTCATCGTGCGCTTCACCGCCAGCGGCCTGCTGGAAATGTGCTGGCATCTCTATGCCTGGGGCGACCAGGTCGAGGTGCTGGAGCCCAAGGCGCTGGCCGAGATGGTGGCCGGCTATCGCCGGGATGATTTTCCGGGGCTGCCGTGAGGTTTTCTTCCCCACATTGTGGGGAAGTGGGCCGATGCGCAGCATCGGGTCGAAGGGGCGGCGCGTGAGCGCCGGGAGGCGGTGGAGCTTGTCTCAAACACACCGCCGCTGTTGCGGCGGCCCCTCCACCACGCCTGCGGCGCGGTCCCCCTCCCCACTCGCGTGGGGAGGAAACCCGTCTAACGCACCGCGATCCGCACCATTTCCGCGGGCTGCCAGGACGGCATGGAGTGGCCGTCGGCCGAGCTCATGGCCAGCAGGTAGCCCTTGTTGAGATAACGGCAGACCGAGCGCAGGTCTTCCACGTGCAGGCAGTCGATCTCGTCGCCGGGACGCTGCATGCGGAAGAAACCGTCGCGGAAGCGGTGCGGGATCATGTTGCGCAGGGCGCCGCCGGCGCCTTCGACATAGGCATTGATTGCGATGGCCATTGGGGCTCTCCATCCGTGTGCGTTTCGATGGAGATCAATCTGACAGCCCGCCGCGACAAAACCTGTCATCCCCAATTCCGGGCGGCGCACAGAATGAAGCGCCGGCCGTTGGGGGCAGCCGACGCTTCGGGTCTATCTTAGCGATATCGAGACCGGCCAACGAGCGAGGGACTACGAAGATGTTCGCCGATCTCGAAACAGACATTGCCAGAGCGGCGCTGAACCCGACATGAACGTTTCTGAACGGGGATTCGCGGTCCGTCAGCCGCGCTTTCTTGCCTCGGACCGAAGCCTTGGGTATCGCAGGAGCACAACGGATAGCCCGGCCGACGGACCGCCATCTTGAATCAGAGCCTCCATATCGCTCCGGGCCAGGCCGGCCTGGACGCAGCCTGCGCCCGGCATGCCGGTTTCCTTGCCGGGCGGGAGGGCGGACAAAGGCTCTGCCTGGCCGGCGCCGATCTTTCCGGGCTGGATCTGCGCGGGCGCGATCTGCGCGACGCCGACCTTGCCGGCTGCACGCTCACCGGTGCGCGGCTGGACGGCGCGGACTGCCGCGGTGCCCGCTTTGCCGGGGCGGAGATGGACGGCGCCAGCCTGGTCGCGGCCCGGCTGGACCGGGCCGACCTTCGCGGCTGCAACCTGGCCGGTGCCGTACTGGTGGCCGCGACGGCCCGTCTGGCCGACTTCCGGGAACTGGCGCGCCCCGGCCGGGACGGGACTCCGGCGAATGTGCGCGCAACCTGTCTCGATGACGCCGACCTGTCCGGGGCCTCTCTTGTGCAGGCCAGGCTGGGCGGATGCCGGGCCGAAGGCGTGCGGTTCGAGGATGCCGACCTGTCCGGCGCCCGGTTCGCCCGGGCCCGTCTGGCGCGGGCCGGTTTTGCACTCGCGCTGATGCACGGCACCGACCTCACCAGTGCCGACCTCACCGCGGCCGATTTGCGGGGCTGCGGCGAGGGCGGCGCCGATCTGGCCATGACCACGACGCGCGACATGCTGACCGGCGAACATCCCGACCGCCCCGCCCCGCCCGCACCCGCACCGCTGAGTGCCAGGGACGCCGAGGCGCGCATCGCCGAACATATTGCCCAGGTCCGCGGTGACGGCGGTGCTCCCGTCGACCTGACCGGCGCGGATCTGCGCGAGGCCGGCGCGCTGGCCGGCCGGGAATTGACGGCGCTCAGGGCGCCGGGCGCCTGCCTGGCCGGGATGGACCTCACCGGTGCGCAATTGCAGGGCGCGCGCCTTTCAGGCGCCGATCTGCGCGGCTGCAGGCTCGGCGGGGCGGATCTGCGCGGGGCCGATCTTCGCGGCGCCTGGCTGCTGCATGCCGACCTGCGCCAGGCCCGCCTCTCCCCGCTCATGCTGGGCGGCGGGCGCCAGCTGCCCGTCATGCTCGACGGCGCGCACGCCCGTTACAGCGACTGGCGCGGCGCCGATCTGACCGGCGCCCGCCTCGCCGGCCTCGATCTGGCCTATGCGCGCCTGGCAAAGGCCCGGCTGAACGGCGCCGCTCTCAATGCAGCCCTGGGAACCGACCGCCTGCTCGACCGCTGACGTCTAGGATATCGCCCAGTCCGCGAGCACGGCCTCGCGATCCGCGCCGGGCACCGGCGCCGGTCCCTGGATGGCACCGGGCGTGCGCGAGAAGCGCGGCGCCGGCGCGGGCTGGCGCACGCCGCCCGGTTCGGCATAGCAGCCGCGTTCGCGCATGTGCGGGTGGGCGGCGGATTCCTCATAGCTCAGGACTGGCGCGAAACAGGCGTCCGTCCCTTCCAGGAGCGCGCACCACTCGTCGCGCGTCTTCTCCCGGAAGATCGCGGCAAAGCGCGCCTTGGCCTCCTCCCAGCCCTTGCCCGACCAGTCGGCCGGCATGTCCGCGGGATCCAGGCCCAGCTTCTCGCACAGGAGGGCGTAGAATTCCGGCTCCAGAGGGCCGACGGAGACATGCTTGCCGTCGGCGCATTCATAGACGGTGTAGAAATGCGCCGCGCCGTCGAGCAGGTTGCGGCCGCGTTCGGGCGACCACAGGCCGACGGCAGCGAGCTGGTGCTGGGATGCCATCAGCGAAACCGCACCGTCGACGATCGCCGCGTCCACGACCTGCCCCTCACCCGTCGCCCGGGCGTGATGCAGCGCGGCCAGCACGCCGAAGGCAAGATACATCGCGCCGCCGCCGAAATCGCCGACCAGGTTGAGCGGAATGGCGGGCGCGTCCTTGGTACCGATCGCCCCGAGGGCGCCGGCCAGCGAGATATAATTGATGTCATGTCCGGCCGCGTGGGCCAGCGGGCCGTACTGTCCCCAGCCCGTCATCCGGCCATAGACAAGAGCCGGATTGGCCTTGAGCGCCGTATCCGGACCCAGACCGAGCCGCTCCATCACGCCCGGACGATAGCCTTCAAGGAGAATGTCCGCCTTCGCGATCAGATCGCGGCACAGGGCCAGCTCGCTGTCGTCCTTGAGATTGAGAGCGATGGAGCGCCGGCCGCGGCCCATCACGTCCGCATGGCCGCCGCCCATCGCGCCCGCGCGGTCGACACGGACCACGTCCGCCCCCATGTCCGAAAGCATCATGGCGCAGAAAGGCGCAGGGCCCAGTCCGACAAACTCAAGCACTTTAACGCCTTTTAGAGGTCCTTGGGGTTTCATATCGCCAACCTTTGATTCGTTAGTTCCAGAAGCGTGGCACTTGTGACAAACTCGCGAAATACAGCATCGACGCTTTCATCGGCAGGGGGACGGATGGGACGCGCACTCGACGTCCTGGTATTCGGTTTGTCCGATCGTGTGGACGGACTGGCGGAGCAATTGGGCCGGCTGGCGCTCAATTGCCGCATCGTCCGCGCCGACAGCCCGCCGGCCCGCCGGCACCGGTTCTGGGCCGGCGCCGTGATCCTCGCCGAATGCGAAAACGATATCGATGACGGGCTGAAGGCCTTCCGGCGCTTCACCGATGCCGACGTCCCGGTTCTCGTCGTGGGGCCGGCCGGTCTGGCCAAGCGCGACACGGTGGACGCCTGGCTGCGCGATCCGGCCCCGGCCGTTCAGATCGCGGCCCGCCTGCGCGCCCTCTTCCGGCTTCATTCCATGGAAGTCATCGCCGGCCGCCGGGCCGAGGTGACGGCACTCTACGGCGAAAAACGCCCGCAGATCGACCGCCAGGATACCGCGCCGAGCATCCTCTATGTCGGCGACGCCTCGCCGCGCTTCATGGGCCTCAAGCACGTGCTCGAGGACAGCGGTGCCGACGTCGTGGCGGCGTTTTCGTCCTATTCCGCTTTCGACTATCTGCACGAACGCCCTTTCGACGCCGTCGTACTGAACGCGGCGGGCAAGCGCGATATCGCTTTCACCATCTCTTCCGCCATGCGCCGCAATGCCCGGCTCTACCACACGCCGGTGGTGCTGCTGGCCGACCAGGTCGACGCCCAGACCTCCGAAGAGGCCTTTGCGCGCGGCGTGTCGGACATTCTCCTGCCCTCGGCCAGCGATGCCGAACTGCGCGAGCGCATCCTCACCCTGACCGATGAGCGCAAGCGCCGGCGCCACGCCAAGGCGGCGCTGGAGGCCTGCCGCGATCCGCGCACGCTGGACATCGAGACCGGACTGTTCAATTCCGGCTTCCTGACCTCCCACATCCAGGACCTGCTCAACGCCTCGGCGCGCGACGAAATGTCCTTTGCGCTCATTGCGCTGCAGATCATGCTTCCGGAAGGCCGCGAACGGCCGGACGACGTGTCCGCGGAAAAGGCGCGCCGTCAGTTCGCCGCCATGCTGCGCCACCTGCTGCGCACCGAGGATGCGGCGGCCCGTTTCTCCGACGATGTCTTCATGGCGGTCCTGCCCTTCACCGACGCGCCCGGCATCGATTGCGTGGCGTCCCGTATTGCCGCCATCGCCGAATGTACCGCCTTCGAAAGCGAGGATCCGCTGCACCCCTTCCGGCTGACCGTGCGGGCGGCGCCCGTCCCGGTCCGTGCTGGCGAGACTGCGGAAGCGCTGGTCGAACGCGCCCTTCGCGCCCTGCAGAGCCCGGCCCAGATCGTCGCCCAGGCCTGACCGGATCGCGCCGTCCGCACAAAGTCCTGCACTTTCCGCGATAGTCCCGCATATTCTCCTGTCAGTTCCGGCAGGACTTCAGAAGACTTTTCCCGAAAGCCGGGCAAGAGGTGCCGCGGCGCGATCAGGGGATTATCATGAAATTCGGCGACTATTTGCGGCAAAAGCGGGAAGACAAGGGCTGGACCCAGCCGGAGGCCGCCGCTCGCGCGCACATCGAGCAATCCTATCTCTCCAAGCTGGAGACCGGACGCTCCTACCCCTCCGACGATGTCTTCGAACGCCTGGTCGAGGCGCTGGGCATCGATGCGGCGGAACTCAGCGAGAGCGTCTCGGCCGCAGAACTCGACCGTTTGCGGGAGATTCGCGAGGTGCGTGCCGCGGTGATCGCCGGCCAGGCCAGCCGTCTTCGCCTGACCCGCAGCTGGCTGCTGCTCGGCCTGGTTTTCCTGATGCTGGGTGGCGGCGCGCTGGGTGTTTCACGGATCGATCTGTCGCGTGACAGCCAGCTTTACTACTACCGCTCCGAAGGCGTGCTGGCCGTCGATGAGAGCCCGCGCCTGTTCGACCAGGCCCGCCATACCCTGCCCGCCGAGGATCCGCGCAACGAGGCGATCCGGGCCTTGCGGGAACGGATCGATCAGGTCGATGTCGTCACCGACCGCAATCGCGGCAACGGGTATTACGAGGAGGTCGAGAACGGGCGGCGCTATTTCGACCTCTACGAGGACGAGGTCGTCACCCTGCCCAATCCGCTGCGCTGGTTCCTGATACCCGGACTGATGTTCCTTCTGGGCAGTCTGGGCTGTTTCTTCATCAGCTTTCGCTGGCGCTAGGCCGGATCAGGCCCCGGCCGTTTCGGCCTGGGCCTGTTTCGCCCGGCTGGCGATATCCGCCAATGGTGCCATGGCGCGTTCGACGGCGCGCAGACGATCTTCCGGCGCATCCCATTCCGCCCGCAGAACCAGCTTGTTGTCGGGCCGCACCTTGAACAGGGCCTGGTTCTTCGAGATGTGCTCGACCAGCCCGGCAGGGTCGACGAACCTGTCGCCGCGGAAATGGATCACGGCGCCCTTGGGGCCGGCATCCACCTTTTCCACCCCGGCATGCTTGCACAGGGATTTCACGGCGACGACGCGCATCAGTGTCTCCACCTCGTCGGGCAGCGGGCCGAACCGGTCGATCAGCTCGGCGGCGAAGGCCTCGCGCTCGGTCTTGGTATCCAGCGATGACAAGCGGCGATAGAGCTGCAGGCGGACATCGAGATCGGGCACGTAATGGTCCGGGATCAGAACGGCGGCGCCCGCATTGATCTGCGGCGACCATTCGCCCTCGTCTTCCTCGTCCCCGCCGCCGCGCAGTGAGGCCACGGCCTCCTCCAGCATGGACTGGTAGAGCTCCACGCCGACATCCTTGATATGGCCGGACTGTTCCTCGCCCAGAAGATTGCCGCCGCCGCGCAGATCCAGATCGTGCGAAGCCAGGGTGAAACCCGCGCCCAGGCTGTCCAGCGACTGCATGACCTTGAGGCGTTTGTCCGCCCCGTCGGTGATCTTCTGGCGCATGGGCGTGGTCAGATAGGCATAGGCGCGCGTCTTGGAGCGCCCCACCCGGCCGCGCAGCTGGTAGAGCTGGGACAGGCCGAACCGGTCGGCCCGGTGCACGATCAGCGTGTTCGCGGTGGGAATGTCGATTCCCGACTCCACGATCGAGGTCGACAGCAGCACGTCGTAGCGGCCCTCATAGAAGGCCGTCATGATGTCTTCCAGCTCGCTGGCCGCCATCTGGCCATGGGCCGCGACGAAGCTCACTTCCGGCACGCTTTCGCGCAGGAAGGCCGCCGTTTCCTCCAGATCGGTGATCCTGGGCACCACGAAGAAGACCTGCCCGCCGCGGTATTTCTCGCGCAGCAGGGCTTCGCGGACCGAGACCGGATCGAACGGCGCCACATAGGTGCGCACCGCGAGCCGGTCGACCGGCGGCGTGGCGATGAGCGAGAGATCGCGAATGCCGGTGAGCGCCAGCTGAAGCGTGCGCGGAATCGGCGTGGCGGTCAGGGTGAGCACGTGCACATTCGTGCGCAGCTCCTTGAGACGCTCCTTGTGCTTCACGCCGAAATGCTGCTCTTCATCGACGATCAGCAGGCCCAGGTCGGAGAATTTCACCGTCTTGGCCAGCAGGGCGTGCGTGCCGATGACAATCTCGACCTGGCCGGCAGCCAGCTCGTCGCGCGTCTGTTTGGCTTCCCTGGCGCCAACCAGGCGCGACAATTGCCGAACCTTGACCGGCCAGTTGCGGAACCTTTCGGAAAACGTCTTGTAGTGCTGGCGGGCGAGCAATGTGGTCGGCGCCACGACGGCGACCTGCTGGCCGCTCATCGCCACCACGAAGGCCGCGCGCAAGGCGACCTCGGTCTTGCCGAAGCCGACATCGCCGCAGATCAGACGGTCCATCGGCCGGCCCCTGGCGAGATCGCCCAGCACATCCTCGACAGCGTTGAGCTGGTCGTCGGTCTCCGCATAGGGGAAGGCGGCGCAGAACTCGTCGAATATCCCGCTGGCCGGCTCGACCGGATCGGCCTTGCGGGCCAGGCGTTCCGCCGCGATCTTGATGAGCTGGTCGGCCATGTCGCGCAGGCGCTTCTTGGCCTTGGCCTTGCGCGCCTGCCAGGCGACGCCGCCCAGCTTGTCCAGCTGTGCTGCTTCGGAATCCGCGCCATAGCGCGAGAGCAGCTCGATATTCTCGACCGGCAGGTAGAGTTTGGCCCCGCCGGCATATTCCAGCTCGATACAATCGTGCGGTGCGTCCTGCACCGGCAGGGTCTTCAGACCGATGAAACGGCCCAGCCCGTGATCGGCATGGACCACGAGATCGCCGGGCGAGAGCGCGCCGGCTTCCACGATGATGTCGGCGGATTTGCGCCGCCGGCGCGGCCGGGCCAGCCGGTCGCCGAGAATGTCCTGTTCGGACAGAACCGCGAGCCCCTCGGTCTCGAAACCGCGCTCCAGCGGCAGCACGACACGGGCGACGGCCGATTTCGGCAGCGCGGAGACCTCGCTCCAGCTGTCGCAGGCCTGGATGCCGGAAATGCCGTGATCGCCCAGCACGCTGGCCAGGCGTTCCGAGGCACCGCCGGACCAGGAGGCCAGCACGACCCGCTTGCCGGCCTGGCCCAGCTCGCGCACATGGCTCGCGGCGGCATCGAACACATTCGTGTCCTGCGCCGCACGCTCCGCGGTGAAGGCCCGCCCCTGCTTGCCGCCGGCATCGATGGTCTGGGACCCGGGTTCGCGAAAGGCCGTGAAACGGCGCACGGTGCGGTCTTCCAGAACCGCCGGCCAGTCGCTCTCGGCAAAATAGAGCGCGCCGGGCTTGAGCGCCCGGTAGGTCGGCGCCGACAGACTGTTCTCGTGCCGGCTCTCGTCGACCGTGGTGCGCGCCTCGTAATAATCCGCGATCTGGCTGATGCGCTCGTCCAGCGCCTCTTCGGCGAGATGATCGATCCCGATCAGGGCGTCGGCGGGCAGATAGTCGAAGGGCATGGCCAGCGTTTCGTAGAAGAGCGGCAGCCAGTGCTCCACGCCTGCCGGCCGCGCGCCGGCGCTGACCTGTTCGTAGACCGGGTCGTCCTTCACGGCGCCGAACGTCTTCACGAAGCCGGCGCGGAAGCGGGAGACCGTCTGCTCGTCCAGCAGGACTTCGCTGACGGGCGTAAAGGCGATCCCGTCCATCTGGCGGGTGGAGCGCTGGGTCTCCGGATCGAAGGCACGAATGGATTCCAGCGTGTCGCCGAAGAAGTCCAGGCGCACGGGTTCGCCCGCGCCCGGCGGGAAAACATCGATCACGCCGCCGCGCACGGCATAATCGCCCGGTTCCATAACCGTGGCCGTGCGTGCATAGCCATTGACCGCGAAATGCCGTTTGAGGTCTTCCACATCCACAGTGCCGCCCGGACGGATGGCGATCCCCGCCCCGGAAAGCACCTCCAGCGGCGGGCAGCGCTGCGCCATCGCATTGATTGTGGTCACCAGGAAGGCGGGTTTTTCATAGTCGCCCGCCGCCAAGCGGGCCAGTGTCGCCGCGCGCCGCGCCGCCACACGCGGCGACGGGGAGATGCGGTCATAGGGCTGGCAGTCCCAGGCCGGAAGACGCAGGATCTCGCTGTCCGGCGCGAAGAATTCCAGCGCCGAGGCGAAGGTGGCCGCCCGCGAGTCGTCGCGCGCAATGAAAACGCTCAGCCCGCCGTGCAGCCGGCCCGCATCGGCCAGCACCAGCGCGTCCAGGCCTTCCGGCGCGCCGCAGACTGTCGCCGCCCCCTTCGCCTTCGCGATCATCTCGATATCGGACATCGCCGCGCCGCCCTTCCCGCAATCAGGCCTTGGGCCCGTCGCCATAGGCGGCGTCGGCGTCGACGCGATAGGCCTGCAGCTGGGTCATCACGGGCGTGTCGAACCGCGCCGGCACGGGTTCCCGGCCGATGATCCAGCCATAGAGATCCTGGTCGTGCTCGTCGAGCAGGGCCTCGAAAGCATCCAGGGCCTCGGCATCCATGCTGTCGATATGGTCGTCGCAGAAGCGGCCGAGGATCAGATCGGCCTCCTTGAAGCCCCGGCGCCAGGCGCGGATCCGCAGCTTCTTGCGTTGTGTGTCGAGCGTGTCGGTCATGATGGGCGCATATAGTCCCGTTATCGGGCCGCGTCGACCGGTGGCAGCGGCGCAACTTGTCGCTAAGCTGTATTGCGATGCGCCCCGAGATTCTCTTTCCGCTCTTCCAGGACGTCACCGTCCTGCCCGGGATCGGCCCCCGACTGGCCACGCTGGTGGCCAAGGTGGCCGGGTCGCGGGTGAAGGATGTGGTGTTCCTCAAACCGACCGGGCTGGTCGATCGCTCGCGACGTGTCACCGTCGCCGATGTGCCGGAAGACGAAATCGTCACCCTCACCGCGACCGTCGAGGAACACATTCCGGGCCGCCGCCAGGGCCAGCCCTACAAGGTGCGGCTCTACGACGAGACCGGTTTCCTGCATCTCGTCTATTTCCATGGCCGGCCGGACTATCTCCAGCGCCTGCTGCCGGTGGGCGAAACGCGGATCGTCTCGGGCCGCTGCGAGCGCTATGGCTCGGAAATCCAGATGCTGCATCCCGACCTGGTGATGACCGAGGCGGAAGCCGACGAGACGCCGCTGATCGAGCCGGTCTACCCGCTCACGGCGGGCCTCGTCGCCAAGACGATGCGCAAGGCCGTGCACGGCGCCGTGTCGATGGTACCCGAGCTGCCCGAATGGCTCGATCTCGAGCTGAGCGGCAACAAGGACTGGCCGGGATTCCGCACCGCCGTACGCCAGCTGCACGCGCCGCAATCGGCGGCCGATCTGGAGCCGGACCATCCGGCCCGTGAAAGACTGGCCTTCGACGAGGTCTTCGCCCGGCAGCTGGCGCTCCAGCTGGTCCGCGCCCGGCGCAAGGCCCAGTCGGGACGTTCCCTGAAAGGCTCGGGCGAAAAGGTCCGGCTCGTGCTGGAGCATTCGCCCTTCCAGCCGACCGGCGCCCAGACCCGCGCCTTCGAGGCGATCCGGGCCGACATGGAGGAAACGGCCCGCATGACCCGTCTGCTGCACGGCGATGTCGGGGCGGGCAAGACCTTCGTGGCCGCGCTCGCCGCCGCCCAGGCCGCCGAGGCGGGCACCCAGACTGCGATCATGGCGCCGACCGAAATTCTCGCAAGGCAACACGCCAAGACCCTGGCCCAACTTCTTGAACCTGCCGGACTTTCCGTAACGGCCCTGACGGGCCGCGATAAAGGCGCGACGCGCAAGGAAATCCTGGAACGCATGGCCGCGGGCACGGTCGATGTCGTCTGCGGCACCCATGCGCTTTTCCAGGAGGGTATCGAATTTTCCGACCTCGGCCTGGTGGTGATCGACGAGCAGCACCGCTTCGGCGTCTCCGACCGCATGCGTCTGACCTCGAAGGGTCATCGGCCGGACGTGCTGGTGATGACGGCCACGCCCATTCCGCGCACCCTCTCCCTCTCGGTCTACGGCGATCTCGACGTGTCGCGGCTGGACGAGAAGCCCGCCGGGCGTATTCCGCCGGAGACGCGGCTGATTTCGATGGAGCGTCTGGACGAGGTGGTCGAGGGTGTGCGCCGGGCCATCGGCCGGGGCGATCGGGTCTACTGGGTCTGTCCGCTGGTCGAGGAATCGGACCAGTCCGACCTGTCCGCCGCCGAGGATCGCTGGCGCCATTTGCGCGCCGCCCTGGGCGAGGACCGGGTCGGCCTGTTGCACGGCCGCATGAAGGCGGCGGAGAAGGAGGCCGTCGCGACGGCCTTCCGCAATGGCGAGATGGACGTTCTGGTCGCCACCACGGTGATCGAGGTGGGCGTGGATGCGCCGGACGCCACTGTGATGATCATCGAGCATGCCGAGCATTTCGGCCTGGCCCAGCTGCACCAGCTGCGCGGGCGGGTCGGCCGCGGCGACAAGCCCTCATCCTGCCTGCTGCTCTACAAGGGACCGCTGGGCGAGACCGCCCGCTCGCGTCTGGAGACGATGCGCGAGACCGATGACGGGTTCCGCATCGCCGAGGAGGACTGGCGGTTGCGCGGCGCCGGCGATCCGCTGGGCCTGCGCCAGAGCGGGCTGCCGGATTTCCGCCTGGCCGATCTGGAAGTCCATGGCGATCTGATCGCCCACGCCAACGACATGGCGCGGCTTCTGGTCCAGCGCGATCCGGAACTCACCGGCGAGCGCGGCGCGGCCCTGCGCGTCCTGCTCTACCTGTTCGAACAGGATCAGGGCGTGCGCATGCTCAGATCCGGGTGAAGACTTCCGGCGGCAGTGTGGCGCGCACTTCGCTGGGCAGCTTGTCCGGCGTGACCATGCCGAAGGAGATGATCAGCTTGGCCGCCTCCTCCACCGACATGTCGATCGGGATCGTGTTGACCTTCGGTGTGTAGAGCAGGAAACCCGAGGTCGGATTGGGCGTGGTCGGCACGAAAAGCCCCACCACATCGTCCGAGATCGTCTGTTTCAGGTTCTCGTCGCCATTGGCCGACACGAAGGCGACCACATAGAGCCCCTTCATCGGATACTCGATCAACACGACTTCCTTGAAGGAATTGCTCTTGCCGGAAAACACCGTCTCCATGATCTGCTTCAGGGCGCCGTAGACGTTGCGCACAAGCGGCACCCCGGCGACGATCCGGTCGCCCAGATTGATCAGCGTGCGCCCGAACACATTGGCCGCAAATGCGCCCAGCAGGGTCAGGATCACCACGGCGATCAGCACGCCCAGCCCGGGAATGGTGAAGTCGCCGGGCAGATAGTTTTCCGGATTGTAGCGGGCCGGGATAAGCGGCTTGACGACATTGTCGACGAATCTGACGAATGCGACGATGAGATAGAGGGTCACACCCAACGGGGTTGCGATCACGATCCCGGTGAGGAAACTGTTGCGAAGCCAGCGAAACATGGCACTTCCGTATCCAGGCGGCCCAAGGCGCGTGAAAAGAGCTGATTCCCCCGCAGCCCGGTCAGTCTACGGTAAGCAGTACGGTGCGCCAATCACACCCTGCGGGGCGCGCGCACGCGGCATGAAAGGACGCGACAGCCGATGAAGGCCAGCCCGATCTCGATCGCCCGCTGGATGGTCCTGGCAGGAGCCGGCGGTTTCCTGGTCCTGCTCGTGCTGACCAGCTGGGCCCTCCGCGACCAGATATTCCAGACTTTCCAGGACCCTGGCGAGCCGTTCCAGACCTACACGCCGCCGCCCGGTGCAGACTATGCCGAGGCCGGAGCCTGGTATGCGCGCGGCCGTTTCGCCAGCGAGGACGAGCCGGCCGTCTTCTTTGTTCACCCCACCACCTATTCCGGCGGGTCGAACTGGAACGCCCAGCTCGACAAGGACAGCGCAGTCGAGGCCGTAACCCGTACCATGCTGCCCAATTACGGCGCGCCCTTTGCCAGTTCCGGCGTGCTGTTCGCACCGAAATACCGCCAGGCCGCGCTCTATACCTTCATGAACAATCGCGAGGATTCCATTCTCGCCCGGCAGTTTGCCTATGACGATGTCGATCGTGCGTTTACGGCCTTCCTGGACCAGATCGGCGAGGACCGGCCCTTCATCCTCGCCGGTGTCGGCCAGGGCGGGTTCCACGTGCTCGGCCTGCTCGTGCGCCGGCTGAGCACCATGCCCGATGCGCGCGCCCGGCTTGTTGCCGCCTATATCCTGGAATCCCCGGTTCCGCTGGACCTGTTCAACGACGTGCTGTCGGACATCCCGCCCTGCGAGACAGCCGAGGACGTGCGCTGCGTCATGGCGTTCTCCCATGCCCGGCCCGGCGAAGAGCGGCGCATCCGCATCCTGACCGAACGCTCGATGACCTGGACGTCGCGCGGCGAACTGGATTTCGTCGACGGGCGCGGCCTCCTGTGCGTCAACCCGATCCTGTCGGCACGGACGGTGGAATATGCCTCGGCGCGCCTTCACCGCGGCGGTGTGGCGGCCGAGGGCCTGCCGCCGGACACCACGCCGGCGCCGGTGCCGGGCCAGACGGGCGCCCAGTGCGGCGACGGGATACTGTTCGTGGAAGAACCCGACTATGCCGATCTGCGCCGGCCCAACCGGCTGGCCGAGGAATACCGCGTGCCGCCCTTCAACCTGTTCTACGAGGATCTGCGCCTCGATGCGGCGCGGCGCAGCCTGAACCTGGCCACGATCCTCCAGGAGGAGCGCCGCTGGGCGCCGCCGCTCGAAGACGTCGAGGAAATCGAGGACGCGCCCGTCGTGCCAATCCCGGACGAACGGGAGTTCCGCTAGAGGCCTTTCGCCAGAGCGTCGAATTCCAGAAGCTTCGCCACCAGGCTCTCAAATTCGGAGAGCGGCACCATGTTGGGGCCGTCCGACGGCGCATTGTCCGGATCGGGGTGGGTTTCCATGAAGACCGCGGCCACGCCCACGGCCACGGCTGCACGGGCCAGGGTCGGCACGAATTCGCGCTGACCGCCCGAGGTCGTGCCCTGCCCGCCCGGCTGCTGCACCGAGTGGGTGGCGTCGAACACGATGGGCGCGCCGAACTGCGCCATGATCGGCAGGGACCGCATGTCGGAGACCAGCGTGTTGTAGCCGAAGGAGACACCGCGCTCGCAGGCCATGACATTGGGATTGCCGGCATCGGTGATCTTGGCGATGACATTCTTCATGTCCCAGGGCGCCAGGAACTGGCCCTTCTTCACATTGATCGGCTTGCCGGTTTCCGCCGCCGCGATCAGCAGATCGGTCTGGCGGCACAGGAAGGCCGGGATCTGGATCACGTCGACCGCCTGGGCCGCGGTCCTGGCCTGCTCGGCCGTGTGCACATCGGTAAGGACGGGCAACCCGGTCTTCTCGCGGATCTCCGCAAAGACCGGCAGCGAGGCTTCCAGCCCCATGCCGCGGGCACTGGAAATCGAAGTCCGGTTCGCCTTGTCGTAGGACGTCTTGTAGATCAGCCCGATATCCAGCCGGTCCGAGATTTCCCGCAACTGCTCGGACACTTCCAGCCCGTGTTCACGGCTCTCCAGCTGACAGGGACCTGCGATCAGCGTGAGCTTGCGGTCATTGCCGATCTCGATCGGATCGCGACCGGGACGCGGAATGGAAATCACGGAATTGGCCTGGCTCATGCTCGCCCTCCCGGGGCTTCAACTGAATTCGATCTGGCGCCGGAACCGGTGCTGCCGACCTGATCCGATATCGGGTCGACGGCGTATTCAGGCAAGGCCCTTATCAATCCACAGGACACTCATGGCAACTGCGCCGGCCACCGCACCAGCACTCGTCTGGTTCCGCCGCGACCTCCGGCTGGCGGACAATCCCGCCCTCCACGCGGCGGTGCAAAGCGGACGCCCCCTCCTCTTTCTCTATATCCGCGAGGACGATCCGGCGCTGCGCCTGTCGCCCGGAGCCGCTGCCGACTGGTGGCTGCATCATTCGCTGAAATCCCTGGCCGGAAGCCTGGAGGAGATTGGCGGACGGCTGGTCCTGCGTTCGGGCGCAGCTGCGGCCATCATCCCTGACATTGTCCGCGAGACCGGGGTGCGAGAGGTGTTCTGGAACCGGGTCGACTGGCCCTGGCTCGATGAACGCGACCGGGCGATCGCCGAGGGCCTGCAGGAAAAAGGGGTCAAGCCGCGCGCTTTCCGCGCCACGACCTTGCTGGACCCGGCCCGGGTGCTCAACAAGACCGGCGAGCCCTACAAGGTGTTCAGCGCCTTCTGGCGCGCCGCCCAGAAGGATTTCGAACCCCGCGCCCCCCTGCCGGCGCCGGGCACCGTACAGGCCGCCGGGGCGATCGGCAGCGACACACTCGAGGACTGGAATCTCCTCCCCGAGAAACCTGACTGGGCCCGCGGCTTTTCGCAGCGCTGGACGCCGGGCGAGCCGGCCGCACGCAGGCGGCTGGACGATTTCCTGGGCGACGCCCTGTCCGACTACAAGACCTGTCGCGACCGGCCGGACGTGGCCGGCACATCGCGGCTGTCCCCGCATCTCGCCTGGGGCGAAATTTCGCCGCGCACGGTCTGGCACCGCGTTCAGCTGCAGGCCGAGCGGGGCCAGGCCTACGGTGCGACGGAAAAATACCTGGCCGAGATCGGCTGGCGCGATTTCGCCTACTATCTCGTCCATCATTTCGGCGACCTGCGGGAGAAGAATTTCGACAGCAAGTTCGACCACTTCCCCTGGCGCGAAAACGACAAGGGCCTGAAGGCCTGGCAGCGCGGCCAGACCGGCGTGCCCATGGTCGATGCCGCCATGCGCGAATTGTGGGGCACGGGCTGGATGCACAACCGCACCCGGATGATCGCAGCCTCCTACCTGATCAAGCATATCGGCTGTCACTGGGCGGACGGCATGCGCTGGTTCGAGGACACGCTGGTCGATGCGGACCCGGCCGTGAACGCCGCCAGCTGGCAATGGGTGGCCGGGTCCGGCGCCGATGCCGCGCCCTATTTCCGCATTTTCAATCCGGCGACGCAGGGCGAGAAATTCGATCCCGAGGGCCATTATGTGCGCCGCTGGGTCTCCGAGCTGGCCGAACTGCCCAAACGTTACATCCATGCCCCCTGGGCCGCGTCCGGCGGCGAACTGGCGCATCAGGGCGTGGAACTGGGCAAGACCTATCCGAGGCCCGTCGTCGACTTGAAGGCAGGGCGCGAAGCCGCTCTTTCGGCCTTCGAGACGATGAAGACCGCCGCAGCAGAAGACGCCTAACTGTCGCGCAAAACGTAGCGGATCGTCTGGTCGCGGGCCTCGAACTCGCACCCCACCCAGCGGCCGTCGGCATCGTACCAGAGATCGACGGTCAGCGTTCCGGACATGCGGATGCGACGTGCGTCCACCGTCCCGGCGGCGGTCTCGATCGTCTCCATGCCCAGATCCGCGATCTCGACGGGCATGGGCTCGCCGGTCTCGGTGTTAAGAATTCGGCCGGTCCCGGCCGAATATCCGCGCCAGTGACTGGAGGGCGGAAGATACGAAAGCTCCGCCGAGCCGGAAACGATCATGTCGGGGCCTGTGCGCTCGACCTCGACACGGGTCCAGTCGCCATCCTTCAGCGTCGCGGCCTCAAGGCGGGCCAGCCGGCCGTCGCGCCAGACCTCTTCGGCCTCGTGCTCGTAGCGAAAGACGGTGATCGGCCCGAATCCGGCCTTCAGCTCGATGTCGATCTCGACACGCAGGTCGCCGCTTCCGGTCTCACCGAAACGCACGGCATGCTCCCCGAACGGGGTGTCGTTGCGATAGACGTCGAAGACGATATCGGCCGGCGGCTCGGCGGGGACCGGTGCGGGCAGACTGGCGGCGAGGAGAACGGGAATCACGAGCAGGGTCATGCCGCATAATACGCCAGCGAGCCGCAATCGGATCGCCCCGATTGCGTTTTCGCCCTCGCTGCCCGACAAGACCATGCCTATATCGCTGATATCGCAGAGAGCAGGGAGAGCGACGTGGCCACCGCACAATCCATAATCGACCTCATCGGAAACACGCCGCTCATCCGGTTGAAGGCCGCCTCCGACGCGACCGGGTGCGACATTCTCGGCAAGGCGGAATTCCTCAATCCGGGCGGCTCGATCAAGGACCGCGCGGCGCTGGGGATCATCCGCGCCGCGGAAGCGTCCGGCGAACTGCGGCCGGGCGGCACGATCGTCGAGGGCACGGCGGGCAATACGGGGATCGGCCTGGCCATGGTCGGCGCCGCGCTGGGCTACAAAGTGGTGATCGTTTTTCCCAGAACCCAGTCGAAGGAAAAGCGCGATGCCATCCGTCTGCTGGGCGCGGAGCTCATCGAGGTCGACGCCGTGCCCTATTCCAACCCGAACCATTATGCGCGCTATTCCGGCACGCTGGCGGAAGAGCTCGCCAAGAGTGAGCCCAGCGGTGCGATCTGGGCGAACCAGTTCGACAATACCGCCAATCGCGACTTCCATGCCGCCACGACCGCTCAGGAAGTCTGGGACCAGACCGGCGGCCAGGTCGACGGTTTCATCTGCGCGGTCGGCTCGGGCGGCACGCTGGGCGGGCTGTCCGTCGGACTGAAGGCGAAGAACGAGACCGTCCAGATCGGTATCGCCGATCCCGGCGGCGCGGCGCTTTACGGCTATTACGCCGAGGGCGAGCTGAAGTCCGAAGGCACATCGATCACCGAAGGGATCGGCCAGAGCCGCGTCACGGCGAACCTTGAAGGGATACAGGTCGACCGCGCCTACCGCATCTCCGACGAGGAAGCCCTGCCGATCCTGTTCGACCTGATCACCGAGGAAGGCCTGTGCCTGGGCGGCTCGTCGGGTGTGAATATCGCCGGCGCGATCCGCATGGCCAAGGATCTGGGCCCCGGCCACACCATCGTGACCATTCTGTGCGACCACGGCTCGCGCTATCAGTCCAAGCTCTACAATCCGGACTTCCTGCGCGAAAAGGGACTGCCCGTTCCGGCCTGGATGGAGGCATGAGCGATCCGCTGATCACCGTCGGGGAGTCCAAGACACGGCTGGGCGATCCGGCCACCGTCTTCCTTGATGCCAGCTGGACCTTCGATGGCGGTCCGCCCTTCAGGGCATCCGGCTATATTCCGGGTGCCCGCACCATCGATATCGACACGGTTGCGGCCCGCTCGGACCTGCCGCACATGCTGCCCGACCCCGGTGAATTCCAGCAGCACGCCCGCGAGCTGGGCATCAACCGGGACACCCGCCTGATCGTCTACGACCGGATCGGTCTCTTTTCCGCGGCGCGGGTGTGGTGGATGTTCCGCGCGATGGGGCATGAGCATGTCCGCGTTCTCGACGGCGGGCTGCCGCTGTGGATTGAGGCCGGAGGGCCGGTGACCGATACGGCGGGGCATCTCTGGCCCGCCGGCGATTTCGAGGCGCGCTTCCAGCCTGACCGCATCGCCGACCGCAACCAGGTCATGGCGGCCCTTACCGACGACGGCGTACAGATCGTCGATGCGCGGTCTGCACCGCGCTTTTCCGGCCATGCAGCCGAACCGCGGGCGGGCATGCGCAGCGGCCATATGCCCGGCGCACTCAATCTGCACTATGGCTCGCTGATCCGGTCGGACGGCGTCTATGTCGGGGAGCCCGAAGATTTCGGCGATGCGGGCGTGGAGCCCGGCAGCACCGTTATCACGACTTGCGGATCGGGGGTGACGGCCTGCATCCTCGCCCTGGGGCTGGAAAAACTGGGCCGCACGGCTGCGGTCTATGACGGTTCCTGGGCGGAGTGGGGTCGCCGCGACGACACGCCGGTGGTAACCGGCACGGATTGAGAAAGGGATCACGGGACGCTCATGAAGGACGAAACCAGGCTTACCCGGCTCGGCCGGCCGCACGACGACCGCGGACAGGTCAACCCCTCCGTGGCGCGCGGCTCGACCATGCTCGCCCCGTCGGCGCGGGAGCTCTACGATTTTCCGCCCGGGCGCGTGCACTACGGCCGTGTCGGCCTGGAAACCCACCAGGCGCTGCGCGAGGCGCTGACCGAGCTGCAGGGCGGCGCGGGATGCGCTCTCACCTCCTCCGGCCTGATGGCCAACACGCTGTCCGTGCTGGCCTCGGTGGAGGCCGGTGGACGCATCCTCGCGGCGGACTGCATCTACGGCCCGGTGCGCAACTTCCTTTTGACCACCATGCCGAAATTCGGCGTGAAGACGGAATTCTTCCCGCCGCGCATGGGCGCCGAGATCGCCGATCTGATCACCGATGACGTCCAGGCCATCCTGCTGGAATCGCCCGGCTCCCTGACCATGGAGATGCAGGACATTCCCGCCATCACGAAAGTGGCGCGCGAAAAAGGCGTCATCACCATTATCGACGACACCTGGAGCGCCGGCCTGACCTTAAAGCCGCTCCAGCTGGGCGTGGACTATGCGGCCCAGGCGCTGACCAAGTATGTCGGCGGGCATTCCGATTTCCTGATGGGCGCGGTCGTGGCGCGCAACGAGACCCTGTTCAAGCGCCTGCAGACCACGGAGCGCAGCTTCGGCTTCCATACCGGTCCGGACGATGCCTATCTGGCCCTGCGCGGTTTCCGCTCGATGGCGGTGCGCATGGAGCGCAGCTTCGCCAGCGCCATGGCCATCGCCGACTGGCTCAAGAGCCGGCCGGAAACCGGGCGCATCCTGCACCCGGCGCATCCCGACCATCCCGATCACGCGCTCTTCCAGCGCGACTTCACCGGCGGCAGCGGATTGTTCTCCGTCGAGTTTCCCGGCTGGGACATCCCGGCCAGCGAGCGCTTCCTCGATGCGCTGGAGATCTTCGGCATGGGCTTTTCCTGGGGCGGATACGAAAGCCTGGCGATCCATTGCGATCCCCAGCTCAAGCGCACCAAGACCGCGCACACGCATGACGGCGCCCTGATCCGGTTTGCCATCGGCATGGAAGCGCCCGAAGATCTCATCGCCGATCTGGAACGGGGACTGGCCGCCGTTTCCTGATCCAGAAACGAAAGGGACGGATCGATGTGGCTTTTTCTGTTGTGGTGGCTGGTCGACGATCATATCGCGGCCGCGCTCGAGGCGCCCGGCGTCGGCGAACTGCCGATCTGGGTCCCGCTGATCATCGGCATCGCCTTCTCGGTGACCTTCTCGGCCAATGGCGGCGGCAAGGATCGCTGCCGGGACTGACGGCGTTGCCAGTTCCGGGTTATCGGGTTTGGATTGTGCCGGCAAAACCAGACTGAAGGCTGAGACATGATTGACGAAGACGCACTCGACCGGGCCCAGGATAAGGTGTTCGACGCCTGGGAAGCCTCGACCAGCGCCAAACGATCGGCCCTGGCCAGAGAAGCGCTGGCGATTTCCCCTCTTTGTGCCGACGCCTATGTGATCCTGGCCTTCGAGGCAGCGAGCGACGAAGAAGCACTCGACTTGTATGCGCAAGGTGTCGATGCCGGTGAAAAAGCACTTGGACAAACGGCTTTCGACGAAGATGCAGGGCTGTTTTGGGGGCTGATCGAAACCCGCCCCTACATGCGTGCACGACAGGGCCTGGCGGATACGCTGAGGGAGCTGGGCCGCCATCAGGAGGCTATCGATCACTATCTGGGACTGCTACGTCTTAATCCTAATGATAATCAGGGCGTTCGCTATGCGCTGATGGATGTGCTGCTGGCCACCGGCCGCGACGACGAAGCTGATGCTCTCTTCCAGCAGTACAGCGAGGAAGACTCCGCCGCATGGCTATATTCTCGTGCGCTGCATGCCTTCCGCACGGCAGGCGACGGCGCCAGGTCGCGTGAATGGCTGTCACAGGCTGTGAGCGCCAATCCTCATATTCCCGACTATCTGTCTGGAAAAAAGGCCATGCCGAAGTCGTTTCCTGCATACTACAGCCCCGGCGATGCCAGCGAAGCCATCATCTATGCCGATGGCGCGCGGCCGGCCTGGGAAGCCACTGAGGGCGCATTGGTCTGGCTGATATCGGTGACTTCGTTGTCGGATGCAGACGCCGCCGCGAACCACGATCAGGGCTTGAACTCGGATGCCATCGACAGGGCGGTTCTGGCCTTGCTGTACCTCGGGCTGCACAATGGCGATCGCGTTTGGAAGGGCTTTGACTGGGACGCGCTGGACCGCTTGCACACAAGAGGTCTGATTTCCGATCCGGCGACGAAAGCCAAGTCTGTCCGGTTCACTGAAGAAGGCCTGAAACAGAGCCACACAGCCTTCCGCGAGCTGTTCGGAAAGTGACGGGATGCCGCCCGATCAGGGCGTATTTTATTCCCTCCGCAGCCCTGAGCGCGTTCCATGCGAGCACCGCCCTCGACACTGAAGGCGGCGGCGAACTCGGGTCGAGCGGAGCGGGAACAACGAAAAGAGTGGCGCCCCCGGCAGGACTCGAACCTGCAACCATCCGCTTAGAAGGCGGGCGCTCTATCCGGTTGAGCTACGGAGGCCAGGGCCCGGTCAGTGCGACCAGGGCTGTTTGCGGTCGGCGGAGAAATTGTCCGCGTAGGACTTCTCGTAGCGCTTGGGCTCGTGCGGCTCGACGACCTGGAAGGGAATGCCCTGGCGCTTGGCGTAGGCCACCGCATCCTCCTGGCTGTCGAATTTCAGCCGGATCTGGCTGCGCATGTCGGAGCTCGAGGTCCAGCCCATCAGCGGATCGGGCTTCTTCGCCATTTCCGGCGAGAATTCCAGCACCCACTTCTTGGTCTTTCCGCGGCCCGACTGCATCGCATTACGGGCCGGACGATAGATCCTCGCGAACATGCGCCTCTCCATTGTTCCGCTCGCCCCGGCAACCTGCCGGACCGGTGGTCGGGGCGGCAGGATTCGAACCTGCGACCCTCTGGTCCCAAACCAGATGCGCTACCAGGCTGCGCCACACCCCGTCTTCAGCCCTTATGTAAGCGCCCTCGCCTTTAGGCAAGCCTACTGAGTGTCTTCGGATGCTTCCGCCGCAGCGCTCTGCTCGGCGGGCTCGGCGCCGCTGTCGCCGGCATCGCCGGCGGCGTTGCCGAAAAACGCGTGACGCACCGTATCGCCGGGACGGATTCCCAGTTCGAAGGACCGGCCGGCCGGGATCTCCAGCACACCGGTAATCTCGGTATCGGCCGCCAGGGCCCGCCGCGATCCGCCCTGGGCGTAAGCGACGATCTTGAAGATTCGCCCGTCCGGTTCGATGAAGAGAAGGTCGAGATCGATCAGCGTGTTGTCCATCCACATCGCGCTGCGCTGCGGCGTCGCGTAGTGGAAGAGCATGCCGGCATCGGGGGCCAGGCTTTCGCGCCACATCAGCCCGCGCGCCATCTGGGCGGGCGTGGTGGCCAGTTCCGCGGTAAAGACATGCCGGGCGTCGTCGCTTTCAACGACAACCGGTTCCGGGCCGCCAAAAACGACATCGGCGTCGCGTGCGGTGACATCGGCCGCGGCGGGCGCCGGTTCGGCGTCCTGCGACCAGGCCGGCGCGGACACGCCGACAATCAGGGAAAGGATCAAGCTGCGCATGGAGCGGAAGCTATCTCCAGCCCCCGCTTCACGCAACGTCTTCGCGCAAGCGGGCGGCACGCAGTGCAGCTCGATCGCAAGAACCGTCGAGTCAGCGGGCCCCGGGTGTGCGGATTTCCGCCGCAAGCGCACCCTTCGGCCCTTCCAGGCAGCGGACTTCCAGCGTGTCGCCCGGCGACACGTCATCGAGCCCCGCCCGCCGCAGCGTGGCGGCGTGCAGGAAGACATCGCCTTCCACTTCCTCGCAATTGACGAAGCCATAGCCGCGAAGCGGATCGAACCATTTCACGACGGCCTGGCAGAAAGGTGCACTGGACACGGCATAGGGATGGAAACGGCGCGGACGGGAGGCAGCTTCGGTATCGCCGCCGCTCATCTCGACCAGTTCGATCGCCTGGCGCCCCTTTTCGCCGCGAACGGCCTTGCAGACCACTTTCGCGTTCGGCAGCGCCGGCCCCTGGCCGAAACGCCTCAGACAACTCGCATGAAGCAGGATGTCGCCCTCACCGTCCGCCGCGTCAACAAAGCCGTACCCCCGGGCAGGATCATACCACTTAACGCGGCCCTCCAGTTGAAGCACTTCGGTGTCTTCAAATACATCGTGAGCCAGAACCATGATATCGCTCGCTTAAACAACCCTCGAGTGAAGATTTGTACACAAATTCATGACGGATGAGAAGACGAATCGGTCAAATAGTTGCTTTAACGAACTTCGACATCTTGTTGTTGCAACTACCTCGCAACGGAATTAACGCTAAATATAGTAGTTGCAGCGCTTGCAGATCACAACTTGATGCGCTTTGGGTGACATATCGTTAATCTGAATTTTTCGCCTCTGAGGCGAAATTCCGAGGGCGAATCCGGATGACACAAGGTCCCGACGGCCCGAACGGGCCGCTGGATCCGGCCTGATGGCCAGAAAACCGTGGAAAACCGCCGTGCGGGATCGCGATCAGTCGAGGCCGGCGCGCAGGCGGTCGCTCTCGGACAGGCGCTCCAGGGCCGCCGTGGACCGGTAGATGGCGCTGTTGGAGCCGTGTTCGGAACATTCCACGGATTCCACCCAGCACCGCCCCTTCGTCGCGTCCCGGACGATCGCGTCGGCCTTTTCGAACGCCATCTCGGCCATGCGCTCACAGCTCGTGCCCGGCACGACACGCACGCGTGCGATCCCGCGCTCGCCCAGCGCTTCAAGGGCGGCCCGTTCGGGATCGTCCTCGGCCACCAGAAGCGTGTGATCGAACATCTCGTGCAGCCAGTCGCGGATCCGGCCGAAACCGCCCTTGCCGAAATCGAGCACCCAGCCGCGCTTGTCGAGCTGTTCGGCCGCGAAGACGAAGCGGAAGCCGAAGGAATAGCCGTGCAGGAGATGGCAATCGCTCTCCGCCGCCCATTGCCGCGAACAGCAGGACAGGCCGCGCTCATTGCCATAGGTCTTGGTGGAAAGATGGGCCATGTCCCGGCACTCCGAAATTCGTCACACACCGCCAGTTCAAGGCGGAGTGCGCCTATAGACCGCGCGCCGGGCAATCGCAATTCATGATGTGATTCGCTGACCGCTATGATGCACGCCGCGCGGCTCTCGGGTGCGGCCGCCGGGTCGCCGGTCTCCTCATGGAATCACACCATCACCACAAAAGGGCAAAACCGATCAACCCGCCCGCCAGAATTGCAAGCATCCAGGGAATTCCGAGCCAGTAGGGAATACGCTTTTCGCCCGTCACGTGGCTTCGGCCCCGATTTGCAGCCGCCCCGATGAGTATGGGAATCAGTACACCGAAACCAGGCGACATATCCTCGGACGTGAAACCGATAGCGATACAACCAAACGCGAAAATGACGATCAATAGAGCCGCGAGACCGAAGACCAGCCTCAAAAATAGCGGTGCTACATGTTGTTTCGACAAATCGCCCTCCGTCCCCACTCACGCGGAAACGTGAAACAAAGTTGTCGCCGGTGCAAACCGGAATTTCCGGAGCACCTTGGAAACACTCAGCACACGCAAAGCGGACAGTCATTCGGAAGGAAGATCGCGTGGCAGGCCCTAGGGGAATCGAACCCCTCTTTCCAGGTTGAAAACCTGGCGTCCTAACCGATAGACGAAGGGCCCGCGGCGATGAGGGCCGTCGTATAGAAAAGCCTGAGACCGCATGCAAGCGGGAATTTCGCAAAATCATCAGTCATGAGCAGTTGCCAGGTCGTCGAGCTGCAGCTGCACGCGCCGGCGGCCCTGCCAGGTATCGAGCTTGACGCGTCCCATGGCATGCCAGAGCCCCTCGCCCGCATTCAGCAGCGCCTCCCCTAGAGGCGTGTCGGCGGTGCGGAAACTGATGCCCTGGACGCTGGCGCCGCTGCTGTCCTGAAGCGAAAAGCGCACATGATCGGCGCCGACGCGCTTGGCGAAGGCCACACGCATGCGCGCCAGGGCAAAGCGCGGTTCCGGATTGCCCTGACCGAAGGGCCCGGCCCGCTGGAGCAGTTCGGCCAGTTCCACCGTCACCCCCGATGCCGTGAGCAGGCCGTCGGCCTTCAGCGCCATGGCATCGCCGGCCCCGGCCAGTTCCGGCGCCAGCCGCTCGTCGAGAAAGGCCACCAGCTCGTTGATGCGGTCCGGATCCACGGTCAGCCCGCCGGCCATGGCGTGCCCGCCGCCGGACATGAGCAGCCCCGCCTGGCGTGCCGCGGCAATCGCACCGCCCAGATTGACGCCGGGCACGGAGCGTCCGGAGCCCTTGCCGACGGCGCCATCCGCACGGCGATCGATGCCGATAATGATCACGGGTTTGGAAAAACGGTCCTTCAGCCGGCCGGCGACCACCCCGATCACGCCGGGATGCCAGCCTTCGCCGGACGCAATCAGGATTGCCCGGTCCCCGCCCTGCCCCTCGAGCTGGGCCATCGCTTCGGACTGAACGGCCGCCTCGATATCGCGGCGTTCCGCGTTGAGCGCGTCGAGTTCCGCCGCCAGTCGCGCCGCTTCGGCGGGGTCCTCGGTGGTCAGGAGGCGGGCGCCCAGGTCGGACCGTCCCACCCGGCCGCCGGCATTGATTCGCGGACCGATCAGAAAGCCGGCATGATAGACGCTGGCCTCGCCATCCACCCCGGCGACATCGGCCAGGGCTTTCAATCCGGGCTGCTGCCAGCCGCTCATGGCCCGCAGCCCCTGGGCCACCAGGGCGCGATTGAGCCCCTCCAGCGCGACGACGTCGCAGATCGTGCCCAGCGCCGCCAGGTCGATCCACTGCAGCAGGTCGGGTTCGCCGGTCGCGGCGAAGCCGTTGCGCCTGCGGCCTTCGCGATTGAGGGCCGCCAGGAGAACGAATGTGACCCCGGCCGCGGCCAGATGCCCGCAGCCGGACGTGTCGTCGGGACGGTTCGGATTGACCAGGGCCGTGGCCGGCGGAAAATCGTCATCCATCAGGTGATGGTCGACGACGATGATATCCAGGCCGATGCCCGCGCCATGGCGCAGCGCGTCGTGAGCCGCGGCGCCGCAATCCAGCGTGATCACCAGCTCGGCGCCGCGCTCGCGCAGACTCTCGAAGGCCCGGGCGGTCGGGCCGTAGCCCTCCTCGATCCGGTCGGGAATGTAGATGTCGGCCTCATGGCCGGCATGGCGCAGCCAGCGCACGAGTTGCGCCGCCGACGTGGCGCCGTCGACATCATAATCGGCGAACACCGCAATACGCCGTCCGGCCTCCAGCGCGTCCCAGATGAGACCGGCGGCCTTGTCCATGTCCGCCAGATCGGACGGGTCGGGGAAGGCATCGCGCAGGCGCGGCGCAAGATAGCCGCCCGCAGCCTCGGGCGCGATCCCGCGCGCACTGATCACCCGGGCCAGCGCGTCGGGCAGTTGCTGCTGGCGCGCAATGACGGACACGGCGGTATCGTCGGCCTCGCGCAATCGCCATTTGCGATCGCTCAGCGAGCGTTCGACACCCAGGAGGGCATCGCTGCCGGGGGGCGCGAGCTCCGTGACCATCCGTCCTCCAGTCCTGCCGTCCGCGTCAGCCTTCCGGCCGCGCGGAACGGATACGGCGTACGGAATGATCGGCTGAGTCGAGCAGAAGCGTATGCGTGTGGATATGACCGGCGCTCTTGCGCACCCCGTCGACAAGATCGCCGTCGGTCACGCCGGTTGCCACAAAGAGGCAATGGCTGGCCGCCAGTTCGGACAGATCGTACTTGCGGTCCAGATCGGTCACGCCGACCCGCGCCGCGCGAGCGCGCTCGTCATCATTGCGGAAGACGAGCCGGGCCTGCATCTGCCCGCCGATACAGCGCAGCGCCGAGGCCGCCAGAACGCCCTCCGGCGCCCCGCCCTGGCCGATATACATATCCACGCCGACACCGAGCCCGGCGGCCCCCATCGCACCGGCGACGTCGCCTTCCGGGATCATGCGCACCCGGCCGCCCACGGATTTCACACCGTCGACGATGTGCTGATGGCGTTCGCGTTCGAGAATGCACACCGTGATGTCCCGGGCCTCGACACCCTTGGCCTTGGCCAGGTTGATCACGTTGTCGGCAGCAGACGCATCGAGATCGATGACGCCGGAGGGCAGGCCCGGGCCGACGGCGATCTTGTCCATATAGGTGTCGGGCGCATGCAGCAGGCCGCCGCGCAGGGCGAAGGACACCACGGCCAGCGCGTTCGGCTGCCCCTTGGCGGTCAGCGTCGTGCCTTCCAGCGGGTCGAGGGCGATGTCGATTTCCGGGCCTTCGCCCGTGCCGACTTCCTCGCCGATATAGAGCATGGGCGCTTCGTCGCGCTCGCCCTCGCCGATCACGATACGGCCCTTCATCGGCATGGCGTTGAGGCCGGTACGCAGCGCATCGACGGCGGCCTGGTCGGCCTCCTCCTTCTCGCCGCGACCGATCCAGGCCTCGGCGGCCACGGCTGCGGCTTCCGCCGCGCGCACGGCCTGGTGGGCCAGATTCGTCAGGGCTCGGGTATCGCTCATTCTTTTGTCTCCGGTCAGTGCCCGGGCAGGCGCCGGGCCGAACATGGTCCGTGGTTCAGCGGTCCTGTGGCGGGGTGGTCCGGTCCTGGCCTTCGCTGACGAAGTCCGAGGCGCTGGTCGGTGCCGGGTCTGTCCCGTCCCGGACCTCCGCTTCGGCATTCAGACGGTCGCGCTGCTCCAGCAGCCGGGCTGCAGCCTCGTCCATCGCCTCGGCCTCACCCGGTTCCAGTTGCCGGTCCGGGATCGCATCCGGCGCATTGCGGCGCCACTCTCCGGATTCGATGCGGTCCTCCACCCAGTCCGGATGAGAGGCCCCGAGTTCCGGCATATCCACCGAAGCACAGCCCCCCACCAGGGCGGCCAGCCCGAAGGCCGTGACAAAGCGATGCATGACAACTCCCCGCGCTGGACGCGCGACGCGCTTTCTATACGCTGATCGGTGTCAGAGTCACCTGCCGAAGACAAGGACATTCCATGGCCGGGAAGAAGCAAGACGACGCGGCGGACGCCGGTTTCGCGCCCTGGGCGGAGATGACCGACGCGGACTGGGAGGCGCTGGACGAGGTCTCGCGCAATCTGATGCAGGCGTCGCTGCAATCCCAGAAACTCATGTCGGACGTGGTCCAGAAGGCATTGGAGGGCGAGCCCGTCCTGCCCAAGGCGGATCCGTTCAACTCCGCACCGGAATTCGGCGAGGTCTGGAACCAGATCGTTCACCAGCCCGAACTCATGATGCGGGCCCAGGCCGACCTGATGAAGGGCTATATCGATCTCTGGTCGAACACGACCCGGCGGATGATGGCGGGCGAGGCCGGGGCGGCCGCGGTCGAACCGGACAAGGGCGACAAGCGCTGGCGCAGCGAGGACTGGTCGGCCAATCCGGTGTTCAATGCGATCAAGCAGTCCTACCTGCTCAACCAGCATTTCCTGATGGGGCTGGTGCACAATGTCGACGGGGTCGACGAGAAGACGAAGCGCAAGGTGGAATTTCTCACCAAGCAGATGACCGACGCGCTCTCTCCGACGAATTTCGCCATGACCAATCCGGACGTCCTGCGCGAGACCTTCGCCACCCATGGCGAGAACCTCACACGCGGCCTGCAGAACCTGATGAGCGATCTGGAGGCCGGCCACGGACGGCTCGCTCTCAGGCAGACCGACACGGACGGGTTCAAGGTCGGCGAGGACCTCGCCACCACGCCGGGCAAGGTCATCTTCCAGAACGACATCATGGAGCTGATCCAGTACGCGCCGGCGACCGACACGGTGAAGCAGCGGCCGCTTCTGATCGCCCCGCCCTGGATCAACAAGTTCTACATCATGGATCTTCGGGAAAACAATTCGATGATCCGCTGGCTGACCGAGCAGGGTTTCACGGTTTTCCTGATCTCCTGGGTCAATCCCGGACCGGAGCTCAAGGACAAGACCTTCGCGGACTACATGCATGAGGGCCTGTTCGCCGCCATGCATGCGATCGAGGCCGCGACCGGAGAGAGCTCGGTCAATGCCGTGGGCTATTGCGTTGGCGGCACGTTGCTGGCCAGCGCGCTGGCCTGGCTGGAAGCCGAAGGACAGAGCGACCGCATCGCCTCGGCCACCTTCTTCGCGGCGCAGACCGATTTCGAGCTGGCGGGGGATCTGCTGATCTTCATCGACGACTACTGGATCAAGGAGATCGAGCGCATCATGGACAGCCAGGGCGGCGTGCTGGACGGGCGCACCATGGCGGACACGTTCAATCTCCTGCGCTCGAACGATCTGATCTGGTCCTTTGTGGTCAACAACTACCTGCTGGGCCGCCAGCCCCAGGCCTTCGACCTTCTGTTCTGGAATGCCGACCAGACGCGCATGCCGAAGGCGCTGCACCTGTGGTATCTCGACAATCTCTACAAGAACAACCGGCTGTCGAAGGGCGAACTGGAGCTGGACGGGCACATTCTCGACCTGTCGAGGGTCAAGACGCCGGTCTTCATGCAGGCCTCGCGCGAGGACCATATCGCGCCCTACCCGTCCGTCTACAAGGCCGCCAGGCTGTTCGGCGGACCGGTGCGCTTTCTGCTGGCGGGATCGGGCCATATCGCCGGCGTGATCAATCATCCGGACGCGCACAAATACCAGCACTGGACCTACGACAAGGCCAAGCTGCCAGCGCACGTCGAGACCTGGATGAAGCATGCCGAAGAGCATCCCGGCTCGTGGTGGCCGGCATGGCGGGACTGGCTGTTCGAACGCTCCGGCGACGATGTGCCGGCCCGGCAACCCGGCGACGGAAAGCTGAAACCGCTCAGGGACGCGCCGGGCGAAAACGTGCTGGTTCGCAGCGATGCGCCGGCAGCGGCCGGGACGTCCTAGGTGGAGCATCAGGGGGCCGCATTCCCCTGAGCGGCGTAAATAAAACGTAAACCGAACCCTAGGTTTTTCTTGCACCGCAACAAATCCGGGGTAGCCTCCTTCCCCGGGACCGGGTGTCCTGTGAGGAACAAAAGTGAGAGGGTTATCGGACAGTTCCGGCGCACGTCAGCGCCACATGCTCGGCTTTTTCGTGTCGGCCGGCGGCGTACGGCACTATGACCGTTTCCGCCTGTTCTCCCATGGCGACCAATGGGATGGCGAGATCCTCCGCCTGGTTTCCGGCCAATCCGATGCCGAACGTATTGCGGTGAGCGGCCGCGCGGCCAGCGACTCGCTGGAACTGGAACTGTCCGGCCAGGACCGCCCTTTCCACCAGCGCCTTTACCTCGGAGCTGAAACACCGGACATCGATACCGGCTTTCTGGGCACGCTGGAAACACCGACCGGCGGCGAAGCCCGGCGATCCGCCTATGTCCTCGAGGAAGCGCCTGCCGTACGGCTCGACCCGAGCACGACGCACGGCTGGGGCACGGTCGTCGTGGAGCCGGTGGTTCAAGGTCGCGAAGTCTTGCCCATCCGCGGCCCCTTCTCCTCGGTTCAAACCCCTTACTCCTTCCGGGCCAATACGGGGCGGCATGTGGAGCCGACCGGCTATGGCCATTTCATCAATCATGCCTGCGAGCCCAGTTGCGCGATTTCCTACCGCAGCGACGGCCGTCCCGTTCTGGTCGCCCGGCACGACCTGCCGGCCGGCGCCGAAATCACCTTCGATTACACACTGACCGAAGGCTCCCTGGCCAACAACTTCACCTGCTTGTGCCCGGCCGCGACGCACAAAGTCTGAGCGAAATCGCATATATGCGGTAATGCAGCCTTGCCCGCGGCGCGGCACGCTGCAATGACTGGCGCGGTTAACACCGCCTCCGTGGGGAAGCCGAATGCTCGATACCCGATCGCTCGTCAGTGCACTGGCCCTGATCCTGACGATCGGCATCGTCCTGCACTTCGTGAACTGGCGGATCCACCGCAACAGCGAGGGCGCGAAATTCTGGTGTATCGGCCTGAGCGTCCAGACGGTCGGGCTGTTTCTCTCCGCCAGCTTCAATGTCGAAGCCGACACCAATCCGGGCTTTCTGTTCGTGATGAACATGCTGGTGAGTTCAGGCCATGTCCTGATGCTCTACGGTACGGCCTGCTTTGCCGACCGGCCCTTCAGGCCCCGCCTCTATGTCCTTCTGTTCGCACTCATGGCGGCCGGGTATGGCTGGTACTGCCTGGTCGATCCCCATGTCATCGGCCGGGTTCTCACCCTGGCCGGCATTCTGGTCGCCACCAACGCGCTCAGCCTGACGCGCCTGTGGCATATCGGCCGGCGCGACGGGCCGGCGGGCGCCGTCGTCCTGGCCTCGGCGATGGCGGCCACGATCGCCGTGGCCTCCACGCTCATGGTCCTGCAGATCATGGCGGGCCCCGAGGTGCAGAATGTCTACGACAACAGCAATGCACTCCTGCCTGTTGCCGTGCTCACCCTGATCGCCTTCGAGACCACCACGATCTTCGGCTATCTGCTGCTCAGCGCCGGCTATTCCCAGGCCCGGCTGCGCAAGCTGGCGCTGACCGATCCGTTGACGGGGCTGGCCAACCGGCGCGCCTTCGACCGCGAGATCGTGCGCCACCTTGCGACCGGCCATGCGCCGGAGCGCACCCTCGCGCTGATCCTGTTCGACATCGACCGGTTCAAACTGGTCAACGACACCTACGGCCATGATGTGGGCGACCGCGTGATCCAGCACATCGCCACGACGGCCCGGGCCGTTTCGAGGCCCCGCGACGCCGTCGCGCGGATCGGCGGCGAGGAGTTCGCCATCATCGTCGACGAGCGGGACTCAGAGGCGCTCGAACCGCTGGCCGGACGGTTGCGCTCGGCGGTGGAGGCCGCACCGGCCCGCGTCGAAGGCCAGCATGTCGCCGTCACCATCTCTGCCGGCTGCGCCCGCGCGGTATGCCGCGATGCAGCCGATGTCGAAAACCTGTTCCGGCAGGCCGACGCGGCCCTCTACGCCGCCAAGACCAACGGCCGGAACCGGGTCGAGATCGCACCGGAGCGCAGTGACTAGCTGTGGAGCCTCAACAGGTTGTCCTCGGCGAGGCCGAGTCTGCTGATGGGTGTTTTGTATTTTATACCGCCGTGCGGTCGATGCCAGTTGTATCGATGTAGCCAGAGCGGCAGCTCGGCGGCG
>JAYEGL010000017.1:393028-466730 GCA_034659015.1 Pseudomonadota bacterium | reverse complement strand
CACCGCGCCGCCGAGCTGCCGCTCTGGCTACATCGATACAACTGGCATCGACCGCACGGCGGTATAAAATACAAAACACCCATCAGCAGACTCGGCCTCGCCGAGGACAACCTGTTGAGGCTCCACAGCTAGCGCGACAGGCGCAGATTGGTCAGGTCGCCGGCGATCATCTCGAACGTATCGCGCAGGGCCTCGTTCGACGGCGAGTCGAAATACAGGCTGGGGTGCGAAGCGCAGTCGCGCATCATGTCGCGGGTCGAGGATGAATTGACCTGGAAGGTGATCGTGTAGACGCGGATCCCCTGCGCCTTGGCGTAGTCGCAGGCGGCTTCGGTGCGTTCGTCGAGTTCGTTGGAGAGCCGGCCGCCGCTTGCGGTGCGAATGCCCAGGCGGCCGTCACGGGCATAGCCGTAGGCCTCGTATTCCGACATCAGATCGGTGTTGCGGCCCGACATGACATTGTCGCCGTCCGTGAGGATCACCATGGCCTTGATGATCTCGTCATCGTCATAGCCGGTCCCTTCGGTGAAGGGCTCGCCGGGCGAGATCACCCGCACCCCCCAGCCGATCCCGTTGGGAATGTTGGTATTGCCGTTGGCGTCCATGTCGTCGATGGCGCGCTCGATCGTGCGCTGGCTGGAGGTCAGCGGTGTGACGGGCGTCGTCGTGCACGACCGGTTCGGATAGGAGGACCAGGCCGAGGCATTGTCGTATTTGGGCATGTAGATCAGCCGCTCCCCGACGCCGCCGTTCGTCTCGTCGTCGAGGTAGCTGTTCGAAAAATAGCCGATATCCGGCTCGTCCGGCGCGAAATAGGGTACGAACAGCGTTTCCGGATCGGCAACGCTGGGCGGCGTATCCTCGATGTCGTGGGGGATGGCGCGCGCCTCCACGCAGCCCTGCCAGTCGGCATTGCGCAGCTCGTCGAACAGGTCCCAGTGATTGACCTCGAACTCCTCGGTCTCGCAGCGCCGGCGCCAGCCCCAGCCCCTGCACGTCTCGACCTCCGCAATGCCGTCGGGCCCGGCCCATTCGGCGTGCTGCGGCGAGATCGCGTCGGGGTCGAGCCACCAGTCGCGCTCATACTGCGTGCCGACATTCACCGTCGCCGCAAAGGGCACGAGCCCGATCTTGACGTCGGAGGCCTCGTCGGCCGCATCGAACAGGATCTCGGTCAGCAGTTCGGCACTGTCGCGCAGGGAGCGGATCTTCGAGCCGCGCATCGAGCCGGTATTGTCGAGCACCATGACCAGTTCCAGCCGCTGTCGGGCCCGCTGGACCTCGCTCTCCCAGCCCACGGTGATGTGGTCGATCCCGGCCAGGCCGAGGATGATCGTGTCGATCCGTGCCTGTCCGGTCACCGTGACCGTGTCCGACTCGTCGTCGATATTCACGGTGATTTCGGTGACCTGTCCAATCCGGCTGTCGGGATAGTTCGCGGCCATGAAGTCGTTGGCGATCCGCAGCGCATCCGCATTGGACAGGCTGGTGTTCACGCCCACGGCCAGTGCCGCGGCATCCAGGGCGTGGGACAGCCGCGAGCGCGCATTCATCGCCTGGTTGAGGTCGACGGCGCCGCCGGCCAGCATGGTGACCGGCACCAGCGAGAGCGCG
The DNA here is from genome assembly GCA_034659015.1 of Pseudomonadota bacterium. Taxonomy (GTDB): domain Bacteria; phylum Pseudomonadota; class Alphaproteobacteria; order Caulobacterales; family Maricaulaceae; genus Maricaulis. The sequence goes on along the minus strand of JAYEGL010000017.1, from coordinate 465,116 downwards.
AAAATCATGGCCACATTGCCCCGGCGGTCGCCGAGGAAGGCGGTCAGCGTTTTGAACAGTCCTGCGAGCGGCATGCGCGGAACCCCGGTTGAACTCGCTAAAATGCTAGCGGTTCTGCATTAAGGCGGCGTTATCCGGCAGGGTTTCCGTGGGGTTAACGGGCGGTGCCGCCCAGCGGGCGATGCTAGCGCGACAGGCGCAGATTGGTCAGGTCGCCGGCGATCATCTCGAAGGCATCGCGCAAGGCCGACTCCGAGGGTGAGTCGAAATAGAGATACGGATTGCTGGCGCAGTCGCGCATCATGTCGCGGGTCGAGGATGAATTGACCTGGAAGGTGATCGTGTAGACGCGGATGCCCAGCGACTTGGCATAGGCGCAGGCGGCCGCCGTGCGATCGTCGAGCGCGTTCGACAGAGCCCAGGACGAGGATGTCACGACACCGGTGCGTCCGTCGCGGGCGTAGCCGTATCCGGAATAGTCGGAATAGTTCTCGTTTCCGCGGCCATTGATCACGTTCTCGCCGTCGGTCAGCACGACCATGGCCTTGATCGTGTCCTCCTCGCCGAACACCGAGCCCTGGGTGAAGGGTTCGCCGGGCGACAGCACACGGACACCCCAGCCGATCCCGTTGGGAATATTGGTCGTGCCGCTGGCGATCATGTCGTCGATCGCCTCGTCGATTGTTGTGCGGTTATTGGTCAGCGGTGTGATCGGCCGCGCCGTGCAGCCCCAGCCCGGCCCCGCGCCGGACACCCAGGCATGGGTGTATTTGGCGCTGTTGCGCATCCGGGCCCGCTCGTCATACCCGCCCATCGCGTCGTCCAGATAGTCGTTCGAGTAATAGCCGCGGTCGGACTCGTCCGGCGCGAAATAGGGCACGAAGAGCGTGTCGGGGTCGGTGGCGCTGGGCGGTGTGTCCTCAATGTCATGGGGAATGGCCCGCGCCTCCACGCACCCGGTCCAGTCGCGGTTTCGGATCGTGTCGTAGAGATCCCAGCGATTGGCGGGCGGATCGAAATTCTCGCTGTGAAGCGGCGACAGCGCGTTGGGGTCCAGCCAGGCGGCGCGCTCGAACCCTGTTCCCACATTCACCGTCGAGGAAAACGGGACGAGGCCGATATGCAGACGGTTGATGTCGGCGCCGTCGAACAGGATGTCGGTCAGGAGGAGGCCCGCCGAGCGCAGGCTCGATATCTTCGATCCGCCCATGGAGCCGGTATTGTCCAGTACCATGACGAGTTCCAGCGCCCGCCGGGCCCGCTGGACCTCGCTCTCCCAGCCCACGGTGATCTCCGGGATGCCGATCAGGCCCAGCACCATCGTGTCGACGCGCGACTGGGCCGTCACGGTGACCCGGTCGTTGATATCGTCGAGCGAGACGGCCAGGTTCACCACGGTGCCGATCGCACGTGTGTCGTAATTGGCCTCGAGGAAGTTGCGCGCCAGCTGCGTGGCGTCGTCATCGCTGATCGAGGTGTGGACGCCGACGGCCAGTGCCGCGGCGTCGAGTGCCTGCGACAGGCGCGTTCGGGCGTTGAGGGCCTGGTTGACGTCGACGGCTCCGCCGGACAACACGGTCAGCGGTATCATCACCAGCGCGAAAATCATCGCGACATTGCCGCGCGTGGCGCCGGCGAAGCGCGTCAGACGATGTGCCGTGTGCCGGATCATGACCTCTGTGTCCCGTTCGATCCGGACCAATCTGCCCAACATCGCCGCGCGGGCGGACTCGCAATTGTCTTTGCCGTAAAAAACCGGCTAACACCTTGGTGACAATATAAATCGGATTGGTTTCATGCCCGCTGCCTCCCCCCGCCTCGATACCGCGATAACCGAATTGCGCGAGCTGGTCGCTTTCGACACGACCTCGCGCAATTCCAACCTGCCGCTGATCGATCATGTCGAGGCGAAGCTGGCGGCGCTGGGCGCGGTGTGCGAACGCATCCCGAACGCGGACGGCACCAAGGCCAATCTGCACGCACGCTTCGGTCCGGCGGTCGATGGCGGCGTGATCCTGTCCGGCCACACCGATGTCGTGCCGGTGGACGGACAGCCCTGGTCGACCGATCCCTGGGTGGTGACCGAAAAGGACGGCCTGCTCTACGGCCGCGGCACCTGCGACATGAAGGGCTTCGCCGCCTGCATTCTCGCCCTGGCGCCGCAGATCGCGCAGACAGAGCTGAAAAAACCGGTCCATATCGCGCTGTCCCATGACGAGGAGGTGGGCTGCCTCGGTGCGCCGGCGATGATCGACCGGATCATGGACGGGCCCGTGAAGCCGGCCATCGTGATCGTCGGCGAACCGACCGACATGAAGGTTGTGACGGCCCACAAGGGCCTGTTCTCGGTGAATGTGAAACTGCGCGGCCGCGAGGCGCACTCCTCGCTGGTGAAGGACGGCGCCTGCGCCGTCACCCATGCCGTGCCGCTGATGCAGTATCTGGTCGACCAGGCCGCCGCGATGGAAGCGGCCGCGCCGGCCGACAGCCCCTTCAATCCGCCCCATGGCACACTGACCATCGGCGAGATGAAGGGGGGCACGGCGCTCAATATCCTCGCGCTGGATGCCGAATTTTCCTCGCTCATGCGGCCGGCCCCCTGGGACGATGTGCGCGCGATCGAAAGGGGATTGCGCGAACGCGCCGCCGAAATCGAGGCGAAGATGCGCGAGGGCGCGCCCGAGGCGACGGTCGGGATTACCGTGATGTCCGACGTGCCGGCCTTTGCGCCGGAAGAGGATGGCGCCGCGGAACGCCTCGCCCGCCAGTTGACCGGCGACAACTCTACCCGGGTCGTCTCCTACGGCACCGAGGCCGGCCAGTTCCAGCAAGCGGGCCTGTCTGTCGTCGTCTGCGGTCCCGGCTCCATCGAGCAGGCCCACCAGCCCGACGAATTCGTCGCCATCGGCCAGCTCGACCAGTGCTGCGTCTTCTTGGAGAAGCTCGTGCGGGTGCTGGAGGGGTAGATGGCAAGGCGGGCAGACCGAAGAGCAAGCCGGTTCCAAATTGGAATCGACTATCTCGTGCTAGCGGTTGTATTGCTGGTATCGGTTTCCGCGTTGGTGATACGGGGTTTTGAGACCTTTGTTATTGTAGCGTTTTGCGGTGGAGCTATCTCGATCGCGGCAGGTTATGTGCTCGGTGTTTCAAGGTTTAATCGATAGACATGCATCGTCATCCTGACACCCGCTTCTGCGGCCGCAGGCTTCAGTCAGGACCCAGAGCGGCCGCCCGACTGGGTTCCGGCGTTCGCCGGAATGACGGTGATATTCCTTCTGTCCAGCTCTTGCTGCCCGGCCTCAAACGGCTTCACACCCATACACCGTCATCCTGACGAAAGTCAGGACCCAGAACGACCGTTCGACTGGGTTCCGGCTTTCGCCGGAAAGACGATAGAGGATGGCAGGTGATGCAGGTGTGATGGCCGCCACGCACAAAAAGGGCGCCGCATCGCTCGGCATATTTGCGAGCGATATCGGTAACTTCTTCCAAAAGGCCATCGACCAGCTCGATCAATGTTGTATCTTCTTGGAGCGGCTCGTGTCTGTGCTTCGGGCCTAGCAACGGTCGGGGACGGGGACTTCCATGAGTTATGCCTTCCGGTTTGATCCGGAAATCAGGTCGTTTCGGATCCATTTCGAAGGCCGCGTCGACATGGATGAAATCCTGCGGTCGGACCGGGAGATCATCTCGACGCCCGAATGGCCGGGCTCGCGCCGTATCCTGACCAGTCTGGCAGCGGATGCCGATCTCAGCGCACTGACGGTCGAGCAGTATCTCGATGTGGCCATGCCCTATATGGAGGCGACCCGGGACTTGCGCGGCGAGGGCGCGCGGGAGGCCTGGATCATTCCGGAGCGCTGGAAATCGCCCATTATCCAGGTCTGGGAACACCTGCCGCTGAAAGACGACCACCACGCCTTCGGGGTGTTCGAGGCCGAAGCTGCGGCGCTGGCCTGGCTGCAGGCGGACTGATCCGTCCGGCTTCAAGCCGGCGGAGCGCCAAAAAAAAGGGCGCCGCACCGGACGCCCCTTTTCAATCGTATCGTGAAAGGCGCTATTCCGCCGCGGTTTCCGCGGCCGGCTTGCCGTCTTCGGCCGCCTTCTCGCGCGTCTTGCCCCAGTAGGAGATGCACGGGATCTTCGTCTTGTCGCAGCGCTCGGCATATTTGCGGGCGATGTCGGTGACCTCTTCCATCAGGCCGTCGGCCAGCGTGGTGGGCTTCAGGCCCATACGCAGGAAAGTGTCGTTCTCGACGTGAAGCTCGTTCTCGTCGGCCTCGTTGCGCGGGTTCGGGACCAGCTGCATCTCGGCGCCGGCGAGATCGGCGATCATCTTGGCCAGATCGCGCACGCGGTGCGTCTCGGTCATCTGGTTCATGATGCGCACCTTTTCGCCGTGCTGCGGCGGGTTTTCGACCGCCAGCTGCACGCAGCGCACCGTGTCCTGGATGTGGATGAAGGCGCGGGTCTGGCCGCCCGTGCCGTGCACGGTCATCGGATAGCCCACGGCGGCCTGCATCAGGAAACGGTTCAGCACGGTGCCGTAGTCGCCGTCATAGTCGAACCGGTTGATCAGGCGCTCGTCCTTCTTCGTCTCTTCCGTCTGGGTGCCCCAGACAATGCCCTGGTGGAGATCGGTGATCTTCACGCCGTCATTCTTGTTGTAGAAGTGGAAGAAGAGCTGATCCTGGGTCTTGGTCATGTGGTAGATCGAGCCCGGATTGGCCGGATAGAGGATTTCCTGGTCCTGCAGGCCGTGCTCGGTCTCCACCTTCACCTTGAGATAGCCCTCGGGGATCTTCATCCCCGCCGTGCCGTATCCGTAAACGCCCATCGTGCCGAGGTGGACGAGGTGGATGTCCCGACCGGAGTCGACGATCGCGGCGAGCACGTCATTGGTGGCGTTGAGATTATTGTCGACGGTGTAGCGCTTGTGCCGGGCCGACTTCATCGAGTAGGGCGCCGCACGCTGCTCGGCGAAATGGATGATCGTATCGGGCTGTTCCGACGCGATCAGGTCCACCAGTTCCTGGTAGTCCTTGCCGATATTCATGTTGACGAACTTGATGTCGCGGCCGGACACGTCCTTCCAGGCGGCGAGACGTTCCGACATCGGACGGATCGGCGTGAGGCTGTCGACTTCGAGTTCGACGTCGATCATGCGGCGGGACAGATTGTCCACGATGACCACGTCGTGTCCGAGATTGGAGAGGTGAAGCGCTGTCGGCCATCCGCAGAAGCCGTCCCCACCGAGAACGATGACTTTCATGTGTTACGCCTGCCCTTGACGTCCTGATCAACTGTTAAAAAGGTTCTCGCAGGGGGGAGAGGGCATTTCAAGTCCTCGCCTGCGCCGGTCACTGCGCAAGGCCGGCGGCGGCGTCCGTGAATTCGGGGTCGGGGTCCAGGGTGGGATGCGCTCCACGATAACGCTACCATGAACAATAATATCTGTTTTTGAAGAGTTTGCGGATGGTTATTTCTCTGTTTTCCCGGGGCAGGGCAATTATACCTGCAGCTCGCCGGGAATGAAAAATTTCCGTCTCCGGTCGTTTTGCCGCATCGCATCGGTGGACGGCGCCGCGAAAGGCCGCTAAATCCGCGCCAAATTCTGGCTGGATCGCTTGCGATTCCGGCGTGTCGAATGGAGATAAGAGAGCATGGCCCTTCGCGTTGCGATTACCGGTTTTGGCCGCATCGGCCGCCTGGCACTGCGTGCCGTTCTGGAGAACAAGCGCTGGGACGAGATCGAGGTCGTTGCGATCAATGACAGCTCGACGCCGGAGACCAATGCTCACCTTCTCACCTATGACAGTGTGCACGGCCGCTATCCCGGCGAGATCAAGGTCGGCGACGACTGGATCGATGCGGGCTTCGGAAAGATCCAGAAGGTCTCCAACCGCGATCCGGGGCAATTGCCCTGGAAGGATATGGGGATCGACATCGTCCTGGAGTGCACGGGCAAGTTCAATTCCAAGGAAGCCTCGATGGCGCACATCGAGAGCTCCGGCGCCAAGAAGGTGTTGTGCTCGGCTCCGGCCAAGAACGCCGACAAGACGATCGTCTACGGCGTGAACCACGATCAGCTGAGCGCCGACGATCTCGTCGTTTCCAATGCCTCGTGCACGACCAACGGCCTGGCGCCGGTTGCCAAGGTGCTCAACGATGCCGTCGGCATCGAGCGCGGTCACATGACGACGATCCACGCCTATACCGGCGACCAGCCGACGCTGGACCGCAATCACAAGGACCTGCACCGGGCCCGGGCCGCGGCGATGTCGATGATCCCGACCTCGACCGGCGCCGCAAAGGCCGTCGGCCTCGTCCTGCCGGAGCTGGCCGGCAAGCTGGACGGCGCCGCCGTGCGCGTGCCGACGCCGAACGTCTCGCTGATCGATCTGGTGTTCAATCCGGCGCGTGCGACCAGCGAGGAAGAGCTGGCCGAAGCGATCAAGCAGGCCGCCAACGGGTCGATGAAGGGCGTGCTGGGCTATGACAGCATTCCGCTCGTCTCCATCGACTACAATCACGACAGCCGCTCCTCCATCGTCGCGATCGACAAGATCAAGGTGATCGACGAGCGCCTGGTCCGGGTCATGACCTGGTATGACAATGAATGGGGTTTCGCCTGCCGCATGATCGATACGGCAGTGGCGATGGGCCGTTTCCTCTAGGACGCAAGACCGGGCGAGGTAGGGACATGACCGAGATCCGCCGGATCCAGGACGCGGAGGTCGCCGGCAAGCGCGTTCTCGTGCGCGTCGATTTCAACGTGCCGATGAAGGATGGCCGGGTGACCGATGCGACGCGTCTGGTTTCCGCGGTCCCCACGATCGAGCACCTCATGGAGCGCGGCGCGAAGATCGTCCTGCTGGCGCACTTCGGCCGGCCCAAAGGGAAGCGTGTGCCGGAGATGTCGCTGGAGCCGGTGGCCCAGCCGCTGGCCGACCTCCTGGGCGTGCCGGTCGATTTCTGCACCGAGACCGTGGGCGACGAAGCGCTCTCGGCGGTCGCCGACATGTCGGGCGGCGATGTGCTCCTGCTGGAGAACACCCGCTTCGATGCGGGCGAGGAAGGCAATGACCCGGTCTTCGCGAAAGCGCTGGCCGACCTCGGCGACATCTATGTCAACGACGCGTTCTCGGCCGCCCACCGGGCGCATGCCTCGACCGAGGGCGTGGCGCGCCTCCTGCCGGCCTATGCCGGTCTGGCCATGCAGCGCGAGATCGACCACCTGGTCGCCGCGCTGGAAGCACCGGAACGCCCGGTGATCGCCCTGGTCGGCGGGGCCAAGGTCTCCACCAAGATCGACCTCCTGCTCAACCTGGTGAAGAAGGTCGACATCCTGTTCGTCGGCGGCGGCATGGCGAATACGCTTCTGCACGCCCAGGGCATCAATGTCGGCGCCAGCCTGTGCGAGAAGGACCTGGTCGACACCGCGCGGGCGATCCTGGCCACGGCCGAGGAGTCCGGCTGCCGCATCATGCTGCCGTCCGACGTGGTGGTGGCGAAAGAGTTCAGGCCGAACCCGGAAACCCGCCTGGCCGCCGTCAATGACGTCGCCGGGGACGAGATGATCCTCGACTGCGGTCCGGCGACCGTGGTCGCTCTGACCATGGCCATGGACGAGGCGAAGACGCTGATCTGGAACGGGCCGCTGGGCGCCTTCGAGACGCCGCCCTTCGAGACCGCAACGGTGGCGGCAGCGCAGCAGGCGGCCAAGGCCGTCAAGGCGCGCGGTCTGGTGGCCGTGGCGGGCGGTGGCGACACTGTGGCCGCGCTGAACCAGGCCGGCGTCTCCAACGACTTCTCCTTCATTTCAACGGCGGGCGGCGCCTTCCTGGAATGGATGGAAGGCAAGTCGCTGCCGGGCGTTGGCGTCCTCAAGGATGAAACCGGCGTGGCGGCCTGACCCGGAGAAGCGGGTTGCCGCGCGCGGCGTGGTAACGATAACATTTCTGCCGGGCCAGGCTGAATCCGCAGACGGCCGCTCACCGGTGGGCAAGCGGCATATGCCGTATTAAAACGGGGCAGTCGCTCTGGGGAACGGGCCACGGGTCCGCGACACGAACATTCTAGCTGGGGTAAACGCGATGGATCTCGATCAACTCAACGAAACCGCCTGCGCCATGGTGGCGCCGGGCAAGGGCATTCTCGCGGCGGACGAGTCGACGGGCACGATCGGCAAGCGCTTTGCCTCGATCGGCCTGGACAACACGCCGGACAATCGCCGCGACTGGCGCGAGATGCTGTTCCGCACGGAAACCGCGATGCAGGACCACGTCTCCGGCGTCATCCTCTACGACGAAACCATCCGCCAGAGCGCCCAGGACGGTACCTCGCTGGTCAAGCTGATCCAGGACGCCGGCGCCATTCCGGGCATCAAGGTCGATACCGGCGCCAAGGATCTCGCCGGCGCCGAAGGCGAGAAGGTCACCGAGGGTCTCGACGGCCTGCGCGACCGCCTGGCCGACTATTACGAGCTGGGCGCGCGTTTCGCGAAATGGCGCGCCGTGATCAATATCGGCCAGGGCGGCGACGAAAGCGTGCCCAGCCAGTACTGCATCAACGTCAATACCCACGCCCTGGCGCGCTATGCCGCGCTGTGCCAGGAAGCGAATATCGTCCCGATCGTCGAGCCGGAAGTCATCATGGATGGCGACCACTCGATCGAGCGCTGTTACGAAGTCACCGAATTCGCGCTGAAATCCCTCTACCGCGAACTGTTCGACCAGGGGGTCGTGCTCGAGGGCACCGTTCTCAAGCCGAACATGGTGATCTCCGGCACGAAGGCGTCCGACCGGGCCGGTATCGAGGAAGTCGCCGACATGACGGTGCAGTGCCTGGCCAATTGCGTGCCGGCCGCCGTGCCCGGCATCGCCTTCCTCTCCGGCGGGCAGAGCGACGAGGAGGCCACGGCCCACCTCAATGCGATGAATGCCAGCTACGATCTGCCCTGGCCGCTGACCTTCTCCTACGGCCGCGCCCTTCAGGCCGCGCCCCTGAAGGCCTGGGCCGGAAAGCCGGACAACATTCCGGCCGCGCAGGCCGCCTTCAATCACCGCGCCCGCATGAACGGCCTGGCCGCGCTGGGCGAGTGGGACGAGGCGATGGAGAAGGAAACGGCTTAGGTATGAGGGACATGTACCTCCGGTACGTGTCCCGGGAGGACCTGACTGGCGGAGTGCGTTGAGGGCCGAGGCGGGTCTTTGCTCTTGGCAAGCCGTTCGCCGGTGGCACCCGCTCGTTTTCGCCCGACACATGGCCTGTCGGGACGGAAGAATGAGATTCTTCCTGGGACGCGTACCAGAGGTACACGTCCCCTAGAATAAAAAACGGGGCCCCGCGGGGCCCCGTTCTCGTTTCGGATGTCCGGAAGGCCTAGTTGCCCAGCTCGGAGATGGTCAGCGTGGCCTGGGCCAGGCCGCTGCCCGAGCCGTAGGTGCCGATCCAGATGTCGTACTGGCCCGACGGGGGATTGCCCCAGGACACCATCGGGTTCAGCCCGTTGCTGTCGTCATTGCAGTACCAGGAGCCGTCCGGCGCGTTGACGACGATCGTGGTGTCGCTGTTCGAACGGGCGCCGATATAGAGCGGCAGGCTGCCGGCATTGTAGTGCAGGCGGTAGTCCGGTGCGTTGGCGATCATGCCGCGGCAGGCGCCGCCAAGCGAGGCGCCGGCGTCGATATTGCCGCCCGCGGTGATGGACACGGTGTACGGGTCCGGTGCGAAACCGGCCGACAGCGTGGTCTGGCCGAAGGTCGGGTTTTGCGACCAGTCCTGGGCGGCGACGGCGCCGGTGACCGCAGCCGCGGCGATCGTGGCGGCGAAAATGGTTCTGATGGACATGAAATCCCCCTGCGAGAAAGAAAGCGGATCGTGACAACCGATCCGGACGTTCATTCTCACAATACCGGCATGAAAGGAAGATGAACGGCGTTCGCGAGTCGCAGGGTTCCCGCGGCCCGGCCGCACTGTGAAAACGGTTGTCCGGCGCCCGGCGACCTGCCAGAAGAGCCGCCATGACGACCCAGCTCTACCTGATCACGCCGCCCCGCATCGATGACGGTTTCGCCGCGACGCTCGCCGAGGCTCTGGACGGCGGCGCGGTGGCCGCGCTGCAGATCCGTCTCAAGGATCAGGCGCGAGACGAGATCCGGGCGCTCGCGCCGGACCTCATCAAAGCGGCCCATGCGCGGGATATGGCCGTCATCCTGAATGACGATCCCGAACTCGCTGCGGAGCTGGGCTGTGACGGGGTTCATATCGGTCAGCAGGACGGCACGGTGAAGGCGGCGCGCGCCGTGATGGGCAAGGACCGCACCGTTGGCGTGACCTGTCACGACAGCCGGCATCTCGCCATGGTGGCGGGCGAAGCGGGGGCAGACTACGTCGCCTTCGGCGCATTCTTTCCGACCGATACCAAGGACGCGCCTACGCAAGCCGAGCCAGCCATCCTGACCTGGTGGACCGAGCTTTTCGAACTGCCCTGCGTCGCGATCGGCGGCATCACCGTTGACAATGCCCGCCCGCTCATCGAGGCCGGTGCCGACTTCCTCGCCGTGTCCGGCGGCGTGTGGAAGCATCCCGACGGGCCGGCTGCGGCGGTGAAGGCGTTCAATGCATTATGCGAGGGCGAGGGTTAGGCCGCGGCTGACGATGACCGCCTTGTCACTTGACCGCGCCGTCCCGGCCGCGCTGAAAGAATGCCCATGTACCGATCCCTTCTTCCCGCCCTTGTCCTGCTGAGCACGCCCGTCGCGGCGCAGGAGGCAACTGTCCCGGACGACGGCGCGGCCTTCCCCGACGAGCTCATCCTCCTGCCGCAGGATGTGCAGAGCGCGGCGGAGTCCGGCAGCATGGATGCCGAGGCCGCTGTAATCCCCGACAACATGAATGCCGGCGAGGCCGCCTGGTACCGCGCGCAGGTCGCCTTCGTCAGTGATGACTGGTATCTCGCGCGCCGCTACGCCGAAACCGCCGCGGTGGCGGGTATTGTCGATGCTGCGGCGCTGGCCGGGATCATGGCGCGCGACGGGCGGGGCGGCGAGCGGGACGTGGAAGCCGCGGCGCGCTGGTTCCGCCGTGCGGCCGAACAGGATCACCCGGTTGCGCTCTACCAGCTCGGCCTGCTGGCCCGGCTGGGCGATGACGGGCTCGATCTGGGCGAACCGCGGCGCTGGTTCGAGCGCGCGGCGCGGGCCGGGCATATCGACGGCATGGTCGCCTATGCCCTGGCGCTCAAGAATTCCCCCGTGCCCCAGGACCGTGGATCGGCGCGGCGCTGGGCCGAACGCGCCGCCCAGCAGGACTCCGCGGAAGGCATGTATCAGCTCGCCCAGATGCTCGACGAGGGCATCGGCGGCGAGCGCGACGCCGAGGGGGCCCGCATCTGGTACGAGCGCGCCGCCGACGCCAATCTCGCCGAGGGCGCGTTCCAGGCCGGGATGATGTGGGCCGACGGAGAGGGCGGTACGGCCGACGACGGCGAGGCGCGCCGCTGGCTGCGGATCGCCGCGGAGAGCGACTACGCCCCCGCCCAGGGCCAGTACGGGCTGATGCTCTACCAGGGCCGTGGCGGCGGCGAAGACCGCGAAGCGGCGGCCTACTGGTTCGGCCGCGGCGCCCGGGGGGGCGATGCGGAGAGCCAGTATCTCTACGCCTTCGTGCTCGCCCAGGGCCATGGGGTGGAGCAGGATCTGGAGCGGGCCTACCGCTGGGTCGTGGCAGCCGGAACCGATGCGCTCGGCGCACCCGTTCACAACAGCGACCGCGACCGCCTGCAGGCGGCGCTGGAACGCGTGCTGCCGCTGGAAGTCCGGGCCCGGGTCAGCGAGGCCGCCGCGGAGGACTGAGCCGATTGCGCTCCGCCGCTTGCCGTTATCCCTCCTCGCTGATAGGAGAGCGCCACCCTGCGGCCGGACCGGCTGCAGCGCGAATTTCCGCTTATTGCGTCTAAGGTGACGGCATGAAGATCAACGGCAATGAAATCAAACCCGGCAATGTGCTGATGCACCAGGATTCGCTGTGGGTTGCGGTGAAGACCGACCACGTGAAGCCGGGCAAGGGCGGCGCCTTCGCCCAGGTCGAGCTGAAGAACCTGCTCGACGGCCGCAAGCTGAACGAGCGTTTCCGCGCCGCCGACAAGGTCGAGCGCGTGCGCCTGGAGCAGAAGGACCATACCTTCCTGTTCGACAGCGACGACATGCTGACCTTCATGGATGCCGAGAATTACGAGCAGATCGAGCTGCAGAAGGATTTCGTCGGCGAGGATCGTGCCGCCTATCTGCAGGAGGGCATGAATGTCGTGGTGGAATTCCATGAGGAACGGCCGATCGGCGTTTCCCTGCCGCAGCACGTCACGCTGGAGGTCGCCGAGACCGAACCGGTGGTGAAGGGGCAGACGGCGGCCAACTCCTACAAGCCCGCCATTCTTTCCAACGGTGTGCGCAGCTCGGTGCCGCCCTTTGTCGGCATGGGCGAGAAGATCGTCGTGGCCACCGAGGACGGGTCCTACGTCCGCCGGGCGGACTGATCCGGCATGGGCACGCTTTCCCCGCTTCTCACGGTGATGACCGAAGTGGCCGCCCGGGCCGGCCGGTCGCTGAACCGCGATTTCCGCGATGTCGAACACCTGCAGGTGTCCCGCAAGGGACCCGCGGACTTTGTCTCCGTCGCGGACAAGAAGGCCGAGGACATCATCTACGACCGCCTGACCCAGGCGCGCCCCGGCTATGGCTTCCTGATGGAAGAGCGCGGCGTGGTCGAGGGCACGGACCGGTCGCACCGCTGGATCGTCGATCCGCTGGACGGCACGCTGAACTTCCTGCACGGCATGCCCCACTTTGCCGTCTCGATCGCGCTGGAGCGCGAGGGCGAGCTGGTCGCCGGCGTCATCTACAATCCCGCGACCGACGAGATGTTCCACGCCGAAAAGGGCCGCGGGGCCTGGCTGTCCGACCGGCGTCTGCGCGTGGCCGGCCGCAAGCATTTCGACGAGGCCGTGATCGCCACCGGCATGCCCTTCATGGGCAAGACCGGCCATGCCCGCTTCCTCAAGGAACTCCACCAGATCATGCCGCACACGGCCGGCATACGCCGCATGGGCTCGGCGGCCCTCGATCTCGCCTGGGTGGCAGCCGGACGCTTCGACGGCTTCTGGGAGCGCAATCTCCAGCCCTGGGACATCGCTGCCGGCATTGTCCTGGTCCGGGAGGCCGGCGGTTTCGTGGCCGAGGCCGATGGCGGCGAGGACATCCTGCGCACCGGACATATCGCGGCCGGCAATGAGGACATGCTCGCCGAGATCACCAAACGGCTGAAGGCGGCTGCAGGCTAGGCTGCAGCCAGCGCCTCGATCCGCGCCTGTGCCGCGTCGAGCTTTTCGGCTTCCTCGAACATCAGCCGGCCGGCATCGACGATCTCGACATCGGTGATGCCGATGAAGCCCAGCATGAAGCGCAGATAGGGGGTGGCGAAATCCGTTTCGCTGCCTTGCGCGACGCCGCCCGATGTAAAGACCAGGATGGCACGCTTGCCCTCGAGCAGGCCCTCGGGACCGGCTTCCGAATAGCGGAAGGTCTCGCGGGCCCGCGCCACAAGGTCGATCCACGCCTTCAGCGCTGCGGGAATGCTGAAATTGTAGACCGGCACACCGATCACGATGGTGTCGGCCGCACGCAGCTCGCCGATCAGTTCCTCCGAACGGGCCAGGGCGGCCTTTTGCTCTTCGGTCCGGTCCTCGGGAAGGGTGAAGTTGGCGCCGATCCACGTTTCGTCGACAAAGCTCACCGACGCACCGGCCAGGTCGCGGACCGTCACCTGCGCACCCGGGTCGGCCGCTGTCAGACGGTCGACAATCCGGTCGGTGAGGCGGCGGCTGTGTGAGCCGTCATGGCGCATGCTGCTGTCGATACGCAGAATGTGGCGGGGCGGTGTAGAGGGCATGGCAAGCTCCAGCGAGATGATGGCCGTCGGGCCTGTGCTGTCGCGAGATGGGCTGTCTCCGTTCCGGATTAAATAAGCGCCCTGGAAAGGTCTTGTTGCCAATTTGGAATGTATTGATGCCGCGGGCCGCATGCGGCGGCCGGTTCTTCCGGCAGGCAGGCTTTGACCTCGCCTCCAAAATGTCCCAATCCGGGGTAAGGAAGGGCTGGAGCTGAAACGAGGGGAAGGCATGCCTGTTCTCGACCGGGACGATCGCGCGCGTTCCGCACCTGTGGTGCGTTTCACCGGGCCCTGGCGCTACATCGTGTGGATGGCGCTGTTTACCGCGGCTGTTGCCGTGATTGCGCTCTGGCTTTTCGAGCCGCTGGAAGCCGCCTTCCGGGCCAACCCCGCGATCAACGGGCTGATCCTGACCGTGCTTGTCGTCGGCGTGGTCTACACTTTCGCCCAGGCTCTGGGCATTGGCCCCGCCGCCCGCTGGCTGGTCCGGTTCCGCTCGTCGGAAGATCCGGCGGGCCTGCCGCGTCCGCCCGCCCTGATCGCACCGATGGCCTCCATGATCGGCCAGGCCGATGGCCGGGTCTCCCTCTCTGCCGGTTCCGTGCGCACCGTGCTCGACTCGGTTGCGGCGCGCATGTCCGAGGCCGGGGCCTTCACGCGCTATTTCGGGCGGCTGCTCATCTTTCTCGGCCTGCTCGGCACGTTCTGGGGGCTTCTCCAGGTTGTCTCCGATGTGGGTGAGGCCGTTCGGGCGGTGACCGACAGCGCGACCGGGGCCGAAGCCGACGTCATGCGCCTGATGTCGGCGATCGAAGACCCGATCCAGGGCATGGGGACGGCGTTTGCCTCCTCGCTCTTCGGTCTCGCCGGCTCGCTGGTGATCGGCTTTCTCGACCTTCAGGCGAGCCGCGCCCAGAACCGTTTCTACAACGAGATCGAGGAATGGCTGTCCTCGATCTCCCGTCTCGCCGCGGCCGGTCCGGCCTCGACGGGCGAGGACGGTGAAGTCTCCTCGGCCTATGTCGGTGCCCTGCTGGAACAGACCGCCGAGACGCTGGACCGGCTGGCTCACACGCTGGAACGCCATACGCGCCAGCTCGACACCACGCTCCAGCGTTTCGCCGATGACAGCCGTGCCTCCAACGAGGAGGCGGCCCGGGCCCTGCGCGACGAGCTGAGGGTCTTTATCCGGGCTCTGCAATCGCGGGAGCGGGGAGGGGAGTAAGCCATGGCCTCGCCCCGGTTTGCGCGTTTCCAGGAGGCAGATAGCGGCGATTACTGGCCGGGCTTTGTCGATGCCCTGGCCACGCTCCTGCTGGTCATCGTCTTTCTGTTGTCCATCTTCGTGGCCGGCCAGTTCGCGCTGTCGCGCGCCCTGACCGGGCGCGACGAACAGCTGGCCGATCTCAATGCGCGCCTGTCGGCCCTCGCCGAGGAGCTGGACATCGCCCGCGACGAGAATGCGGAGCTGGAAACCCGCATCACCGGCCTCGTGCAGGAGCGCGATGCGCTGGAAGGCGCACTGGCGATGGCGACGGGCCGGGTGGAGAGCCTGGAGTCCGATCTCGCCGCGGAAGAGGAAATGTCCGAGGAGAGCCGCCGCGCGCTGGCGCTGCTGAACCAGCAGATGCAGGTGCTGCGCGACCAGATCGCCTCGCTCAACGCGGCCCTGGAAGCCTCCGAACAGCGCGCCGAGGAGGCCGAGGCACAGGTGATCAATCTGGGCGAACGTCTCAATGCGGCGCTGGCCGAACGGGCCGCCGAACTGGCCGTGTACCGCTCCGACTTCTTCGGCCGCCTGCGCGAGATCCTGGGCAACCGGACCGGCGTGCGCATTGTCGGCGACCGGTTCGTGTTCGAGACCGATGTGCTCTTCCCGTCAGGCTCGGCCGCGCTGTCGAGCGAGGGCCGCGAAAGCCTGCGGCCGATCGCCGATGCCATCATCCAGCTGACCGACGAGATCCCGGACGATATCGACTGGGTGATCCGCATCGACGGCCATACCGACCCGGTGCCGATCCGCACCACCTATCCGTCCAACTGGCACCTCTCCGCCGCGCGCGCGATCTCGGTGGTCAGCTGGATGGAGGATCTTGGTGTGCCGTCGCAGCGCCTGGTCGCGGCCGGCTTCGGCGAACACCATCCGATCGCGCAGGGCCGTTCGGCCGAGGCCAATGCCCGCAATCGCCGGATCGAGCTGAAGCTGACCTCGCGCTAGGCCGCCAGGCTCAATAGCCCTGGAACAGGAAGTCCATCGCGGCGGTGATCGTGTCGCGGTGTTGGGTTTCGATGTTTGTGATCGGTCGTCCCAGAAGGCGGTTGGGAACCATGGCGATATCCGTCGTCACGAGCAGGTAGTCCTGGCCCTCGATACCGAGCACAGGCATCAGCCTGTACACGGCTTCTCCCGCCGACGGGTCGAACGGGCGAAGCGGGATGACGACTCGACTGTCGAGATCGCTGAGCACGTCCGATTGCACATCGACTGCGAGCCGCGCCGGCAGGCCGGTCGGCCGGTAGACATCGAAGCGCGCCACCTATTCGTCCCTGGGCTCGGCCCACCAGGGCGTGCCCAGCAAAGGTCCTTCCCGCTCGATACGGCGATTGTGCGCCTCGATGGCCTCGCGGTTTTCCTCGCGCCAGCGGCGGCCTTTTTCTTCGCGGACCGCCGCTTCGATGCCGGCTTCTGCCGCGCGGGACGTATTCAGGCCCAAGGCGCGTGCTTCGGCCATGATGTCTTCGCGAACCGTCAGATTGACGCGTTTGCGGGATGCGGGCTGCTCATACTTCATCGCGCATTGCTCTCGCTGGGGTGAAAACAATACGCACGAAGAGTGTGTATATCAATGCGGATGCCGAGAGCCGCTACTCGTTTCCGTCGTCCGGCTGACCGCCCTCGATCAGATACCAGGGGGCTTCGCCATAGTCATAGGGCGGATAGCCATAGAGCCAGCGCAGGGCGTCGAGCGCGGCGCCATGATAGATGGTCGAATGCGTTTCGGTTTCGCGGCGATCGACATAGCGGTACTCCGGTGCGCCTTCGACGTCGTCGAGGGCCGCAAGGAGCGTGTCGAGCCCGGCCTGCATCGTGCCGCCCTCATCCGCCATGGTCAGATAGAGGCGGGTATCGCCATGGTCGGCTGCCGCCAGCCTTTCTGCAGCGCGTCCGGCGACGGCCTGATCGTCCCACCACAGGCTCGGCGAAACCGCTACATAGTCGTCGAAGAGAGCGGGTTGTTCCAGCAGGGTGTCGACGATGAAGAGTCCGGCCAGGCTTTCCCCAATGATGGCGCGGCGTTCGCCCACGCGATATGCGGCCTCGATGAAGGGGATGACATCGTCAGCGATATAGGCGCGAAACGCGGCTGCGCTGCCGGCCGTCTCGAACTGGGCGCTGTAGCGCGGGTCGGCAGGATCCGGCGTCAGCTCGTGCAGGCGGTCGCCGGTCTCGATGCCGACCACGATCAGAGGCTCGTACTGCCAGGAAATGACGCCGAGCTGGGCGAGGCCGGCGATATGGGGAAAGTCCTGCTCCACGCCGCCGTCGATAAGATAGAGTACGGTATAGGCCTCCTCGGCGGTCTCGTGCTCCGGCGGCAGCCAGACATTGATGGTGCGTTCCTCGCCAAGGACGGCCGATGCGATCCTGTGGGTGGTGCCGAAGTTTATCGGGGCACCATCTTCCGCGGCGGTCCCGGCTGGCGGGTCCTGTGCAAGGACCGGGGCCGTGGCGAGCGCCATCAGTGCAAGGCAGGTCGTGAGGCTTTTCAAGGTCTTCTCCGGGGGGGCTTGTGCGGGTCCACGGTTGTCCGATTGCCCTTCCGGCGCAAGTGGCGGGCGCCAGGATCTGCGACTCATCGCCGTGGTTGCTCCCGCGTGCATCCTCCTGTATAGACCCGCGCTCCTGAGTTTATTGAGCTGCGTGCCCGGCTGTGGATCGGTGTGGCGCGGCGGATGAAAAGAAAGCCGGACCGATGAAAAAGGATACCCATCCCGACTACCACCTCATCACCGTGAAGATGACGGACGGTAGCGAGTTCCAGACCAAGTCGACCTGGGGCAAGGAAGGCGACGTGCTGACCCTGGATATCGATCCGACCTCGCACCCGGCCTGGACCGGCGGCAACCAGCAGCTGATGGATCGCGGCGGCCGCGTGTCGCGCTTCAAGGACAAGTTCAAGGGCTTCGTCTAGGACGCCCGGCCATACGGCCAAGCGAAAAGGCGCGCTCCACCGGGAGCGCGCCTTTTTCTTTGCGGGTCTGCCGTGTGACTAGAGCATTTTCACTGAATTCCCGGTCAGTGAAAATGCTCTATCCTCTTGTTTTGTCGCATTTTCGAGCCGCGAAACCGGGACCCACTTTCGCTGAAAATGCTCTAGCGTTCGCCGAAGGCGCCGCGCAGCTTGGCGATCTGGTCGGCGACCGGATTGGCCTCGACTTCCAGCGGACCGTCGACATAGAGATTGTCGTCGATGCGCTTGAGGCGCGCATAGAGCGAGCGCGAGCGGGTGACCAGATCCATCAGGACCGGCGGGGCCGTTTCGCCTTCCGGCCAGAGCCCGTCCGTGGGACGGTCGTTGGACAGGCGGTACTTGCCGTCGGTGGCGTCCTCGGCGGACATCTCGCCTTCGGACACGGCCCGCTGGGCGAGCAGCCAGGAGGCCGCCTGCATCAGCCGCGTGGTCAGCTTCATGCTCTCGCTGGCATAGGACAGCGCGCCCGTCCGGTCGAGCGACTTGGAATCGTCGCGCCCCGGGCCGTCCAGATAGGCGGCCGTCTCCTCCACCAGGTCCATACCCTCCCGGAAGAGTTTCTGGAACATCTCCGAATTGGCGAAGTCCTGGGCCCGGGCGGCCGGCGCGCCCCCGGCGGGGAAGAGGTTCGGCGTATTGTCAGTCATCACGTGTCCAGTTTTGCGGTCCGCATGTGTCAGGTCCGATTCGTAGCAAACCTCGGGCCAGATTGCCCGAAACCCTTGATCAAAACTTAAACACGGCGTCCGCTTCGCTGCGCCCGGCACGCTTCTTTTCCGATATGGCATCGATCCGCCGCAGTTCGGCCTCGAGAACGGTGCGCCGTTCGGCGAGGTCTTCCAGCGACAGGGCGTCGAGGTCTTCGCCCGGGATGATCGCGTCTTTGGGCGGGGTGGTTGCGGCTGTATCGTCATCGTGAAACATGGGGGCCTCCACAGTGTCAGCCCCCGACCATAACCCGAAGCCACGGAGAGTCCCATGACGGAACCGGCCGGAACCCATCACGAAACCCGTATCGTGATCGCGCGCGAACCCGGCGGCCCGGACGTGCTGGACGTGGTGCGGCGCCCGGTCCCGGCGCCCGGTCCGGGCGAAGTGCTGATCCGCAATGTGGCGTGCGGGGTCAACCGGCCCGACCAGATCGAACGGCTGGGCTTCTATCCCGCACCGCCCGGTGCGCCGGAAGGGCTGGGCCTGGAGGTCGCCGGTCATGTCGCGGCCGTCGGGGAAGGGGTTTCTGGACTGGCCGAGGGCGACGCCGTGTGCGCGCTGGTCGCCGGGGGCGGCTATTCCGACTATGTGGTGGCGCCGGCCGGATCGGTCCTGCCTGCGCCGTCCGGGCTCGACCTGACCGAGGCCGCCGGCCTGCCCGAGACGGTGATGACGGTGTGGGTCAACGTGTTCGAGATCGGCGCACTGTCGCCGGACGAGACACTTTTGGTCCATGGCGGGTCGAGCGGGATCGGCACGACCGCCATCCAGATGGCCAAGGCGCATGGTGCCCGTGTCATCGCCACGGCCGGCACGGCGGAGAAGGTGGCGCTGTGCGAACGTCTCGGCGCGGATATCGCGGTCCACTACCGCGAGACCGATTTCGAGGCGGTGGTGAAGGAGGCCGGCGGGGCGGATGTGATCCTCGACATGGTCGGCGGCGATTATGTGCAGAAGAACATCAATTGCGCCCGCCAGGACGCCCGCATCGTCTCCATCGCCTTTCTCAAGGGAAGCCGGGTCGAAGTCGATCTGATGCGCATGATGCTCAAGCGGATCGTGCTGACGGGATCCACACTGCGCGCGCGTCCGGACGCCGAGAAGGCGCGTCTGGCCCGCGCTGTGCGCGAAACCGTGTGGCCCTGGGTCGAGGCCGGAAAGCTGGCGCCGGTGATCGACAGCCGCTTCCCGCTCGACGATGTCCGTGCCGCACATGCCCGTCTCGACAGCGGCGAACACGCCGGCAAGATCCTGCTGACGTGCTGACAAATGCATTCCGGCCCGCTTTCCAGACAGCATCGAGTGCGGTATAAAAGCCTCAAATCGCTTCGTGTACGGGCTATCCCGCCGCGCAGCGTCGGAAGCCCGAGCCCGGCCGCCGCGTCGGGCTTTTTTTGTTTCTCCCAAAGGAGACTATACGCATGACCGAGATCCTGATGCCGAAAGCCACGGCGGTCTGGCTCGTCGACAACACGTCTCTCACCTTCGACCAGATCGCCGATTTCTGCGGCCTGCATCCGCTGGAAGTGAAGGGGATCGCCGATGGCGACGTCGCCGTCGGCGTGCGGGGCGCGGACCCCATCTCCAACGGCCAGCTCACCCGCGAGGAAATCGAGAGCGCCGAGAACAACAGCGATTACCGCATGAAGGTGACCAAGCCGAAATATGCCGACCTGCATACGCCGGCCAAGCGCCGCGGACCGCGCTATACGCCGCTGTCGCGCCGCCAGAACCGTCCGGACGCGATCGCCTGGCTGGTGCGTAACCACCCGGAACTGTCCGACGCGCAGATCTCCAAGCTGATCGGCACCACCAAGACGACGATCCAGGCCGTGCGCGAGCGCACGCACTGGAACTCGGCGAACATCAAGCCGACCGATCCGGTTTCGCTGGGGCTGTGCACCCAGATCGATCTGGACGAGCAGGTGAAGAAGGCCTCGGCCCGCCGGCGCAAGCTGGAAGAGGAAAATCCGGAAATGCTCAACGACACGCTGAAGGCGCAGGACGAGCTGGACACCGGATCCGACGAGTTCAATCCGGACGATGTCGACCTGGAAACCCTGTTCGGTGGCTCCAAGCAGGACTGACCGGCTGTTTGCGTCGATCTGAAAAGGCCGGGTCCGTGGGACCCGGCCTTTTTCGTGTCAGCTCACTGTGTAGTTCATCGCCAGGCGGCCGCCATCGGCATAGATCGTGGTGCCGGTGATGTAGCTGGCATCCTTGGAGGCCAGGAAGGAGGCGACCGAGGCCACCTCGTCGGGGTCGCCGATACGCTGCAGCGGCGTACGCGACATGATGCGGGCCATGGCGTCGGGATTGTCGCTGACCGATTTGAGCACGTCGGTATTGATGCTGCCCGGGCCGATCGCGTTGACCCGGATGCCGTACTTCGCCAGCGACAGCGCCATCGACTTCGTGAGCTGGTTGATCGCGCCCTTGGTGGCGCAGTAGGCGAGCTGGTCGGGAATGGCGACCACGCCGTTCACCGACGACATATTGATGATCGCATAGCGCCGCCGGGCATCCTCGGCGCGCTCGCCGTCCTCCTCGATCTGTTCCACCATCTGGCGCGCCGCCTCGCGGGCCACCAGGAAGGCGCCCTTGAGATTGACGCCCATCACGCGGTCGAAATCGGCTTCGGACAGGTCGAGGATGTCGCCCTTGGAGACGATGCCGGCATTGTTCACCAGCACGTCCAGCCGGTCGAAGGTCGAGCGGGTTTCCGACAGGAGATTGTTGACCGCCAGGCGATCGGACACGTCGCAGGACACAAAGAGGGCCTTGCCCTTGCCTGCGCCGAGCTCGTCGGCCAGGGCCTCGCCGGCGCTCTGGTCGATATCGGCAATGACGACCTGGCAGCCGTCCTCGCTGAGCCGGCGGGCGCAGGCCTTGCCGATGCCGTTGGCTCCACCGGTCACGATGGCGACGCGATCACCCATTTTGCGATCCTCTTGTTCCAAACGGGCGGCATCCGCCCAGACGGGATCGCTGACCTTGCACGAGCGGCGGGGTGTTGCAATGCCCCGCTTGCGGTGCGGACCGCGGCGGGCGGGTGTCAGGGATTGTGCGTGCGCTCGTAGTCGGCGGAGATTTCCGGGTCGTCGGGCGATAATTGCCAGGCCCGGCGATAGAGCGGCCGCGCCTCGTCCATCCGGCCGAGCGCTTCCAGGGCCGAGGCGTGGGAATGAACAATGGCACCGCTCTCCGGCTCCAGTGCCACGGCCTGTTCGCACAGCGGCAGGGCGGTGCGCGCGCGGTCATCCTTGATCAGCGTCCAGCACAGCATGTTGAGCGTGGTGCCGCTGGCCGGCTCCAGCTCCACGGCGCGGCGGGCATCCTCGACGGCGGCGGAGGTCATGCCGGCATCCAGCAGTGCGCTGGAGCGGTTGATCCAGGCGCCGGTCCATTCCGGCTCCAGGCGCACGACATTGTCATAGGCGACCACGGCATCGGCCGGACGGTCGAGGTCCTGATAGACAAAGCCCAGGGTGAGATGGGTCATCACGTCGTCCGGCATTTCCGACGCGGCGCGCTGCAGGTCCTCCAGGGCGCCGTCCAGCTGGTCCAGCTCGGCGCGGGCGATGCCCCGGTTGCGCCACAGCGTGGGTTCGATCACTTCGGCCTGCTGGGTGTCGGCGATGGCGAAGGCGAAATTATAGGCGTTCAGGGCGTCCTCGAAGCGCTGTTCGGCGAGGAAGGCCGCACCGAGCCCGGCATAGACGCTCACCTCGCGATCGGGTTCCAGATCCGTGCTCGCCAGGCAGGTTTCCAGCAACTCGATCGCGCGCGTGCTCTCGCCGGCCTCCAGGGCCGCGCGGCCGGCCTGGCACGGTGTGTTGTCCTTGCCGGTCTGGGCGAGGGCCTGGACGGGACTTGTCGCCAGAAGGGCGAGGGGCAGCAGGGCGGTGAACGCACGCATGAGTGTCTCCGGTAAGGGTGGCAGCCAGTGTAACCTGCAAAAAGGGCGGCTCGAAAGCCGCCCTCCTTGTCAGGTCTCAGTTCAGGGTCGCATCAGTACCATTCGCTATCCTGCGAGGGACTGATGCGTGCTCATTCGAAGAGACTCGATCTGCTCCTTGAGTCGCAGTTTTTCCTTCTTCAGACGGGCGACTTCCAACGTGTCCGCGGACGAATGCTTTTTCAGTTCGTCGAGCTGGGAATCCAGACGCGTGTGACGGGCGTCGAGCTCACGAATGCGGGCTTCGATGGACATGGAGACGTCTCCTCTTGCTGAAGTGGACCCCTCGATTGAAACACGTCCACGCATTATGTCTATTCACGAAACGTTTCGGGGTTAGGACAATATGAAGCCGGACCGGTTGATCGTGGGCGTCTCGGGCGCGTCCGGAATTGTCTATGGAATCAGGGCGTTGGAAGCGCTCCGCTCGCTGGGAATCGAGAGCCATCTGGTCGCTTCCAAAGCGGCCGAGATGACGCTCGGATACGAGACGGACTGGCGCATTCGCGACTTTCGCGCCCAGGCCGACCATGTCTACAAGATGCCCGATGTCGGCGCGCCGATCGCGTCGGGATCCTTCCAGACCCGCGGCATGCTCATCGCGCCCTGTTCGGTGCGGACCATGTCGGAAATCGCGACCGGCGTGACGTCCAGCCTGCTCACGCGCGCCGCCGACGTCGTCCTGAAGGAGCGTCGCCGCCTCGTCCTGATGGTGCGCGAGACGCCCTTTCATCTCGGCCATATCCGCACCATGGAAGCCCTCACCGAAATGGGTGCGGTGATATGTCCGCCCCTGCCGGCCTTCTATGCCAGGCCCGAGACGATCGACGATCTGGTGGATCAGTCGGTGGGCCGCGCGCTGGATCTGTTCGGTCTCGACTGGGACGGGACGCGCCGCTGGGGCGAGGACCTGGAGGGCGGCCGGCGCTGAGCGGCGCGTTCGCGCCTGCAGCGTCCTTTGCGGATTTATCTGGGCGGGGAAAGCGGCTAATGTGCCGTCTTCGCCGCGGTGCAGCCGGACGGACGCGAAAGGCGCTGGATCCGAAGACCGGGCGGCAACCGGTACATTGCCCAATTCGCTTATCGCCCAGTTCGGAAAGAGACGGCTCAGGAATGGACGGAGAAGCCCAGGAGCAGCAGGCCCTTCTGGAACAGCTCGGAATGCTGCGCGCGGAACACGACGCTCTCAATCACGAAGTCGATGCGCTCGCCGAAAACGGTGTCGTCGATCAGCTGAAGATTGCCCGTCTGAAGAAGGAAAAGCTCAGGCTGAAGGACGAGATCTCCCGGCTTGAGGACCAGATCACGCCCGACATCATCGCCTGATCGCGCGAGGCTAGGCCTGCTTGCGCCGGGCCTCGGCCTTCTGGGCCTGCTTGCGCGCATACATGGCCGCATCGGCCTGGGCCATCGCCTCTTCGGCCTTGTGGCCCGGCATCAGCGGATGGCATCCCCAGGCTGCGCCCACCGACAATGCCTTGCCCTCATGCATGAAGGGCGAACTGTGCAGGATGTCGACCAGTTCGCGAGCCTTCGCCTGGGCACCGTCATGGCCGGTCAGGGTCAGAACGAGTCCGAACTCGTCGCCGCCGAGCCGGCCCACAGCATCGGTTTCGCGGACATGGGCGGTCAGCAGGCTGGCGACATGGTGGAGCGCGGCATCGCCGGCGGCATGGCCGTAGGTGTCGTTGATGTCCTTGAAGCCGTTGAGGTCCAGATAGACCAGGGCCGACGGCGCGTCGTGGCGTTCGGCCAGGGCCAGCGCCTTGGACACCTCGCGCAGGAAGGCGCGGCGGTTGAGCACGGGAACCAGCACGTCATGGTCGGCCAGCGATTCCAGTTCGCGCACGCGGCCGCGCAGGCGCTCGGTTTCCTTGCGCAGCTGGTCCACTTCACCCATCAGCGAGAGAAGCGCCCGCTGGACATTGGGCGTCAGTTCCGCTTCCGGCACGCCCATGATGGACGCCGCATCCTGCGGCGGGGCGCTGGCGCCGGCGGCGCTGCCTTTCTTGGCGGTCTCCGTCTTGCCCGTGCGGGAGACGTTACCGGTGGTGTTCAAGGGGCCGATGCGCATGGCTCGATCCGTTCCGATTCCATTCCAGCACAAGCTGGAGAAGTGTGGTTAAGAAACCCTCAAGCGCCAAAAGAAAAGCCCTGCATCGCAAGGCGTCTTGACCTTCCACGCGCGGAGGTTAATGTCGCGCGCTTCCTTTTCCCCGCGCAGGAAGCGTCATGAGCGATCTTTCGCCATCCTCTCCCGATATCACCGCCGACGTCGCCATCGTCATGGGCTCGCGCTCGGACTGGCCGACCATGAAGAAGGCGGCCGGACTTCTGCGCGAGCTTGGCGTGAATTACGAGGCCGAGGTCGTGTCGGCCCATCGGACGCCCGACCGCCTGTGCGCGTTTGCCAAGGGCGCGCGCGATCGCGGCATCAAGGTGATCATCGCCGGTGCGGGCGGGGCGGCACACCTGCCGGGCATGATTGCCTCCATGACGACGCTGCCGGTGCTCGGCGTGCCGGTGAAGTCCAAGGCGCTCAGCGGCCAGGACAGCCTGCTCTCCATCGTCCAGATGCCCGCCGGCGTCCCCGTGGGCACGCTGGCCATCGGCGATGCCGGGGCGACGAATGCCGGGCTGCTGGCGGCCTCCATCCTGTCCCTGTCGGACGACGGTGTGGCGGGACGGCTGGCTCATTGGCGCCAGGCCCAGACCGACAGCGTTCCGGTGACGGTCGAGGACTGAGCTCCCATGACGGCGACCCTGCTCGAACCCGGTTCGGTGATCGGTATTCTCGGTGGCGGCCAGCTGGGCCGCATGCTGGCGACGGCAGGCGCCGGGCTGGGCTTCGATGTCCATGTCTACGAGCCCGAGCCGGATTGTCCGGCCGCGCGCGTCGCGGCGCGGGCCTTCAGCGCGCCCTGGGACGATGCCGGTGCCGTCCAGGCCTTCGCCGAGCGCTGCGACGCGATCACCTACGAATTCGAGAATGTTCCGGTCGAGACCGTCGCCATCGCGGCGCGCGTGTCCGAGCTGCGTCCCGGGGGGCGCTCGCTGGAACTGACCCAGGACCGGCTGGTCGAGAAAACCTTCATCAACGAGGCGGGCGCTGCCACCGTGCCGTTCGCCCCGGTCGACGATCTGGCCGGACTGGAAGCCGCGATCGAGCGCATCGGTCTGCCGGCCGTGCTGAAGACCCGGCGCTTCGGCTATGACGGCAAGGGCCAGGCCTGGATCCGCGAGCCCGGCGAGGCCGCGGCGGCCTGGCAGGCGATCGGTGAAAAGCCGGCCATCCTGGAAGGGGCGGCGGCCTTCGAGCGCGAACTCTCCGTCGTGGCCGCCCGGGCCTTGGACGGCACGGTGAAGGCCTGGCCGCTCAGCGAGAATGTGCATGGCGGCGGTATCCTGAAACAGACCACCGCGCCGGCGCCGGGCATTGACGCGGCGACGCAGGACCGCGCCCTGGATATCGCCCGGCAGATCGGCGGCGGGCTGGACCATGTCGGCGTCTTCGCCGTCGAGCTGTTCGACCTCGGGCCGGACGGGCTTGTCGTCAACGAGATCGCGCCGCGCGTCCACAATACCGGCCACTGGACGATGGATGCCTGCGGCTGCGGCCAGTTCGAACAGCACATGCGGGCCGTCGCCGGCTGGCCGCTGGGCGATCCGGCACCGCACTCCGCCTGCGTGATGACCAATCTCATCGGCGAGGACGCCAATGACTGGGCGGCGCTGGCCGCCGATCCGGCTGCGCGTCTGCATCTTTACGGCAAGCGCAGCGTACGGGCCGGCCGCAAGATGGGCCATGTGAACCGGCTCTCCCCGCTTTAGGGGTTCGCCCGGCCGGCGCGACACCCCATATTGGGGGCATGGATATGCGCGTTTCGCCCACACCGCCGGATCGTTTCATCGACGATACCGGCCCGTTCGACCTGATCGGCGATGTGCACGGCTGTGCCGGCGAGCTGGAGCGGCTGCTGCACCGGCTCGGCTATGACGTGCGCCATGAAGGCGCCGCGGGATCGCGCGACTACCGCATCCACCATCCCGAGGGCCGCAAGCCTGTCCTGCTGGGCGATCTGGTCGATCGCGGGCCGCGGACGCCGGACGTGATCCGGCTGGCCATGCATCTCGTCGAGGAAGAGCGGGGGCATTGCGTCGTGGGCAATCATGACGACAAGTTCCGCCGCTGGCTGGCCGGGCGCGATGTGAAGATCAGTCACGGGCTGGAGGCGACCATCGAGCAGTTCGAGCGCGAGAGTGCGGTTTTCCGCCGCCGCGCCGCCGATTTCATCGACCGCCTGCCGCACCACCTGCTGCTCGATGGCGGCGATCTCGTCGTCGCCCATGCCGGCGTGCATGCCGACATGCACGGCGAGGAGACATCCCGCGTCAGAGCGTTTGCCATGTTCGGCGAGGTCACGGGCGAGCGCGACGCGCACGGCCTGCCGGTCCGGCGCGACTGGGCGCGGAACTATTCGGGCCAGGCCACCGTCGTGCACGGCCATGTCGCCGAGCCCGATGTGCGGGCGCGCAACAATGTGCATTGCATCGACACAGGCTGTGTCTTCGGTGGCTATCTGACGGCCATGCGCTGGCCCGAGCGTGACTTCGTGCAGGTGGAGGCCGAACAGGCCTGGTTCGAAAACCCGCGCTGGACCCGCTAGACCCGCGGCCCCGGCCCGTAGCGCATCTTGCCGAGGACGCCGGCGATGTCCGGCAGGTCGGCGGTCATCTTTTTCAGCTGCGCCTTGGTCTTCTCGAAATCCATCACGTTCTGGATGCGCCGGTCGAGGAAGGCCTGGGCGTCGGGCTTTTCCGCATCGCTCTCGTTCAGCCAGGCCGACAGGGTGGAGCCGTAGACGCCGGAGAGAATGGTCCGCTTGGTGTAGAAATTGACGTCGGTCGAGGTGTCGCCGATGGCGCGCCAGATCGTGTCGGCCGTGGCCCAGAGCAGCTGCGGGCCTTCCGCGGCGGCATCGGGCAGCAGCAGGCGCGCGCGGGCCCGGCGGGCCGCCTCTTCATGGCCGTTGAGCGCCTCCAGCCGGGCCATGACGCCGAAACGCACCCGGTCGCGGATCTTCATCTCGGCGAGGTTGGCGGCCTTCACCGCGTCGAGCACGGCTGCGTCCAGCTTGCGTGACCAGTGGGCGATCAGGTCCAGCTCGCCGCGCGGGCAGGCGAGGCGGGCCAGCCCCTCCTCGATCCCGGCATCCTCGCAGGCGGCCCGGAAACTGTCCGCCGTCCAGCCGTCGAAGGCGGCGTGGGCCAGCATGGGCTGCAGCAGGGCGTCGCGTGTGCTATACTGGCGCGAGCGGGTGTCGGAGGCGGCATCTGTCATGCCCTGTTTCTAGACCAGACGCGCCATCGCGTCACCACACCTGTGTGTGCTGACGGAGTGGACACGACGTCGCAGCTCTGGTAGTAGCCCCGCCTCTGGCGAACTAGCGGCGTAAGGATGGTCCTTGCGTCCAGATTATGGAGAGAGAGCCATCGTACAGATCGTTGTGCGCGATAATAATGTGGAGCAAGCGCTCCGCGCGCTGAAAAAGAAGATGCAGCGGGAAGGTACTTTCCGCGAGATGAAGCGCCGCAATCATTATGAAAAGCCGTCGGAGAAGAAGGCTCGCCAGAAGGCTGAAGCCATTCGCCGCGCGCGCAAGCTGGCCCGCAAGCGGGCCCAGCGCGAAGGTCTCATCGCGAAGCGTGGCGGTCGCCGCTAGGGTCGCCAGACCTTATTACAGGTTTCGCGAAAACGCCGCGTCCCGGATCCGGGACGCGGCGTTTTCCTTTGGGGTAATGCCTCTTGATCGGGGGGCGAGATTTGTGCGGCCCCGCAATCCGTCATCCTGACCCCCGCTTTCGCGGGCGCAGGCGTCAGTCAGGACCCAGATCGCAGAATGAGATCGTGCCGAACCTGGCTCAACCCGCTTCTATGATCTGGGTTCCGGCCTTCGCCGGAATGACGGTCGTTGGTGGCGTCGACAACCGGGCGACGGGCATTGTCCCGTTACCTTATCCCGCCGCCTTCTTCTTCCCGCCGAACTGGAACCAGCTCTTCACCGTGTCCTGGTTGGCCTGGTTGAGGGCGCCCATGCGGAACAGAACGCCGGCGCCCCAGATCACCACGACTGCTGTCGCGACCATGGCCAGTGTCGTGCCGACGATGTCCACCATGCCGATATCCTGGGGCAGGCGGACCAGCATGATGAAGGGGGTCCACAGCGGCACCCAGCTGGCCACGGCGACGATGGGCGAATCGGGCGCGTCGATGGCCATCATCACCAGGAAGAGCGGCATCATCATGATGAGCATCATCGGGCTCATCAGGGTCTGGGCGTCCTGGATGGTCTCGCACAGCGAGCCGATCGCCAGGAAGACCGCGCCATACATCAGATAGCCGACGATGAAATAGCCGATGGCCGGGAAGATCAGGGCCGGGTCGAACAGGGCCGCCATGATATCGGCTGCGGGGATGTCGGCGGCGGCCATGACTTGCTGGACCGCCAGCCCCCCGATCGAGGCGAGGGCGCCCCAGAACAGCAGCAGCGTGGCCGAGACGGCCGCGACACCGAGCAGCTTTCCGACGAGGATTTCATGATGCCGCGCCGAGGCGAGCATCATTTCCAGCACCTTGTTGCCCTTCTCCTCGATCATCGCGGTGAGCAGCATGTTCACCACCGAGAAGATGACGATCCACAGGCCGAAGGCCGTGCCCACACCCACGAAGATCGGCAGGCGCTCGCCCTGGGTGACTTCGGCGGCGTCCGCGCTGCGCTCCGGATTGAGTTCGCGCACCACGGGGGCAATGTCGTCCGCCGCCTCGATCAGCGCCGGATCGACGCCATTGTCGACCAGGTAGCGCAATTGCATGTAGTCGCGCAGGGCGGTGCGGATATCGCCGCGCAGACGGCTGTCGGTGAGGTTGGTGCTCCAGTAGGCCATCTCGATACGTCCCGGAACGGGTTCGCTGAGATAGATGGCGGCGAACAGGGGCTGCGGCCCCTCATCCGTCTCCAGCTCGGCGGCTCCGGTCAGGTAGGGTCGCAATTCGTCGAGATCGGTCGTGCCCGCATCGACGCGGACATAGCTGTCGTCCTCGAGCTGCAGCGAATTGTCGAGCGCGGCCTCGACCTGGGGATTGTTGCCCAGCATCTCTGACGCCGCTTCGCGCACGCGCTCGGCCTCGTCCTCACGCGAACGGTCGATCTGCTCGTAGACGGCCTGTTCCAGACGCCCGCCGGTCTCGTCGACCAGTACGTAGTAGCGCGTGGGCTGGGAGTTCTCGATGAGGATGGGCATGCCGAAGCCCAGCGCCATGAAGAAGGGCACGGACAGGAGGGACAGCCAGAAGCCCCAGGTCGCCACATAGGACAGGAATTCGCGGCGGGCGATGAGATAGATATTGCGCATCAGGCTGTCTCCGCTTCCGGCGCCGCAGCGTCCTTGCCGACCAGATGGACGAAGGCATCGTGCAGATGCGCGCGCACAGGCTCGAACCGGGTCAGCTTCACATTGGCATCGACACAGGCCTTGAGAATGTCCTGGGCATCCACGCCGGGTGTCAGGTCGACGATCCAGACATCGTGCTCGCCCTGCCGCTCGCGATGCACCGCGCCCTTGCCGGCGAGCACGTCGGCGAGGTCGTGATCGGAGACGATCTCCAGCGTCACGCGGCGCGGCACTTCGCCGAGGGCCTCGGCAACCGTACCGTCGAAGGCCTTCCGGCCCTTGGCGATCAGCACGATCTTGTCGCAGAGCCGTTCCGCATGCTCCATCACATGGGTGGAGAAGAGCACGGTCCGCCCGGCTTCGGCCTGTTTTCGCACCACCTGTTCCAGGGCGTACTGGTTGACCGGGTCGAGACCGGAGAAGGGCTCGTCGAGAATGATGAATTCCGGCTCGTGCACCAGGGTGGAGATGATCTGCACCTTCTGGGCCATGCCCTTGGACAGCGTCTTCACCTTGCTCTCGGCGACTTCGGCGAGGCCGAACTCCTCGAGCATGGCCAGGCCGCGCTTGCGGGCCTCGGCGGGGCGGACGCCCTTGAGCCGCGCAAAGAAGACGATCACCTCGATCACCTTCATCTTGCGGTAGATGCCGCGCTCTTCAGGCAGGAAGCCGACGCGGTCGAGCGCGCCGGGGCGGGGCGGACCGCCGAACAGGGCGACATGGCCCCTGTCGGGCGTGAGGATGCCCAGCGCCATGCGCAGGCTGGTTGTCTTGCCGGCACCGTTCGGTCCCAGGAATCCGGTGATCTGCCCCCGCTCCACGGTGAAGCTGACATCGCGGACGGCCGGTTTGCCGCTGAAGGTCTTGGATACGCCATCCAGCGCGAGTATCGTTTCGGACATTCGAGCCCCTCTCGCTCTTTTGCGGGGAGCCTAGAGACCGCGGGCCGGGTGATCCACCGGTATTGAACAGCAGGTTGTCCCTCCCGCCGGCGAACGGGCGCTGTACCCGGCGGTTTGACGGCATGCCCTGCCGGCCGATAGTGGCGGCGAGGATGCAATGGGGAGACATGTCCGATGGCCATCGATGCCGACGCGGCCCGCCAGCGGCTCCTGGCCCTGAAGGCGGAATTGCTCGACCTGTCGCAGTCCGCGCACGAGGATCGCAAGCCCGTGGAGCTCGACCAGCAGTCCGTGGGCCGCCTGTCGCGCCAGGATTCCCTGCAGGTCCAGGCCATGGCCAAGGCGGCCGAGGCGCGCCGGGCACAGGAAATTCGTCGCATCGACGCGGCGCTGCAACGCGTGGAAGATGACGAGTACGGATGGTGCGCCGAATGCGGCGAAGCGATCGAGGAGAAGCGGCTGGAGCTCGACCCGGCTGCGCCCCGGTGTGCCGGCTGCGCCTGAGAGCACAAACGACGAGGATGAACATGCCGGCATTGTCGCCAGATCTGGATATCGAAACGCCGCGCAAGGCGATGGCCGAAACGACGCGCTGCCAGCTGGAAGGCGTACTGGATGCCGAAACGCTTGCCGCGGCGCGCGCTGCCGTGGACGCGGTGCCGCGCTGGACGCTGGTGACCAAGCTGCACGGCAAGCATTTCGATCTCGATTCTGCCGCCATGGCCGCCCAGTCCCCGGCCCAGCGGGCCGACTTCCAGCGCCATGTAGACGGCGAGGCCGAGCGCGGCTTCGCCTATCTCTACGACAGCTATTCGCTGTACGACAAATGGCACAAGGGCGAGCTGCGGGACGAGGCGCCGGCGCTGTGCGACCTCTACGAGATGATCAATTCGGACGTCTTCCTGGAGCCGATGCGGAAAGTCCTCGATACGCCGACGATCAGCTTCGCCGACGCCCAGCTGACACGGTACACGGCCGGCCATTTCCTCACCACGCACGATGACGGGGTGGCGGGCAAGAACCGGGTCGCCGCCTATGTGCTCACCCTCTCGGAGCGCTGGGGCAAGGCCTGGGGCGGACTGCTGGAATTCTACAAGCCGGACGGATCGGTCGACACGGCCTTCGTGCCGCGCGGCAATACGCTGTCCATGTTCCGCGTGCCCCAGCCCCATGCCGTCACGCGCGTCGGCGACAAGGTGAAGGCGGCCCGCGTGTCGATCACCGGCTGGCTGCGCACCGGCGAGGACCCCGGGCCGGACGGACGCTAGCGCGCCGCATAGCCCGCATGACGGATGATGTCCCGCAGGGCCTCGTCGCCCGGCGACGCCAGCTTGAGCATTTCCGCATAGGGCTCGCCGCCCAGCCCCAGCACCTTCGCGAAGGCCGGTTCGGTCTTCAACCCGCCGGCCTTGGCGACAGACAGAATTTCGTTCGGCATGCCACGCCTTTTGCGCCAGGATCGGATAAAGTCAATCGCATCGCCGGACATGTCCGGCCTGCGGGAGGATTGTCATGATACCTGTTGCCATTGCCCTGTCGGGCCTGCTGGCTGCCGCACAGCCGGCGGAGGAGGTCGATACCGGTGCCGTTTTCGCGGCGCTGGACTGGCTGGAGGGATGCTGGGCCGGGCCCGGTTTCGACGGCGACATGTCGGAATGCTGGATGCGCACGGCCTCCGGCGAGCTTGTCGGCGCCTTCCAGTACAGCGCCGACGGAGCGCTGCAATTTTCCGAAATGCTGATGATCGGCCACAATCCTAGCGGCGAGTTCGGCTATCACGTGAAGCACTTCAATCGCGACTTCACCGGCTGGGAGGAGAACGGCGAACAGGTCACCTTCGAATTCCTCGCTCTGGAGGGCGAACGCGTTGTCTTCTCGGGGCTTGTCCTGGAGCCGGACGGGGACGATGCCATGCGCGCCTTCCTCGATATGCGCAGCGCCGAGGGCGTGGTCAGTACGGTGGAATTCCATTTCGAGCGCGTGCGCTGATGGGGTTCTATTCCGAACGCATCCTGCCCAACCTGATCGCCTGTGCCTGCGGCACGCGGCCCATTCTCAAGCATCGCCGCATCATGGTGCCGGAAGCGGAAGGTGTCGTGCTGGAAGTCGGTCTCGGATCGGGCACCAATCTTCCCTACTACGATGCCGGCCGCGTGCGGCAGGTGATCGGGGTCGAGCCGTCCGAGGGCATGCGCACCAAGGCGCAGCGGGCGATCGGGCGCCAGGCCATCCCCGTCGAGCTGGTCGATGCGCCCGGCGAGGCCCTGCCCGTGGAAGACCGGTCCATCGATACGGTCCTGCTCACCTTCACCCTGTGTACCATTCCGGACTGGCAGGCCGCCCTGGCGGAGATGCGGCGTGTGCTCAAACCCGGCGGACGGCTGGTCTTTCTGGAACACGGGCTGGCGCCCGATGCCGGTGTCGCGCGCTGGCAGCACAGGATCGAACCGGTGTGGAAACGCATCGGCGGCGGCTGTCATCTCACCCGGCCCATCGACCGGATGATCGGCGAGAGCGGTTTCCGGATCGACCGCCTGGAGGCGGACTATACGCCGAAGACACCGCGCCTGTCGGGTTATGTCTATCGCGGGTTGGCCGGCGTGGCGTGAGGCCCGTCAGGGCAGGCCCGGAAAGCTCTCGACGTATTCGATCTTGATATCCGGGAAGCTCTCGACGAACTGGATGGTGAAGTCCGCAAAGCGGTCGACGAATTCCCATTCGCCGCAATCGTCCGGAAAGCTCCCGACCGGTTTCACTTTCAGATCGGGAAAGCTCTCCACGATCTGCACGCGGATGTCGGGAAAACTGTCGACCACCGCCACCTCGCCATAAAGCGGGATGCCGTTCCAGGTGCAGTCGTCGGCTATCGGCCCGGAGGCCAGGAAGGCGAGTTCGGCCAGCATGCCGTTCAGCCTCGACAGGCAAGGCTGAAAGGCCGCTGAACCGTCATGATCAGTCGAGCACCTTCACGATGCTCTCGACCATTTTCTTGGCGTCGCCGAGCAGCATCATCGTGTTGTCCCGGAAGAAGAGCGGGTTCTCCACGCCGGCATAGCCCGAGCCCAGCGAACGCTTGACGAAGAAAACCGTCTTGGCCTTCCACACCTGCAGCACCGGCATGCCGTAGATCGGCGAGGACGGATCGTCCTCGGCGGCCGGGTTGGTCACGTCGTTGGCGCCGATCACGAAGGCGACGTCGGCATTGGAGAAGGAGGAGTTGATGTCCTCCAGCTCGAATACCTCGTCATAGGGCACCTGGGCCTCGGCCAGGAGGACGTTCATGTGCCCCGGCATGCGGCCGGCCACCGGGTGGATGGCGTAGGACACGTCGACACCCTCTTCCTTGAGCATGTCGGCCATTTCCTTCAGCGCGTGCTGGGCCTGGGCGACGGCCATGCCGTAGCCGGGCACGATGATGACCTTGCCGGCATTTTTCATGACGAAGGCGGCGTCGTCCGCCGAGCCCTGCTTGGCATTGCCTTGCGGACCGGCCTCGGCGGCCGCGTCGCCGCTCTCGCCGAACCCGCCGAGGATGACCGAGATGAAGGAGCGGTTCATGCCCTTGCACATGATGTAGGACAGGATCGCACCGGAGGAGCCCACCAGGGCGCCGGTGACCAGCAGCGCAGTGTTCTCCAGCGTGAAGCCCAGCGCCGCGGCGGCCCAGCCGGAATAGGAGTTCAGCATCGAGACCACGACCGGCATGTCGGCGCCGCCGATCGGGATGATCAGGGTGACGCCCAACACGAAGGCCGCGATCGTGATCAGCCAGAAGGCCAGTTTCGCATCGCCGCCGGAGGCCATCAGGAAGGCGATCATCACGGCGATGAAGAGGCCGATGCCGATATTGATGAGGTGGCGGACCGGCAGGATGATCGGCGCGCCGGACATGTTCCCGTTCAGCTTGGCAAAGGCGATCACCGAGCCGGAGAAGGTGATGGCGCCGATCGCCGTACCCATCGAGAGTTCGAACAGGGAAAGGTGTTTCAGATTGCCCAGACCGTCGGCGATGTGGAAGGCCTCCGGCGCGTAGAGCGCAGCGGCGGCGACCAGCACGGCGGCCATGCCCACCAGCGAGTGGAAGGCGGCCACGAGCTGCGGCATCGCGGTCATGGGAACGCGTCTGGCGATCACGGCCCCGATCCCGCCGCCGATGGCCACACCGGCGACGATCAGCACGAGGGACAGGCCGTCCAGATTGACGGCGAGCAGGGTGGTGACGATGGCCACGGCCATGCCGGCCATGCCGAACACATTGCCGCGGCGGGCGGTTTCCGGGCTCGACAGGCCGCGCAGGGCCAGGATGAAGAGGATCCCCGAGACGAGGTAGAGAAGGGCAGCGAGATTGACGGACATGTCTAGCGCTCCTTCTTCTTGTACATGGCCAGCATGCGGCGGGTGACCAGGAAGCCCCCGAAAATGTTCACGCTCGCCAGGATGATGGCGATGAAGCCCAGCCCGCGCGAGAAACCGGCGCCGCCCGAAGCGGCCTCGCCGGCGATCTCGCTGCCGGCGGTCGCCGTCGCGGCCAGCAGGGCGCCGACGATGATCACGGAGGAAATAGCATTGGTGACGGCCATCAGCGGCGTGTGCAGGGCCGGCGTCACCGACCAGACGACGTAATAGCCCACGAAGACCGCCAGGACGAAGATCGCCAGGCGGAAGATGACGGGATCAACGGCTTCCATGAACGGATACCTCGCTGGTTTGGGGATTGGTCATAGCCCGGTATTCTCGATTTGGACGACGAGGCCGCGCTGCGGTATGGCCCGGATGAGCCTGATCCGGTAGCGGCCGTCGCCGGATGGTTCCATCTCCATGCGTACGCCGAAGAGGTCGCAGGTGGCTGGCGTGTCCGGGAGCGGACTGCAGGATGACCGGCTGTCGAGCGTTTCTTCACCGATCCTGCGACGGAATACAGGTTGTCCGCGATGCATGTCGAAGACGACCTCGCCGGTCGTGGACAATGTGCCGGGCTGTTCGACGGGTTCGTAGCGAACCTGCGATACAGCGGTCAGCGCGTGGACATAGGCGACGAGATAGTGGGAATCCAGTCCGCGCTGTCGGGACAGGTAGGTCCCGTCGAACGTGCCATTATCGTCCAGGTCGCGATAGCACTGAACCCGCCGTACGGCGTCCTCGTAGGCAATCGGCTGGCAATAGGCGATCGAGTCGGACAGATGTACACCGAACAGAACGCTGTCGGCGGGTACGCCGTCGGCATGGCGTGGACGATTGCGCTCGGGCGTCTCGTCGAGAAGGCGTACCGCGTGGCTTGGATGGAGCGTTTCGGACCAGACCGTATCGCCGGGCTCGACATAAATCTCCGTACCCATTTGCGCGGGCGGGTCTGCAACGAAGCGGACCGTTGCCGGTTCTGCCCGACGGATCATCTGGGCACCGGCGGATCCGGCCACAGTCAGAACAAGGCCGGACGCAACAACGAGTGCTGTGCGAACGTGGCAGGTCATCGCCATCCTCCTTGCTATGCGCTTTCCTTCACCAGGCTCGGATGGATGACCGCACCATCCTTCGTCAGCGCCATGCCCTGGATGACCTCGTCGTCCCAGTGGGGCGCCTTCTTGCCGTCATCGTCGATCAGCAGCGGCAGGAGGTTGGCCAGGTTCTTCGCGTAGAGCGCGGAACTGTCGGCGGCGAGGCGGCCGGGCAGGTTGGCGAAGCCGGCGATCTTCACGCCCTTGTGCTCGACGATCTCGTCCGGCTTGGTCAGCTCGCAATTGCCGCCCGTGGGTGCGGCCAGGTCGATGACGACCGAGCCCGGCTTCATGCTTTCCACCATGGCCTTGGTGACGAGTTTCGGCGCCGGGCGTCCCGGGATGAGGGCGGTGGTCACGACCACGTCCTGCTTGGCGATGTGGCTGGCGATGAGCTCGGCCTGTTTCGCCTGGTATTCCTTGGACATTTCCTTGGCATAGCCGCCGGCGGTCTCGGCCTGCTTGAACTCCTCGTCCTCGACCGCGATGAATTTCGCGCCCAGCGAGGCGACCTGTTCCTTCACCGCCGGACGCACATCCGTGGCGGTGACGACGGCACCGAGCCGGCGGGCCGTGGCGATGGCCTGCAGGCCGGCGACACCCACCCCCATGATGAAGGCCTTGGCCGGGGCGACCGTACCGGCCGCCGTCATCATCATCGGGAAGGCGCGTCCGTAGAGCTGCGCAGCCTCGATCACCGAGCGATAGCCGGCGAGATTGGCCTGGGAGGACAGGGCGTCCATCGCCTGGGCACGGGTGATGCGCGGCACGAATTCCATCGCCAGTGCGTCGACCCCGGCCTTGGCCAGGGCCTCGGCTTTCTCGACATTGCCGTGGGGTTCCAGGTGGCAGACGAGCAGCACGCCCTTGAGCTTGGCCAGGGTGGCGTCGTCCGGGCTGCGCACCGCGAACACGGCGTCTGCGCCCTTCAGCGTGGCCGCCGCCGTTCCGGTCTTGGCACCGGCGTCGGCAAACAGGTCGTCGGGAATGGCCGCGGCCACGCCGGCGCCCTTCTCGATGGCGACCTCGTGTCCGGCGCCGACGAATTTTTTGACAGTTTCAGGGGTGGCAGCCACGCGGGTCTCACCCGCATGCCGCTCCTTCAGAATCGCAATTCGCATGGTCTCCCGCCGCTTTATGGCTTGTTTGCGGCGAGCATGGTCGAATTCTTCCCGAAGGGGAAGACCTGCGGAAAAATTTCTTTGTGCGGTGCAGTATCAGCCGGTCCGGCGGGAAATTTAACCGCCGAGCGCCAGGCGGAAGAGCTGGACGATGCCGCCGCAGATCAGTCCGAACACGAACAGTCCGCCGACCGTCACATACCAGGACGTCTTCATCGACAGGACCAGGCCGGCGAGCACGCCGACAATCGCCACGCCGACCAGCGAGGCCAGCCAGTCCATGCCGACCGCGAAGGCCAGGGTGAGGTAGAGGACCGTCAGGCCCGTCAGGAGCGAGCCCCAGGTGCTGACTGCCATGAAACCGTCGAAAGTGGACTTGTGCTGGGAAATGTCCATGTCGCCGCGAACGTGATCAGCCGCCATTGCTGCAACCCCTGTCAAAAAGATGCCCTGTGACCGAGCGGATAGCACGCGTTGCGCGGCCCGCCAAGATGCCGGGCTGCCGCTTGTGTGACACCTGTCATGGCGGATGGGTGAAGCCTGTGCCTGCCCGGCGCAGCGATGCCGGGCGATGAAGTCGTCGACCCTGACAACGGAGACGATGATGAGCGACGATTTCAAGACCCTGCTCAAGCACGAGAAAGACCGGTATTATCTCGATGCCGGCGGCGGCATTTCACTGCCCGTGGCCGGCGCGATCTACTGGGTGGGCCTCGCCATGCTCAGCCGCCATCTGGCGCCGGAAGACTGGGCGCTGGCCGCCGCCGCCGGCTCCGGCCTGATCTTCCCGCTCGGCCTCTTGCTGCAGAAACCCTTCCGTTCGCCCTTCATGAAAGCAAAATCGCCGATCGGCGGTGTCGGCATGCTCGCCGTGATGGCGATCAACTTTCTCTGGCCGGTGCATTTCATCGTCTTCGGGGCGGCACCGGACGCGGCACCGCTGACCCTGGCGATCGGCATGACGCTGCACTGGCCGATCATCGGCTGGACCTATGGCAGCCGGGTCTGCCTGATCCATGCCATCCTTCGCGTGGCGACGGTGAGCGTGATCTGGTTCGCCCTTCCGGACGGCCGTTTCGACGTTCTGCCGCTGGCCGTCGCCGGTCTCTACCTGCTCGCCGCTGCGGGTATGCGCTGGGAAGTCGAGCGCCTGCGCCGTAAAAGGGACGGCATGACGGACATCATGACGGAACCGGCCGCGTGACGGCACCCCGCGATACGGCATGGCTCCCGGGCCGGTGGTGGCAGTACCTGTCGCCACAGCGGCCCTGGATCTACCTGGTCTATCTGGCCGCGCTCTTCCTGCCCTGGGTCTACGGGACACCGGCACAGGCCACCCTGGCCACCACCCTCATGGCGGCGGCGCTTTTCCTGTGCCTCTTCGTCTTCGCCATGGTGCGGCGGGACTGGATGGCGCTGCCCGCGGCGCTGGCGACCGAGGCGCTGGGGTTCTGGCTGCTGCCCGCCAATTTCGGCGCGGCCGTGTTTCTCGTCTACGCCGCCGCGATGATGGCCCGGATCCGCGACCAGCGGGTCCAGCGCGCCGGTCTCGTCCTGTGGCTGATCGTCCTTGTGGCGGGCTGTGTGGTCGTGTCCGTGCCCTGGGTCTATGCCGCAGGCTATCTGGTCTTCGGCATCATCATCGCCGCCGCGACCGCCTGGTCGGCGCGCAGCGAGGAGCGCGATGCGGTGCGCGAGGATCTGGAAACCGACGCCGCCGCGCGGGCGGTCGAGGCGGAGCGCCAGCGCATCGCCCGAGACCTGCACGATCTGCTCGGTCACACGCTTTCCGTGACGACCCTGAAAGCCGATCTGGCCAGCCGTCTCTTCGACACCGATCCGGACCGGGCCAGGGCCGAGCTGGCGGCGATCCAGCAGATCAGCCGCGATGCCCTCGCCGAAGTGCGTGAGGCGGTGACCGGACTGCGCGTGCGGCCGCTCGACGTCGTCGCGGCCGAGGTCGCCGATCGTCTTCGCCGGGCGGGCCTGGACGTCGAGCTGGACATGGCCGGCGCCGATGAGCTGCCGGATGCCGCCTCCGGTCCCTTCGGCATGGTCGTGCGCGAAGGCGCGACCAATGTGCTGCGCCATGCCGGTGCGAAACGTGTCGCCATCAGCCTGCAGGGCGGGGCAGAGGGCCTGCGCCTGACGGTTGCGGATGACGGGCGGGGCGGGGCCCGTTTCGCGGGCCGCGGGCTGGACGGGCTGCGCCAGCGCCTGGCCGATGCGGGCATGACGCTGGAACTGGGGCGCGGTCTTGGCGGCCGCGGCAGCGGACTCGTGGCGGTCTGGCCGGATGGAGG
Organism: Pseudomonadota bacterium; assembly: GCA_034659015.1. Taxonomy (GTDB): domain Bacteria; phylum Pseudomonadota; class Alphaproteobacteria; order Caulobacterales; family Maricaulaceae; genus Maricaulis. The sequence continues at coordinate 424,971 of JAYEGL010000017.1, read as the reverse complement.
CGCGTGATGATCGATGTGGTGATCGCGGAAGACCAGACGATGCTGCGCGACGCGCTGGCGACACTGATGTCGCTTGAGGGCGACATAGAGGTTGCGGGGGCGGCTGCGACAGGACGCGAGGCGCTGGACATGGTGCGCCGTTACACGCCGGACGTCCTGGTCACCGATATCGAGATGCCCGGCCTGACCGGTCTGGAACTGGCCGCCCAGCTCAGGCGCGACGGGGCGAGGACGCGTGTTCTGATCGTCACCACCTTCGACCGGCCGGGTTATCTGCGGCGGGCCCTGGAAGCGGGGGTGAGCGGCTATCTGCTCAAGGACACGCCCTCGGCCGATCTGGCCAGCGCGGTGCGCCGCGTTGCCGCGGGCGAACGCGTGCTGGCGCCCGGCCTGGCCGAACAGGCCTGGAGCGAGCCGGACCCGCTGACCGATACCGAGCGGCGCCTCCTGCGGCTGGCGGAAGCGGGAATGGACAGCCCCGCCATCGCCAAGGCCGAGGGGCTCGCCCGGGGAACGGTGCGCAACTACCTGCACAGCGCGATCTCCAAGCTCGGCGCATCCAACCGGATCGAGGCGGCGCGCCTGGCGCGCGAGCGCGGCTGGTTGTGATGGCCCGGCCTGCTTGCTAGCCTTGCGGGGCTGGGAGGGCGTGCCGATAAAATTCCCTTTGCCGTGTGGTCTGCGATCATTGCCCTGGGCGTCTATGGCGCCCTGGTGGGCCTGGCCTATCGCAATTTCGGCTATGTCGACCTTCTGCCCCATCGCGGGATCCAGATCGGTGCGGTCTGGCTGGGTCTGGTCGTGCTGGTGGCCATAGGCAATGCGCTGCGCAAGGCCTTCACGGCGCGTCCGGCCGATATCCCGACGGATGTCGCCCGCGAACTGGAGTCGCATCCGGAGTAGGTGGGGCCTGCGCATCAGGCTTCCCCTGCGTTAGCGGGGGAAGTGGCGACCCCGGCCCTGAGCCGGGGGAGGCGATGGGGGAGAGTCTGCGCGCTGACGCGCTCTGCGCCGCTTCGCGCTGCCCCCTCAGTCCGCTGACGCGGACAGCTCCCCCGCAAGCGGGGCGAGCCCTGGATTCGGCACCTCTTCCCAAGCGCGGCTTTGCCGCGCGCCCCTCATCCGGGCTTCGCCCACCTTCTCCCCGGAAGGGGAGAAGGGCCTCTACACCCCCCAGCCAGGGCCCGTCAGCACTTCCAGGGCGGCGCCCACCGCGATCGGCTGGTCCAGGATCAGGTGGTGCTGGGCATCGGGGATCGACACCATGGTGGTGTCCGGTCCGAAGGTTTCACGCATGAAGGACCAGATCTCGTCGGTGACGAGGCGGGAATCCTCGCCGCGGAACAGCGCGACACGCGTCTTCAGCCGGTCCACGAGCTGGGCCGGCGGCGGGCGGTCATAGTCCAGCTTGTCCCAGAGTTTCGGATCGAATTTCCATGTCCAGCCGGGCGTGCCATCCGGCCGGGTCGCCTGTTTCAGGCTCTGCCGGGCAATGTGATCGAGCAGGAAGGCATTGTCGCAGGTCTGCTCGGGCAGCAGCCGGAAGCGCTCCATGGCGGCCCGGAAGTCGGCATAGACCGTGCCGCCGCGACTGGGCGGCGAGGAACGCCGCTGCTCCTCCGCGGGCCGGATCGGGCTGTCCAGCACGGCCACGCCGCGCAGTTTCTCGCCATGCTCCATGGCCGCAGTCAGCGAGACGAAACCGCCGAAGGAATGGCCGGCCACGAAGGGGGCGCCGCCGTCGAAGGCGCCGCCCGTCTCGCCGGCCGCGATCACCTCGCGGGCGTAGGTGTCCATGAAGTAGCGGTCGCGGTGATCGCTGTCGCCCATGCCCGTGAGGTCCAGGGCCACCACGCGGCGGGTCTCGGCGAGGAAGGGGGCGATACTGTCCCACCAGTCCTTGTGGGCCACGCCGCCATGCACGAGGATCAGCCCGGGCATGCCGCGCTCGCCCCAAGCCTTCCAGCATACCGTGGCATCGTCGACGATCACCGATCCGGTCTCGGTCTTTTTCTCCAGCGCCTTTGCGAACCAGTCCGGAGCGGGCGGCTTTTCGCCGGCGAACTGGATGAGCGGAGCGGGCGGGCGGGGAGCGGACGCGGTGTTTTTCTGGTTCATGGTCCAGCGCTAGCCCCGCTGCTGCGCCGCGTCAATCTTATCCCGGCACGCGCGAGAGCAGGGCCGGCACGGCGAACACGGCGAAGGCATTGTTGGCCGCATGACCGAGCAGCGGCGCGGCGACCCGGCCCGTCGCGACGCGGGCCACGCCCAGGGCAATGCCGAGCAGGAAGGTCGAAGTCATCACCAGAAGGCCCTGGGCGATGTGGAGAAGGCCGAAGGCCAGGGCCGAGATCACGATGGCAAACAGCACCGGTACGCCGCGGGCGATCATCATGGGCAGCATCCAGCCGCGGAACAGGATTTCCTCGGCCAGCGGGGCGGCCACCAGGGTCAGCAGGATGACCGACCACAGTGCGGCCCCGGACATGGCGAATTCGTCGACATTGGACACGTCCTCGCGTGAAGCACCGCCGGACAGGGTGAGGCTGGGGTCGGCCATGGCGAAGTCGTGGAACATGACCGTCAGGCGGCCTGCGACAAAGGCCATGAAGAGCATGACCAGGATGGCGGCAAGAAGGTCCGCGGGCCGCACCGGCCAGATCGCGAAGGCATGGCGTTCGACCCTGTACCGGCTCCATCGCCGCCACATCAGTCCGGTGAAGGCGAAATAGGCCAGGGCGAGCGCAAGAAAGCTCATCGTGTCGAAATGCAACGCACTGTCCGGTCCGCCGGAGAGCGCCCAGACGAAGCCGCCGGCGAACTGGAAGACAACGGCCAGCGCGATCATCAGGGCCGGCCAGACCAGCATGCCCGGCAGGGAATGGATCAGCGCGAGGCGGTGATGTTCCCCGTCCAGCCCGGCAAAGGCATCGCGTGCCCTGAACGGCCAGCGCACGCCGGCATGTCGCTGTCTGGCCGTTCCCGGCGTGGCGGCATTGTCTCCCGCATTCTGCGGCATGCGGCCTCCCTCGCATCCCGCAATCCTGGCGGGGTCCCCGCGTTATGCTTAACCGGTCGTTGCCGCCTCTTAAACGTGAAATTTAGAAGACTGTCCCATAACGGTGCGCATAGACGCCCTGCCCAGAACGGGTAGCGAGGCCAAAGGCCCGGCGGAAAACAAGGCGACCGAAAAGGCGTGGGTGAGATGGTGAAAACGGTTCTGATCGTGGACGACGATCCGACACAGCGCCGCCTTCTTCAGGCGGTGATCGAGAAGCAGGGCTACAAGGCAGAGACCGCGGAAAGCGGCGAAGCGGCCCTCGATCGCGTGGCGTCCCCGGGGATCGACGTCATGCTGCTGGATCTGATCATGCCGGGCATGGACGGGATGGAGACCCTGGAAGCCCTGCAGCGCAAGCAGATCAACCTGCCGGTGATCGTGCTGACCGCCTCCGGCGGGATCGAGACCGTGGTCTCGGCGATGCGGGCGGGGGCCTCCGACTTCTTCGTCAAGCCGGCCAGTCCGGAACGCATCGCCGTGTCGATCCGCAATGCGCTCAAGGTGCAGAACCTGTCCGGCGAGGTGCAGCGCCTCTCCAAGAAGGCGACGAACAAGCTGGGCTTTGCCGACATGATCGCCGGCGCGCCGGCGATGAAACAGGTCGTGCGCCTGGGCGAACGGGCGGCCCAGTCCGACATTCCGATCCTGATCACCGGGGAAAGCGGCGTCGGCAAGGAACTCGTCGCCGGTTCGATCATGGCCGCGTCCAAGCGCGCCGACGCGCCCTTTGTCGCCGTGAACTGCGGCGCGATCCCGGAAAACCTCGTGGAATCCACCCTTTTCGGTCACGAGAAGGGCGCCTTCACCGGCGCCGTCGGCAAGCATATGGGCAAGTTCCAGGAAGCCGATGGCGGTACGCTCTTCCTCGACGAGATCGGCGAACTGCCGCTGGACATGCAGGTCAAGCTGCTGCGCGCCCTGCAGGAAGGCGAGGTCGATCCGGTCGGATCCAAGCGTCCGGTCAAGGTGAATGTGCGGATCATCTCCGCCACCAATCGCGATCTGGCCGAGCAGGTGGCCGCGGGCCATTTCCGCGAGGACCTGTTCTACCGTCTCAACGTCTTCCCGATCGAGGTGCCCTCCCTGCGCGAGCGCATGGACGACATCCCGGCCCTGGTGCGCCATTTCATCGGCCGCTTCAACGCCCAGGAAAACAAGGCGATCATCGACGCCGCGCCGGAAACGCATGCCTTGCTGGCCCGCTATGACTGGCCGGGCAATGTGCGCCAGCTGGAAAACGCGGTCTTCCGGGCCGTGGTGCTGTCGGACGGCGACTATCTCAAGCCCGAGGACTTTCCCCAGATTTCCGGTCTGTCGCCGGATCTGGCCGAGGCCGAACCCCCGTCCCCGGCGGGCGCGGAAACGCTGGCCGGCCAGGTGGCCGCCATGGCGGCCAACGGCGCCGATCTGGGTCCGGTGGAGATCATGGACGAGGGCGGGCATCTGCGTTCGCTCGAGGATATCGAGCGCGACCTGATCGAATTTGCCATCGAGACCTATGCCGGCCGTATGAGCGAGGTCGCGCGCCGTCTCGGCGTGGGCCGCTCGACGCTCTATCGCAAGGTGCGGGAATACGAACTCGACGTGGACGGCGTCCGCGCCGCGGGCTGACCATCGTCAAGACGAGCTCGCCTGCCGTGACGGGCCGTCATAGGGCAGGCCGGGTTGGGGGCACGCGGCCGGGCCGGAAGTCTGAAACTTCCGGCCCGGTTTCGTTTGCGGGACGGAGTAAGGCGCTGGCGGCGGCCGCTGCGTGACGGTCGCACCAGCTGAAGTAGACCGGTATCAGCGCGGATTCGCGGCTGAAGCGGATTTTCAGCTGGCTGGCCAGGCGGGTGAGGGAGGCGTTCATGACCGTCTCGTCCTCGCATCCCGTCTCCAGTCCGAGCTCGATATGGGCGCGCAGGATATCGATCCGGGCGGCCAGGTCGCAGAGCTGGGCGTCCAGGTGCGAGACATAATCGCGTGTCAGCGGGTCGGCAGCGAGGGGCGTGTAAAGCTGCTCGGACCGGCATTCCACCGCGCTGTCCAGTGCCGTCATGGCGCGGCGGAACGCATCCCGGCCCGCCGCGTCGTCAAGACCGGCCGTCCCGGCCGCGTCGAGGGCTTCAAAGAGCGTGGTTTCGAATGCGGCGATGCGGGCGATGGCTTCGGGCATTGCGGGGGATCCATCTGTGAACGTCCTTCACAATAGATCCCCGTCCTCGCCGGCGCCCGCGCAATCGGACCGCAGGTTTAACGCGCGGCTAATGCCGCCCCCGGCTTTTGTCGTCATCCGCATCGTCGCGTACGATCATGAAGCGCGCGCGCCGCATTTCGGGCGTTTCGGCCGGCTCGCCCGCATCCGGTTGTGAGGTATCGTCGGACGCAGGAGGGTCCGGTTCGATATCCTCGTAGATGTCGCGGCCGCGTGCGGGCCGCGCCGGTGTCTTTCGCTTGAAGCCCTGTCCGCGCGACATCGGCTTGCGGGCCTTGCCCTTCGCCTTCTTCTCGATCTCGCGCAGCTTGACCGTCTGACGCGCCGAGAGCGCCTCCTCCGTATTGCCCTTGTCCGGGTCGTTGAAGGCGGACCCGTAGGTTTCCAGCCGCTCCTCGAGCGAGCCGAGAAACTCGCCCTCCCATTCGGACAGTTCGCGATCGGGCGTGTCAGACGTCTCCGCCGCCTTGCGGGCACGGCTCAGCCGTCGCAGGGCGCGTTTGGTCTTCTTCTCGTCGATCTTGCGAACCATCGGGCCTCCGGCGATGCGGGAGGCGTTCAGTCTAGCCTTCCACGGCGCCCAGATACAATTCCAGAAGCGCGTCGGCTTCCTGGCGCTCGCGGCGGTCGATCTTGCGCAGGGAGATCACCTTGCGGAGGATCTTGGTGTCGAAGCCCATCGACTTGGCCTCGGCATACACTTCCTTCATGTCGGCCATGACATTGGCCTTGTCCTCCTCGAGGCGCTCGATCCGGGCGACGAAGGCCTTGATCTGCTCGCGCGCGGCGCCGCCGATGGCGTCCGACTGGTCGATGGGGCCGGTATCTTCAGGAGCGGTGTCGGTGAAAGCCATGTCGCAAACCTCTTCTCGGGACGGGCTGGGAGACTAGTGGCGCGCGTCCGCTGTCTCAAGCGGCTCCGCCAGCCGATTTTCCGCTTTCGCGCAGTTGTCCCCGGACATCGCGGACCGCCTCGAGCACGGCGTGCGGGTGGTGGTGGTGGAGATTGTGCCCGGCGCCCGGGACCCAGCGCATTTCGCCGCGCGGCATGCGTTCGGCCACCTGGCCGCCATGGCGCTTCGACCAGACGACCGTGTCGGCCTTGCCCGCCAGCACGACAGCGGGGATGTCCACGCTCTCATAGCGGGTTTCCTGCTGTTCCAGATGCGTGTTCACCATCGCCATGTCGGCGGCATTGGCCTTCCAGACCGCCGGCCGCAGCAGGAGCGGCAGGGCGGATCGGGTGAGATAGTCTTCCGGCACGGCTTCCGGGCTGAAGGCGGTCCTGGCGCCGCTGGCGGCCTGGCCGCGGCCGACGAGCGGCACGGCGAGGTGTGAGATCAGCGGACCGACGAGCGGCCAGAAACTGGCTGTGTTGAACCAGGCGGCGCGGCCGATCCAGGCGGACAGGGCCGGGGCGACCAGGACCAGCCCGTCGACGCGACCGGGATGGTCGATCGCCAGACGCATGGCGATCGCCGCCCCCCAGGAATGACCGATCACGACCGCGGCTGGAATATCCAGCGTGGCGAGAAAATCCGCGATGAGGGCGGCTTCGGCTTGTGGCGACCAGCGGCCTTTGGGACGTTCCGACCAGCCCAGGCCGGGCCGGTCGAGCCAGATGACATGCTCGCCGGAGAAGGTGTCCGCCAGCGCCATGTGCGGCTCTTCCAGATTGCTGGTGGCCCCGTGCAGGACGAGAATGGCCGGGCGGGCAGGGTCTCCGGTCCGGCGGTAGTGCAGCCGGTGGCCCGACACGTCGGCGAAGTCGGCGCCGGGCGGATGTGTGCGTTCGATCCGGCGCACATTGAGGCGTGCGACGACGAGGCCGGTCAGCAGGACGAGCAGAGCGGCGCCGGCGATCAGGGCGATGACGGTCATTGTTCAGAGCGCGCGGCCGGCCAGCGCCTCGGCCAGCCGGTCGCGGGCTTCGCGCGCATCCTCATGGGCCGGATAGATGGCCAGCGCGGCTTCGTAGGCCTCGAGCGCGGCCTCGGCCTCCTCGGCGCGTTCCAGGACGCGGCCGAGGGTGAGATAGGCATCGTAGCGGCGCGGCTCCAGCGTGAGGGCCGTGTTCAGCGTTTCCAGCGCATAGGCCCAGTCCTCGGCCTGGGCCGCCATGCGGCCCGCGGCGAGCCAGCCCTCGGCAAAGTCCGGATCCAGCCGGGTGACATGACTGTACATGCGTGCCGCGATCCGTTCGTCGCCGGCGGCCTCGGCCGCGGCGCCGCGGTCCATGAGGAGCGAGATGGTGTCGCTGCCGGAATGTGCCCAGAGCGCCTGGATCTCGTCGATCAGCGGCGCGGCCTCGCGCGGTGTCTCCGCCTCGGCAAGCGCGTCCAGACGTTCGTCGAGCCGGACGTCCGGGCTCTGGAATTCGCTGCGCGGCGCCACCTCGACATCGGCCGGGGGATTGGCGGGCGGCGTCTCCTGAAAGGTCAGGCCGGCCAGCAGGGCAAGGGCGGTCAGGCTCGTCATGGCCGGCAGGATAACCGCCCGCGCCGCGGCGTCCAGCACCCGCGGGCAGATTGTGGAGACGATTTAAGGCGCGCCCTGGCCGCTACGTGGCGTCAGGCCACGCCGCCGCGATGCCGCAGCGGGTCGGGCAGGGTGGCCACGCTGAACCAGAAGGCGCGTATGGCCTCGACGATGGCCTCGTAGCCGCCCACTTCGAAGGGCTTGGTCATGAAGGCGTTCGCGTGCAGGGAATAGCACGTGTCGATATCGTCCGGGGACGACGAGGTCGTCAGGATCAGTACGGGGATCTGCGACAGGGTGCTGTCGCTCTTCACGCTGCGCAGTACGTCGCGCCCGTCCAGGCGCGGCAGGTTGAGATCGAGCAGAACGAGATCCGGGGACGGCCTGCCGGCATAATCGCCCTCCTGCCTGAGCCGCTGCAGCGCTTCCTCGCCGTTTCGCGCGACTTCCATTTCGTAGGGAAAACCGGCGTGCTCGAAGGCGTCTGTGACGAGGAATTCGTCGCCGGCATTGTCTTCCACGAGCAGGATTCGCGGACGTCTGGATGAAGAGGCGTCAGTGCGTGTCATGGGCGGATGCGCCGACCTTGGGCAGTGTGAACAGGAACAGGCTCCCACCTGTCTGGCTTTCCTCGACCCATAGCACACCTCCATGACTCTCAATAATTTTTCGGCAGATCGCCAGGCCCATCCCGGTGCCCGAATACTCGTCCTTGGCATGCAGGCGCTTGAAGGGCTGGAAAATCTGTTCGCGGTATTGCGGAGCGATACCGATCCCGTTGTCGGCGATCCCGATCCGCCAGGCCTCGCCGTCATCCTGCGCCGTGATGCGCACGGCAACGGACGTACCCGGCTCGTGATACTTGATCGCATTGCCGATCAGGTTCTGCATCAGCTGGGTCAGCCGGGCGCGGTTGCCCCGGACCGTCGGGAGTTCGTCGAGTGCGATGTCCGCGCCGTCGCGATCGATGGCGGCCCGGAGATTGCGGATGGCATCGCCGGCGACCTCGTCCAGCGGGACATCGGCATGCCGGGGCTCGGTATCGTGGTTGAGCCGGCTGTAGGCGAGCAGATCGGAAATCAGCGCCTGCATGCGTTCGGCGGCCTGGATGGAATGCTGGATATAGCCGTGACCGGCCTCGTCCAGGCTGTCGCCATAGCGCCGCGCCAGCAGGGCGTTGAAATTGGAGATCAGGCGCAGGGGTTCCTGCAGGTCGTGGCTGGCGGCGAAGGCGAAACGTTCCAGCTCCTCATTGGCGCGCGACAGCTCGGCGATGAAACGCTCGCGTTCGGCATGGGCCTGCTGGCGCTCGGTGATGTCGCGGAACACGGTCACAACGCCCAGCAGCGAGCCCGCCTCGTCGAACATCGGCTCGCTGGAATACTCGGCGGTGAAACTCGTACCGTCCTTGCGGCGGAAGGGCTCCACACCGTTGCGGAGCGACGCCTCGCGCGTTTTCGACACCATCGGGCAGTCGGCGCGGGAATGCGGGCGCCCCTGGCTGTCCACCGGGTGGATCACGTCGTGGATCCGTGTTCCGGTCAGCTCCTCCGGGCTGTAGCCGAGCAGGCGGGCCGCGGCCGGATTGACCATGGTGGCCAGCCCGTCCGGGCCGATGCCGATAATCCCGTCCGCGGCGCTTTCCAGGATCAGGACGAGATTGCGCGAGAGGTCCTCGACTTCCCTGGTCTTGCGGTCGACCAGTCTCTGGACGAGGTCGGCCCGGGCCGTGCTCAACAGGGTGAGGGCATTGAGCAGTGCGATGAAGGCGAGGCCGACGACCAGGGTCGCCCAGGACAGCCAGTCCTGGTGGCGGTCCAGGAAGCCCGGTGTTGCCGTATAGGTGAAGCGCAGATCCAGCCCGCCGAGCGCCAGGGTGTGGGTCGTGTCCAGCGGCGCAGCCTCCCGCGGCGTCGAGCCGAAAAGGGCGTGGCGCCGGTCTTCCGCGACGACCTCCACATGCAGCACGTAGTCGGCTGCGCGGCGCGCAGCCACATGACCCAGGAGCGTGGTCAGATCGACCCTGCACAGGGCCAGCCCGGAGAGGTCGCGGCGACGGTCGGCCGGATTGTCCGGGACTGCCCGGCTGGTAAAGGCCGGAGCGGCGATCACGAGCGTGTGGCTGGCATCGCCGACATGCTCGACGGTGTCGGGCATGCGATGGCGGGCCAGTCGGGCGATCACCGGCTGGCCGGCGATCGCCGCGTCCACAATCTCGCGCATGTCGATCCCGGCCACGCTGGTCGCGATGCCGTCTCCGGCCGGGCTGTCCGGCAGGAGCGGATAGACCGTAACCTCGTTACCGACCTCCCCGGAATAGGTGTATCGCTCCATGGATCCGGCATCGCGGGCGTTCGGGACGCGCGGCGCCCACCGCACATCGTCGACCTGCAGCCGCCGGGGAAAGGCCACCGAGACGAAGGTCTCGAATTCCTCGGGCGTCACCGATTCGGAGGCCGCGAACAGGCCGCCGAGCTGGGTCAGCCCGCGATGCAGGCCGTTGAGCGATTCCGCAATCGACCGCTGGTCGCGCGCGGTCAGCGTGGAAAAGGTCTCGCGCCGGTCGTGCAGGCCGTCCGCACGGCTGAAGGCAAAGACGGTGACGGCCGTGGCGAGCAACAGTGCCATGGGCGTGACGACCGCGAACTTGCGCCGCCGGCTGACCAGCCTGCTTTCGGCCAGAAGCAGGATGACCGGTGTGAAGACGACGATGCCGACCGCGCTGGACAGCCAGGACTTCAGATAGATCGGTGCGTTGGAGAAGGCGGGTTCCAGCCCGGCCAGCGTCACGCCGACCGGAAAGGCGACCGCCATGGGCAGGGCTGCGACCGGCCCGGCCACGCCGACCACGCGCAGGATTTCCCGGCCGGTCTCCAGCGTCCAGCCGGACCGGGGGTCTTTGTGCCGCAGGATGAGCCGTCCCAGCTCGCCCTGTCCGATCGTGCCCAGCATGCCGAAGAGCGCGAAAACTGCAGCCGCCTCCGGCGTCGTGCCGAACTGCCGCAGGGCCAGGTCTCCCGCCACGATGAATGTGCCGATGGCGACCGGAATGAGCATGATACGGCCCCACAGGGCCGTGGCGGCGACGGCGAGGCCCGCGACGGCCCACACCGGCACGTAAAATCCCGGGGGGACGGAAAGAAGCAGGGAAAGCTCGCCCAGCACGACGCAGGCAAGGCCGACACCGGCAAGTCTGATGACCGCATTCATTCCCGGATCGGCCTCCCCAGTCCGATGCCATATCATCATGAATTAGGCCGACGATTCGTTAAAACAGCAAAACGGGGCGGTGCCGATGACGGCGGGCCGTCAAAGAAAAAGGCCCCGGCATCGCCGGGGCCTTTCCGATGGCGTTTGTCGCGCCGGCGTCTAGGCCGCCTGGGTGATGTCGGTCAGCGCCATCACCTTGCGCAGCTGATCCTCGGTATCGCCCAGCTGGTGGTCGATCATGATCAGGCGCTTGGCATAGTGCGAGCCGGCATACTCCCAGGTCATGCCGATACCGCCATGCATCTGCACGGCTTCCTCGGCGACCAGCTTGCCGGCCCGGCCGATCAGGTTCTTCGCCTTGGCCACGGCCAGGGCGCGTTCCTCCGTCTCGAACTTGCCGCCGGCATGGATGACGATGGAGCGGGCCTGTTCGATCTCGATGGAGAAATCGACCAGCCGGTGCTGCAGCGCCTGGAAGAGCGCGATCGGGCGGCCGAACTGCTGGCGCTGCATGAGATAGTCGCGCGTCATCTCCTTGAGCACGTCCATCGCACCGACGGCCTCGGCGCACAGGGCCAGGCGGCCGGCATCCAGCGCGGCCTCGATGGCCTCGCGGGCGTCCTCGGCGAGACTGTCCGCCGGCGTGCCGTCCAGCACGATCTCGGCGGCGCCGCCGCCGTCGATCATCGGATAGGAGAGCACTTCCGCATCCGAAGCCTTCACCTCGTAAAGGCCCAGCTTGCCGCCGGATTTCGCCGCCACGAGAATGTAGTCGGCGGCATGGCCGCCATAGACCACGGTCTTGCGGCCGGTCAGCTTGCCGCCCTCGGCCCGGGTCTCGATCGCGTCGAGATCGCCGAAGCTGTCGCTTTCGTCGAAGGCGAAGGCCGCCTTGTCCGAGCCCGCGATGATGGCCTCGATCCGCTCGGACTTGGCGAAGGCTGCGTAAAGGCGCAGCGCCATCAGATTGCCCAGCAGCGGTTCCGGGCAGATCGCCCGGCCGATTTCCTCGAACACGGTGGTGATGTCGAAACCGGCGCCGCCGAAACCGCCATCATCCTCGGTGACGAGCGCGCCCATGATGCCCAGCTCGGCCAGGCCGGCCCAGCCCTTCGGGTCGTGATACGCGCCCTCATAGGCCACGGCATTGCGGTGCTCGATCGGATAGGTGTCGGTGAGAAAGCGGCGCAGGCTGTCCGCGATCATCCGGCGGTCGTCTGTCGGTGTGAAATCCATGGATCAGGCTCCGAAGGTTTCTTTGGCGATGATGTTGCGCTGGATCTCGTTCGACCCGCCAAAGATCGAAAGCTTGCGATTGTTGAAATAGCTGGCGGCATTGGCGGCCGCTTCCGGCGGTGCGATGCCGTAATTGCCGATCACCTCTTCGGAGGGGAAGGGGGCGGCGGCCGGACCGAGCGCGCGGCGCGACAGATCGTTGATCGCCTGGCGGATCACCGTGCCCTTGATCTTCAGCATGGACGACACTGAGCCTTGGGCGTCGGACCGGCCGAACAGCATGCGCAGATTGGTCATACTCATGGCTTCCAGGTCGATCTCCACCTCGGCCACCTTGGCCGCGAAGATCGGGTCGGCCGCCAGCGGCTTGCCATAACGCTTCACCTTGCGGCCCAGCGCCTTGAGCTGGTTGAGCGCCTCGGTCGAGGCGCCGACGCCGGCAATATTGGTGCGCTCGTGGCCCAGCAGGTATTTGGCGATCGTCCAGCCCTGGTTTTCCTCGCCGACGCGGTTGGCGACGGGCACGCGGACATCGGTGAAGAAGACCTCGTTCACCTCGAAACCGCCCTCGATCAGCTTGATCGGACGCATCTCGATGCCCGGCGTATTGAGGTCGACCAGGACAAAGGAAATGCCTTCCTGCGGCTTGCCTTCGGTGGAGGTGCGCACCAGGCAGAAGATCTTGTCGGCGAACTGGCCCAGCGTGGTCCAGGTCTTCTGGCCGTTGATGATGTAGTCGTCGCCGTCGCGCACGGCGCGGGTCTTCAGGCTGGCCAGGTCGGAGCCGGCGCCGGGCTCGGAATAGCCCTGGCACCACCAGTCCTCGCCGGACAGGATGCGCGGCAGGATCTCCGCCTTCTGTTCGTCGCTGCCGAACTTGATCAGCACCGGGCCGAGCATGCCGACGCCGAAGGGCACGATGCGCGGCGCATTGGCGAAGGCGCACTCCTCCTCGAAGATGTGGCGCTGCACGGCGTTCCAGCCGGGGCCGCCATATTCCTCGGGCCAGGTCGTGGCCAGCCAGCTGCGGGTCTGCAGCAGGGCGTGCCAGCTCTCGATGTCTTGCTTGGTCAGTTCGCGTCCGTTGCGAACCTTGTTGGCCAGTTCCTCGGAGAGATTCTCCTTCAGGAACGTCCGCACTTCCTGGCGGAAGGCGTCCTCCTCGGGGGTAAAGTTCAGGTCCATTGAGTGTCTCCTCGCGCCCTTGTCGACCGCAGTTTCACGACGAAAGCCGTATCCGGTCTTGCGCCGGACTTCCCGCTTTCGATGACTGGGTACGTATTAAAGGCGAAAGGCGGCGCAGTGAATAGTGCGCAGATGCAGCATTTGGTGCGGCACTGCGGCGCGGGGCGGGGACGGCGGGGCGGGGACAAACACGTAAGCCTGCTTACGTGTCTGTCCCCGTTTCTAGAGCAGTCCGCGCCGTTCCAGCGCCGCCTTCAGCGGCGCTTCGCCCTCGAAGACCTCGGCGTCGAAGCCGAAATCGCGGGCGGCGGCGACATTGGCCTCGCGGTCGTCGAAGAAGACCACCTCGTCCGGTGCGAAGGGCAGGCGGGCGGCGGTAATCTCGTAGATCTTTCGATCGGGCTTGATGACGCCTTCATGGGCCGAGACGACGACGTCCTTCATGTGGCCCATCTGGGGGTAGAGCGTGTTGACCGGTTCCACCCATTCTGCCGGCAGGTTGGTGAGGGCGTACTGCGGCACATTCCGGCCGGCCAGCGCATCCATCGTCTCTGCCGTGCCCGGCACCGTACCGTCGAGCATGCCTTCCAGCCCGGTCTCCCAGGCACGTATGGCATCCTCGTAGTGCGGGTAGCGCTCGATCAGGTGCGCGCGGTTCTCGGCCATCGGCACGCCGCGGTCATGGGCGGCATGCCAGTCCATGGTGCACACCTCGCCCAGGAAGTGGTCGACTTCCTCGGCAGTGCGGAAAAGCTTTTCGTAGAAGCGGCGCGGGGACCAGTCGAGAAGGACATTGCCCAGATCCCACAGGACGGCACGGGTCGTCATGCTGGTGTCTCCATAACGCAAAACCCGCGCACCATGGTGCACGGGCGATGCGACAGGCGTCTTGCGATGCGCTTGAGGAGGCCCGCGATCGCGGGCCGCGCAGCAGCCGGCTAGCCGGCGCGCGCCTTGAAGCGCGGATCGGTCTTGTTGATCACGTAAACGCGGCCACGGCGCTTCACGACCTGGCAATCGCGGTGGCGGTTCTTCAGCGATTTGATCGAGCTGCGGACTTTCATCGTTCGGCCTTCACGTTATTGAGCGTGTTTCAAGGAGCGCGGTGGATACGGGACCGGAGACGGCCTGTCAACATGGTGTGTGCGCCGGATGTGCGCCGCATGCGCGGCTCAGCGGAAAACGGGATCGGCGGGCGGGGCGCCGTCCTGCTCGTTCTGGCTGTTGAACATGGACACGATCAGCACCGGATCGTCCTTGGGCGGCGGCTGGCAGATGCCGTAGCCGGCCTCGGGCATGGCGGTCGAGATGTTCAACCCGAACTCGGCGGCCTCCTGGGGCAGGATCGGATAGTCGTGATTGCGCCCGCCGCCGATCAGGTCGTTGGTCAGGGCGCAGGTGCCGTCCTGCTTGTGCGCATCGTTGATATAGTCGCAGGAGAAGCGGCGCGCCTCGTCGACGGCCTGTTGGGCCATCTTGGAGAGGATCAGCATCTCGTCGCTCACCCGGTCGGCCGACTTGTGGTCGGTCAGCGCGGCCAGGATCGGCGCAGGCATCCAGGCGTATTGCGGGTCGATCGGACCGAGCACGGCGCTGGTGCCCATGACGATCTCGTCGCAGGCCAGGGCGATCATCGTGCCGGCGGACTTGGCGCGATAGGGCACGAAGGCGGTCTTGCGGCCGGGATGGTGTTTCAGCGCATGCAGGATCTGCTGGGTCGCCGAGGCGATGCCGCCCGGTGTGTGCAGCACGATATCGATGGGCGCATTGTCCGGCGCCTGCCGGATCAGGTCGATCGCCTCGATCGCCGTATCCGTGTCGATGTATTCGTCCATCTCGTGATGGACGATCTTCAGGACCACGCTGCCGCGCGCCCGGGCGAAATCCTTCACCCGCTTGTCGATCATCGCGCGGTAGGCCTCCTGGGGCGAAAGCTCGCCATCTCCGGAGCGGCCGTCACTCGAGCCGCGCTGCATGGCCGGGACCGGTTGCGGCGCCGGCGGATTGCCGGCCGGCCGCGGGCGCGCAGCGCCGGGGCGCGGCAGGGTTCTGAGCGGCGGGCTGGCCGTCTCCGCCCGGTCTGGCTTCGTCGTCGCCTCATCCTCCTGGAGTGCCTCGTGGCGCCGGTTCTGCCAGACGGCGAGCCCCGCGAGCAGGCCTCCGATCAAGCCGATACCGGTCCATCCGGCAATTCCCAGCCCGGTCAGTACGCTGAACATGTCATCCCCCTTCTCAGGCCGTCCGCCCCGTCTCCCCCGGGCCGGAATGCCTCAATCCATCCGACCGTTAACCTATACGAGCCCGGCGCGCCTTGCGACTCGAAACCGGCCGGCCGGCCGCTGGCGGCTTGACCCGCTGCGGGCAATCGGCGTGCATGGCGGCAGAAGGGGAGGCTGTCCGATGTCCACCATTGTCCTGCCGCGCATCATGGAGACCGGTTTCGGGTCGCTCGGCACCCTGGCAAGCGTTCTGGCGCGTGCGGGCGTGTCTCATCCGCTGCTGGTCACCGATCGGACCATGGCGGCGCTCGGTCAGGCCGACCGCGCCGCGAGGCTGCTGCGCGAGGCCGGAATCGAGGCCGGCGTGTTCGATGCGACCGAGCCGGAGCCCACCGAGACGACCATCCTGGACGGGCGCGACGTGCTGCTGGCCGGGCGGTCCGGGCGGGCTTTCGACGGGCTGGTCGCGCTGGGCGGGGGCAGCGTCATCGACAGCGCCAAGGCGATGGCCGTTCTGGCGGCGCATGGCGGACGGATGCGAGACTACAAGGTGCCGCGCATCGTCGACGAGCCGGCGCTCCCGGTCGTCGCTGTCCCGACAACCGCGGGAACGGGGTCCGAAGCCACGCGCGTGACGGTGATCACCGATCCGGACACGGACGAGAAGATGCTGTGCATGGGGCTGGGCTTCATGCCCGTTGCGGCCGTCATCGATCCGGAACTGACCCTGTCGCTGCCGCTCCGGGTGACGGCCGATACCGGTATCGATGCCCTCACCCATGCCATCGAGGCCTATGTCAGCCGCAAGGCCAGCGCGTTCACCGACCAGCAGGCGCTGGCCGCCATGCGCCTGATCGGCCCCAGCCTGCGCCGCGCCTGTCACGATCCGCAGGACCGCGACGCCCGCGCAGCCATGCTGCTGGGCTCGACGCTGGCAGGTATCGCATTCTCCAACGCATCCGTGGCGCTGGTGCACGGGATGAGCCGGCCGATCGGAGCGCTCTTCCACGTGCCGCATGGCCTGTCGAATGCCATGCTCCTGCCCGAGGTCACGGCCTGGTCCATCCCGGCGGCCGAAGCGCGCTATGCCGATTGTGCGCGGGCTATCGGCGCGGCAGCGGACGGGGCGGACGATGCGCATGCCAATGCGGCCCTGCTCGATGAATTGCGGGCCCTCAATGCGGAGCTCGCCGTGCCGACGCCGGCCGCGTTCGGGATCGCGCCGGAACGCTGGCAGCAGTCGCGCCCCCTGATGGCGGAACAGGCGCTGGCCTCCGGCTCGCCGGGCAACAATCCGCGCGTGCCCACGGCCGACGAGATTGTTGCGCTCTACGACAGGGTCTGGGCGTGACGGCAATCTAACAGCTTCGAAAGTTGCCCGGCCGTGCGGCGCTTCCTAGTGTGCGCCCATGAAAGGTCTGGGGTTTATCTGTGCGGCCGCGACAGCGGCCCTTTTCGCGACTGGTGCGAGCGCCCAGTACGACGATTTCGGTTATGACTACGACGTCGATGTCGAGCTCGTGCTCGCCGTCGACATTTCCTATTCCGTGGACGAGGAAGAAGCCCGCCGCCAGCGCGAGGGCTATGTCGCTGCGCTGGCGTCCGAAGACGTGATCCGTTCGATCCAGGGCGGACCGCTGGGGCGGATCGCCGTGACCTATGTGGAATGGGCCGACAGCGGCTTTCAGCGCGCCGCCGCCGACTGGACCGTGATCGCCAGCGAAGCCGACGCGCTCGATTTCGCCGCGCGTGTCGCCGCGGCGCCTCTGGAGCGCGGCCACTACACGGCGATCGGTGCGGCCATCGCCGACAGTGTGCAGCGCATCGAGCAGAACGCGCTGTCCGCGCCCCGGCGCATCATCGACATATCCGGCGACGGGCCGCAGAATCAGGGGCTGCCGCTGGAGCGCGCCCGCGCCCAGGCCGACGCCGCCGATATCGTCATCAACGGCCTGCCCGTGATCTCGCAGGATCGCGGGCGCTGGGTGCGTCCGGTGGAGATGAATCTGGACGGCTATTTCCAGGATAACGTCATCACCGGTCCCGGCGCCTTCGTGCTGCCCGCGCGCACCGAGGCGGAATTCCGCGAGGCGATCCTGCGCAAGCTG
This sequence comes from Pseudomonadota bacterium, assembly GCA_034659015.1. Classification (GTDB taxonomy): domain Bacteria; phylum Pseudomonadota; class Alphaproteobacteria; order Caulobacterales; family Maricaulaceae; genus Maricaulis. The sequence continues at coordinate 407,277 of JAYEGL010000017.1, read as the reverse complement.
GTGATCGAGATCGCCGGCGCCCTGCCGTCGCCGGAAGAGCTGCGGCGCGAGGGACCGGCCGAGGCCGGCCTGCCGGAGACGGGGCTGGCGCCGTGAGAGCCGGCTTGTATGTGTGTGCGCTTGTTCTGACCGCCATCGGCCTGAGTGCGGTCGAGCGCGCGCCGGACGATCGTGCCCGTGAGGTGCAGTACACCGAGGACGGGCGCGAGCGCGTCGATCTGGAACTGGTCCTGGCCGTGGATGTGTCCTCCTCGATCGACGAGGCCGAGGCGCGCCGTCAGCGCGAGGGCCATGTCGCCGCCCTGGCCGACCCCGAGGTGATTGCCGCCATCCAGTCGGGTGGTTATGGCCGGATCGCCGTGATGTATCTGGAATGGGCCGATGCCGACTTCCAGCGCGTCGTCGCGCCCTGGACGGTGATCGAGACGGAGGCCGATGCCCGCGCCTTTGCCGCCACGCTGGCCACGGCGCCCTTCGTCTCCGGCCGGCGCACGGCGATCGGCGCGGCGATCGACAATTCCGTCAGCCTGATCGCCGGCAATGCCTATGAAGGCGTCCGCCGCGTGGTCGACCTGTCCGGCGACGGTCCGCAGAATGCCGGACCCAGCCTGGCCGCGGCCCGTGAGCGCGCCGTCGATGACATGGTGACGATCAACGGTCTGCCGATTGACAATGCCAGCCAGCACCCTTTCCGGCCCTCCGTGTCGATCGATGTGGCGGCCTATTTCGAACGCGAGGTCATCGCCGGGCCCGGCGCCTTCATTTCGCCGACAGACGAACATCATGATTTCGTGGACGCGCTGACACGGAAGCTTATCATCGAGATCGCCAATCTCGATCCGCTGCGCTTCACGAGGAATGGATGATCCGCACCCTTCTGGCCGGTCTGGCCCTTGTTTCCGCCTTTACCGCCACGGCGCTGGCCCAGCCCGACGGCGAGACGTTTGACGACTGGCTGGCCGGTTTCCGCGACCGGCTCGAAGCGTCCGGCGCCACGCCGGAGACCGTGTCGTCCATGCTGGACGGGCTCGAGCCGGACATGGCGATCATCGAACGCGACCGCTCCCAGCCGGAATTCGTCCGCCCGCTCTGGTCCTATCTGGATATCGCTGCCTCGGATCTGCGCATCCGCAACGGCCGCGCCACCTATGACGCGCATCGCGAGACCGTCGATGCCGTCGCTGCGCAGTTCGAGGTGCGGCCGGAAATCCTGATTGCGATCTGGGGGCTGGAGAGCTCCTATGGCGAGATCACCGGCAACAACGATATCGTGCGCTCGCTGGCGACGCTGGCCTGGGAAGGCCGCCGCCGCGCCTGGGCCGAGGGCGAGCTGATCGCCGTCGGTCACATGATCGACAACGGGTATGCCAGCCGCGACCAGCTCACCGGCTCCTGGGCCGGGGCGATGGGCCAGATGCAGTTCATCCCGTCCACCTATCTGGAACGCGCCCATGACTGGGACGGCGACGGCCGCCGGAATATCTGGACGCATGAGGGCGACGCGCTGGCCTCGGCCGCCAATCTGCTCAGCCGCGCCGGCTGGCGGCCGGGCGAGCCGGCCTTTGTCGAAGTCGACCTGCCCGGGGACTTCGATTTTTACGACTGGGAGCCCGCCCGGTCGCGCCTGGTCTCGGAATGGGCGATGATGGGCGTGACGCCGGCGCGCGGCGAATGGGGGGCCGACCTGCTGATGCAGGCGGCGCGGCTGGAACTGCCGGCCGGCGCGGCCGGACCCGGCTTCCTGACCTTCCCCAATTTCCGCGTCATCAAGCGCTACAACAACTCCACCAGTTATGCGATCGGCGTCGCCCATCTGGCCGACCGGATCGCCGGTGCCGAGCCGCTCGAAGGGCCCTGGCCGGAAAGCAATCCGCCCATCACCCGCAGCCAGACACGCGAACTGCAGGCGGCGCTCAACGCGCTCGGTTTCGACGCCGGCACGCCGGACGGCCTGGCCGGACCGAATACCCGCCGCGCCCTGCGCAACTTCCAGCGCATGCAGGGGATCGAGGCTGACGGCTATGTCGGGGAAGCGATGTACAACGCGGTGCTGGCGGCGCAGGCGACGCGCTAGCCTCTACGGCTCCGGCTTGACCTCGACGATGTTCGCCACGCGCTTGATGCCCGGGTGCAGCCAGGCCAGAGCGAGCGTCACTGCGGCGAGCACGAAGGCGACATAGTAAGGCACGAGGTGGCCGAGCTGGTTGTACATGAACAATCCGCCGACCGGCCCGATGATGAAGCCGACGCCGGCGCTGGCCGTGGTGATGCCGGCCACGCGTCCCTGCTCTTCCGGCTTCACCGCGATCGAGGCGCCGCCGACGAAACCGGACCGGGCCAGGCCGAAGGCGAAGCTGATCAGGATGTAGGCGGTGACGATGCCGGCATAGTTCGGCGCGACGATCATCAGGGCGAAGCCGGCCATGGTGATGGCGGCGCCGAGCGACATCAGGATGCGCGGGCTGGCGTGCAGGGCCGGGATCACGATCAGCTGCGCCACGATCAGCGCGCCGGCTCCGGCGGCCAGGGCGATGGACGACATCTGCAGGCCGGCGCTTTCGTCCAGACCCAGCGAGTCCATCACGAAGAAGGCCAGGGTGGACAGGCTCAGCGACTGCACGATCCAGGCGACGCAGCCATAGGCCACGAAAGGCAGGATGCGCGGATCGGCCCCGAAAGCGAATTGCGCGAACGGGTTGATCGGCCGGTTCTGCTGTTTCGGCGGCGATTGTTCCGGCAGGCGGAACCACACGCCCAGCGCGCCCGAGGCGACGATGGCGGAAATGATCACCATGAAGATCGGCACGCCGACCAGTTCGACCAGCGTGGCGGCGAGGGTGGGGCCGATCACCGCACCCAGTCCGAAGGCGGCCGTCAGCCCGGCCAGCGCCTCGGTCCGCTCGGACGGGCTGGTCCGGTCGGCGACATAGGCCTGGGCCGACGGATTGGTCGCCGAGCCGAGCGAGCCGAACAGGGTGCGCGCCAGCGCCATGGCGAAAATCGCGCCGAGCGGCGGGATCCAGCCGCTCTCGCCCGCCCAGGCCGCGCCTGCGAAGATCAGGGTGGAACAGGCGAAGGCGGACAGGCCGAAGACGATGAAGGGTTTGCGCCCGCGCCGGTCGGACAGGGCGCCCCAGACCGGCGTCATCGTCATGAAGAGCACGGCGGAGAGGGTATAGATCGCGCCGACCCAGTATTCCGGCACCGCCAGCCCGCGCGCCAGCGGCGGCAGGATCGCGAACAGCATGTTGTTGCCGATGCCCGTGGCCATGAGACACAGGAAGAGCAGGCGGAAGGCCTGGCGGCGTTCGCCGGGACTCGTGGGGGTGGACGCTTGCTGGGACGGGATCATCACCGTCATGTAGACGCCTGATTTAAAACCGTCCAATGCGTTTTTGCCCGGGCAGGCATGCCCGGCTGTCCGTTTCGGAGGCGGGACCGGGCGGGGATCTGTAAACGCCCGCATAACGCGCGTTCAACCGGACATTAAGCTTGTCCGGTCATAGTGCCGGTCAAGCGGGTCGAGAAACGGCCCTAGAAGAGCGGTGGACGGTACAAAATGTTCCAGATTATCGGCATCATTGTCGTGTTCGTGATGGTGTTCGGCGGCTTCTCGCTGGCCGGCGGCCATTTCGACGTCATCCTCAAAGCCATGCCCTTCGAGCTGATGATGATCGGCGGGGCGGCCGTGGGCTCCTTCCTGATCGGCAACAAGCCGAAGACGGTCATGAAGACGCTGGGCGATTTCGCCAAGATCTTCACCGGGCCGAAATGGAAGGGATCGGACTATACCGACTTGCTCTCACTCTTGTTCCTGCTAACAAAAACAATGAAGACAAAAGGGGTTATCGCGCTCGAAAGTCATATCGAGAACCCCACGGAGAGCGCCATCTTCACCCGCTACCCGCGGATCATGAAGGACCATTTCGCCGTCGACTTCATCTGCGACACGCTGCGCATGATGACGATGAACCTGGAGGATCCCCACCAGGTCGAGGACGCGATGGAAAAGCAGCTGGAAAAGCACCATCACGAAGCTGCCGACCCGGCCCATGCCCTGCAGACCATGGCCGACGGCCTGCCGGCTCTGGGCATCGTGGCCGCGGTGCTGGGCGTGATCAAGACGATGGGCGCGATCGAGAGCCCGCCGGCCATTCTGGGCGGCTATATCGGCGGTGCCCTGGTCGGTACCTTCCTCGGCGTTTTCCTCGCCTATGGTTTTGTCGGTCCTTTCGCGGCCTACATGCAGTCCGTCTATGACGAGGAACACCAGTTCTACAAGATCATCCAGGATGTACTGGTGGCGCATCTGCACGGCAATGCGGCGCAGATCTCCGTGGAGATCGGACGTGGCGGCGTGCCGTCCAAGATCCAGCCCAGCTTCACCGAGCTGGAAACCGCCCTGGACCAGATTCCCTCAGAAGTCGGCTGATCTACAAAGCCGCACGAGGACAACTGGCGCGGAACCTCCGGGTTCCGCGCCGTTTCATTTGGGGGGATGGCCTTCGCGCCGATCGGCGTTAGAAGGGCGCCATGAAGATCAAGGACAGCGAAATTCTCATGGTCCCGGGGGCGGGCAATGTCTCGCCCTTCCACTGGATGTCGCGCTGGCAGACCAACATGTCCACCGCGCGCCGGGTCGAACAGGACGACTGGAACCGTCCGCAGCGCGAGACCTGGGTGAACCGGCTGGTCGATACGGTCGGCGAGGCGGAAAAGCCCGTCATCCTCGTGGCCCATGCTCTGGGCGTGCTCACCGTGGCCCATGCCGCACCGGCCCTGACGGGCAAGATCGCCGGGGCCTTCCTGGTCGGGGCGTCCGACTGGGAACGGCCGGAGCTCAAGGACAGTTACGGCGAGCACGGTTTCGATCCCGTGCCGCGCGAACCGCTGGGCTTTGCCGGCCTGCTCCTGGCCAGTTCGAACGATCCCAACTGCAACTTCACCAAGGCCGAGGCCTGGGCGCGGGACTGGGACATCCGTTTCGGCAATGCCGGCGAAGCGGGGCATTTCGAGCCGGAAAGCGGGCACGGTCCCTGGCCGGAAGGCCTGATGGCCTTCGCCCGCTTCACCCAGACGCTCTAGGGGCGAACCCGGCATGAACGGCGACATCCTCGTCTGCGACCCGGCCCGGCTCGACTGGAGCGCGCCGTCCGGGCCGCGTGCCGAAGACTATGGCGATGTGTATTTCTCCGCCGAGGACGGGCTGGAAGAGACGCGGGCCGTCTTCCTGAAAGGCTGCGGCCTGCCGGAGGCCTGGCAGGGGCGTCGGCATTTCACGGTCGGCGAGCTGGGTTTCGGAACCGGCCTGAACGTGCTGGCGCTGTGGCAGTTGTGGCGCGAGACCCGGCCGGCCGGCGCCTGGCTGGATGTCGTCTCGGTGGAAAAACACCCCCTCTCGCGCGGCGAGGCCGCACGCGCCTTCGCCGCCTGGCCGGCCCTGCAACCGCTGGCGGACAAGCTCCTGGCGCAATGGCCGCCCCGTCTGAAGGGGGCGCACCGGATGGTCTTCCCCGCAGACGGTCTCGCCATCACCGTCTTTCACGACGAGGCCGAAGCGGCGCTCGCCAACATGTCCGCATCCGTCGATGCCTGGTTTCTCGACGGCTTTGCACCGGCGCGCAACGCGGCGATGTGGTCGCAGCCGGTCCTCGACCATGTCGGCCGTCTGTCCGCGCCGGGGGCACGGATCGGCACGTTTACCGTCGCCGGCGATGTGCGCCGGGGTCTGCAGACGGCGGGTTTCGAGGTGGCCAAACGTCCCGGTTTCGGCCGCAAGCGCGAGCGCCTGGAAGCGGTCTTCCCGGGGGTGCATCGGGGCGAGGCACTGCGGCCGGGCCGGATCGCCGTCATCGGCGCGGGTATTGCCGGGGCCAGCCTGGCGCGATCGCTGACGGCGCGCGGCTGCGAGGTGGCGGTGTTCGACCGCGCTGGCGTGGCGGGCGGCGCTTCGGGTGCGCCGGCCGGTCTGCTCACGCCGCGTCTGGAACGCGCCGACCGGCCGCATGTCCGTGCCACGCTCGCGGCTTTCGATTTTGCCCGCAACGCCTATGCCCGTTTCGACGGTTTCTACCCCGGCGGCGTGGTCCGCCGGGCGAAGGATGCACGCGAGGCCGGGCGCTTCGCCGGTATCGCCGCGATGATGGACGAGCGCCTGGACTGGGACGGCGAGGCGTTGCAGATGCGGGCCGCCGCGCGCATCGAACCGGCCCGGATCGTCGCGCAGATGCTGGGCGATGTGCCGGTGCGGCAAGCCGGGATCGACGCGGTGAAGGACGGCGAGTGGGGCGTCCGCCTGATGGACCCGGACGGGCGGGAGGTCCATCGTGCCGATATCGTCATTCACGCCGGCGGGGCCGGGGCGGCGCGCTGGTTCCGCGATATCGCGCCGAGCGCGGGACAGGTTGCCGTCTTTGCCGGCGATCCGCCGCAAACGCCGGTCACCTGGGGCGGCTATGCTTGCGCGGCGCCGGGCGGGATTCTGGTCGGTGCGACCCATGTGAAGGGCGAGGATGCGGGGCCGGAAGGGCCGGCCGTGGACGGGTTTCGCCAGGCGCTGGCCGAGGTGCTGCCGGAAGTCCGGGCCGGAGAGGTCGTTACCACCTGGCGGGGCGTGCGGGCCTCGACGCCCGATCGTCTGCCCGTCGCCGGCCGCCTCGGCGCGCGGCAATTCATCCTGTCCGGCCTCGGTTCGCGCGGGTTCGCCCACGCCCCCTTGCTGGCCGAGCATGTCGCCAGCGAAATTCTCGGTCATGTCTCGCCGCTGGAAAGCGCCGGCGCTGCCAGTGTCGATCCGGGGCGGTTCGAGGAACGGCGCCGGCGGCGGCAGTCCTGATCGTCGCCGCTAGACCGAGCGATAGCCGACCGCGGTGACGCTCGGCGGCGCTTCGCGGCGGGCGATGCTCAGCTGCGCCAGCGGGCAGCGTGTCACAAAACAGGCCGCCTCGATACCGAGGTCGAACCCGTCGCGGCTGTCATAATCCAGGGAGAGTGCGCCGACCGACAGGGTGAGCGTCGTTCCGGTCACAGCCGGGACCGCGATCGAGAGCGCCGGAAGTGCTGTCAGAACAGCAATGATCGCCGATTTGATAACCATGACGAGACCCTCATCCACGTCTTCATGGGGAGGGATGCCGCCAGGACCCGTTTCGGATGCAACCGGCCGGGGAAATCGGCGCGTGGCTTGCAACACGACGGGGGAGAACCCGTCATTTGATGCGTTTCGGTACAGAGGTGTCAGATCATGCAGTCAGTGGCCAGCGATACATTCGTCGACCGGCGAAGCGGCTCGCGTCATATCTGGTTTCTGAATTCCGCCTTCGACAGGATCGGGCTGGAGACGGCGCTGCGCCGTATCACCGAGCGTGACCGCGAAAAGCCCTTTGCCTTCGTGGTGACGCCGAATGTCGACCATCTGGTCCGTCTCGAGCGCGATACCGTGCTCGCCACTCTTTACGCCCAGGCCTGGCTGACCGTTTGCGACAGCCGTGTGCTGGAAATGATCGGGCGGATGTCCGGCCAGTCCATCGACATCGCGCCCGGATCGGACCTGACAGAAAAACTCTTCGAGACGGCGATCGATCCGGACGAGCCGCTGACCATCATCGGTGGCACGAAATCCGTCGTCGATGCGGTGGCCACGCGCTACGGGCTGAAGGATGTGCGCTGGCACGAACCGCCGATGGGGCTGCGCGACAATCCCGAAGCCATTGCGGAGTGCGCCCGTTTCGTGGCCGAGAATCCGGCGCGCTTCGTGCTGATCTGCGTGGGCTCGCCGCAGCAGGAAATGATTGCCGAGGCCTGTCTGGACCGCGGTGACTGCACCGGGGTCGGCCTGTGCGTCGGGGCTTCGCTGGACTTTCTCGGCGGCAAGGCGCAGCGCGCGCCGCGCTGGATGCAGCAGGCGCGGCTGGAATGGCTGCACCGGCTCGGCCTGGAGCCGCGCCGCATGTGGCGCCGCTATCTGGTCGAGGGACCGAAGGTCATGTTGCTCTGGGCGCGCTGGCTTAAGGCACAGCGCCAATTGCGGGCGCTCGAGCAGACACTGTCCCGTCCGGAGCGCGTGAAGGAACGCGCTCTTCACCAGCGCATCCGGGACCTGGAAGCCGAGCTGGCCGCCCGCGACTGATCGCCCGGATGCCAAGGATTGCTTTTTCGCGCAGGCGGCCCTAGCGTCCGCGCCGCGATGGTTCCCTCACGGGATTAATCGGGAAGCCGGTGCGGCAGGGGCTCTTTCGGGAGGCTTGCCAAGTCCGGCGCTGTGCCCGCAGCCGTAAGCGGCGAGCGGCGATGCAAATGAAACCACTGGGTTCTTGTTGGCCCGGGAAGGTGCATCGTCCGCGACGACCCGCAAGCCGGAAGACCTGCCACCGCCGTCGTCTGTCCGCTCGTGCGGGTTCACACGAGACCGGCGCGGATATTCCGTTTTTGACGACTCCTTGCAAACCGCCGGGCGCCCTGCGTCCGGTCTTCAATGCTGTGGAGACGTGTCACATGCGTAATTCCTTCCGGCTGTCGCTTCTGGCGACCGCCTCATCCCTGATCCTGTCACCGGCCGTGCTGGCCCAGGCCGACAGCGAGGATGTCATCTATGTTACGGCGGCCCGGGTTCCGGTTCCCGCCGAGGATGCGACCGCCAGCATCACGCGGCTGGATGCCGCGGATATCGAGGCCCGGGGCTCGCTGTTCGCCGCCGACGTGCTGCGGGCCGTGCCCGGCCTGGCCGTGTCGCACTCCGGCGCGCCCGGTGCGCTGACCCAGATCCGCGCCCGCGGGGCCGAGGCCAATCATGTCCTCGTTCTGATCGACGGGGTGGAAGCCAACAATCCCTTCACCGGCGAGGCCGATTTCGCCCATTTCGCCTTTTCTGACCTGGGCTCGATCGAAGTGTCGCGCGGGGAACAGTCGGCCTTGTGGGGCGCCGATGCGATCGGCGGTGTCGTGCGCCTTACCACGGCGCGCCCGCAGACCGGGACGGAAACCTCGCTGGAGCTGGAAGGCGGCGATTTCGGCACGGTCTACGGCAATGGCCGTGTCGCCTCGACCTTCGAGCGCGGCTGGGTTTCGCTGTCCGGCAGCGCCTATGCCAGCGACGGGATCGACGTGTCCGGCACCGGCGGGGCAGAGGATGGCTACGAGAACCGCACCGTCAATCTCGCCGGCGGCTACGCCATCAACGGGATCGTGCGTCTGGAAGGTTCCGCGCGCTGGCTGGACTATGAGAGCCAGTTCGACAGCGATACCGATTTCGACGGCCTGCTGAACGATGTCGATCGCGAGACCGACGGCCGTACCGTTTTCGCCCGCGCGGCCCTGCTGGCCGAGCATGCCGCCGGCGGGTTTGCGCTGGAGCACGAACTGGCCGTTCAGCTGACCGATGACGAGGTCGAGAATTATTCCGACGGCGTCTTCAACGGACGCTCGCTGGGCCAGCGCCTGCAGACTCACTACGAGGTTACCGGCCGCTGGCAGACCGGTGCGATCGAACACCGCCTGACGGGACTGCTCGAGCACGATCGGGACCGCCTGAAATCCTACACCGCACCCGGGGCCGGTTCCAATCAGTCGCCGACCATCGAAACCCGTGCCATCGCGGCGGATTACGGGCTGGAGCATGGCGCCTTCAACCTCAGCCTCTCGGTCCGCCAGGACAGCCATGACCGTTTCGAGGATGCCACGACCTGGCGCGCCGGTACGGGCTGGGCGTTCGAGTCGGTCAATGGCCGGGTCCGGGCGAGTTATGGCGAAGGCGTGAAAAACCCCGGTATCTACGAGTTGTTCGGCTATTTCCCCGGGAGCTTCGTTGGCAATCCCGATCTCGAGCCGGAACGCTCGACCGGCTGGGAAATCGGCTGGGACCAGACGCTGATGGACGGTGCGGCAAGCTGGTCGGTCGTCTATTTCGAGTCCGAGCTGGAGGACGAGATCTACACGGATTTCGGCAGTTTTCCGTCGACTGCCCGCAATTCGGTGACGCGGTCGGAACGGGTGGGCATCGAACTGGCCGGCAGTTGGGACATATCCGGCGCTGTCTCCGCTTTCGGCTCGCTGACGCTTCTGGACAGCGAAGAGAACGGCGTTTCCGAGGTCCGCCGTCCCGAAGAACTCGTCTCGCTCACTGTGGACTGGCACCCGGAAGGGATGGACTGGTCCGGCGCGCTGACTGTCGACTATACCGGCGATCAGCAGGATACCGATTTCGGGACCTACCGGACAGTGACGCTGGATGCCTACACGCTGGTTGGCGGACAGGTCCGCTGGCAGGCGACCGACCGTCTCGAACTCTATGTCCGGGGCGAGAACCTGCTCGACGAGGAGTACCAGGATGTGTTCGGCTATCACACGCCGGGCCGCGGCCTTTATCTGGGCCTGCGTCTGCGCAACGGCTAGTTCCGCGCTGGCCGCCGATGGCGGGGTTCGCACGATACCGTCCGGGGGCGGTATCGTGTCCGTCTCGCTGTGCGCGGACAGCTATGTACTCGCGCTGGCCGGGCCGGGGCGTATTGCCGCCCTGTCCTGGCAGGTCGACGACCCCGTCTCCACCGCCCCGGACTGGGCCCGCGACCTGCCGCAGGCCTGGAGCGATGCGGAACGCCTGTTCGCCCTTTCGCCTGAGCTCACCGTCTTCGGTGCGGGCGAGGGGGGGCGGACGCTGCGACTGCTCGACCGGGCCGGGCTGGACGGTTTCGAATTGGCCTGGGCCAGCGATTTCGACGGGGTGCGCGACAATCTCCGGGCGCTGGGGGCGGCCCTGGACCGTCAGGCACAGGCGGCCTCCGCCGTGGCGGAGCTCGATGACCGTCTTGCGCGTCTGGAAACACGCAGCGAGAGCCGGGCCGTCCGGCCCCGCATCCTTTATCTCAGCGCGTCCGGCGGCACGGCCGGCAGCGGGACCTATGTCGATGCTGCCATATCGGCGGCCGGCGGCATCAATGTGATGGCCGAGGCCGGCGTGAGCGGATGGCCCGCGAGCCGTCCGGAGACCCTGTTCGGCCTCGAGCCGGACATCGTGCTCACCAGCTTCTTCGAGGACGGCTATGCCAGCACGCTCAATCGCGGTCTGCGCCATGCCGCCTACCGGGTGGTGGTGGACGATACCTTCCGTGCCGATATACCTGCCGGCGACTGGCCCTGTGCCGCGCCCCGCCTGATCGTGGCGGCCGAACGCATTGCCGATGCGATCGACCGCTGGGCGCAAGACCGGGAGGCGGACGAATGATCCGGCCCGGCCGCCTCTCTCTCGTGCTGGCCGGCGGTCTGCTGCTGGCCGCCGGAATCGCCGTGTTTGCCGGCGGCGGGCCTGGCCTGCACAGCGTGCCGGGGCTGTTGGCCGGCGAGACGTCGCTGGACGTGCTGATCCTGCGCGAGCTGCGGTTGCCGCGTGTCCTCCTGGGTGTGCTGATCGGTGCCGGGCTGGGCGGGGCGGGCGCTGTCATGCAGGGCTTTTTCCGCAACCCGCTAGCCGATCCCGGCATTGTCGGCGTCACCGCGAGTGCCGGCCTGGGCGCTGTCGCCGCGCTCTATTTCGGCGCGGCCTCCCTGTTCGCACTCGCCCTGCCGGTTGCGGGCGTGACCGGCGCGGCCGCCGGTGTCGCCCTCCTGTTCCTGATCGCCGGACGCGGGGCCTCGGCGACCACGCTTATCCTCGCCGGTGTGGCGGTGAATGCGATGGCGGGGGCGCTGACCGCACTGTTGATGAATCTGGCGCCCAACCCCTGGGCGCTGTCCGAGATCGCCTACTGGCTGATGGGATCGCTGAAGGATGCCAGCTGGAACGAACTCGTTTTCGCCGCGCCGCTCATCCTGGCCGGACTGGCTGTGCTGGGTGTGACCGGGCGGGGGCTGGAGGCGCTGAGCCTGGGCGAGGACACCGCGCGCAGCCTCGGCGTCGATCTGCGCCGTCTGCGGCTCCTCGTGGTGGTCGGTGCGGCGCTCGCCGTGGGCGGCGGCGTTGCCGTCGCCGGAGCGATCGGTTTTGTCGGACTGGTCGTGCCGCACCTGCTGCGACCCCTGGTCGGCTTCCGCCCGGCCGCGCTGATCGGGCCGTCCATGCTGGGCGGGGCCCTGCTGATCACGCTGGCGGACCTTCTGGTGCGGCTGGCCTCCGGTCCGGGGATGCCGCTCTATCTGGGCGTCCTGACGGCGCTGGTCGGTGCGCCCTTCTTCCTGTGGCTGGTCCGCGCGACGCAGAAGGTGGCGCCATGACGCAATTGTGTTTCGACCGCGTCGATTTCGGCTATGGCGACCGGCTGCTCCTGCACCGGATCGCCCTGTCATTCGAAGGGGCGGGCATTATCGCGGTTGTCGGGCCGAACGGGGCGGGCAAGTCGACCCTGCTGAAACTGGCCGCCGGTCTGCTGGTCCCCCAGTCCGGACGGGTGACGCTGGACGGGCGCATGCTGTCCTCCCTGCCCGACTGCGAGCGGGCACGGGAGGTCGGCTATCTCGCCCCGGACGGGCGTGCGGCCTGGCCGATGACCGTGCGCAACCTGGTCGCGCTGGGCCGGGCGCCCTGGCGCAAACCCTTGCGGGACCTCTCGCCGGTGGATCGCGATGCCGTGGATGCCGCGATGGCACAGACCGGCGTTGCGGATCTCGCCGAGCGCCGTTTCGACACGCTTTCGTCGGGCGAGCGGGCGCGGACTCTGATCGCGCGCACCCTGGCGGGACAGGCCCGGCTGATGGTGCTGGACGAGCCCACGGCGGCCCTGGATGTGCGGCACCAGCTCGGTGTGATGGAGATGCTCCGTGAGGCAGCCGGGACCGGCACACAGGTCGTCGTCGCCGTGCACGCGCTCGATCTCGCCGCCCGTTTCGCCGACCGCGTCGTTGTGGTCGATCATGGCGGGATCGTCGCCGACGGACCGCCGGACGCGGCCCTGTCGGAAGACGTGGTGCGCCGCGTGTTCGGCGTGCATGCGCCGGGCGGCGTCGCCGCGACGCCGCTCAGCGTGGACGCTCCGGGGCAGACCTAGTCGAACACGATGCTCGGCGCCGGCTTGGACGCGGTCTCCGCCGCTTCGAGCGCGGCCCGGGCGACCTTGCGGAAAGCCTTGCCCACCGGGCCATCGTCCAGCGCCATCGGCTCGCCGGCATCGGACCGTGTCCGCAGGTCGGGGTGGAGGGGAATGTCGCCGAGATAGTCCACGCCGATCGCCTCGGCCTCGGCCTTCACGCCGCCGGTCCCGAAGATGTGGCTGCCCTCGCCGCAATGGGGGCAGATGAAGACCGACATGTTTTCGACCATGCCCAGAATGGGCACATGGGTCTGTTCGAAGAGGTGCATCGCCTTGCGCGCATCGTCCAGTGCCAGGTCCTGCGGCGTGGAGACGATGACGGCGCCGTCCACCGGGATGTCCTGGGCGATGGCCAGCTGGGCATCGCCCGTGCCCGGCGGCATGTCCAGGACGAGCACGTCGGGTTCGCCCCAGTCGGTGTCGGCGAGGAATTGCCGGATCGCGCCCTGCACCATCGGGCCGCGCCAGACCACGGCCGAGCCGGGCTTCACCACGAAGCCCATGGAGACAATCTTCACGCCGTGGGCCTCCACCGGCTGTACGCCGGCATCGGTTTTCTGCAGGCCGGGCACGTCGGTCAGGCCGAACAGGCGCGGCGCCGAGGGGCCGTAGACATCGGCATCCAGCAGACCGACCTTCAGCCCGTCGCGCGCCAGGGCCACGGCCAGATTGGCCGCAATGGTGGACTTGCCGACCCCGCCCTTGCCCGAGGCGACGGCGATGATCCGCTTGGCCGGCTTGGGTGTTTCGCCCTGTTTGGGACGCGACGGCCGCGCCGGCTTTTTCGGCTCGGCTCCGGCTTTGCGGTGTGCGGTCATGACGACGCGGGCGCGGGCAATGCCCTCCAGCGCGGTGACGGCGGCCTCGATGTCCGGCTGCAGACGGTCGAGATCGGGTTGGCCGGCGACCGGCGGCGACAGGATGATGGTAGCGGTCTCGCCCATCACGGAGGCGGCCTCGACGCGGCCGGCATCGACCAGATTGCGGCCGGACTGGCGTTCGGTCACCGTTTGAAGCGCTGTGCGGAGGCGGTCGTCCATGGCGTCGTCCTGCTGTGGCCTATCGGTGGCCCTCACTTAGGCCTTTCGAGGCGATGCGGGAAGACGGTACGGGTGCGGCGGATGCAGCAGGGGCGGGGGATGTCGTCGACAGTCCGCCTACGCCAAGGCTACGGCGGGACATCCTTCGCTCGAGGATAAAGTGAGGCTTGCCTAGCCGAAGCTCGCGCCAGCG
>JAYEGL010000017.1:0-392928 GCA_034659015.1 Pseudomonadota bacterium | reverse complement strand
GTCCGCCTACGCCAAGGCTACGGCGGGACATCCTTCGCTCGAGGATAAAGTGAGGCTTGCCTAGCCGAAGCTCGCGCCAGCGAGCGAAGGATGGTGGGCGATACTGGGATTGAACCAGTGACCCCTTCGATGTCAACGAAGTGCTCTCCCGCTGAGCTAATCGCCCATCCGTCGCTTGGGAGCCGGGTTTCTAGCGTCAGCTCGCGCAGAGTGCAAGACGGCATTGTGCAGGAAATCGCCCGGATTGCAGCCGGGTCGGCCGTGCGGCCGGAGACTGTACGAGAGGTTGTGTTCTGCGGAATAACCCGTTTTCTGGCCTGGTTGCCCCGAACTCCCGCATGAAGGCGCGGCGGCGCTCATGGAGGGAAGGTGAAATTCATATGACTTTTTTGCAACATCGGCAGTCCAATTGCCGTGATACGGCGTCCTGCGCTTTCAAGGCAAAACGAGTTTGGACATAGTGCCGTCAGCTAGGGGTGACCCGGCCGCGCCTGCACAAGAGGCCAATAAGACCCGTGCGGACGCATTGACAAACACAAGGGGTACAATCGTGAGCAATCTCTGGGATCGCGAGCGCCTTCTGCGCTCGACCATTCTTGCTGGTTTTGCCGCGGCCGGCCTGGCGATGTCGCCGGCCTATGCGCAAGACGCCGAAGACGAGGAAGAAGACACGACGGAAGACGTCGTTGTCGTGACGGGTTCGCTGCTGCGTCGCAACGAATTCACCTCCACCGCGCCGATCCAGGTCGTGACCGCCGAGGTCGCCACGCTGGAAGGTCTTGTCGATGCGGCTGAAATGCTGCAGACGGCCAGCGTCGCGTCCGGCTCTGTCCAGCTCAACAACCAGTTCGGCGGTTTCGTCGTCGAAGGCGGTACGGGCGTCAACTCGATCTCGCTGCGCGGCCTCGGTGCCCAGCGCAGCTTGGTCCTGATCAACGGCAACCGTCCGGGTCCGGCCGGTGTGCGCGGCCAGGTCGGTGCCTTCGACCTCAACGTCATCCCGTCCTCCATCGTCCAGCGTTTCGAGATCCTCAAGGACGGCGCGTCCTCGATCTACGGTTCCGACGCCGTGGCCGGCGTGATCAACGTGATCACCCGCACCGAGGTCGACCGTCCGGAACTCAGTGTCCAGGTCAACGCCCCCTTCGAAGGCGGCGGCGAGACCTATGACATCTCCGGCGCCTACGGCCTGAATTTCGATCGCGGCAATATCGTCCTTGCAGCCCAGTACCAGCTGCGTGAAGACCTGTCCCTGGGCGATCGCGACTACCTGTCCTGCCAGCAGGACCGTGTCTGGGACGCTCCGGGCGGCAACCGCATCGACCGCGAAGACCGTTCGATCACGGCCGGCACCGAGTATTCCGGCTGTAACCACATCTACGCCAACACCATCATCGACAACCTCTATGGCACCGGCCGCTACATCCCGGCGCCCGATGGTGTCGGCGGCGGCCCGCTGGGCGAAGTCGTCCCGGGTTACCGTCCGCGCGCCAATGGCCGCTACGACGATCCGGCCGGCCAGGCCTTCTACGAGGACGTTCTGGCCAATCCGCGCGTGCTGTCGGCCGACGCGATCAACCGTCAGGAGCGCATGAGCTTCTACGCGTCGTCCGATTTCGCGCTGGATATGCTGGGCGGCGTCGACTGGCGCAACGAATTCCTGTTCACCCGCCGCGAGACGACCTCGGACGGCTGGCGCCAGTTCTTCCCGCTCGTCGGCGGCGCCTTCGTGAACAGCCTCTTCGGTGTTTACGGCTATGCCAACGATCCGACGTACGACCACCCGCTGGGTCTGATCCAGCCGGTCACGATCTGGCCGTCCAACAGCTTCGCGAACGTCGACTACACGGCGCTCAACACGCAGCTGGAAGGTGGCTTCAGCCCGTGGTTCGGCCCGATGGCCGACTGGGTCTGGAGTGCGTCCGTCCAGTACTCGCGTTCCGACGCCGAGTATGGCGGCAATGCGATTATCGCCTCGGAATCGGGCGATGCGCGCTTTGACGCCGACGCGCCGATCTACGATCCGTATTCCTCGGATTTCCTCAGCGGCAACTACGGCGACGCGGTTTACGACCAGCTGACCGCCAACACTGTTGGCACGACGGTCTACGAACAGACCGTGGTCAACGCGGTGACGACCGGTGAACTGTTCGACCTGCCGGCCGGTCCGGTCGGTGCGGCCCTCGGTTACGAATACCGCACCTTCTCGATCGACGACACGCCGGACGAACTGTCCCGCAACGGCGACCTCTGGGGCTCCTCGAGCGCCCTGGTCACGCGTGGCGACGATACGGTTCACGAATTCTTCGGCGAGCTGGAAATCCCGCTCGTCGCCGGTGAGCCCTTCTTCGAATCGCTGACCATGTCGCTGTCCGGCCGGACCTTCGACTATGAGTCCGCCGGTTCCGACGGTGTCTGGAAAGCGGGTCTCAACTGGCAGATCTCGCCGACCTTCCGGATGCGTGCGACGCAGGGCACCTCCTATCGTGCCCCGGGCCTGTACGAACTGTATCTGGGCGACCAGTCGGCCTTCCTGTCGCAGCTCTCGATCGACCCGTGTATCGATTGGGCGAACTCGTCGAACGCCAACATCCGTACGAACTGTGCGGCTGAAGGTATTCCGGGCGATTATACCGGCGGTGCGTCCTCGGCCACCATCTACAGCGGCGGCGGTGCCGGCGTTCTCGAGCCGGAAACGTCCGACGCCCGGACGGTTGGCCTGGTCTACACCCCGGAATGGGCAGCGCTGAGCGTTGCGGTCGACTACTTCGAAATCGAAGTCTACGACCAGATCGCCCAGCTGGGTGCGGCATCCATCCTGTTCAGCTGCTATGCGGGTTCGACCTTCCCGAACAACTTCTGCAACCTCTTCGATCGTGCTCCGGGCTCTGACGCTGTCCGCCCGAATGCGATCCTGGAAGTGCGGGACAGCTATCTGAACATCAACAGCCAGATCACCGACGGTTTCGACCTCACGGTTCGCTACGAACATGAGTTCGACTTCGGCGACCTGCTGATCTCTGCTCAGAGCACCTGGACCAACACCGACATCGTCAACCTGTTCGATCCGTCGCTTCCGTCCAACTTCGAGACGAACGACTTCAACGGTACGGTCGGCGATCCGGAATTCGTGGCGAACGGCCGTGTGGCCTTCTTCCGCGGCGACTGGACCTTCAACTGGTTCTTCAACTACATCGAAGGTACCGACAACCAGGCGCTGTACGAAGACAGCCTGACGTATCAGAGCTACTACGGCTTCCAAGACGCGTACTTCGACGCCGAAGTCGAATCCGCGCTGTACCACGACTTCTCGATCGAGTGGGAAGGCGACCGCCTGTCCATCCTGGGCGGTGTGTCCAACGCGTTCGACGAGGAGCCGCCGCTCATCTCGACAGGCGTCGGTTCGACCCGTCGCGGCAACACGGCGCTCAGCGCCACGCAGTACGACCTGCGCGGCCGCACCGCCTTCGTCCGTGTGACCAAGACCTTCTAGGTCACACAAAGGCGACATGAAATCGGGGGCGGTGGGAGACCATCGCCCCCTTTTTCGTCCGGCCCCGCTTGCAGGCGACGGTGCTTCCGGGGCATTGATGGACAGACGGATATTGCGCCTGCGCCGTGGCGTCGCCCGGGCAGTGCGAAGGAGGAGACATTCAATGTTCAAGCAAACTCTGATGGCCATGGCGATGGCGACGGGGATTGCAGCCCAGGCCGGGGCGGAAGTGACCGCCGAACCGATTCCGGCCGATGCGATCGCGCGGATTCCCAACATCCAGTCGGTCTCGCTCAGCTCGGAAGGCGACATGGTGGTTGCCATTGTCGCGGCACCGGGATCCGACAATGAGCAGACTGCGCTGGCGACCTGGGATCTGGACGACCCCGATGCGCCGCCGGTCGTGACGCCGAGCAATGATCGCATGTCGATCGAGGCCGCATCGGCGCTGAAACAGGGCCGGATCCTGGTGTTCGCGCGCCAGGAATGGACCGGGCAGCTCGGCGGCTGTGGCGAGGGGCGCACGACAGGGGCGACCGCCACATTCGTCTGGAAGACCTATCTGACCGATGAGGAGCATTCGGATTTCGACGAGGCTTTCGCCCGCGGCGGCCGCTCTCTCGGCGTCAGCGGCGATACCCAGCGCTGTTTCGAGATCGCGGGCACGACAAACCTGGTCAGCGATCTGCCGCTCGAGCCGAACAATGTCATCATCGAACGGACCAACACCCAGTCGCTGAGCTCGAGCTACTACCGCTACAATCTCTCCAACGACCAGGCCGAGCTTCTGCTGCGTGCCGGAGGCCGGACATCGGTCGCGCTGTTCGATCGCCGCAATGGCGACGTTCTCGTGCGTACCGAACTGGAACCGGTGTCGGGCGAGCTGGACTATCGCTCCCTGACCTATATCCGCAACGACCAGACCGGCGAGTACGAGGTTCACGACGCGCTGACCAACAATCTGCGCGACCGCTACACGGTCGGCGTGGCCGGCCGCGACGAGCAGACCGGCCAGTACTATGTGCTGACCGATCAGTTTTCCGACAAGGTCCAGGTCTATGCCTACGACCCCGTCGCCCGGAGCTATTCGGACAGCCCCCTCCTGGCGCATCCGGATTTCAACATCACGGGCCTGGTCCGCGGCCAGCACGAAAGCAATTTCAACGATGTGCTCGGTTTCACCTATCAGGGTGCGGACAACGAGGTCTACTGGATCGACCCGGCCATGCAGCAGGTCCAGCAGATCCTCGACGACCAGTTCGACCAGCCGGTCGATATCATGGACTGGACCGAGGGCTTCGGAACCGTCCTGTTCAGTGTCGAGAGCAGCGATCAGCCGCCGATCTACTACCTGTTAAAGAACAACCGTCTCACCCTTCTCGGCCAGTCGCGTCCGTGGATCGACACGGGCAGCCTGCCCGACACCGAGCTGGTCTATTATCCCGCGCGTGACGGCCTGGAGATTCCGGGACTGCTGGATCTGCCGGCCGGCTGGGAGCCCGAGGACGGTCCGCTGCCGACCGTCATTCACCCGCACGGCGGCCCCTGGGCCCGCGACTATGCGGGCTGGGATGCGTCCGGCTGGGTCCCGTTCCTGACGTCGCGCGGTTATGCCGTCCTGCGGCCGCAATACCGCGGGTCCACCGGCTGGGGCCGCGAGCTCCAGCGTGCCGGTGACCGTGAATGGGGCATGGCCATGCAGGACGACAAGGATGACGGTGCGGCCTGGCTCGTCGAGCAGGGCATTGCCGATCCCGACCGGATCGCCATTTTCGGCTATTCCTATGGCGGTTTCGCCGCGATCGCGGCGGTCGTCCGCGAAAACTCGCCCTATCAGTGTGCCATCGCCGGCGCCGGTGTCTCCAATCTCGGCCGTATCGGCGGGAACTGGAGTGAGAACCGCGTACAGCGTGCCCTTCAGGGCTGGACGCTGGATGGCATGGATCCCAGCGAGAACACGCAGCGGGCGAATATCCCGATCCTGCTCTTCCACGGTGACCGCGACGTGCGTGTGCCGCTCTTCCATTCGACGGACTTCTACAACGCCGTGCGCGATCGTGTGCACGCCGAGATGCTCGTCGTGGAGGACATGCCGCACTCGCTGCCCTGGTATCCGCGTCATCACCGCGAATTCCTGCCGGAAATCTCGCGTTTCCTCGAGGAAGACTGCGGTCCGGGCGGCCTCTAGGTCCGCCTTGTGAACGCCAAGAGAAAGGCCCGCCGGTATCCGGCGGGCCTTTTTTCTGCCTGCACCTTGTCCGGCCGGATCAGGCGGCCATGACACGGGCGACTTCGTCGACCAGTTCGCGCAGGTGGAAAGGCTTGGACAGCACTTTCGCATTGGTCGGTGCGCCGGAGCCCGGATTGAGCGCCACGGCGGCGAAGCCGGTAATGAACATGATCTTGAGGGCCGGGTCGATCTCGGCGGCGCGGCGCGCCAGCTCGATTCCGTCGACGCCGGGCATCACGATATCGGTCAGAAGAAGATCGAACTGGGCCGGCTGTTCGCCGATCGCGTCGAGCCCTTCCTCGCCGTCCGAGCAGACCAGAACCTCGTGTCCGGCCCGTTTCAGGGCCTTGGCGAGGAAGTCCCGCATCGAATCGTCGTCTTCTGCCAGAAGAATCTTTGCCATCTCAGGTCCCACCCTTGCGAAAAGTCGAATTGACGGCAACCTACACGCGCTTGGTAAAAACCCGCTGAACGCGCTGTAGCGCTTGACCGGCGGTGTGCAGCTGACCACTCTTTGACAATGGACGCTGTGACCCCATCATCGCTCGCCTTGGATGTTTCGGCAAATCCAAATGCGGCCACCGATGCGGTTCGAGTCGTTCGTCCCGATGCCGGACAGGAGTGTCCGGTCATATTCGCATCGCCCCATTCGGGCCGTCACTATTCTGCTGAAATGCAGGCCCTGACCTGTCTCAGCCTGGACCAGTTGCGGCGCTCCGAGGATGCCTATGTCGACACGCTGATTGCTGCGGCGCCGGAATTCGGCGGGCACCTGGTCTGCGCCCAGTTTCCCCGAGTCTTCGTCGATCCCAATCGCGGACCCTGGGAGCTCGATCCGGGCATGTTCTCCGACCGGCTTCCCGACCAGGCCGACCCGGTCTCCCGGCGGGCCGCATCCGGGTTGGGCGTGGTGCCGCGAATCGGCTTCGAGGGGCGCCCGCTCTATCGCCGCCGCCTGCGTTATGCGGAAGCCCGTGACCGGCTTTCCCGGTTTTACGAGCCCTATCATGCGGCGCTGGCCAATCTGATCGGCGAACTCCATGCCCGTCACGGATTCGTGATCGTGATCGACATGCACTCCATGCCCAATCAGAGCGCGCGGGGCGTTGATTTCGTCCTCGGCGACCGGTTCGGCTCGTCCTGCGATACCCGTGTGGTGGAGACGATCGAGACCCGGCTGCGCGAGCGCGATTATGTCACGGTCCGGAACATTCCCTACGCCGGCGGCTACACGACCGAGCACTACGGCCGGCCCGCCGATGGCGTGCATGTGGTCCAGATCGAGATCAATCGCAGCCTCTACCTGGACGAACACCGCGTCGTCATGGCGCCGGACTTCGCCGGGTTCGAAGCGGAAATGCGCAAGCTTGTCAGGCAATTGACCGAGACAGACTGGTCGCGCAGCCTTTCGCCCTGATTATGCCCACTTCACGCGAAGACTGATGGTCTTCTTCGCGCGGCACGCGCTTTGCTCCCCTGTCAGGTGTGCGTCCCAATGCGGCGCAATTCGAGACGCGAAGAACAGGCGGCGAGTAGAGTATGACCAACGATATCGACCTTCATGTGGGCAAACGCCTGCGCCGTCGGCGCCGGCTTCTCGGCCTGACCCAGCAGCAACTGGCGGAATCCGTGGGAATTCGCTTCCAGCAGATCCAGAAGTATGAATGCGGGGCCAACCGGGTCAGCGCCAGCCGGCTCTTCGAGCTGGCCGAGTCGCTCGACGTCCCGGTGCAGTATTTCTACGAGGGACTGTCCCAGCGCGACGAGAACGAGGCCGACACGCTTTCGGCCGACATCCTCTCCCAGAAGGAGACGATGGACCTCATCCGGGCCTATTACCGGCTGGGCGAACGTCCGCGCAAACGTCTGCTCGAACTGGCCAAGTCGCTCGAGCCGGAAGAGCCGGCCAACGACGCGGCCTGACACCGGCTGTCCAAGGGGGACACCGGGAAGGCGTCTGGCGCGGCAGCGAGGGCCGTGCTAGGCGCCTTTTCATGTCTGCCTACGATCCTGCCGGGGATATCCGGACCGCCCATCTCATGGCCGATGCGGCCCGCGCGGCCATCCTGCCGCTTTTCCGCGCACCGCTGGATGTCGAGAACAAGCTGGACGCCGGATTCGATCCGGTGACGGCCGCCGACCGCGCGTCCGAGGAGGCGATGCGGGCCGTGCTGGCGCAGCACGCGCCCGATGACGGCATTCTCGGCGAGGAGTTCGGCGAGACCGCGGGGGCCAATGGCCGCCGCTGGGTGCTCGATCCCATCGATGGCACGCGCGCCTTTATCGCCGGTCTGCCGACCTGGACCGTGCTGATCGCGCTGGAGCGCGCGGGCCGTCCCGCGGTCGGCGTGATCGACCAGCCGCATATCGGCGAACGTTTCCTGGGCTGGCCCGGCGGTGCGGTGATGTCCCACGGCGGCGCGGAGCGCCCGCTGCGCACGCGCGGCACGCGCAGCCTGGATACCGCGATCCTGTCCACCACCGACGCCTTTCTCTTCGCGGATGCCGAAGCCGAGGCGTTCGAACAGGTGCGGCAGAGAGTGCGCCTGTGCCGCTTCGGCTTTGACGCCTATGCCTACGCCATGCTGGCCAGCGGCGGGGTCGACCTGGTGATCGAGAGCGGGCTGCAGGTCTATGACGTGCAGGCCTTCATCCCGGTGATCGAAGGGGCGGGCGGTGTCGTGACCGACTGGTCCGGCGGCGATCCCAGCGGCGGCGGGCAGGTCGTTGCGGCGGCGTCCCGCGCATTGCTGGATGCGGTGCTGCCCCTGCTGGCGCCGGCGGCGACGTCTTAGCTGTCGAACAGGACGCGCTGTGGGGGGCGGCCGAATTCCAGATGATCCACGGACCGGCTCGCCCGGTCGCCGGGGCGGAAGAAGGCGCGGTTCTCCTGAACGGTGAGCGGTGTGCGCCCGCCCTCGGCATCGACCGCCCAGGCCTCTGGCGCGGCGCCGTCGAACACGAAGACCGCCGTCTTCATATTGGGTGCGAAGAGCGCCGCCACGCCGGCGGCCCGGCGGATCGCCCGGTTAGCCTGTTCCATGCCGAGGGCCAGGTCTGCGCGCGCGTAGCGGTCGGCGAGGGGGCGGCCATACTCGAACTGAAGGCTCAGGGAGAAGCTCGCGCCATCGCTTTCGGGCTGGTTGATCCAGACGTCCGGCCCGGCCTCCAGCGCCTCGGCGCCGGGCAGGTTGGTGATCCGGCCTGTCGCATCGATACCGAACGGCCGTGTTTCGCCGTCATGCGCGTACCACATGCGGATCTCGTCCGGGGGAATGCCGCTATCCGATCCGATCACATAGGCGAGACGGAAATGACTGCGCCGGTCCTCGGCAAGCTCGAGATAGCTGTCCAGATGCGGGAAGAAACGGGGCAGCGGGCCGGCGATGCGTTCCGCATCGCCGGCATTGTCGTCCGCGGCCGACCATGCCGCTGCGGGTTGAACGGCCAGCAGGAGCGCGGCGGTCAGGGCGGCAAAGACCCGCATTATTCGGTCCCGTCTTCCTCGCCGTCCGCCATGTCGGCCTCGTCGGAAGCAGCCGGCTTGCGGAAGAGCAGGGTCATGCGGTCGCTTTCGCCGATGGCGTCGAAGGCGGCGCGGTCGAAGCCCTCATAGCCCTCTTCGCCCTCGCCGGGCGAGCGGCGCACCGGCGGCAGCGTCCACACGCCGAAAGGATGGTCGGCCGTGTCCGCCGGGTTGGCGTTGATTTCCGAGGTGTCGACGAGCTCGAAGCCGGCCTCTTCGGCCATCGCGATGACATAGCCCTCCTGGACATAGCCGCTCGACGCCATCGGATCCTGTTGGCGCGAGGAGGGCAGGCGGTGTTCGACCACGCCCAGAATGCCGCCCGGGCGGAGCGCGTCGTTGAACTCGGCGAAGGCCCGTTCGGCAAAGCCGTTGCTCATCCAGTTGTGCACATTGCGGAAGGTCAGTACGGCGTCGACGGATCCGTCCTCCACCGTCAGCCCGCCTTCGGCGTCGAAATCGACGATGGTGACATCGCCATAGAGCGGATTGTCGGCAATCTTCGTCTCGAAGGCGGTACGGGACCGCTGCTGGTAGTCGCTCGCGGCATCGGCCGGGAAATGGGCCGGCAGATAGGTGCCGTTATTGGCCGCGATCCACGGGCCGAGAATATCGCTGTACCAGCCGCCGCCGGGCCAGATTTCGACAATGGTCGAGGACGGGTCGACGCCGAGGAATTCCAGCGTCTCCTGCGGATGGCGCCAGGCGTCGCGTTCGGCCGCGTCGCCGCGCCAGTCGCCGTCGAGCACGGCAGAGAGGTCGCTGTAGTCGGGTTCTGCCGCCGTCTCCGGCATCGCGTCCGTTCCGGCCTGCTCGCCGGTTTCGGTCATGGCGGTTTCCGCCTCCTCGCCGGGCTGGGTCTCCGGTTCGGATCCCCCGCAGGAAACCAGAAGCAGCGAACCGCCCAGAAGGGCACCAAAGGCCGTGTAACGCATGTGGAATTCTCCCTCTCTCCAGCGCACAGTCCTAGCCGGGCGCGCCTTCGTGCGCAATTGCCGCGGCGGGGTCTTGCGCAATCGTGATCCGCTCCCCAACTAGATCGGGCAGGTCGCCGAAACGGGGCCTGCGGACCGGCCACGGCCCTTGAGCGTGGCGGTCTTTGTCAAACCGTCCGGGTTTCCGGACCTGTTTATCGCTCTGAAGGAGGATGGACTGATATGCGTACTGTCGACTTTACCCCGCTTTACCGCTCCATCGTCGGTTTCGACCGTCTGGCGGACATGATGGATTCCGCGACCAAGATCGAGTCGCAGGGATATCCCCCCTACAATATCCAGCACGTCGATGATGACGAGTATCTCATCGAACTTGCCGTCGCCGGTTTCGGCGAGGAAGACCTGACTGTCGAAGTCCAGGAAAACGTGCTGACGGTGTCCGGCCGCATCACCGAAAAGAACGAGGCTGAAGAGCGCCGTTTCGTGCATCGCGGCATCGCAGAGCGCGCTTTCGAGCGCCGCTTCCATCTCGCCGACCATGTCGAGGTGACCGATGCCGGGCTGAAGAACGGGCTGCTCACCATCCGCCTGGTTCGCGAAATTCCCGAAGCGGCCAAGCCGAAGCAGATCGAGATCAAGTCGGGGACTGGCAAGTCCAAGGCCAAGCTGATCGAGGGCGGCAAGACGAAAGCCGCCTGACGGCCCCGATCTCACGACATTCCCCCGAATTGACTGGGCGGCGGACATCGGTCCGCCGCCCTTTTCTTTTGGTCCGGAAGGCGTGGGGTCAGGCGGCGTCGAGATCCACCGCACCCTC
Organism: Pseudomonadota bacterium; assembly: GCA_034659015.1. GTDB lineage: Bacteria > Pseudomonadota > Alphaproteobacteria > Caulobacterales > Maricaulaceae > Maricaulis. Next base: position 381,927 of record JAYEGL010000017.1, on the reverse strand, counting down.
GATGGAGGCGACCTGTTCGAGAAAGCGCTCGTCGACGCTGGTCCCGGTGAAGCAGGAGCCGCCGAAGGTCGCACGGCGCACATCCGCGCCGTCCAGATGGGCATAGGAAAAGTCGGCGCCGGTCGCCTTGAGCTGGCGCAGGTCGGCGCCGCGGAAATCGGTATAGCGCGCCCGCGTGCCGGCCAGCGATGCGGGCAGGATGCGGTCGCCTTCCAGCAGCAGCGGTCCCAGCTGGCAGTCGCGCAGGTCGGCATTGGACAGGTTGGCTCCGGTCAGGTCGGCCCCGCGCAGATCGGCGCCGCGCAGCGAAACCATGCGAAGGTCCGCCTTCTCCAGCCGGGCGCCCTGCAGTTGCGCGCCTTCCAGGTCCAGCCCGTAGAGCGTCGCACCGCGGGCGTGAAAAGCGGTGAGTGTCTTGCCGGCCAGCGAGGTCAGGCCGCGCAGATCCGTGCCGTCGAACAGGGAAGGCTTGCCCTCGCGCCCGTCGGTCTCGCACCATTTCATGTGTTCGGCGATCTGGTTGGCGACCGGATTGTCCAGCGTGCTGGCGTCGATGCCCACGGGGGCCTCGGTCAGGGCGCCTTCGGTGCACATACGGTCCTTGGTGGCCATCACTGTCTTCGTGCCGATAAGCACCGCATTGGTGAAATCGGTATCGGACAGGTCGGCACCGGACAGGTCGGCGCCTTCCAGATTGGCGCCCTGGAAGGACGAGCCGCGCAGATTGGCGCGGATCATCCGCGTGCCCAGCAGCATGGCGTCCGTGAAGTCCGATTTCTGGGCGGTGGCGCCGGCCATTTTCGAGCGCGACAGGTTGGCGCCCGTGAAGTTGGCTTTGTCGGAATTGTTTTCCTGCGTCTTGTGGGTCAGGACGGCGAGGCCCTTTTCCTTGTCGATCTGTGCGATCGCCCCCTCGCGAAGATCGGCCTCGGTGAGGTCGGCTCCGGTCAGGTTGGCGCCCCGCATGATCGCGCCGCGCAGATCGGCCCGGCGCAGGCAGGCGCCTTCCAGGCTCGCGCGCCGCAGGTCGGCCGCGAAGAAGATGGCGCTGTTCAGCGTCGTGCCGTTCAGGTTCGCGCCGCGCAGTACGGCGCCGGAGAAGTCGGCGTCGGAAAGGTCGCGATTGGACAGGTCCAGGTTTTCCGCAATGCAGTAGGCGAAACTGGCGCGGGCGCCGCCGGCCTTGCCCGACCACAGGCGCTCATGCCGTTCGCAAATCAAGTCGACCTGCGCCTGGGTGAGCGTCGTGAATTCGATTTTCCGCCCGTGCATAGGCTGGTCCTGTCGGTCGAATTGTGCAGACGACGACACTAAGGGCGGAACGTTAATACACAGTGTCTCCGCTGTGGTCTGCGATGCGGGCGAGACCGCGCTCGATCAGCATGGCTGCAAAGGCCGTTCCCGGCGCGACGCGAAGCCGGGAGACGCCCTGTTCGCCGAGCGCGGCAAGATGCGCGTCGAGGTCCGTTTCCGCGACCGGGTCCAGGTACGCGTCATAGACCGCCTTGCGGCTGTCGACGAAGACGAGGGGGCGTCCCGTTTCCAGCCGGTTGAAGAAGCCCGCATAGAGCGGTCGCGCCTCGGTTTCGCCCAGCCCCTCCACGACCGGAATCCCGGCGGCTTCCAGCATCGCCGCGCCGCGGCCGCGCACTCGCGGATCGCGATCGAGGCAGGCAATCGCCACGCGCCCGATCCCCGCCGCGATCAGGCCTTCTGCGCACGGCGGCGTCTGTCCGTGATGCGAGCAGGGCTCCAGGGTGACATAGGCGGTACATCCGCGGGCCGCCGCGCCGGCCTTTTCGAGCGCCGCCCGTTCCGCATGGGGCCGGCCGCCCCGGGCGGTCGCACCCGTGGCGATGATCTGTCCGTCGCGGACCAGAACGCAGCCCACGGCCGGATTGGGCGCCGTGTGTCCCAGCTGGCTTCGCGCCAGCGCCAGCGCCAGACCCATGAAGCGGTGGTCTGCGGGGCTGTGCGTCATGCTCCCGGCAGGGGCGGCAGCGGCTGGGCGCGGTCCGCGTCGAGATAGCGCGCCTTGAGGATGGTCGTGCCGTCATCGTCCAGGTCGATCAGCAGCGGATTGCCGGTGGGAACCTCGACCTCCATGATCTCGGCGTCGCCGACCTTGAACAGCAGCTTGACCAGGGCGCGCAGGCTGTTGCCATGGGCGGCAATGGCGATCGTCTCGCCCTTTTTCAGATGCGGCAGGATTTCCGAGGTCCAATAGGGCTCGACCCGCGCCAGCGTCAGCTTGAGGCTTTCCGCAGCCGGCAGGTTCTCGCGCGGGACGTCGGCATAGCGCTCGTCATTGGCCGGATGATATGCGTGCGTCTCCGGAACGGGCGGCGGCGGCGTGTCGAAGGAGCGGCGCCAGATCTTCACCTGCTCTGCGCCATGCTTTTGCCGGGTCTCGTCCTTGTTCAGCCCGGCCAGTGCACCGTAATGCCGCTCATTGAGACGCCAGGACTTCTCGACCGGGATCCACATCCGGTCCAGCCCGTCCAGGGTGAGGTCCAGCGTCTTGATCGCCCGCTTGAGCACGGAGACATAGGCCCGGTCCGGCTTGAAGCCGGCCTCGGCAAGCAGCTCGCCGGAACGGCGGGCCTCGGCGATGCCTTTCTCGGACAGGTCGACATCGACCCAGCCGGTAAAGCGGTTCTCCAGATTCCACTCGCTCTGGCCGTGCCGGATGAGGGCGAGTTGCGGCATGTCGGTCTCCTCTTCGGTGGCGTGGCCGCAGCGATAGCCCGCCCGCCCGGTACGGGCAAGGCGGCAGGCGGTCCCGGCGGGGCGAAAAGTCAGGCATGGGCAGAGGTCTCATCTTGTGGTATTAGACATCCAGTAGTTCCGGGTACGCGTAAGCAGGGGTCTGCCCCCGACCGGGCCGAATCTCCTCCATCGCGCCGGGCCGGGAGCCGGATCGGCCCCGTCCGTATCCGGGCCAGACAAGCGGCGTTCTTGAATGCCTGGTCCCTCTCCGTCCCCCTTAGGACCATGCCGAACACGCCGCTGCGGCCGCGCACGTCTCTTCCCCGGGCGTGCGCGGTTCTGGTATGGGAGCGATCCTGCATTCGTCTCCCTGCCTGTCCGAGGACTTCCATGCCCGAATTCGATCCCGCCGCTTCGGCCCGCCGTGTCATCGCGACCGAACGCGACGGCCTGGATGCGCTCGCTGCATCCATCGGCCAGGACTTTGCTGCCACGGTGACCCGGCTCTCGCAGATGAAGGGGCGCGTGATCTGTGCTGGCGTGGGCAAGTCCGGCCATGTTGCGCGCAAGATCGCGGCGACTCTGGCGTCGACAGGAACGCCCGCCTACTACGTGCATCCGACCGAGGCGAGCCATGGCGATCTGGGCATGATCGGCGAGCAGGATGCGGTGCTGGCCCTGTCCAAGTCGGGCGAAACGAAGGAATTGGGCGACCTGATCGCCTATTGCCGCCGTTTCGGCGTTCCGCTGGTCTCCATGACGGCCCGTGCCGACAGCACGCTGGGCCGGGCGGCGGATCATCTTCTCGCCGTTCCGGATGCGCCGGAAGCGTGCGGCGAGACCCGCGCCCCGACCACCTCCACCACGCTGATGATGGCATTGGGCGACGCCCTGGCCGTGGCGCTACTGGAAGCACGCGGTTTCACGGCCGCCGATTTCCGCACCTTCCATCCCGGCGGAGCGCTGGGTGCGGCGCTCGCCTCGGTGGGCGACATCATGCATGCCGGCGATGCGGTTCCCGTCGCCGGCGAACAGGCCCCGATGAGCGAGGTGCTCATCGAGATGACGGCCAAGAGTTTCGGCTGCGTCGGCCTGCTCGACGACCAGGGCCGGCTGACCGGAATGATCACCGACGGCGACCTGCGCCGCCACATGGGCGCCGATCTTCTCGACCGTCCGGCGCGCGACGTGATGACACGCGATCCCAGAACCGGGCGCGCGGAGACGCTGGCCGCCGACGCCCTGCGCGAGATGACCGCCGGATCGCTGAAGATCACCCAGCTCTTCATCGTTGACGACGGCCAGCGCCCGGTGGGCATCCTTCATCTGCACGACCTGCTCCGTGTCGGGCTGAGCTGACCGGACAATCCGGAAGCCCGAACGAACGGGCTATGCCTTTCCCGCCGAACTGGGATAACAGTGCACGCGAGGATTGGCAGGGGGAGTTGTCCATTGACCATTCTGGTCACCGGAGCGGCCGGTTTTGTAGGGTTTCACGCGACACGGGCGCTGCTGGCGGCCGGCGAGCGCGTCGTCGGCATCGACAATCTCAACGCCTATTACGACCCCGCGCTCAAGCAAGCGCGGCTGGACCAGATTTCCGGGCAGGCGGGTTTCCGTTTCGAGCGGATCGACCTGGCCGATGACGGTGCGGTGATGGCGCTGGTCGAACGGGAGCGGCCGCGGCGCATCCTGCATCTGGCGGCCCAGGCGGGCGTGCGCTACTCGCTGGAAAATCCGTTTGCCTATGCGCGGTCCAACCTGCTCGGCCATCTTGCCGTCCTGGAAGCGGCGCGGCGGCTGGGCGAGGACCTCGACCATCTTGTCTACGCCTCGTCCAGCTCGGTCTATGGCGAGCGGTCCGCGGTCCCCTTCGCGGAGACCGACGCGTCGGAGACGCCGGCCTCGCTCTATGCCGCGACCAAGCGCTCCGACGAGCTGATGACGGCCGCCTATTGCTCGCTCTACAAGATCCCCGCGACCGGGCTGCGCTTCTTCACGGTCTACGGGCCCTGGGGACGGCCGGACATGGCCTACTGGCTGTTCGCCGACGCCATGCTCTCCGGACGGCCGATCAAGGTCTTCAACAATGGCGATATGGAGCGGGACTTCACCTATATCGACGATATCGTCGAACCGCTCGGCCGCATTCTCGCCGACAATCCGGAGCGGGGGCGTCATGCCGTCTACAATATCGGCGGGTCCTCGCCGGTCCGGCTGATGGACATGATCGAGACGCTCGAACGCGCGCTCGGTGTGACGGCAGAGAAGGTCATGATGCCCATGCAGCCCGGCGATGTGACGCGCACCTATGCCGACACGACCCGGCTGGAGGCGGATTACGGCTACAAGCCGTCAATCCGGCTGGAAGACGGGTTGCCCCGTTTCGCCGAATGGTACCGGGGCTGGCGCGAGCGAACGCAGGCCTAGGCGAAGTCCTTCAGCATGGCGCGGGCCTCGGCGCCGTGTTCCGCATCGGCCGTCGCGTAGGCGAGGTTGGCGCGGAAATAGCCCAGCTTGCTGCCGCAGTCGTAGGACGTGCCCGCGTATTCCAGGGCGTGGAAATCCTGGCGCTCCATCAGGCGCACCATGGCGTCGGTCAACTGAATCTCGCCGCCGGCACCGGCGCCCTGGGTCTTCAGCAGGTCGAAAATCTCCGGCTGCAGGATATAGCGGCCGGTGATGAAGAGGTTGGAGGGGGCGCTTTCGCGCGGCGGCTTCTCGACCATGCCCTTCATCTTCATCAGCGGACCGGAGCGGTCGACCGGGTCGATCACGCCATAGGCTGACGGATCCTCGCACGGCTCGACCGCGATCACGTTTCCGCCGACCTTGCCGTAGGCTTCGACCATCTGGGCCAGGCAACTCGTCTGCGCCTGCACCAGCATGTCGGGCAGAAGAATGGCGAAGGGCTCGTCGCCGACAATATCGCGTGCGCAGGCGATGGCATGGCCCAGGCCCAGCGGCGCCTGCTGGCGCACGAAACTCATCGAGCCGGGTTCGGGGCGGATGCGCTCCAGCTCGTCCAGGATGGCCGTCTTGTTCTTGGCCTTCAGCGTATCTTCCAGCTCGTAGGCGCTGTCGAAATAGTCCTCGATGGCCGCCTTGTTGCGCCCGGTCACGAAGACGAAGTGCTCGATGCCGGCAGCGCGGGCTTCGTCGACCACGTACTGGATGGCGGGCCGGTCGAAAACCGGCAGCATTTCCTTGGGGATGGATTTGGTCGCCGGAAGCACACGGGTTCCCAGCCCCGCAACGGGCAGGACGGCTTTGCGAATGGGCGTCATGGCTTTCCCCGAAGGCTCATCGTGTCAAAAACGGGTAGCCGATTGCTGCTAGACCGTCCAGCGTACTGATTCACTTCGCGTAAGGCACAACCTCCTATATAGGAGGCGGACAGACAGCGGGTAGCGATATGGGCAAGAAATACTTCGGCACGGACGGCGTTCGCGGCCTGACGAACACCTTCCCGATGACCGCCGAGACGGCGCTGCGCCTCGGCATGGCGGCGGGCAAGCATTTCGTGCGCCATTCCGGGCGCCACTCCGTGGTGATCGGCAAGGATACCCGGCTGTCCGGTTACATGATCGAGTCGGCCCTGGTGGCCGGTTTCACCTCGGTCGGTATGGATGTTTTCCAGTTCGGCCCGCTGCCCACGCCGGCCGTGGCGCTGATGACGCGGTCCCTGCGGGCCGATCTCGGCGTCATGATCACTGCGTCGCACAACCCCTATCACGACAACGGGATCAAGCTGTTCGGCCCCGACGGCAACAAGCTGGACGACAAGGCCGAACTGAAGATCGAAAAGCGCATGGATGGCAGCCTGACCGACGATCTGGCCAAGGCGGCCGATCTCGGGCGGGCCAAGCGGATCGACGATGCCCAGGCACGGTATATCGAGATCGTCAAATCGACCTTCCCGCGCACCCAGCGCCTGTCGGGGCTCCGCCTGGTCGTCGATTGTGCCAATGGCGCGGCCTACAAGGTGGCGCCGGCCGCGCTGTGGGAGCTGGGTGCCGATATCATTCCCATCGGCGTGGAGCCCAACGGCTTCAATGTGAACGAGGAGTGCGGCTCCACCGCACCGGCCCGCCTGTCCAAGGAGGTCGTGAAATATCGCGCCGATCTGGGTATCGCCCTGGACGGCGATGGCGACCGCCTGATCCTGTGCGACGAAAAGGGCCGCGTCATCGACGGCGACCAGATCCTCGGCCTGCTGGCCAGCCACTGGAAGGCGCATGACGAGCTGAGCCAGAAGGCGATCGTGGCCACCGTGATGTCCAATCTGGGCCTGGAGCAGTATCTCGCGGGGATCGGCCTGTCGCTCGAGCGCACCCAGGTGGGCGACCGTTATGTCACCGAGCGCATGAAGCAAAGCGGCATCAATCTGGGCGGCGAGGCCTCCGGCCATATCGTCATGCCCGACCACGCCCCCACGGGCGACGGGCTTATTGCGGCGCTTCAGGTCCTGCGCGTTCTGAACGAGAGCGGCAAGCGTGCGAGCGAGCTGCTCCGGGTTTTCGATCCGGCGCCGCAGCTGCTCGAGAACGTCCGGATCAAGGCAGGATCGGCGCCACTGGAAGCGGACGCCGTGAAGCAGGCGATCACGGCCGGCGAGTCGCGTCTGGGCAAGGCGGGCCGCGTCCTGGTTCGTGCCTCGGGGACCGAGCCGGTGATCCGGGTCATGGCGGAAGGGGACCAGGCGCTCATTCAGGGCGTCGTCGGCGATATCCGCTCGGCGATCGAGGATGCCGTCGCCTGAGCGCCCGCAGGGGAATGCCCCTTTCGCGGGCAATCGCGGTCCATCTCGCCTCATCGAAAAAAATAACTGTAGGTCGGTCTTTGCCCCCCTTGCGCGGAGGTGTGGCCTCGGCGATACCCAAACCGTCCAGGATGGGAGTGACGCATGCGCGTGGCGATGATCGGTACCGGCTATGTCGGTCTTGTGTCGGGGGCCTGTTTCGCCGACTTCGGGCATGAAGTCGTATGCGTCGACAAGGACGCCGCGAAGGTCGACATGCTCAATTCCGGCGGCATTCCCATCTACGAGCCGGGTCTGGACCTGCTGGTCGAGCGCAATGTGCGCGAGGGGCGCCTCAGCTTCACCCAGGACCTCACCGATGCCGTGCGCGGCGCCGATGCGGTCTTCATCGCCGTGGGCACGCCGTCGCGCCGCGGTGACGGTTATGCCGACCTGTCCTACGTCTATGCCGCCGCCGAGGAAGTGGCGAAGGTGATGGACGGCTATACGGTTGTGGTCACCAAATCCACCGTCCCGGTGGGCACGGGCGACGAGGTCGAGCGCATCATTTCGGAAACCCGGGACGGGGCCGATTTCTCCGTCGTCTCCAATCCGGAATTCCTGCGCGAAGGTGCCGCGATCGACGACTTCAAGCGGCCGGACCGCGTGGTGGTCGGTGCGGAAGAGGACCGGGCGCGCGCCGTGATGCGCGAGCTCTACCGTCCGCTCTTCCTCAACGAGACGCCGATCGTCTTCACCTCGCGGCGCACGTCGGAACTCATCAAGTATGCCGCCAATGCCTTCCTGGCGATGAAGATCACCTTCATCAACGAGATCGCGGACCTGTGCGAGCATGTCGGCGCCAATGTCCAGGAAGTCGCCAAGGGCGTCGGGCTGGACAACCGGATCGGCGGCAAGTTCCTGCATGCCGGCCCGGGCTATGGCGGTTCCTGCTTCCCGAAAGACACGCTGGCCCTGACGCGCACGGCCCAGGATTCCGGTTCGCCGCTGCGTCTGATCGAGACCGTGGTCGAGGTCAATGATGCGCGCAAGCGCGCCATGGCCGACAAGGTAATCGCGGCGTGCGGCGGCGATGTGAAGGGCAAGACGATCGCCGTGCTGGGCGTCACCTTCAAGCCGAACACGGACGACATGCGCGAAGCGCCCAGCCTGGAGATCATTCCGGCACTGCAGGCGGCCGGCGCCAGGATCCGCGCCTTCGATCCGGCCGGCACGGTGGAAGCGGAGAAACTGCTCGACAATGTCGAGTTCGTTTCCGGGCCCTACTTTTGTGCCGAGGGCGCGGACGCGCTGGTGATCATCACCGAGTGGAACGAGTTCCGCGCGCTGGATCTGCCGCGGCTGAAATCCACCATGAAGGCGCCGGTCCTGGTCGATCTTCGAAACATCTACACGCATGACCAGGCGCACGGAGCCGGCTTCGAATACACCAGCGTGGGGCGCCCCGGGCATTGATTCTGTGCGGGTCGCGGACGGCACGCGCGTTTGGGGTTGCGCCCCCCGCGGCATGCGCTAGGACAGGCGCGCACACCTGCCCGAGGGGACACTCATGACCGCCAAGCCGCACGCCGCCCTGCAAGCCAATACCTGGGCGTTCGAGAATGAAGCGCTGATCAAGCCGACCGGCTTTCGCGAATACGATGCGCGCTGGTGGTTCGGACATCCCGGATCCGACCAGGCGCCGGATCTCAACCTCTACGGCGTCCAGGCGCTGGGTCTCGGCCTGGGCACGCTGATCCACGAGCTCGGCGTCGCGCCCAAGATCGTCACCGGTCATGATTTCCGCAGCTATTCCCTCGGCGTGAAACAGGCGCTGGAAGTCGGGCTGATGGCAGCCGGCGTCGAGGTTCACGATATCGGCCTGGCCCTGTCGCCCGTGGCCTATTTCGCCCAGTTCGATCTCGACATCCCGTGTGTGGCCATGGTCACGGCCAGCCACAACTCCAATGGCTGGACCGGGGTGAAGATGGGCGCGGAACGCCCGCTGACCTTCGGCCCGGACGAGATGGGCCGGCTGCGCGAGATCGTGCTGAACGGGCAGGGGCAGACCCGCGATGGCGGCGGTTATGTGCGCCAGGCCGGTGTGGCCGAGCGCTATCTCGCCGATGTCGCCGACGGGGTGTCGCTCAGCCGTCCGCTGAAGGTCGTCGCCGCCTGCGGCAATGGTACGGCCGGCGCGTTCGCGCCGCAGGCCCTGCGTGCCATGGGGGCCGAGGTGATCGAGATGGACTGCGAGCTCGACCACTCCTTCCCGCGCTACAATCCCAACCCGGAAGACATGAAGATGCTGCACGCCATGCGCGATGCGGTGCTCGAGCATGGCGCCGATGTGGGGCTGGGCTTCGACGGGGATGGCGATCGCTGCGGGGTGATCGACAATGAGGGCGAGGAGATCTTCGCCGACAAGATCGGCCTGATGCTGGCGCGCGACCTGGCGCCGCTTCATCCCGGTTCCACCTTCGTGGTCGATGTGAAATCGACCGGTCTCTTCTCCATCGACCCGATCCTCGCCGAACACGGCTGCAAGACCGATTATTTCAAGACCGGCCATTCCTACATCAAGCGCCGCTCCAAGGCGCTCGGTGCGCTGGCCGGTTTCGAGAAGTCCGGACATTTCTTCCTGCAGCCGCCCATCGGCCGCGGCTATGATGACGGCCTCGTCGCCGCCCGCGCGGTGCTGCAGATGCTCGACCGCAATCCGGACAAGTCGATGGCCGATCTGCGCCGGGCGCTGCCGGTCAGCTACGGCTCGCCGACCATGTCGCCGGCCTGCGACGACGAGAAGAAGTATGACGTTGTCGACCGGATCGTGAAGGTCTTCGAGGACATGAAGGCCGAGGGAAAGACGGTCGCCGGCCGCCCCATCGCCGATATCAACACGGTCAATGGCGTGCGCTTCACGATGGAGGACGGCGCCTGGGGTCTGGTGCGGGCCTCGTCCAACACACCCAACCTGGTCGTGGTGATCGAGAGCCCGAAGTCGAAGGACGATGTCGCGGCCATCTTTGCGGAGATCGAAGGCGTGCTGGCCGGTTTCCCGGAAGTCGGCGCGTTCGACCAGACGCTCTAGATCGACGCGCCTTCCCCATCCTTCCCCTTGATGGGGAAGGAAAAAGGACCGTTTAGCCGTAGCGCGCCGCGATCACCTCGCGCAGGCCGGCTTGCCAGTCGCCGGGGCCGATCTTCCAGACGCGGTGAAGACGCGAGGCGTCGAGCCGGGTGTCCAGCGGACGTTCCGCGGGCTGGGGCCAGTCGCTCGACGCGATGGCGGTGATGTCGGCCGGTGCGGGCAGATGGTCGCCGGCCAGCGCGGCCGCAGCGTGGGCAAAGTCCAGCCAGCTGGCATAGGGGCCGCCGCAATAGTGAAAAATCCCCGCCGTTCCCTCCGCCGCCGAAGGCCGTTCGCGCGACAGGGTCAGCAGGGCCTGTGCGAGGTCGGCGGCATAGGTGGGCGCGGAGTGCTGGTCGGCCACGACCTTCACCGGCTGGCCGGCCTCGAGCCGTCCGAGAATCGCCTTCAGGAAGGAGCCGCCCTCGCGGTCGAACAGCCAGGCCACGCGCAGCGTCATCGCGTCGGGATGCGCCTCGGCGAGCGCCCGTTCGCCGGCCAGCTTGCTCTCGCCGTAGACATTGAGCGGCCGCGTCGTGTCGGTCTCGCCGATCGGCCCGCCGGTCTTGCCGTCGAAGACATAGTCGGTGGAGATGTGGAAGAAGGGGAGGTCGCGTTCCGCGGCCGCCGCGCCCATGCGGCCGACCGCGTCGCGATTGAGCGCCATGGCCGCGTCGCGCTGCGTCTCCGCGCCATTGACGTCGGTGAAGGCCGAGGCGTTGATCACCGCGCGCGGAGAGATTTCGTCGAACAGCGCCCCCGCATCGCCGGTCAGCGCGTCGAAGCGTGCGCGGCCGGCGGTGACGACATCTTCTCCGCCGGATCCGGCCAGCGCGCGCGCCAGCTGGCCGCTTTCCCCGATCACCAGGACCGGACGCGTGTCCGCCGTGGTCCCCGTTTCGCTCATGCCGGAAGGCCGAGACGTTCCTGGCGGTAGACGCCCTCCTGGATCGGTCGCCACCAGTCCTCATTCGCCAGATACCAGTCGATCGTGGCCGCCAGACCGGTCTCGAAATCCAGCGAGGGCGACCAGCCCAGCTCGCGCTGCAGCTTGCCTGAATCGATGGCGTAGCGCGCGTCATGGCCGGGCCGGTCGGTGACGAAGCGGATCCGCTCGCGGCGCGGCGCGTCGCCGGGGCGGCGATCGTCGAGGATGTCGCAGATTGCCTGCACGACATCGAGATTGGTGCGTTCCGCATTGCCGCCGATGCAATAGGTTTCGCCGGGCCGGCCGCGCTCGACAATGTCCATGAGGGCGCGGGCGTGATCTTCCACGAAGAGCCAGTCACGCACATTGGAACCGTCGCCATAGACCGGCAGGTCCTTGCCCGCCAGCGCGTTCAGGACCATCAGCGGAATCAGCTTTTCCGGGAATTGCCGCGGCCCGTAATTGTTCGAACAGTTCGAGACCAGCACGCCCAGCCCGTAGGTGCGGCCCCAGGCGCGGGCGAGATGGTCCGACGCGGCCTTGGAGGCGGAATAGGGCGAGGAGGGGTCGTAGGCGGTCTCTTCGTGGAAGAGCCCCTCCGCGCCGAGCGAGCCGAACACCTCGTCGGTGGACACATGCAGGAAGCGGAAGGCGTCGGCGGCGTCGCCCGCCAGACCGTCGCGCCAGGCGCGCGCGGCTTCCAGCAGGGTGAAGGTGCCGGTGACATTGGTATCCACGAAAATGCCCGCCCCGGTGATCGAGCGGTCGACATGGCTCTCCGCCGCCAGGTGCATCACCGCATCCGGCCGCGCCGTTTCGAAGGCCGCCTTCACGGCCTCGCCATCGCGGATATCGGCGTGGATCAGCGTGTAGCGGTCATCCCCGTCCAGCGCGGCCAGCGAGGCCGGCGCGGCGGCATAGGTCAGCGCGTCCAGATTGAACACGGTCCAGCCGTCCGCCACCAGGCGCAGGCAGAGCGCGGATCCGATGAAGCCGGATCCCCCGGTGACCAGTACGCGTTTGCTCATAATCCTATTCCCACCCTTCCGGAAAGATCGCGCCGCGCTCGGCCAGCCGCGGCGCCTTCGCGTCCTTATCAGACAGCACCGGATCGCGCACGCCCCAGTCGATCCCCAGGTCCGGATCGTCCCAGGCGATCGAGCCGTCATGTTCGGCCGAGTAATAGTCCGTCACCTTGTAGAGCATGCGCACATTGTCGGTGCGGGTGACGAAACCGTGCAGGAAGCCCGGCGGCACCCACAGCTGCACCCCGTTCTCGCCGGACAGTTCCACCGCGGCATGCTGGCCGAAAGTGGGCGAGCCCTCGCGCGCGTCCACGATCACATCGGTCACCGTACCGGTGATCGTCGAGACCAGCTTGCCCTGCGCCCGCGGCGGCGCCTGGTAGTGCAGCCCGCGCAGCGTGCCCGCCGCCGCGGAAAAGGAGAGATTGTCCTGCACGAAGGCGATATCCAGCCCGCTCGCCGCCTTCAGCCGCCGCGCATTCCAGTGCTCGCAGAACCAGCCGCGATCGTCGCCGATGCGGCGCGGTTTGAGCGTGAAGGCACCGGCCAGGGGCAGGGGGGTGAGGAAATCGTCGGTCTGTGACATGTCGGAATCCGGATCGGGCGGACGGCAGCGCCCCCATTACGACATCGCCCCGGCGCTGTCATCCTGCCGCCCCCGCGCGCCCCTTTCAGGCGTATCCCGATCGGCGGTGCAACCGGAGGTCCGGCCGGGCGGCGCTATCGGCGCCGCGAGACGTCCCCGGACCCTCTTCGGGCCCCGCGGCCGGATCTCTGCCACAGTCCGGCCCCATTCGACCGCGAGGCGACGGCTGTATACGATGCGCCCTCCCGGAATTTCTCTTTTGAGAAAGAGCGTTGCGCTTATGTGACAACCCGTTCGCCAATTGCCCCGATTAAGGCTCTCTTGACCAGTTCGAACCCAACTTTGTGCTTGACCTTCGCTTCCCTGCTGACTTAACTCCACCCTGTTCGGCGCTCTTATGAACTGAGGGGGCGTCTCGACAGGCGTGACCCGGGCGTAATTCGGGCGTGTCTGTTTTCCTTGCAGCCATAGGCGCTGAACAGCCATGGCTAGAAATTGTAGATGGGGGAACCCAGAAATGAAAATGACCAAGCTTCTCACTGGTGCGGCCGCTGCGGCGCTGCTCGCAGGTGCGGCCAACGCTCAGGTCGTCCTGCAGCAGGGCGATCACGTGGCTGTTGCCAACACGTCCGGTACGCCGGTCGCGGGCGACAACTGGTTCGCCACCGAAATCGGCGACATCGCGGGCATTACCGTGCCGCTCGAGTTCTCCGTCTTCCCGACGACCGCCGGTGCTTTCCCGACGGCTCCGAACGTTGAAGTCCTGATCCAGGTCGACGTGACCAATGCCGTTCTCGACCGCTCGCTGGTCGACGGCGACGTCGTCGCCTCGACGGGTTCGGTGACCTGTAACTCCGCCGACATGACGGTTGACTCCAACGGCGCGGCCGGCGACTCGACCGTGACCTTCCGTATCGCCGACATCGCCGAGTGCTCCGCCATCGACGGCGCGCCGGGATCGATCGACGACACTGCCGAGCAGATCAACTTCGCCCTGCCGCTCATCCTGTCCGGCGGCGATGTTGACGTGTCCGTGTCGATCACGCGTGCGTCCAACGGTTCGGCCATCGCGTCCGGTGCCTGGTCCTCCGATGCGGGTAACCGCACCTTCGGTTCCAACACCGCTGGCGATCCGCTGATCACGCAGGCTTCGGCCGTGTCCTTCGCGTCGACGGCCGGCGTTGCCACTGCGGCCTCCGCCCTTACGTACACGACGTTTGCCGACAACACGCTGGGCGCCTACGCCATCGACACCACCGGTGTCCTGCTGGCCAACCGCACCCCGGTTGCCGACGGCGACGTGTTCGACGCCGACCTGTTCTGCACCTTCGCCGACGTGTCCGGCCTCAACGGCACGGGCCACGCTCTGGGCGGTGCCACGAACGGTGCGACGGCTGCCTCGAGCAACCCGGTCCCGTTCAACGTTCCGATCGCCGAATTCGACGGTGCGGCCAACACGCTGACCCTGGCGTCGACCGGTGGCACGGCCATCCAGCCGCAGTCGGTGAGCTGCTCGGGCGACGTCCAGTTCACGACGGCTTCCGGCCTGTCTGACTACACGATCCCGTCCTTCGACATGGGCATCATCCGCCGCGAAGGTCCGACGACCGGCTTCTTCGAGTGGGTGGGTGACGCGTCGCTCTCCACGGGCAACGTGTTCCGGATCACGGGTCTGGGCGCCACGTCCCCGACGGCCTCGGTCATCGTCAACAATTCCTCGACTGGCATGGACGGCGAGTATCCGCTGACCCTGCCGACCCCGACGAATGGCGAAGTCATCCTGAACAACGCCATGCTGACGAACCAGATCGGCGCCTTCGGCCGTGCCGACCTGCAGTTCTCGTTCCATGACGCTACGCTCGACAACTCCGCTGGTGCGGGTCTTGTGGTTCGCCGCTTCATGGTCGGTGCCAACGGTACCCTGTTCGACATGGGTAACGACAATGATGATACGACGAATACCCGTGTCGGCATCATTCCGCCGCAGGACAACGTGGGTGGCGGCAGCAACTAAGCTGCTCACACACGACTTATGGGAAAGGCGGCCCTCGGGCCGCCTTTCTTTTTTTGGGGTTGGGTCATACCTGACAGAGCGGGCCTTGCGCGGTACGCAGGGCCGGCGCGACCGGACGCGCACCGTCACGCTAATTCCCGGCACGGGTGACGGCGCGCAGGGCATTCGCGCAAAGACATCCGGTATTATTGTAGCTGTCGACAGGACGCTGAACGCCGCCCGGGTGCGCCCGGCGAGCGTGTCGGCGGAACCCGGTCGAAGCGTGGTGTTTCAGAGCCGGATCCGTACTTGTCGACTTCCGGACCGCCGCGATGCGAGACGCAGCGTCCGCCGCGCGGACGCGGAGGCCAGCGGGACCTGACAGCCGGCGTCACGGCACAGGTGTATACCGAACGCTCGAGGCGTGTCCCTGTCTGACCGAGGCCCGTGGACGGACCGGCCGAACAGATATGCGGATGAGTGTTACCGTCGCTGTCGATCTAGAGTTCGTAATCGAACCGCTCGATCCACTCTTCCACCATCGGGATGAAGGGCTCGAGCGCGAAGGTGTAGTCACGCCAGCGGTAACGGGCCGTCTTGTAGATCGGTTTGCGGACCTGGCTGTGACTGGCGGTCCGGATCCGGTCGCGCGACTCGGCAGAGCGCTGGTGTTCGAGCACGTCGGGTTGCCAGTCGAGGCCGAGATGGTCGATCAGGGCGCGCAATTCCTTTTCCGGATTGGCGACCAGGTCCTCGTACCGCAGGAAGTGCATGTCGATGTCCATGCTTTCCACGCCGGCAAAGAAGGCCTTCATGGTCCGGTCATAGAACTTCGTGGCCCGCTCCAGATCGAGATAGTTGGCCATCGGGCCGCTCAACTGGAAGTCCTGCATGAAACCGGACAGGATCACGTCAAGCGGATGCCGGGCGATGAAGACTTTCTTCGAGTCCGGGAAGAAACGGTGAAACTGGCCGGGCGAGGCCGTGTGCAGCGGGTGGCGGTCGATAATGTATTTCGACATCGCGTCTTCGCCGAGAACCTGGGCGAGCTTGTCCCAGTAGGCCTGGCGGACGCCGATCATGTCGTCGTACTCGAGCCCGGAGAGGCCGTCATCACCGGCCTTCCCGAGATACTTGGCAATACTCAGGCCGGCATAGGGCTCTTCTTCGAGCAGTTCGGTTTCCGAATGGGCCCGCAGGAAGGTATCCAGCAACGTGGTGCCGGATCGCGGAAGGCCGAAAATAAAGCCGTGCGGGCGCCTGTCCTCAGCCTTGAGCTCCGGCCGGGTCCAGGTCGCCACGTTCTCCGGCGTGAAGTCCCGTGCCGTCTTCTCGCACTGCTGGATGTACTCCTCGGAATTGTAGCGATACTTCGCATTCATCAGCTTGGCGCGGGCATCATTGCCCTTCTGGTATGCGTCGTAGGCATCCTTGAACCGTTTCTCGGACGCATAGGCCCTTGCCAGCGCAAACTGCAGCCGCGGCTGGACCTCGCCCCGCACCTGCTCGGGCTTGATATCTGAGAGATAGCGCAGGGTTTCGGCATGATTGTCTTCAGCCGCCGCCAGAAGACCGTAGAGCGACCGAACCATCACGGTCGCGCCGAGCCTGGAATTGGCGGCGTCCGCGACTTCCCTGGCCTTGTCCACGGCGTCGTTTTGCAGAAAGAAGTTGAAGGCGTTGTTGTAGAGCCCCGGATCGGATTCCGCGAGTGCGACGACCCGGTCCATCAGGGCGCTGGCCTCGTCGAACTTGGACATGAAGTCCTTCACCTGCGCGTAAAGCGACAGGTAGCCGGGATTGTTCTTTCCGAGCTCGTGGTACTTCTCCAGGAGTTTCTCCGCGTCGGGCCAGCGTCCCTTGCCCATCCGGACAAGAAGGCCGCCATACTGATGGACCAGCCCCGAATCGGGTTCCGTGTTGGTGAGACCCTGCCGGAAGATGAGCTCGGCAAAGCGCTGTTCGCCCATGGCATCATGGATCTGCGCCAGGCTCGTATAGTAGCGCGCGACATCGGGCTTGAGCGCCAGCGCACGCCGGATGCAGCCTTCGGCCTGGACGTGCTGGTTGATCAGGAAGAAATGCCCGAACAGGAGGTGCCAGAGTTCATCATCCTTGGGGTTGCCGAGGATTGCGCGAATGATTTCGTCGCGTGCCTGTTCGCTGGCAATATTGTTCTGGCCGACCTTCTTGACGATGTCCGCCTGGGTGGCGCGGACCGGCAGTAACGGACGGCGAACCGAGCGGCGTTTTGCCTCGATCGAGTTCCGCAGGGCCTGGATCATCTGGGGCGCAACGATGCGTTGGTGGGGGTGAATGCTGTCGAGCGCCTTCGTCGCGGCGTCGAGGCAATTCAAACCCAGCAGGGCGCTTGCCAGTGTGACCTGGTAGAGGGGACTGTCGGGCTTCGCCTCGACAGCCGTCATGGCATAGCCGAACGCGGCATAGGCGTTCTGCCGCTGCAGCAGGATCGCTGCCATGTTGTAGTTGGCAGCATCATTGTGCCGTTCGGCGTGAACCACGAGACGGCACGCCGAAAAGGCCTGCGGCACCTCGCCTTTCGCCATGTGCTCCTGTGCCTTCCGGAGCTGGTCGTTGACCTTTACCGCCAACTTACCGTCTTCGGCAGCCAGATCGACAATAGTCTCCGCGTCTTTCGCCTCGGCGATGGCGGTTTCGTCCACATCGGTCATGCTTCGGGCAGCTCCCCGCTACAGGTCTGGGCTGTGGGCAGGTTAACGATCCCCGGCTCGGAGACAAAGGCGCAATGACACGAAAACCGCAATTCGCGTCCCGGGACCACGGGCGGGACCGGCAGAGGCCATGTGTCTGGCCTCTATCGAAGTGGTCGCAACTCGACTAACCTTCCGCCACTGCGAAATTCTCAGCGGTGGGGCACGCCTCGATGGACACCAGACGCATTGGCGACATCCTGCTGGACGACGGCGTCGTTGCGGCTGACGACGTTGCGGCGGCGGCGAAATTCCAGTCGCGCGTGGGCGGTCTTTTCGGCCAGGCGCTGCTGCGCGTCGGGGCGCTGTCCGAGGACGTTCTGCTGGCGGCGCTGGCGCGCCAGCTCGACCTGCCGGTGCTCGGCCCGGCCGACCTGCCCGAGGATCCTTCCGCCTATCGCCGCAGCGTGGAGGCCGTCGGGCTGGCCCCGGACTTCCTGCTCCAGCACGATGCGGTGATCTGGTTTGCGGCCTCCGGCGAGGACGCGGCCCGGGCGGCTGCGCCCGCCACCGGCGCTGCCGATCCGCTGATGGGCGAAGAGGCGGCAGGCGACGATCCCTATGCCGCCGAAAGCTACACGGCCCCGCCGCCCGACACCCCGCTCAACGTCTTCGCCCGTGCGCCGCTGGACCCGCCGGTGATCGAGGCGATCGAGCGCGCCCATTCCGGTCCGCTCACCGTGTGGCTGGGGCCGACACGTCTGCTCGACAGCGCGCTCGCCTCGCTGCGCTCCTCCGGCCGCGCGATGAGTGCGGACGATGCCGACGATCTTTCGCGCCTGCGCGAAATGGCCGAGGAAGCGCCGGTGATCGATCTGGTGAACGGCATGTTCGAGGATGCGCTGCGCCAGGGCGCCTCGGACATCCATATCGAGCCCTTCGAGACCCATGTGCAGATCCGCTTCCGCATCGACGGCGTGCTGCGCACCATGAACACGCTGCCGCGCACGCGCTTCGATGCCGTGGCCTCGCGGGTGAAGCTGCTTTCCGGCATGGATATCGCCGAGCGGCGCCTGCCCCAGGACGGCCGCCAGTCCGTGCGCTTTGCCGGCCAGGACATCGATTTGCGCGTCTCCAGCCTGCCCGGCGCCTGGGGCGAGAGCATCGTGCTGCGCCTGCTGCGCAAGCAGCAGAGCCTGCCCTCGCTGGAAGGTCTGGGCCTGGAAGAACGCTCCATGCAGACCTTCCAGGCGCTGCTGGAAGAGCGCAACGGCGTCATCCTGGTCACCGGCCCGACCGGGTCGGGCAAGTCGACCACGCTCTATCGCGGCCTGGAACTGGTCAATGACGGCCAGCGCAAGATCATCACCATCGAGGACCCGGTCGAGTACGACATGGACGGGGTCACCCAGGTCCAGGCGCGTTCCGATATCGGCTACACGTTCGCGCGCGGCCTGCGCGCCATCCTGCGCCAGGACCCGGACGTGATCATGATCGGCGAGATCCGCGACGGCGAGACCGCCGGCATCGCCATCCAGGCAGCGCTCACCGGCCACCTGGTCTTCTCCACGCTGCACACCAATACCTCGCTGGCTGCCGTGGAACGCCTGGTGGATCTCGGCGTCGAACCCTTCCTGATCTCCGCCTCCCTGCGCGGCCTGATGGGCCAGCGCCTGGTGCGCCGCCTGTGCGAGCACTGCTCGGTGCCCGCCGGCGAGGAGGCCATCGCCCAGGGGCGCGCGCGTCTGGACGAGGTGCGCCGCGCCGGCGCCGACCTGCCGGCCAGCGTGGAGCGTCCGCAATGGCGCGAGGCGCGCGGCTGTCCGCGCTGTTCCGATACCGGCTATTCCGGCCGTGTCGCCGTGTTCGAGGTGGCCCGCTTCACCAGCGCCCTGCGCCACGCCGTCGGCGAGAACCGCCCCGAGGACGAGCTGATCGCCGCCGCCCGCCAGGACGGCTTCCTCACCATGTATGAGGACGGTCTCATCAAGGCCGCGAAGGGCTACACCTCCGTCGCCGAGGTGGTCCGCGTGCTCGGTGCGGGCATGAAGTCCGGCGCCGGCGGCATGCAGGCCGTGGCAGGCTAGAAGAGAGTTCGATGTCCGATCCGCACTACAGCGCCTATGACAATGCCGAACACATCGCCCGCAATGTGGCCGAGGGCCGGCACCGCGAGATGATCGGCGGCATGTGGGACGAGCTGGGCCGGCTCCAGCACGATTTCCTGATCGAGCGGGGTTTGAAGCCGCATCACCGGCTGATCGATATCGGTTGCGGCTCCCTGCGCGGCGGCGTGCCGCTGGCCCGTTATCTGGAGGCCGGGCGCTATTACGGCGTCGATATCTCCCCGGAATTGCTGCAGGCGGGTCTGGAGCGAGAGATCGCGCCGGCCGGCCTCTCCGACAAGCTGCCCGCGGACAATCTCCACGCCACGGCCGAATTCGACCTGTCGCCCTTCAGCGTGCATTTCGACTACGGCATCGCCCAGTCGGTCTTCACCCACATGCCGATCCACCGGCTGACCGACTGTCTCAACGCCATCGCCCAGTATGTCGTCACGGGTGGCCAGATCTACATCACCTGGTTCGAACGGCCCGAGGGGCACGCGCCGGACGGACCGGTCGCCCATGAACCGGGCGGTATCGAAACCTGGCCGGACCGCGACCCCTACGACAACTACCCGTCCGCGCTGGAGGCGGCGACGCCGACCGGCTGGACGCTCGACATCATCGGCGAATGGGGCCATCCGCGCGACCAGCGCATGGCCCTCTTCGTGCGCGACTGACGGGACCGGCCGGCATGGCAACCTTCGTCTACAAGGGGCTGAAATCCGGCGGCGGCGAGGTCGAGGGGCGCATTTCCGCGGCCGACGAGGTCGACGCGCTGCGCCAGCTCGAGGCCCAGTCCATCTCGGCCTTCCAGATCGACGAGCAGAGGCTGGGCGATCGCAAGTTCGAGCGCCGGCATGCCCGGCCCCAGGATCGCTTCCGCTTCATGCGCCAGCTCGCCATGCTGCTGCGGGCCGGGGCGCCGCTGCTCTCCGCGTTCGAGACGATCGGGGGCGACGAGCCCTGCCGCGAACTGGCCGAGATGGCCGACGAGGTCCGCCGGGCGCTGCGCTCGGGTACCCGTCTGTCCACGGCCATGAAACAGTCCATGCGGGGGTTCCCGGACTATGTGCCGCGCCTTGTCGAACTGGGCGAGGCGACGGGCGAGCTGCCCCGCGCCCTCAACGACATTGCCGCCCAGATGGAACAGGATCTGCGCTCCGCTGCCGAGGTGCGCAATGCGCTGGCCTATCCCTCCTTCCTGGCGGTGATGGGCATCGTGGCGGTGCTGTTCATCTTCCTGTTCGTGGTGCCGCGCTTCGCCACGCTGCTGGGCGACGACCGCTCGCAACTGCCCGGCTTTTCCCGCGTGGTGATCGAGACCGGGGTCTGGCTGCGCGCGCACATGGTCCAGGCCGGGCTGGGCCTGGCCGGTGCCGGTGTGGCGGGCTTCATGCTGTTCCGGAATGACAATGTGCGCTCGGCCGTGCGCGAGTTCATGTTCCGCATACCGGTCGTGGGCGGCTTCCTGAAGGCGAGCGAAACGGCCCGCTGGGCGCGCATCGCGGGCACGGCCCTGTCCGGCGGTGCGCCCCTTCTGGAGGCGCTGAATCTTGCCGAGAGTGCGGTCACATCGCAGCGCTGGCGCCATGCCCTGACCGAGGTGCGCCGCTCCATCCGCGCCGGCGAGCCGATCGAGGAAGCGCTGCGCACCTATACCGAGTTCGATTCGATGACGATCAACCTGGTCAAGACCGGCCGGGCCGCCGCCTCGCTCGACGAAATGCTGCTCTTCGTGGCGGAAATCTACGAGACCGAGACGCGCGACCGGGCCAAGCGCCTGACGTCCCTGGCCGAACCGCTGGCCATCCTCTTCATCGCGTCCGTGGTCGGCGCCATCGTGGTCAGCCTCGTCATGGCGATGACCAGTCTCTACGACATCGCCATCTAGCCGCGGCCCGTCAGAAATCCAGCGGATCGCGAACCTGCCGCCAGCCGAGCTTGCGGACGGTGAAACTGTCACGGACGATGCCCCGTTCCACGCTGACCTCGACTTCATAAAGGCCCAGCGCATAGATGGACGGGCCGCGATACCCCTCGGCCAGCGGGACGCTGGCCACCGGCTCGGCATGCCAGGCCACGCGCCAGCCGCCGATTTCGGTTTCGCCGTCCGGCTGGGTCATCGGATTGACCGTTTCCAGCCAGGCCAGGGCATTCTCCTTGGCCTGGAGGGTCTCGGCGGTCCGCTCGATGCGGAAGGAGGCGTTCGCGAGCGTCTGCTGCAGCCGGTAGAGCGGGATCATCGCGACGGCAATCAGGGCAATGGCGGCGAGCACCTCGATGACGGAGAAGCCGTCGCGTCGTTTCTGCATGCGCGGTCTCAAACCAGCCTCCCGGCGATCGTGGCCATCGCAAAACCCGCTACCAGTCCGGGCGCGAAGGCGAGCTTGCCACGCAGTTCCCGTCCGCCGGCAAGCGCCAGCACAAGCGTGACGGCGATCGCCGCCAGCAGTGCCGGACCGACCCAGCCCAGACCGCACCACAGGCCGCCGGCGGCGGCAAGGCCGTAATCGCCGGTGCCCAGTCCCGGCTTTCGTGTGCGCAGCCTGACCAGCACGTCGCCGAACAGAAGGATGCCGGCGGCCAGGGCCGCGCCGCCGAGGGCCAGCGTCCAGGTGGCGTAGGGATGCAGGACAGGGGCGGCGAGAAGGCCCGTGACGGCCAGGCCGGTGGAATGCCCGTCCGCGATCGCGCCTTCGCGCCAGTCCAGCGCGACGGCGCCGACGCCGAAGGGCAGGGCACAGGCGATTGCCAGGGCGAGCAGGGCATCCAGTCCTGCCAGAAGCAGGGCGGCGGCAACGGCTGCCGGTGCAAGGACGAAGGCGCCGCGCAGGATGCGGCGCTGGCCCTGTGGCATCTCCGCGAGACGAACAGCCAGCCAGCCGCTCAGCAGCGCCGCAAGGGCGCCGGCGGTCAGAAGGGCCGGCTGTGGCATGACGCGGCTAGTCCTCCGCGGCGTCGCCGCCGGTCCAGGCCCGGATCTGCATCGGTTCCGACGGCGCGCGCAGCGTCGGTGAGGCCGATGTCTGGTTCTCGAAACCGGTATTGATGGCGCTGACCAGCGTATCGACCACGCGTTGGCGGTCGGCCCGGGAGTTGAGAATGTAGGGCGTGACCAGAACCACCAGCATGGTGCGGGTGCTCGAGAAGCTTTCGCTGCCGAAGGCCGAGCCGATGACGGGCACGTCCTTGAGGAAGGGTACACCGCCATTGCCGCGGGTGAAACGGTTCTCGATCAGCCCGCCGAGAACGGCCGTCTGGCCGTCCTGAAGGGAGAGTTCCGACGTCATGCTGCGGTTGGAAATGATCGGGCTGGCGATCGCCGTGTTGTCATTGGTTTCGGCCGAGGAGACTTCCTGGGAAATCTGCAGATCGATCCGGTTGTTCGAATAGACCAGCGGCGTGACGTTCAGGATGATGCCGGTCGAGCGATATTGCACGGTCTGCAGAACGTCTGAATTGCCGCCGCTCTGGCTGTCGGCTGCTCGCTGGGAGGTGATGACCGGAACGTCGGTGCCGACCTGGACCGAGCCTTCGGAGCCCGAGCGCGTGATGATGCGCGGCGTGGACAGAATATTGATCTGGCTGCTGTCGGAATTGGCCGTGCCGGTCAGGTTGACCTGTCCGGTATCCACCACGGCCGTGATGCCGCCATCGGTTTCGATATTGGCCGCGAAGGTCGAGGCGAAATCGGTATCGAAGACGGCGTCCAGGCCGAAGCTGAGATTGTCGGTCAGCGTTACCTCGGCGATCGTCACCTCGATCATGACTTCCGGAGAAGGCGTGTCGAGCTGGCGCATGAGCGAGACGAGCTGATCGTATTCCGCCTGGGTGCCGAAATAGATGATGCGGTTTCCGGTCGTATCGACCGTCACGCCGCCGGCGCCGCCGCTCACGAGGCCGCCCTCGCCACTGCGCGACTGACGGTTGCCCGAGGACAGCGGTTCGCCGCCTTCGCTGTCGCCGCCGCCGCCGGGCGTGCCGAGCCGTGTCTGGCCCAGTGCCGCGTTGATCACTTCCGCGAGTGCTTCCGCGTTGCCGTTCTGCACCTGATAGACATGGGGCGTGCGCGCCTCGGCCTCGAAGGCGGCAGCATCAAGCTGGCGCGCCGTGGCGATGACATGGTTGGCCAGCGAGCGTTCCCGCGCGAAGACCATCAACTGGTTGGAGACAGACAGCGGAAGCAGCGTGATGGCCCGCGGCTGGCCGGCGCCCAGCGCGACGTAATAGCCCTCGATGGACAGGATGGACTGCAGGTCGCGCGCCATGTCCTCGACGGTCCAGTTGCGAGGCGTATAGGTGATGACCTGCGTGCCCGCGAAGCGCAGTTCGTCCATCTGTTCGACAATGGTCAGAGCCGCATCGACCGTATCCGACAGGCCGCTGAGTACCATGGAGTTCGTGGCGCGATTGATCCGGATGGTCAGCCGGTTCCGCTCCGGGAATGCCTGCTCGAGAATGGTCTGCATATCGGCGGAATCGATGGCCGTCAGCTCGACGAACTGGACGATCGGGCGCAGATCGCTGGGCACCTGAGGACGAGCGCGCGAGCGGACGAATTGCGGCATCTGGGCACGCAGCTCGTCCATGCTCACCACGCGGAACAGGCCGTTTTCGTAGACAATGGCGAGCCCGTAATCCTTCAGCGCCTCTCGCACCAGCGCGAGGAAGGTCTGCGGCGGCATGTCGTTAACGCTGCGCAGCGAGATGACGTCGGTGCGTTCGGACACCTCCGGACCCAGCGTGAAAGGCTCTTCCAGAATCTCTCCGAACACCGTGTTGATGAAGCTGGGAACGGGCTGGGGCGGCAGGGTCACATTGACCGCCGGGCCTTCCAGGGCTTCCGTCTCCGGGTCGTAGCGGGATGTCTGGGCGGTGCCATTGCCGACGGGCGGAATGGTGCGAACCTGGGTTTCGCCTGTGGTCCGTTCGGAGTCTTCCTGACCGGACAGTGCCGCGGGGCCGCCCGCGCCGGTCGTTTCTTCAGGATCGGAGGATATGTCGATGCCGGTCGGCCCGGCACCGCGCATCCAGTCGAACCCGGACCCCTCGCGAGGCGTGTTCGCGCAACTTGCCAATGCCGTCGCCAGCAAGGCTGACACACACAGAAACCGCAACTTCATACTAGCCTTCCCTGGAGGGATACGCATCGAGCGTGCGTGTCTCGTCCCCCCGCTCGAACGTTACCGATGTAGCCGAAATCGAGGTCACTTGCCAATCGTCCATCAGGATATCGCCCTGCCGCAGCGAGCGCGATTCGCCGTCCTCGCGCAGGATCAGCAGTGTCCACTGTCCGTCCTCGCTCATGAAGGCCCGCAGCGCAGGATCGATGAAAGCGGCTTCGACGTCGCCGATATCGACCCCGCCATTGCCCTCGTCGGCACCATTCTCGGCCAGTTCGGCATCGGGGTAGAGGCCGGCGGATACAATCCGCTGGGCGAGCGCATCGACATCCGCGGCCGTCGCGGCGTTGATTTCGGGCAGGGCGCGGGTGTCGCGGTCCATGCGCGAGGCCACGTCATTGTGGCTCTGGGCCAGGCCGAGCAGAAGCGCGCCGGCTGCGACAACCAGTGCGAGCAGCAATCGAAAGCCGGACGTCATGAGGCACTGTCTCCGCTCGCCTGGACCGACTCGACGATCGCCGGTGCCATCAGGGTCACGCGCACCATGGAATTGCCGCGCGTCCAGTCGAAATCCGTCGGCACAATGATCGTTTCCAGATCGGCCAGCCGCTGGAAGAAGTTCAGGAACTGACCGGTGCGGTCGCGCGCGGTCAGCGTGACTTCGAACTGCAGCCGGCCATCGCCGGCCAGTTCCTCCGGCAGCGGCTGGACTTCGATCCGGATACGGTCGAGGCCGGCCTCGTTGGCGACTTCTTCAATGTCATTCTGCAATTGCGCCGCCACGATCCCGGTCGTGGTGCCGCGCCAGAAGCGGGCATCCCAGGCGTCGCGCCGTTCGCGCAGCGCGGCCGCGGTGCTGAGCCATTCCTGGCCTGCCGCCAGACTGCGCTGGACCGCGACGCTGCGCGCCAGCTCGCGGACATCCTGCTGCCTGCGGTCGACGGTATCGGCCAGGCTGCCTATGCCCAGAACAGCAAGAATGCCGAGTAGAGCGGCAAGACCGATCAGCGAACGCGGCGTCGCCTGCTCCCGGAGCGTGTCGGACAGTCGGTCGAATGCACCGGACATCAGCTCGCTCCTCCGGTCTCGTAGGTGGCGAAGATGCGCCAGTAGTTCATCCGGCTGGCCGCTTCGAGCCTGACCTCGGACAGTTCGGGGGAGGCCTCGAGCTGCTCGACAAGGTCGGCGAGCGGCACGTCACGCTGGCCACTCAATTCGATCTCGATCGAGCCGTCCCGGACAGTGAAGGACTGCAGCGTCGCATCGAACCCGCTGGCCGCTTCGGCGAACACGGCCATGGCAGATGCGGGATGCGGGGCTTCCAGAAGTCCGGCATAGGTCTGCAGGTTGGCCCGCAGATCCAGGGCCGTGGCGCGGGCGGCGACGACGTCCGACGTGCTCTCGGCCAGTGTCGCGAGTTCGCGCTCCAGCGCATCGGCTTGTTGCGATGCCCGTACCCATTGGCCCGCGAAATAGAGGAAGGGAACCAGGACCAGCAGCACGGCCAGGGCAGCATAGTCGCGCGGCCGGGCCCGGGATGCGGCTTCGGAGAGACGGGTCAGCGCGCCCTGGAATTCGGCGCCGCCATCCGCGTGTGTTGCCGCCGGCGCATCGGGCGTCTGGCCGGGTACGGCGCGGATGAAGCGCGTCCACTGATCCTCGCTCGGTTCGCGGTCCCACCAGCGGCTCGCAACGAGGTGTCCGGCACGCCAGACCTGCCCTTCGTATCCGCCCTCCCGGCGCCGCAGGACCTCGCCCTCCGCCGGCTCGTCCAGCAGGGATTCCGGCACGGCCTCGAATTCGGCACCTTCGAGCGGGTCGAGTATGTCCGACGGCCAGCTCCAGATGCCGATGCGGTTGCCGGACCAGACGATGCGGATTGCAGGCGACTTGAACGGCGATCGCGCTTTCGCGGCCAGCCGCGCTGCCTGCAGCGCGCGCATGTCGCGCTGGCCCGACGGGGCGGCGATGGATTCGAAATGACAATGGCGCCGGCTGATCACCACGCGTTCGCCCGAGACCAGGCGCGACAGTGCCGTCCCGCGCCGCTCGATCGAACCGGCGGCTGTGACCCGGCTATTGACCGGCTTCGGGAAGGGGCTGGATCTGTTCATCCTGGGACGTCTCTAACGCGTTACGCACATACTCGCCTCCAATACGGTATCTGTAGGCAAGCGAAAAGGGCGCATTCGGATTCTGCGGTGTAAGCTGATAGACGGCGATCGAGACCGATTCCGCCTCGTCGTCCTGGACGATGAGGGCGAAGCGGTCGGTTGCCGTGGTCGGCACGTCGAGAAGGTCGCCGGACGAATCCAGCTCCGGATGGCCGATATCCGTGAAATTGTCGTAGGTCAGGGCCTCGTAGGCTTCATGGGCGCGGGCGGCACGGCTCGGGGAACCGGTCAGGTGTAGCAGGAAGGGCCGGCTCGCCAGGCGTGGATTGAGCTGGGCCGTGCCGCGCGGCATCGCCAGAAGAAGGAGCCGGTCGGGATCGGCGCAAACGCTTTCTTCCCGCCAGCCGCGGACCCTGCAGATCTCCAGGGGATGCAGGAGGGGGCGGTTCGGCGGCATCCCGTCCTCATCGTAGAAGCTGGCTTCCGCACCGCCCGGCGACCGCACGTCATTCCCGTCCTGATAGTCCGTGAGCGAGGCCTGGAGCGCGTTCTGCCGGACCGGGGCGATGCCCAGCGCGCTTGCGCGGCTGGCATTCCCGGGGGCGCCCAGGCTCGACAGGTCGAAGAACGATTGCTGGTCGATATAGCGAACGACCAGATCATCGTCATAGCGCAGGGGTGTCCCGTTCGCGCGCAACAAGGTCACGTCACGCCCGGTTGCCGCCGTCGTACTGAACAGGCGGTCGATCGCGCTGGCACCGCCGATCTCGACCCCATTGTTGCCCATGGGGCTCGTCAGCGCGTGATAGAGGAAGGTCTGTTCGGCGGAACGCACTGCGATGCCGCGGTCGAATTCGGAAACCTGGCGGGTATAGGTCTCGATGGCACGCTCGACCTGCGTGGCGGCCATGCCGATCACCAGCGTGATGATGATGATGGCCGCCAGCGCCATGGGGAAGGCATAGCCCTCCCGCTTCGCGGTCAGGGGGCGGGCGCACGGCCGGGTCATGGCGTCGTCCCGAAAATGTCGCTGGTGCGCGGCTGTGGCGGTGCGGTTTGCGGCAGGTTGAACACCAGCTGGTATGGCGCGTCGTCACCACGCTCCGCTGTCAGTCGGACCAGGCGCGGCAGGGCCGCGTAGTAGATCCGTTCCTGGCCGGGTTGGCCGATGCCGGTCGTGTCCGGCCATTGCGATACCCAGACCTCCCGGGTCCCGTTCCAGTAGTCCAGTGTCAGCTCCGCGCCATTTGCGGTCAGGATATCGTAGCGTTCCCCGCCCTCTTCATAGACGAGACGTGCGCGGCCGGGGTCGGTCTCGACGATGAGGCGATAGGTCGTGACGGTCGGTGAGCCCGGTGCCATCGGTTGTGCCGTCAGCCCGCCGGCCTCGGTTGCGGTGCCCCGGAAACCCTGGCCCGGATCCGCATACTCGATCAGCGTGCCGGCCAGGGCGCGGCGCAGGGCGTTGATATCGAGCCGGTCGTGAATCGTGGCGCGGGAATGGCGTTCGATGCGCAGGCCGTTGGCGGTGGCAGAGCGGATCGTTTGCAGGACGAGCGTCGAGACCACAGCCGTGATGGCGAGCATCACCAGCACTTCCATCAGGCTGTAACCCTGTTCGCGGTGCCGTCGGCCCGGCGGTCTATGCGCCAAGAAGTGTCCTCTCATCCGCCAGGTCCGTAAACACGCGCCGCAACTCCGCCATGGCCGCATCCGCATCCGCGGCGACCGGACGCGGCGCGTCGATGACCTCATCGTACAGCTGGCGCGCGTCGCGATAAAGCGCATGCCCGTCGAGCTGTTCGAGCATGGCATCGGCCTCCTCATGGGTGCGCGAGGAGTTGAGCCGGTCCTTGAGCGGCGCCATGCAGTCGCCGCACGCCGCTTCGTCCAGATAGCCGAGGATGTCGTCCAGCAGCGCGGCGGGGTCGTTTTCCAGACGGGTGAAGTCGACAGCGAGGACGCGATCGGAGCCGAGCGCACGTTCCGCGGCCCAGGCGGCGCGCGTATGCCGCATCCAGGTATTCAGGGCCTCGTCGACGGCGAGCGGTACGGCGCCGACGCGATCGAACTTGCCCAGCGAGGCCACGACGGCGTGGGGCTGGCGCAGATGGTGCAGGAAGCGCGCGTTCGGAAACATCCGGGCCAGCGCCCAGACGTAGAAGGTGTTCAACGGCGTGCCGTCGACCCAGCGCTGCTTGGGATCCGAGGCGGCGCGGCGCAGGAAGAGGTTGTGCTTTTCCAGCTGTTTCGGGCGCGGCGCCAGCGTGTCGCCATACTGGTTGCGGCAGCGCTGTTCGAAAGCCTCGTGCACGACCGTGTCGATCAGCGCGCCCTGGTGCTCGAAAAACCGGTCCAGCGGGTAGTCGACATTGGACAGGTGGGAGAGCTTGCCGCGGTTCGAGCCGGCCGTATGAGCCTGGTAGGCGCCCACGGCGGATGCGGCGATCCAGGCGGTCTCCGGCATCGGCTGGATGTTGGGATGCTGACCGAGGGCCCACGTCATCACCGATGTCCCGGAACGCGGTGCGCCGATGATGAAAACCGGCCGGATGGATTCCGGGGAAGACCCTTGTGAACGCATGGCTGGCGTGTCCCGTCTGGTTGCAGCACGGCTTTCTAGGGTGATCGTTTCACCCGCGCAATTGCCCCGGTGCGAAAAGCCGGAGCGGCGCCGGGCGAAGATGGGCGCCGGCATTCATTGTGCGGCCCGCGGTTCGATCATGCAGGTCCGGCGCGCCAGTTCGAAGACGTATTGGCGGTCCTGCGGCGTGGTGAGCTGGAGGCGCCCGCCCGTACAGGTGCCGGCAGCCGAAAAGGTGACATCCTCGCCCACGGCGACATACCAGCCCAGCGGCAGGTCGCGGGCGAGTGTGGCCTCGGCCTCGGCGGCGTCGATCTCGCGCGCTTCGATCTGGCTGGTCGCCCGCAGGTCGGTGAGGTGCGTGTTGACGTCGTGCAGCACCGTTCGGACACGCTGCTGTTCCACCATGCCGATCAGTGCGGGCGTGGACAGGCTCAGCGCGGTCGCGAGGATGGCGACCACCACGACCACTTCCATCATGGTGTAGCCGGCCCGCCGGCTCGCCGGGCCTGGCAGAAGGCTAGATGCCGATATCCGCATCGAGACCGGAGCCGCCCTCTTCATTGTCGGCGCCGAGGCTGAAGACCTGACCGCGATCGGTCTGGCTTTCGGCGGCCTGGTAGCGATAGGGGTTGCCCCACGGATCGGTCGGCAATTCCTCGTCCAGGTAGGGGCCGTACCAGGTATTGGCCACGTCCGGCGCCGGCGAGCGCAGCAATTCCAGGCCTTCCTCGGTGGTCGGGTAACGGCCGATATCCAGTCGCATCGAATCAAGGGCGGTTTCCAGCATGTCGATCTGCGCTTCCGCCGAGGTTACGCGGGCGCGGTCGAGCTGGCCGAACAGGCGCGGCGCCACCAGGGTTGCCAGTACGGCGATGATCGCCACGGCAACCAGGATCTCCATCAGGGAATAGCCTGCCCGGCGCACGGCCAATCTTTGGCCAACCGCGCGGAGGACAGCATAAAGTCTAGACATGGACGCACATTCCGTTTTCAAACTCGAGCGGCAAGTTTAGCACGCCCGTATTCGACAAGCGAGATTCCATGCCACGTCATCTGACCCCCGAAGAGGCCGACAAGCTGAAGGCCGGCGACGACAATTATCGTGCCTATGTCGGGCCGCCGAACCGGTTCGGTCTGCTGACGCTCTCGCAGATGTCGCTGCTGGCGGCGCTGGGTCTCAAGGAGACCGACCATGTTCTTGATTTCGGCTGTGGATCGCTCCGTCTGGGTCGCAGCCTGATCCCCTTCCTGCGCGAGGGTCGCTATTACGGCATCGACCCCAATCTCTGGCTGATCGACGACGGGTTCGCCTACGAGACGGGCCAGGATCTGCGCGATCTCAAGAAGCCGGTCTTTTCCGGCTCCGATGCGTTCGACTGCACGGTGTTCGATCGCCGGTTCGACTTCATCATGGCGCAGTCCATCATCACGCACTCCGGTGCCGAGAATACGCGAAAACTCCTTCAGTCCTTTGCCGGTGCGCTGGAAGAGGACGGGATTGCGGTCCTGTCCTATCTCAAGGGCGAGGCGGGCGCGGAGCTTCCGGCGGAGCCGTGGACCTATCCCTTTAACGTGGCCTATCCGGAAGACTGGTTGTCTTCGGTCTGCGCCGAAGCCGGGCTGGTCTGGCGCGAACTCGACTGGCACCATCCCGGCGCGACCTGGGCCGCCATCGTGCGGGACGAGCGGCGCCTGCCGCCGGCCGATTGCGCGCTCGGGCACAAGGGGCTCGCCGCACCGCGCTGGACGGCCTGACCGGGATCACGCGGCCGGGCCCGGCAGCCCGTCGAGCAGTTCCGACAAACGCGTCTGCCAGGCCTCCGGTCCAAGCCGGGCGCGTGCGTCGCGGCCGGCGCGCCGGCCCATCTCGTCACGCAAGGCCGCATCACCGGTCAGGCGGACCAGCCAGTCGGCGGCGTGCGCGGTGTCCGGCTCGGCCCACATCTGGCCGGGCGGGTAGATGCCCTGGGGGTCCTCGACCGGCACCAGCGTGTAATCGACAAGGCCGGCCCCCTCGGCGGTGAGAAATTCCGTGGGTGCCGACCAGTTGGTGGCGATCACCGGCTTGCCCCGGTAGGCGGCATGGGCGGCGAGAAGGCCGAACCCCTCCGACCGGTGCAGACAGAGCGCGATATCGCAGGCCGCGATCAGACCCAGCATGCCGCCATCGCTGAGCGGCTGGTCGATCAGCGTGATATCCGCGCGGTCTGCAACCCGCGCTGCCAGTTGCGACAGGACGTCCGGACACTGGTCGCCGGCCGTGATCTTCAGCACGAGCCGTGCTGCTTCGGCGCCGCGCTCCCGGGCCATATCGAAGGCTTCGAGTGCGCCCATGGGATTCTTGCGCGCCGCGGAGGAGCGCAGATCGCAGACGGCCAGGATGCGGACCGCCTCGCCGGCGTCATCGATACGCGGCGGAGCCGCTTCCGTGCCGTGCGCGAAGACCGGCGGTGGCAAGACGTCGACACTGCGGCCGTCCGGCAGGACCGCCTCGATGGCGTCGGCGGCAAAACGCGACGGAGCCCAGATCCGGTCCACCAGGCGCGCCGCGGCGCGCCAGTGTCCCGGTGCGGCGGGCAACTCCCAGACCCAATAGCCGACATGGGGCGCGCGGCGTTCGTTCGGCGTCGCAACGCGCATGGCGTATTCCAGTAGCTGGTCCGGATTCAGGTGCGACAGCCGCAGGAGACCGGCTCCTTCGGGCGCCGTGTCCGGCCGCAGCCTGCGATCGATCGACAGGCGTTCCACCGGGTGGCCGGCCTGTTCAAGCGCGCGATGAAACTGGCGCGCGGTTTCGCCGATCCCCAGGATTTCCCCGTGAAACCCCTCGACCCGGATCGGCATGCCGGGCATGTATGGGGCGCGCTGCGGCGCCAGACGCGTTCCAACAAGTGTGTAGACGTCGAGGGCCGTCTGGTAGAGGAATGACCTGAACCGGTCGCGCGATCCCCGGTCCGGGGCGGTCGAGAAGGCCTCTTTGATTGTCATGTCGGTTTCCGGCCTGTCTGGGAAGTATGGAATTGAGACGCCCCCGACCTGTCATCATCTGCGCGTCCGTTACGCCGGTCAGTTATCAGGAATTCGACCTGTTCGTGAAGCGTGCAGGTGTCCGCCGGCGGGTGGGCCGGATCCGGCCGGGAACGGCGGCGGTCGGCCTTCTGCCCGCGGACTGCGAGGTCGATCTGGCAGAGGTTCCGACGGGCCGGCGCGTGTCTGCCGATATCCATCCGGCAGTGTGGCGGGACCTGTTCGCCGCCACCGCCCGGACATTCCGGCGCCTGCTGCGCCATCCGCGCTCGACCTGGCGGGATCTGTGCCGGGGTTCCCGCGGGGCCTTCCTCTGGCCTGTGCGGATCGTCCACATCCGTGGTGGCCGTGCGGCGTTGCGGGAGAGCGGTTTCCAGCGTGCGCACCGCATGGGCGACAGTCTCCTGCCCGGTGCCGAACGCCGCATCGCCGAGATTTTCCAGGAAACCGGGGCCGACAGCGTGTCCTGGGACTTCCTGATGGCCGGAGAGGGTGTGTTGCGCCCGGCGGCGACCGCGTCGCTGATCGCCGAGAGCGATGTCATGGATCGCCATGTCGCCTTCCGTCCCGAAGCGGCGCGCGATGTGACCCTGTCGGCCCGCCATGTCCATGTCAGCGAATATCTCGGGCGCAGCCAGGTCATGCAGAGCTGGACGCGGCGGCGGCCCGTGCCGCGCTCGGACGCCGGGGTCTCGGTCATCCTGCCGACGCGCGATGCGCCGGACCTGTTACGGGCTTGTCTGGACAGTCTCCAGGGAACATTGCGCCCGGCCGACGAGCTGATCGTCGTCGATCATCGCACCGGCGACGAGACGGCACTGGCGCTGATCCGGCAGGCCGAGGCCGCGGGCGCGACGGTCTGCCGGGAAAGCGGCCCGTTCAATTTCTCGCGGCTGGTCAATGCCGGGGTCCGCCTGGCGACGCGGCCCCATCTGGTGATGCTGAACAATGACGTGGCGGGACTGAATGCGGACTGGACCGCCATCATGGCGGGATGGCTTGAGCGCGACGGCATCGGGGCCGTCGGCGTGGATCTGCGTTATCCCGACGGGAGCCGCCAGCATACCGGCCTGACTCTTGGCGCGGACGGGCTTCCCGCGCATCTGGAGCCCGGGCGCCGGACCGACGGGCCCTTCGGTTTCTACCGCCTGCCCCGGCCCGTTTTTGCGGTGACCGGCGCCTGTCTGGGAATCTCCACCGGCACCTTCCGGGAAATCGGCGGGCTGGACGAGGCCTGGCCGACCGATTTCAACGATATCGCGCTTTGCCTCGCTGTGCGGGAGCGCGGCCTGTCGGTCATGTGGACGCCGGACATCTCGGCGGTGCATGCCGAGTCCGCCAGCCGGGGCCGCTCCGCCGTGACCGAGCGTCACCGGGCCGACTGGGCCCGCCTGCTCGAACGCCATCCCGATCTGGGCCGGTCCGATCCCTTTGTTTCGCCGCGGATCGACCGCCGCCGTCTGGAATGGGCCGAGGACTGGCGATTGTCCGGCTATGGCGATGCGGCGGAGCATGCTACCGGACGTGACTGATTTGGCCGCATGACTGTGTGCCGGCGGTTGGCGCCCTCAGACGTGTTGTGCCATGGAGAGAGGCGATCCGGGCGCACCGGCGGGCAGGACGGGAACAAAAAGACATGGATGCGACAGTCACCGACGCGGGTCGGCAATCCGATCGCCTGCCGCGTGTCATCCAGCTCTGGCGCTTCTGGCTGACGCTCGCCTGGCACGACTGGCGCCGGCGTTTTCGCCGCTCCCTGCTGGGCGCAGCCTGGCTGTTCGTCTCGTTCGGCCTCTTTATTGCGGTGAAGATCCTGATCTTCGGCGTTCTTTCTGCGGAAAGCATGGCCTTCTTCTCGGTCTGGCTGTCGACCGGTTTTCTGATCTGGACCTTCGTCCAGTCCAATCTTGTGGAAGGCTGCAATGTCTTCATTTCCAGCTCGCGCTGGATCAAGGCGGCCGACCTGCCCTACGGGATCTATGTGCTGCAAAGCGTGACGCGCAGCCTGATCCAGCTCCTCCTGTCCGGGCTTGTCGTGCTCATCGTGCTCTTCCTGTTTCCGCCGCCGGATATCTGGATGGCGCTGACATCGCTGCTGGCGCTGCCGGTCCTGGTCGTCAACGGCATCTGGAGCCAGATCCTTCTGGGAACGATCTGCGCGCGGTTTCGCGATGTGATCCACCTGACGCAGACCGTGACACGGCTACTCTTCTTCCTCACGCCGATCCTGTGGGTGCCCGAATCCTTCGGTGAATACGGGCGTTACGCCGACTACAACCCGTTCACACACGTTCTGGCGATTTTCCGCGACCCGCTGATCTACGGGACGTTTCCGGTCGACAGCTGGCTGATCGTGCTGGCAATCACGGTCGGAGGCATCGCGCTGAGCGCGTTCACCTTTACCCGCAACAAACACCGCATCTTCTACTGGGTCTGAGGGACGGCCATTGTGACTAGACTCCTGGCACACGACGTTTCGCTCAACTATCCGCTGTTCGGCCGAAGGCAGGACGCCGACCAGCAGCTCGCGCTGGATCGCGTGTCCTTCGAGCTGGCCGAGGGCGACAAGCTGGGCCTGGTCGGCGCCAATGGCGCCGGCAAGACGACGCTGCTGCGCGTGCTGGCCGGCGTGGTCAAGCCCGATAGCGGCTGGGTGGAGGCCTATGGCAGCGTCCAGTCCCTCATGGAAACCGGTCTGGGGATCAATGGCGACGCCACCGGCTGGGAGAATATCCGCCTGCGTCTTCTTGCGGCAGGACATGACTGGGAGACCGCGCGGCGTCTGGCCGAACCGATCGGCGTCTATTCCGAGCTCGAAGAATATCTCGACCGGCCGGTCGAGACCTATTCGCGCGGCATGCAGCTGCGGCTCAGCTTTTCCATCGCGACATCGCTGGATGCCGACATCCTGATCATGGACGAGTGGATCGGTGCGGGCGATGCGGCCTTCCGTCAGAAGGCGACCCAGCGCATGCAGGAACTCGTCGACAATGCCGGCATCGTGGTGCTCGCCTCGCACAATAACCGCCTGCTCGAACAGGTCTGCAACAAGGGGCTTTATCTGGAGGCCGGGCAGATGCGCTATTTCGGGGACATCAAGGACGCCATCCGCTGTTATGGCGAGAACTGACCATGGCGGCTCCGCCGGCGCGCAACGCCTCTGCACAGCCGGGTTTCCGACGTCTTCCGGCGTGATAATAACAGCGGGTTGGAACGGTCCGTGCTTGGCGCGGGCCGAACCCGTCCAGGCGTCAGTCGGTTGATCCATCGGAGAACAGTGTGCCGCAGTCCGATCCAGCGGATACCGGTCGTGACCAGGCCGTGAACAAGGTGGCCTTGCTGGTCCTGGGCATGCACAGGTCCGGCACGTCGGCCTGTGCCCGTATCGCCAATCTGCTCGGCGCGGAACTTCCCGACGAGATCCTGCCTGCCAATGAAGGCAATGACAGCGGCTACTGGGAACCGCAGGCCGTGGTCGATTTCAACGACCATATCCTGGAGACCTGCGGCTTCGGCTGGGACGATCCGGTCTCCGAAGCGGCCATTGTCGGGCGTCTCGGCACCGCCGAGCGTGAAGCTGCGGCCGAGTTGGTGGAAACCACCTATGGCGGTGCGCCGCTGATCGTCCTCAAGGACCCGCGCTGCGCCATGATCCCCGCCTTCTGGATCGAGGCGGTCCGGGCGGCGGGCTACCGTCCCGCACTGGTCCACTGTGTGCGGCCGGCGGCCGATGTTGCGGCCTCGCTCAACCGTCGCGACGAGATGAATCTGGACGAGGCCGGGCTGCTCTGGGCCCAGTCCAACCTGTCCACGCTTCGCGTTCGCGACGACCATCCCTGTCTGGTGCTGAACTATGAGGGCGATATTTCCGGCTGGGCGGATGCCATGACGGAATTTGCCGGCACGGCGGATTTCCGCTGGCCGAAATCGGCAGACGAGATCGAGGCCGAACTCGCCGCCTTTCTCAAACCCGTGCGCGCGGGTACATCGGCGGCCTTCTCCGCCCCGGTCGGCGAGATTGTCGAGACGGTCGCGGACTGGGTCAAGCCGGATGCCGAGCCGCGTCCGGCGGGCGAACTGGATGTGCTTGAAGCGTCGATTGCCGAAAATGTCAGGCCCTTCGTCGAGACCCACAAGCGGTTCCGCCGGCAGATCGGAACCTTGCAGCGCGAACTCGACGAGCGGGCCGAGGAAGCGCGCGAAGCCGAGCGTGTGATCGCCGCGGTCGAGGCGGAACGCACCAGCGCGCGGGCCGATCAGGCCGACGCCGAGGAACGTGCGCGTGCGGCGCACAAGGTGATCGAGGACCTGCAAGGCGATCTGGACCGGGCCCGGCGCGATCAGGCCGATGCCGATGCACGGGCCGAAAAGGGGCATGCGCGCATCAAGCGTCTCGACGCACGCATCCGTTCTCTGCAGGACGAAATCGAGGAAGCCCACGCTCTGATGCGGGAGCGGCATAAGGCCTTCGCCGACTTGGCCAAGACCGAAGCCGACCTGGAGGCGCTGCGCGCCGACTACACAGCGCTCGACACCGAATTCAAGGCGCTCGAGGGCGCTGTCCAGGCCTATCGCGAGAACAGCGAGCGGCTGGAAACCGAGCTGGCCGACACGCAAACCGCCTACGCGCAGGCGGACAGCGAACGTGTCGCCCTGCGTCTGACCAATCGCGATCTCTCCGGGCGTCTGGCCGAGATCGAGACCAGCACTTTCTGGCGCGCGACCGAGCCCCTGCGCCGCTTGCTGGCGCGTGCGCCCGGCCTGACGCGCTGGACCCGCCGCGGGCTCAAGCTGGTCTGGTGGACGCTCACGCTGCAGCTGACCCGGCGGCTGGCCGAGCTGCGTCGCCGGACGGAGGCGCCGGCCGTCACCGAAACGGCGGACGGCGAGGCCGTGTCGGTGGAACACGCGCTGCCGCCACTGGACAGCCTCGCCGGGTTTCTGCGTCAGGAATACGGCTCTGATACAGCCGACAGCCTCACGGCGCTGATCGAGAAATACCGCCTGCCTTTCCAGCGCGAAGGCATGCCGGCGATCGCCACGCTGACACCGGACGATGCGGCCGGGGCCTGGGCGCGTGGCATCGCGGAGCTGGCGCCGCCGGAAAATCCGGATCCGCGCGTCTCGATCGTCATTCCGGCCTATAACCAGATCGCCTTCACGCTGGCCTGTATCGAGAGCGTGTTCCGCTCTGCACCGGCCGCGTCCTTCGAGATCCTGGTCGGCGACGACAAGTCGAGCGACGGAACGGTGGCGGCCTCGAAGGTCGACATTCCCAATGTCCGCTGGATCCGGCACGATCCCAATCTCGGCTTCGTGCGGAACTGCAATGAGACGGCCCGGTCCGCGCGCGGCTCCGTCCTTGTCTTCCTCAACAATGACACGCTGGTCCTTCCGCGCTGGCTGGACGAGCTGGTCGACACGCTCGATGCCGATGACAGCGTCGGTCTGGCCGGGTCGAAACTGATCTATCCGGATGGCCGCCTGCAGGAAGCCGGCGGGATTTTCTGGCAGGACGGGTCGGCCTGGAATCTGGGACGGTTCGAGGATCCCCGCCGTCCGGAACTGAGCTATGCCCGGGAGACCGACTACATTTCCGGCGCCTCCATCGCCCTGCGCCGGGCGGTGTGGGAGGAAATGGACGGGTTCGACGAGCTTTTCGTGCCCGCCTATGCCGAGGATGCCGATCTCGCCTTCCGGCTGCGCGCGGCCGGTTATCGCACGATCTTCCAGCCGCGCTCGCAGCTGCTCCACTTCGAGGGCGTTTCCTCGGGCACCGATACCGGCAGCGGCATCAAGGCTCACCAGGTCACCAATCTGGAGCGGTTCAAGGAGCGCTGGTCGAAAGTGCTGGCGGCGCACCGGCCCAATGGCGAAGAACCGCATCTGGAGAAGGAGCGCGGCGTGGCCCGCCGGGCGCTCTTCGTCGACCTGACGACGCCGGAACCCGATCACGATGCCGGCTCCGTGGTCGCTGTGGAATGCATGCGCGGCCTGCAGGCGGCGGACTTCAAGGTGACCTTCGTTCCGCAGGACAATTTCCTGTGGACGCCCGAGTTCAGCGCGCCGCTGCAGCGCGCGGGAATCGAGACGATCTATCACCCCTACTATTCGCGTTTTGCGCCCTTCGTCGAGGCACGTGGCGGGGAGTTCGACCTGGTCTTCCTGCACCGTTACCCCACGGCGGAACGGACGCTGAGCGATATCCGCCGCCACGCCCCGCAGGCCCGGGTCGCCCTGCTCAATGCCGACCTGCACTATCTGCGCGAAATGCGCGAGGCCGAGCTGGCCGGCGATCCAGAGCGTATCCGCGAGGCCGAGCGCACGCGCGAGCGCGAGCTCGCCGTTATGGCCGCCGTCGACCTGGTCCTCACCCATTCCACGGTCGAGCGGGACATCCTCGCCGAGGCGCTGGGGCCGGAGAAGGTCATGCTGCTGCCGCTGATCCACGACGCGGCACCGACGCCCGCGGCCTTCTCCGAGCGCCGCAGTATCGGTTTTCTCGGCGGGTTCGCGCATCCGCCGAATGTCGATGCCGTCGACTGGTTCCTCGACGAGGTCTGGCCACGCGTTCGCGAAGTGGACGACACGGCCGAGTTCGCACTGGCCGGCAGCAAGATGCCCGACCGCTTCCGCAAGCTGCACGGGCGGGACGGGATTACCGTGCTGGGTTTCGTGGAATCGCTGGAAGCGTATTTCAATGCGATCCGCGTCAGCGTCGTGCCCCTGCGCGTGGGCGCGGGCGCCAAGGGCAAGGTCGCTGCGAGCCTGGCCGCCGGCGTACCCTGCGTGTCGACGCCGGTCGGGGTGGAGGGGATGCAACTGGCCGCGAACCGCGAAATCGCCGTCGCCGAGACCGCCGAAGCCCTCGCGGCGCAGATCCTGCAGGTCTTCGAGGACGAGGCGGCGTGGCGTCGCTATCGCGATCACGGGCTGGCCTATGCCGACCGCGTCACGTCGCGCCGGGCGCTGCGCGAGCAGATCGGCGAGATGACGCGCCGTCTCGGCATCTCTTCAACGGGTCCCTGAAACATCGGGGAACCTGATTTGATTGGCGGGTAGCAGGGCTGCGCACTACAGCCGGAACGAACAGACAGGCCGGGAGGCAGGGCATGTGCGGAATTGTCGGTGTCGTGAACCATGCGGACGCGTCGCGTTGCATTGTCGACGGGCTGCAGAGGCTGGAATATCGCGGCTATGACTCTGCCGGCATCGCCATCATGGCGCCGGACGGCGAGGTCACCATCGAGCGCGCGCCGGGCAAGCTGATCAATCTGACCGACAAGCTGGCCGCGCGGCCTCTACGGGGGAGTTCAGGGATCGGTCATACGCGCTGGGCCACCCATGGTGCGCCGACCGAGGGCAATGCCCACCCGCACCGGGCCGGGCGGGTCAGCCTGGTGCACAACGGCATTATCGAAAACTACAAGGCGTTGCGCCGCGAGCTGAGCGAGGCCGGCTGCCGCTTTGCCAGCGAAACGGATACCGAAGTCGTCGCCCAGCTGCTGGACCACAATCTCAAGGCCGGACTGGATCCGCGGGCCGCCTGGCTGGCCACGCTGGAGCGCTTGGAAGGTGCCTTCGCCCTGGCCGCCATCATCGAGGGCGAGGCGGATCTCCTCCTGGGCGCACGCCGCGGCGCACCGCTGGTCGCCGCCACGGGCGAGGGCTGCGGCTTTCTGGCCTCCGACATCATGGCCATCACCGGCGAAGCGCGGTCCGTGATCTATCTGGAGGATGGCGATACCGTCATCGTGCGCTCCGAAGGCATCGAGATCTTCGATGGCAAGGGCGCCCACGTCGCGCGCGGTGTGTCGCCGGCTCCGGCCTCGATGGCGATGGCGGAAAAGGGCAATCACCGCCACTTCATGCAGAAGGAAATCTACGAGCAGCCGGAGGTGGTCGGCCGCACGCTGAGCGCCTATGTCGATGCCGAAGCGGGACGGGTCCGCGCGCGGGAGGGCATCGATTTTGCCGCCATGTCGCGTCTGATTATCGTGGGGTGCGGCACGGCCTCCTATGCCGGGCAGATTGCCGAATACTGGTTCGAGCGCCTCGCCGGGTTGCCGGTGGGCATCGATATTGCGTCGGAGTTCCGCTACCGCGATCCGGCCTTCATGCCCAACGATGCCGCGCTGTTCATTTCCCAGTCCGGCGAGACCGCCGACACGCTGGAAGCCTTGCGCCTGTGCAAGGCGGCCGGGCTGACCACGATCGCCCTGGTCAACACGCCGCACTCCTCCATGGCGCGCGAGGCCGATGTCGTCGTGCCGACCTTGGCCGGGCCGGAAGTCGGCGTGGCGTCGACCAAGGCCTTCACCTGCCAGCTCGCCGCCCTGGCCGCGCTCGCGGTGCTTGCGGCCGACCAGCGCGGCCGTATGGATGCAGCGGCCGTCGAGGCCGAGGTCGCCGCTCTGATGGCGCTGCCGGCGCAGATGAATGCGGCCCTGTCCATCGAACAGCAGATCGACGCGCTCGCCACCGAACTCGCTCATGCCTCGATCGTGCTCTATCTGGGCCGCAACGTCTTTTTCCCGCTGGCCCTCGAGGGGGCGCTCAAGCTGAAGGAGATCAGCTACATCCACGCCGAGGGCTATGCCGCCGGCGAGCTCAAGCACGGGCCGATCGCGCTGATCGAGGAGGATGTCGCTGTCGTGGCCATCGCGCCGCATGACGAGTTGTTCGCCAAGACACGCTCGTCGATCCAGGAAGTGCGGGCGCGCGGCGCCCGGGTGATCGCGATCACCGACGAGGCCGGCGCGGCCGAGCTCGACACCGAGGCGAGTGCGGTCCTGAGGCTGCCCCAGGTGCGCGGGCTGGCCGCGCCCATCGTCGCGGCGACGGCGGTCCAGCTGCTGGCCTATTATGTCGCCGTCCACAAGGGCACTGACGTCGACCAGCCGCGCAATCTGGCGAAGTCGGTGACCGTAGAATAGCGAAATGTTTCGTGACTTTGTGGCGCGCCGGGCCGCCGCTATAGGCCCTTGGTACAGCCCGCACCACAGCGGTTTCGCAGCGCCGGAAGGTTCCCTCCCATGACCGACATGATCCCCTTCATCGATCTCCAGGCCCAGCGGGCCCGTATCAAGGACCGCGTCGATGCGGCGGTGATGAAGGTGCTCGACGAGGGGCGTTACATTCTCGGTCCGGAAGTGACCGAGCTGGAGACGAAGCTGGCGGAGTTCGCGGGGATGGGGCGTGCGCTCAGCTGCGCCAACGGCACCGATGCGATCCTGATACCGCTGATGGCCTGGGGGATCGGGCCGGGCGATGCGGTCTTCGTGCCCTCCTTCACCTTCGCGGCGTCTGCCGAAGTCGTGGTGCTCGCCGGGGCGTCACCGGTCTTCGTCGATATCGATCCGGACACGTTCAACATGTCGCCGGACAGCCTGTCGGCGGCCATCGAGGCCGTGAAGGCGAAGGGCGAACTGACGCCCAAGGCGGTCATCGCGGTCGACCTGTTCGGACAGCCGGCCGATTATCCCGCCCTGGAGCCGATCGCGCGCGAGCACGGGCTGAAACTCGTGTCCGACTGCGCCCAGGCCTATGGCTCGACGCTGGACGGCAAGGCCTCGCTGCACTGGGCCGACGCGCTGACCGTCAGCTTCTACCCGGCCAAGCCGCTGGGCGCCTATGGCGATGCCGGCGCGGTTTTGTGCAAGGACGACGCTCTTTTCGACACGATGAAATCCGTGCGCGTGCACGGCGAGGGCACGGCGCGCTACGAGTACGCCCGCATCGGTCTCAATTCCCGTCTCGATACGATCCAGGCCGCCATCCTTCTGGCCAAGCTGGAGGTCTTCGCCGAGGAGATCGGCATGCGGCAGCGCGTCGCCGATGCCTATGGCAGCCGTCTGGGCAATGCCGTCAAGACTCCCAGGGTGATCGACGGGGCGCAATCGACCTGGGCGCAATACACGATCCAGGTGGATGAGCGCGACGCGTTCAAGGCACACCTGGCCGATCAGGGCGTGCCGACGGCGATCTATTACCCCATCCCGCTGCACCTGCACGCACCCTATGCCGGTTATCCGGTGGCACCCGGCGGCCTGCCGGTGACCGAAGCCGCGGCCGGGCGGGTCATTTCCCTGCCCATGCACCCGGACATGCCCGAGGGCGATATCGACCGCGTGGTCGCCGCCGTCACCGGTTTCGCGGCCTAGGGGGGCGCGTCCGCCCGTTTCGCGGGCACGGCACATTCTCTGCAGCCTCCCGCCCTTCAACGGGTGGCAATTCGCGTCGACCTGTCTTAAATCGGCCCAGACGCGGGACTGGCCGGCGATACCGGCGTGCCATCTGCGAATATTGAGGGTGACAT
The DNA here is from genome assembly GCA_034659015.1 of Pseudomonadota bacterium. GTDB lineage: Bacteria > Pseudomonadota > Alphaproteobacteria > Caulobacterales > Maricaulaceae > Maricaulis. Next base: position 338,866 of record JAYEGL010000017.1, on the reverse strand, counting down.
GAGCGATATCACGGCCACGGTCCGGGCCTATGCCGACCGGTTCAAGTCGGCGCACAAGCGGCAGCATCCGCTTTCGGCGCATCTCAGAACGCTGGAAGCGGAAGCCATCCACATCATGCGCGAGGTGGCGGCCGAATTCGACAACCCGGTCATGCTGTACTCGATCGGCAAGGACAGCGCCGTGATGCTGCACCTGGCGCTGAAGGCCTTCTACCCCTCGCGCCCGCCCTTCCCGCTGCAGCACGTCGATTCCACCTTCAAGTTCCGCGACATGATTGCCTTTCGCGATGCCATCGCGAAGGAGCTTGGGCTGGAGGTCCGGGTCGAGATCAACGAGGAGGGCCGGGCCAAGGGCATCAACCCGTTCGACCACGGCTCTCAGGTCCACACCCAGGTGATGAAGACCGAGGCGCTGCGCAGCGCGATGACGCGCCACAAATACGACGCGGCCTTCGGCGGTGCGCGGCGCGACGAGGAGAAGTCCCGCGCCAAGGAGCGCATCTTTTCCTTCCGCGACGGCAATCATGGCTGGGATCCGAAGAACCAGCGCCCGGAGCTCTGGCGCAACTACAACACCAAGATCCGCCAGGGCGAGTCGATCCGCGTCTTCCCGCTGTCCAACTGGACCGAGCTGGATATCTGGCAATACATCCTGGAAGAGGACATTCCGATCGTGCCGCTCTACTACGCCGCGCACCGGCCGGTGGTCGAGCGCGACGGCCAGATCATCATGGTCGACGACGAACGCCTGCCGCTGGAAAAGGGCGAAAAGCCCGAACTCAAGATGGTGCGCTTCCGTACGCTGGGCTGTTATCCGCTGACCGGGGCGATCGAGTCGAATGCCCAGACCCTGGAAGAGATCGTGCTGGAAATGCTGACGGCGCGAACGTCGGAACGTTCCGGCCGGCTGATCGACCATGACGAGGCCGGCTCGATGGAGAAGAAGAAGCGCGAGGGCTATTTCTGATGAATGTCGAGAACACCCGCGCCGATGTCATCGAGCGCCTGACCCATTCCGGCCAGCGCGGCGTGCTGCGCTTTCTGACCTGCGGCTCGGTCGATGACGGCAAGTCCACGCTGATCGGCCGTCTTCTCTACGACAGCAAGCTCCTGTTCGAGGACCAGATCAACGTCCTGGAAAACGACAGCCGCAAGCACGGCACGGCCGGCGACGAGATCGACTTCGCCCTGTTGCTCGACGGGCTCGAGGCCGAACGCGAGCAGGGCATCACGATCGATGTGGCCTATCGCTTCTTCGCCACGGAAAAGCGCAAATTCGTCGTCGCCGACACGCCGGGGCACGAACAGTATACGCGCAACATGGCGACCGGCGCCTCGACCGCCGATGTCGCCGTGATGATGATCGATGCGCGCAAGGGCGTGCTCGTCCAGACGCTGCGTCACACCTATATCGCCAGGATGATGGGGATCCGCCACATCGTGCTGGCGGTGAACAAGATGGACCTGGTCGATCATGGCCGCGGCCGGTTCCACGAGATCGTCGCGGAATATCTCAAGAGCGCCGACGATCTGGGTTTCGAGAGCATCACGCCGATCCCGATGTCGGCGCGCTATGGCGACAATGTCACCCATCGCTCCGAAACGATGACCTGGTATGACGGGCCGACTCTGATCGAGCATCTGGAAGGGCTGGATGTCGACGCCGACATCCAGAACGAGCCCTTCCGCATGCCGGTTCAGTGGGTCAATCGCCCCAATCTGAATTTCCGCGGCTATTCGGGCACGATCGTGTCGGGCACGGTGCAGCCCGGCGATGCCGTCGTGGTGGCCCAGTCCGGGTCTGCGGCCAATGTCGAGCGGATCGTCACGGCCGACGGCGATCTCGACAAGGCCGTGGCCGGCGATGCCGTTACCCTCGTACTCAATCACGAGATCGACATTTCCCGCGGGGATGTGATCGCGTCGGCCGAAGGCCGTCCGGAAGTGACCGACCAGTTTGCGGCGGAAGTCCTGTGGATGTCCGAAGAGGACTTGCTGCCGGGGCGTTCCTACCTCTTGAAGATCGGGACCGCGACCACGCCGGCCACGGTGTCCGCCCTCAAGCACCGGGTCGACATCAATACCTACGAGAAGAAACCCAGCCGCAAGCTCGAGGTGAACGGGATCGGCCAGTGCAATCTGTCGACAGCCCGTCCGATCGCCTTCGATCCCTACCAGCAGATCCGCGACATGGGGGCTTTCATCCTGATCGACCGCTTCACCAATCAGACGGTAGGTGCGGGCATGATCGAGTTCGGACTGCGCCGCGCATCGAACATCCATCACCATGCGATGGACGTGTCCAAAGCCGAGCGCGCGCAGATCAAGGGGCAAAAGCCGGCCATCCTGTGGTTCACGGGTCTGTCCGGTGCCGGCAAGTCGACGGTGGCCAATCTGGTCGAGCGCAAGCTGGCCGGGGCCGGCCACCACACCTATTCGCTCGACGGTGACAATGTCCGCCACGGGCTCAACCGCGATCTGGGCTTCACCGACGAGGACCGGGTGGAAAACATCCGGCGTATCGGCGAGGTGGGCAAGCTCTTCGTGGATGCCGGCCTGCTGGTGACCTGTTCCTTCATCTCGCCCTTCCGCTCCGAGCGCCAGATGGTGCGCGAGCTGGTGGAAGAGGGCGAATTCATCGAGGTCTTCGTCGATACACCGCTCGACGTGTGCATCGAACGCGACCCGAAAGGGCTGTACAAAAAGGCGCAGGCCGGCGAGATCAAGAATTTCACCGGGTTCGACAGCCCCTATGAGCGTCCGGAAGAGCCGGAGATCCGCGTCGACACGACATCGATCTCCGCCGAGGAAGCAGCCGACCAGGTGATCGCCAAGCTCAAGGAGATGGGCCGGCTGGGCTAGGACGGATCCATGAAGACGGCCGGCGGAGCGACCCGCCGGCCGTTTTTCTGTTTACCCTCCGACACACCGTCATCCCAGCGAAAGCTGGGACCCAGCTCGCAAAGCGCGGTGGGCGCGAGTGCACACATATCCCGCTGATTGCCCCGCGCTGTTTTGAGCCAGACCCGCCTCGATTCCGCTTGTGAGACTGGGTCCCAGCTTTCGCTGGGATGACGGTTTGTAGTGCGGATAGGCCGGACCTTATCCGCCCCCTTCATTTGCCCGTACCATCCGCAGACGGCTTCCGGGGGAGGCCCGAGCTCAGCCTCTCGCGCCCGGGAGCCTGTCCGCGCTGTCGGGGTGACATCCGGCGGCATCCCGCACGCCTCCTATCGCTCCAGGCGCACAGCGCCGTGGAGGCCTTCCCTTGTCTCCAATTCCAAGCGCATTTTTCCCGGAAGCGCGCAGCGCTATCCGGGATCGACGATTGGAGTGAGCGAACGCGGCCATTGCTCAGTCGATCCCGGATCTTCAGCCTGCTTGCGCAGGCTGAAGCCTGCGCCCGCGTATGCGGGTGTCCGGGAGAAATGGAGAGAGTGGGAAGAGTGGGAACCCACACACACACACCGGTTTCCCCTGGACTTGTTCCGGGGCCTGCCGAAGCCGGCCCGGAGCGCGCGCTCCCACCGGAGCCGGACCCCGGCAGGCACAAGGCCGGGGAAGGCAGGGAGGGGCAAGGTCCGGAAAGGTCGATCCCGGATCTGCAGCCAGCTTGTGCAGGCTTTCGTCCGGGAGCCATTAGGGGGACAGTGAAGCGCGGCGCCACAATCAGTCCGGACGGCCCCAGGCGACAAACGCGCCGTTAAGGTAGTCCGTCTCGCTCTTGCCGTAGAGGAAGGGCTCGCCCTCCGGCGTGAGCACGTCGCCGCCGGCGGCCTTCAGCACGGCATGACCGGCACCCGTATCCCATTCGCAGGTCGGGCCGAAGCGCGGATAGACATCCGCGGTCCCTTCGGCCACCAGGCAGAATTTCAGCGAGGATCCGGCGGAAACCTTTTCAGTGACGCCGACGCTGTCGGCAAAGGCGACGGTTTTCTCGTCGGCGTGCGAGCGGCTCATGACCGCGGTTTTCCCCCCGTCCGGCGCCTCGCGCGTCGCGATCGGCTCGAGCGTATCGGGATTGACGGTTCCGCCCGGCCTGAGCGGTCCGCCCCAGGCCTTGTCGCCGCCGACGAAGATCCGCTCGCGCGCCGGCGCATAGACGCAGCCCGCCGTCGGGACGCGATCCTCGACGAGCGCGATATTGATCGTGAACTCACCGTTCTTGTTGATGAATTCCTTGGTACCGTCGACCGGATCCACGAGGATGAAGGCGCTGTCCGTCTTGGGACGCAGACCCGCGCTGAAGCTTTCCTCCGCCAGGACCGGCACGCCCGGAACCAGCTTTTCCAGTTCCTCCAGGATGATCGCCTCGGCCAGCTCGTCCGCATCGGTGACGGGAGAGCGGTCGGCCTTGCCACGCGCGTCGAAATCGCTGTTATAGACCTCCATCACCTTGATGGCGGCCAGGCTGCAGATACGGGCGAATTCGAAGGCAAGCGCGTTGCGGTCGGCAGGCAGGGGCATGGGCGTGACTTAACCTGGGCTGGAAGGGCGGCAAGACTGTTCTTCGGGGCATAGGGGAATTGTCCTTCCGCGCCAAGCCTGTATGCAAGGATTTCCGGCACGGGCCGGGTCGGGACCGGAGGCGGAGGGCTCGCTTGTCACAGGCGGCGGACATTTCAGTACACATCGTGGCCTATCGCAGCCGTGACACGATCGGACGCTGCCTGGCCGCGCTTGAGGCGCAGACCGTACGTCCGGCCGAAGTGCTGGTTCTGGAAAACGGCTCGCCCGAGGCAGAGCGTGTCGAGGCCAGCGATCTGCCGGACGGCGTGCGCTTCATCGAGAGCGAGACCAATCTGGGGTTTGCGGCGGGCAATAACCGGCTGGTCGAGGCGAGTTCCGGGCGCTGGCTGGCATTCCTCAATCCGGACGCCTTTGCCCGGCCGGACTGGATCGAACAGCTGCAGGCAGCGATCCGGCGCTATCCGGATGTCGCCCTGTTCGGATCGACCCAGTACAGCGCCGAACGGCCCGACCGTCTGGACGGGGCCGGCGATGTCTACCACGCGGCGGGCCTGGCCTATCGGGCGGGTTATCTGCGGCCGGCCTCCCTGCTTCCCCAGGAGGGCGAAGTGTTCGGCCCCTGCGGCGCCGCCGCGATGGTCCGGCGCGACGTGTTCGAGACGCTGAACGGGTTCGACGAGAGCTTCTTCTGCTACAACGAGGATGTCGATCTGGCTTTCCGGGCGCGCCTTCTGGGCCACCGGGCTGTGCAGCTGCGCGACGCGGCGGTCGATCACATGGGCTATGCCTCATCGGGCCGCCGTTCGGAATTCGCCACCTATCACGGTGTCCGCAACCGGGTCTGGGTCTTCCTGCGCGACATGCCGGGCTGGCTCTTTCCGGTACTGGCGCCGGTCCATCTGGCGGCCAATCTGGCGCTCTGGGCGGCGGCGGCGCGGCAGGGGCAGTTCGGGCTCTATGGCCGGGCCCTGCGCGATGCGCTGGCCGACTGGCCGCGTATCATGCGCGAGCGGCGTCAGCTCCAGGCGCGCCGGACAATCCGCCCCTCGCAACTGGCCCGCATGATGAGCTGGGATTCGCGCGCCCTGCTGACACGCGCGCCCGATATCCGTCCGCTCGACGACGCGTGACGGCAGGTGGTCTCAGCACTCGATCTCTTCCAGGGCGACGAGTTCGACGCGCCGGATATCGACCGTGTTGCGCTCGAAATCCCAGTCCGGCCAGATGCCGATATAGCCGTAATCCCAGCTGCAGGTCGGCGGCGAAATGTCGAAGGTGATGTCCTCGAATTCCTCGCCGAGCATGTGCCGCGCCCAGCCGTCCTGGCCGATGCCCGGCAGGAAGAGGTTGAAGCGCACGCCTTCCGCCGGCTGTTCGTCGGCGCTGCGGGCCCGCACGGTCACCCGGACGCGATGGCCCTCCAGGGCTTCCAGCTCGTCCGGAGAGAGGGCGAAGAAGGCGCCGGCCGACTGCATCCCGTCGAAAGGCCCCCGGGCGGCGGAAATGCGCAGGAAGGCGTTGTCGCCGACGGCCAGGAGGGCGGCTTCCAGGCCGTTGCCCGTCGCCACAACGTTCAGCGTGTCGCCTTCGTAGACCAGGCCTTCCGCGCGGATCTGTTCCGGTGTGCGCCGCGACACGTCACCGAAGGCCAGCGCCCCGGCGATCATGCCGCCGGCCACGATTGCTGAGATCGGATAGAAGGCCCAGTCGGGCAAGCTGAACATCAAACGTCCCGTCATCGTGTTTGGGGAGGGCCTGTTTGGCCCGCGCGGCGGATGAGGTCAATCGCCACGGCGCGCCGGAACTGTCGGGGAACGGACTCAAAACCGCCGCGTTTGCTTGCTGGTATCCTGCCGGGAGTCAGTGTCTCCGGACGGAAAGTTGAGAGGTCACTTGAACTTTTGTGCGACACAGCCGATTCTGGACGTATGAACGTGCGCTCGGAACTGCCTTCAGATCCGCTTCAGGAGGCCGTCGCCCGGCTCGACGGCGCGATGACCCGCGTCGAACGCGTCGCGGGGCGGATGCGGGCGCGTGTCGAGCGTGCCGAGACCGCTGCCGACCAGGCCCGCAATGCCGACGATGATCGCGCCCGCCTGGCCGAGGCGCTGGACGAATCGCGCGGCCGCGAGGCGGCGTTGCACCAGGCTGCACAGGACGCATCGGACGCGCTCGATCGAGCGATCGAGGAATTGCGTATCCTGGCTGCGGACGAGGAGTGAGGCGGACATGTCCAAGGTTTCCGTGACACTCAATGGCCGCGAATTCACCATTGGCTGCGAGGATGGGCAGGAGGCCTATCTGCGCGAGCTCGCCGGCCTGCTGGACGAACGCGTCGCGGGCATTGCCGGACAGGTCGGCCAGATCGGCGATGTGCGGCTGCTGCTGATGGCGGCGCTGATGCTGATCGACGAGCAGAAGGATACCGAGCGGCGCGTCGAGGCGCTGGAGGCGCATATCGACCGTCTGCGCAATGAGCGTCACGGCGCGGCGAGCCTGCAGGCCGAAGAGCGCCAGCGCATGGTGTCCTGCCTGATCGATGTTGCCGAACGTCTGGAAGCCTTCGCGGCCGACCTGGAGGGCGACCCGCCCCCTGATACGGGCGATGCGGCCACGTCCGGCGAGGCGGATGACACGTCCGAGCTGCCTCTTGCAGATGCCCGCGCTTGAGGCCGGCGCCGGAAAACGCCACATAGGGGTGTGGCGGTTATCTGCTGCGTGCGATGGTGCGTTTATCCCGCGGACCGTACATCTCCACGAGGGAGCTGCCTCTGTCTGGGACCGTGGTCCCTAACACGCGGCGCCCACCTGAATTGTCGGGTCAGTGGGGGTACACACGCGCCGCCGGCGCAAGCGGAGCCGTCACACCCGTCCGGGAGAGCCCATGTCCGAGCAGGCCCGATCCAAGTCCGCACTGAGGCAGAAACTCCTGGCTGACCGCATCGCCGCAGCGACGCGGCGCCCGCAGGCGGCGGCCGACATGGCCGCTCATTTCGCGCCGACCTGGCGCCCGGAGAAGGGCCAGGTCGTTGCGGGCTACCGGCCGCTTCATCACGAAATGGACCCCGGGCCCCTGATGGCCGCCTTCATGGAGGCGGGCGCGCGTCTGTGCCTTCCCGTCATGCAGGCCGACGACCAGCCCCTTCTTTTCCGCGGCTGGCGTCCGGGCGACACGCTGGAGACCGGCAGCTTCGGCGTGGAGGAGCCGGTCGACCGCGCGCCGGAGCTCGTGCCCGAGCTTGTTCTCGTGCCGCTGGTGGGCGTTGACCGCAAGGGCATGCGCCTCGGCTTCGGCAAGGGATACTACGACCGCACGCTGGCCGCGCTCAGGGCGAAAGGCCGCGTGCGCACCGTGGGTGTGGCCTATGCCGAGCAACTCGTCGACCGCGTGCCGAGCGAGCCGCACGACCAGCCGCTCGATGCGCTGGTCACGGATGCCGGCTGGCACAGTTTCTACCGGCACTGACAAAGAAAAAGGCCCCGCCGAAGCGAGGCCGAGGTGTTGAAGGTAGTAGGCGGCCGAAGTCGGCGCCTGGCGATTAGGGCATCACACTACCGGGAGCGCCAGTGCGCCCGGACGTGTTCGATGCGACCGTAACGAATACGGCGATAGGCCGAGATGCGGACCATTTCGCATTTCCCTTGCTGTTGGCGAAGGAACATGCGAATCACAAAGGGCAAACGGTGCGATCGCAGCGGTTCCTCCGCTGGGTTGTTCCAGGGGCCGACCTTCTGGTCGGCCCTTTTGCGTTCCGGCTATCGTTACCGGCCCCGTCTAGTCATCCAACATCGCACGCACCTCCTTTCTGCTTTCCCTTCCGTGGGGATTCGGCAGGACCCTGTATGCGACAACCACTTTAGTTGCGTCAAGTGGCTTGCGGCTTAATTTTTGCAAGCTGGCGTTCTTGACGGCTTAGAGTGTTTGCGCTAGTCAGGCGGCATAAGGAGGCTATTATGGCGCGAATGCGTAGTCCGAACTTTCCGGCCCTGACGCTGGAAGAGGCAATGAAGGTGGCTGGCGAACTATACAGCAAGGTGCGCAAGGTCACTCTCGACCGAGAAGCTGCTGCCAAGGAGCTCGGCTATTCCGGGCTAACTGGGCGTTCGCTGAAAGTGCTCGGCGCACTCAATCAGTATGGGTTGATCGATAATGTGGCCAAAGGGAAGTGCCACGTGACTGACCTTGCAGAGACAGCACTTCACGGTTTTCCTGAAGAAGAAAAGGCTGGGGCCATTCGGAGGGCTGCCCGTGCGCCGGCGCTGTTCCGGGCGATTTATGATGAGTATGGAGAGGGCATTCAGAGCGAGCACGCAATTCGTTCTTTGCTTCTCAAGCGAGGGTTTACCGACAAAGGTGTTGAAAGCGCTCTCCAGAATTTCCTCGCCACGCAGCGCTTTGCGGCGCTTAATGGTGCCTCCGAAAGTTATGATAGTAGCGAATCTAGCGCCCCAGAATTGTCTCCGGTAGCCAAATCTGACGAAGGAGACGTCGAGATGCCGACCTCGCAAACCGCAAAGCGAGAGGCTCCGCTATCGCCAACGCCCAAGGCCCTGTACCGAGATCAACCGCTAGAGTTTAGCTTGTCCTCAAAGGGGTTGGCGGTGACAGGAGGCACCAGCTCCGCACAAGAGCTTCGCGCCTTTATCAAGAAGCTGGAAGCCCTCGTCGCGCTTTTGCCGGACGAGGAAGAAGCAGACTACTAACCTGATCGCCCGGCCATCGTGCCGGGCTTTCTTCTGGCTGGGTTAAAGGTATATGTGAGGTCGAAAACAAAAAACGCCCTGCCGGGAGGCAGGGCGTTTTCGTTTCGTCGGCTGAGCGCCTGACCGCCTAGTAGCGGTAGTGCTCGGCCTTGTAGGGACCGTCCTGCGGCACGCCGATATAGCTGGCCTGATCGTCGGACAGCTCGGTCAGCTTGGCCCCCAGCTTGTCGAGGTGAAGGCGCGCGACCTTCTCGTCGAGGTGCTTGGGCAGGATGTAGACCTCGTTCTTGTACTCTTCGCCCTTCGTCCAGAGCTCGATCTGGGCGAGCGTCTGGTTGGTGAAGGAGGAGGACATCACGAAGGAGGGGTGGCCCGTCGCATTGCCAAGGTTCACGAGACGGCCTTCCGACAGCAGCACGATGCGGTTGCCGTCCGGGAATTCGACCAGGTCGACCTGCGGCTTCACATTCGTCCACTGGAAGTTCTTCAGGCTTTCCACCTGAATCTCGTTGTCGAAGTGACCGATATTGCAGACGATCGCCATGTCCTTCATGGCGCGCATGTGGTCGACGGTGATGATGTCCTTGTTGCCCGTGGCCGTGACGAAGATGTCCATATCGTCCAGCACGTCGTCCAGGCGGACAACCTCGAACCCGTCCATGCAGGCCTGCAGGGCGCAGATCGGGTCGATCTCGGTGACAAAGACGCGGGCGCCGGCGCCGCGCAGCGATTCCGCCGAACCCTTGCCGACATCGCCATAGCCGCAGACCACGGCCTTCTTGCCGGCCATCATCACGTCGGTGCCGCGGCGGATGGCATCCACCAGGCTTTCGCGGCAGCCATAGCGGTTGTCGAACTTCGACTTGGTCACGCTGTCATTGACGTTGATGGCCGGGAAGGGCAGCTCGCCGCGCTTGGCCATCTGATACAGGCGCATGACGCCGGTCGTGGTCTCTTCGGACACGCCCTTGACGGCGCTGCGGGCCTTCTTGAACCAGCCCGGCGTGGCTTCCATACGCTTCTTGATCTGCGCGAAGAGGGCGGTTTCCTCTTCACCCTTCGGGTGCGCCAGAACGGACGGGTCGGCCTCGGCCTTCTCGCCCAGGATCAGGTACATGGTGGCATCGCCGCCATCGTCCAGGATCATGTTGGCAGTCTCGCCGTTCGGCCAGTGGAAGATGGCGTCGGCATAGTCCCAGTATTCCTCGACCGTTTCGCCCTTGTAGGCGAAGACCGGGATCTTCTTCTCGGCGATCGCCGCGGCGGCGTGATCCTGGGTGGAGAAGATGTTGCACGAGGCCCAGCGCACTTCCGCGCCGAGCTCGACGAGCGTCTCGATCAGCACGGCAGTCTGGATCGTCATGTGCAGCGAGCCGGCGATGCGCGCGCCCTTGAGCGGCTGAGAGGCCTTGTATTCCTCGCGCAGCGACATCAGGCCGGGCATTTCGATTTCGGCCATCTCGATCTCGGTCCGGCCCCATTTGGCCAGGGAGATGTCCTTGATGACGTGGGGGTGGTCGGCAGCGAATTCGGTTTTTTCCGCAACAGCAGTCATGACCTCAAGGTCCTTTGTGTTTCGGGTTTCTGTCAGGGCGCTCTGTCGGGCGCCGGAATGATGAGGGGGCCGGCGCCTGAAGGCTGGCCGGCCCCTCATATCGTGTCCGCGTGGCTTAGGCGAGCCCGCGGAGTTCGTCGGCAATGTCGGTCTTCTCCCAGGAGAAGCCGCCCTCATTGTCCGGTTTGCGGCCGAAATGGCCGTAGGCGGCGGTGCGCGCGTAGATCGGACGATTGAGCTGGAGGTGTGTCCGGATACCGCGCGGCGACAGGTCCACCAGCTGACGCAGCGCGTCTTCCAGCTTCACCTCGTCGACCTCGTTGGTGCCGTGGCAATCGACGTAGAGCGACAACGGCTTGGACACGCCGATCGCGTAGGAGACCTGGATGGTGCAACGCTTGGCGAGGCCCGCGGCCACGACATTCTTGGCCAGGTAGCGGCAGGCATAGGCTGCCGAGCGGTCGACCTTCGTCGGGTCCTTGCCGGAGAAGGCGCCGCCGCCGTGCGGGGCGGAGCCGCCATAGGTGTCGACAATGATCTTGCGGCCGGTCAGGCCGGCATCGCCGTCCGGGCCGCCGATGACGAAATTGCCCGTCGGATTGACGTAGAATTCCTCTTCCGGCGGCGTCCAGCCGTCCGGCAGCATTTCGGTCACGACCGGGCGGACCAGCTCGCGGATCTGATCCTGGCTGACGCCCTCGCGGTGCTGGGTGGACACGACCACGGAGGTCACGCCGGCCGGCACGCCGTTCTCGTAGCGCATCGTGACCTGCGACTTCGCGTCGGGCTCGAATTCCGGCCGTTCGCCGCTTTTGCGAAGCTCGGCCATCCGCTTGAGAATCTTGTGGGAATACAGGATCGGGGCGGGCATGAGTTCCGGCGTCTCGTCGGAGGCATAGCCGAACATGATGCCCTGGTCGCCGGCGCCTTCATCCTTGTCCTCGCCCGAGTCGACACCCTGGGCGATGTGGGCGGATTGCTCATGAAGGAAATTCTGGAAGTTCGAATTCTTCCAGTGGAAGCCTTCCTGCTCGTAACCGATATCGCGCACTGCTTGGCGTGCGGCGTGTTCGATTTCATCGTCGTCGATGTCCGCGGCACAGCGGATCTCGCCGGCCAGGATGATCTGGTTGGTGGTGGTCAGGGTTTCACAGGCGACGCGCGCTTCCGGGTCCTTGGACAGGAAAAGGTCGACAATCGTGTCTGAAACACGGTCGCACACCTTGTCCGGATGGCCTTCGGAGACGCTTTCGGAGGTGAAGATGTAGGACGGTCTGCTCACTGCACATATCCTCATATAAAGATCGCTTTATATCGCGTGGGGTAGAACAGATACGCGACCGGGATGCAAGTCTCTTGGTGAAAACATGCCGCCGGAACGACGGAATGCATGGTGGCCCCTAGCAATCTTCCGCACATAAAGATATCTTTATGTCGCCATGTATGTACGATATGGCTGAGTGACAGAGAATTCCCACGCCCCGTCCGACCGGCGGGGCAAGCTGAAGGTGACCCATGAGTGCGGATGGAAGTGCGATACAGCCCCGAAACGGCCTGAACGTTTCCTTCGAATTCTTCCCGCCCAAGACGGAAGCGATGGAGGAAACGCTCTGGGACTCGATTTCCCGACTGGAACCGTTGTCACCCACATTCGTGTCGGTGACCTATGGTGCCGGCGGATCGACCCGCGACCGGACGCACCGCACGGTGCGCCGCATTGTGCGCGAAACCGGGATTCGTCCCGCCGCGCACCTGACCTGCGTGTCGGCGACCCGCGAGGAAATCGACGATGTGATCCGCGACTACTGGTCGGCGGGCATTCGTCATATCGTCGCCCTGCGCGGCGACCCGCCCGACGGTATCGGCGAGAAATACGTCCCGCACCCGGGCGGTTATGCCAATGCGGCCGAACTGGCCGCAGGCATCCGCAAGATCGGCGATTTCGAGATTTCCGTCGGCTGCTATCCGGAGAAACATCCGGAAAGCCCCGACTTCGACTACGACATCGACCTGCTGAAACAGAAGATCGATAATGGTGCCACGCGCGCCATCACCCAGTTCTTCTTCGAGCCGGACGTGTATTTCCGCTTCCGCGAGCGTGCCGAGCGCGCCGGGATCACCATCCCGATCGTGCCGGGCATCATGCTGCAGCCCAACTTCAAGGGCCTCAAGCGCATGGCCGGCCTGTGCGGCTCCAGCATTCCGGACTGGCTGAGCGAGGCCTATGAAGGGCTCGACGACGATGCGGATACCCGCAAGCTGGTGACGGCGCATATCGCGGCCAAGCTGTGCGGCAAGCTGCAGGCCGGCGGCGCCGACAATTTCCACTTCTACACGCTCAACCGGGCCGAGCTTGCCCTGTCCACCTGTCAGCTGCTCGGCGTGAAGGCCGAACAGCCCGAGCCGGAAGGGGTGGCGTAATGACTTCGAGTGAACGGGTAGAGGCGCTCGAGGCGCTCGGGCGCGAACGCGTGCTGGTTCTCGACGGCGCCATGGGCACGCAGATCCAGGATCTCCAGCTGGACGAGGACGGCTATCGCGGCGCGCGCTTCGCCGACTGGCAGGTTGCCATCAAGGGCAATAACGACATCCTCAACATCACGGCCCAGGACGCGGTGAAGGCCATCCACAAGGCCTATTTCCAGGCCGGGTCGGACATCGTCGAAACCAACACCTTCTCGGCGACATCGATCGCCCAGGCCGATTACGAGATGCAGGACCTGGCGCCCGAGATCGCCCGCGAGGGGGCGCGTCTGGCGCGCGAGGCAGCCGACGAGGTCGAGGCCGAGACCGGCTCGCCGCGCGGTGTGGCCGGCGCCATCGGCCCGACCAACAAGACGCTGTCCATCTCGCCGGACGTCAACGACCCCGGTTTCCGCGATATCGATTTCGACACCATCCGTTCGGCCTATTACGAGCAGGCCGAGGCGATGGCGGAGTATGTCGACTTCTTCCTGATCGAGACGATCTTCGACACCCTCAACGCCAAGGCCGCGATCAAGGCGCTGCTGGATCTCAAGGCGGAGACGGGGATCGACCGTCCCATCCTGATCTCCGGCACGATCACCGACCGGTCCGGCCGCACCCTGTCCGGCCAGACGGCCGAGGCCTTCTGGTATTCCGTGCGCCACGCCAAGCCGTGGGCGGTGGGCCTCAACTGTGCCCTCGGCGCGGAAGAGATGCGGCCCTATATCGCCGAGATCTCGCGCATCGCGGATACGCGTATCATCACCTATCCCAATGCGGGTCTGCCCAACGATATGGGCGAGTACGACGAGACGCCGGACGAGACGGCGGGCTTTGTCGGCGAATGGGCCCAGTCGGGCCTGGTGAACATTCTCGGCGGGTGCTGCGGCACCACGCCGGAGCATATCCGTGCCATCGCCGAGTCGGTGAAGGGCGCCAAGCCGCGCCGCCCGGCCAAGCGCGAGCGCGCCATGAGACTGTCCGGTCTCGAACCCTTCGAGCTTTCCGCTTAAGGCAACAAATTCATGACTATAGCAGTACCAACCTTCGTCAATGTGGGCGAGAGGACGAATGTGACTGGCTCGGCGCGTTTCCGCCGGCTGATCACCGAGGGCGACTATGCCGAGGCCGTCTCGGTGGCGCGCCAGCAGGTGGAAAACGGCGCCCAGGTCATCGACGTCAATATGGATGAGGGCCTGCTCGACAGCGTCGAGGCGATGACCACCTTCCTGCGCATGATCGCCGGCGAGCCCGATGTGGCCCGCGTGCCGGTGATGATCGACAGTTCCAAGTGGGAGGTGATCGAGGCCGGCCTGCAGAACGTGCAGGGCAAGGCGATCGTCAACTCGATCAGCCTGAAGGAAGGCGAGGAGGAATTCCGCGAACGCGCCGAGGCCTGCCTGGCCTACGGTGCGGCCGTCGTTGTCATGGCCTTCGACGAGAAGGGCCAGGCCGACACCGCCGACCGCAAGTACGAGATCTGCGAGCGCGCCTACAAGATCCTGGTCGACGAGATCGGCTTTCCGGCCGAGGACATCGTGTTCGACCCGAACATCTTCGCCGTGGCGACGGGGATCGAGGAACACAACAACTACGCCGTCGACTTCATCGAGGCGACCAAGCGGATCCGCAAGAACCTGCCGGGCTGCCACGTCTCCGGCGGCCTTTCCAACATCTCCTTCTCCTTCCGCGGCAACGAGCCGGTGCGCCGGGCGATGCACTCGGTCTTCCTCTATCACGCCATCAAGGCGGGGATGGATATGGGGATCGTCAATGCCGGCCAGCTCGACATCTATGACGATATCGACGCGGAGCTGCGCGAACTGGTCGAGGATGTCATCCTCAACCGCCGCGACGACGCTACCGACCGGCTGCTGGAAACGGCCGAACAGTATCGCGGCCAGGGCGGCGGCACGACCAAGGAGCGCGACCTGTCCTGGCGCGAGGCGCCGGTCGGCGAACGCATCCGCCACGCGCTGGTCCACGGCATAAACGAGTTCATCGTCGACGATACCGAAGAGGCGCGCCAGGAATTCGACCGGCCGCTGCACGTCATCGAAGGCCCGCTGATGGACGGCATGAATGTCGTCGGCGACCTGTTCGGCGACGGCAAGATGTTCCTGCCCCAGGTCGTGAAGTCGGCCCGCGTTATGAAACAGGCCGTGGCCCATCTCATCCCCTACATGGAGGCGGAGAAGGAAGCCGCGGGCGAGGAACAGTCCTCGGCCGGCAGGATCGTGCTCGCCACGGTGAAGGGCGACGTGCATGACATCGGCAAGAATATCGTTGGCGTTGTGTTGCAATGTAACGGCTATGACGTGATCGATATGGGCGTCATGGTGCCCTGCGAGGACATTCTCGAGACCGCGCGCAAGGAAAACGCCGACATCATCGGCCTGTCCGGGCTCATCACGCCCTCGCTGGACGAGATGGTCTTCGTGGCCTCGGAAATGGAGCGCAAACAGATCACCACGCCGCTCCTGATCGGCGGGGCCACGACGTCGCCGGCCCACACGGCGGTGAAGATCGACCCGTCGATCTCGGTCGCCCCCGTGGTTCACGTGCTCGATGCCAGCCGCGCCGTGGGCGTGGTCTCCAAACTCCTGTCCGAAGATCGCGACAGCTATGCCCAGGGTGTGCGCGAGGATCTGGCGAAGATCCGCGAGCGCCGCCTGGCGGCGCGCTCGTCGAAAAAGCGCCTGCCGCTGGCGGAGGCGCGCAGGAATGGCTGGGACTGCGACTGGTCGCAATACACGCCGCCCAAACCGGCCTGGCTGGGCGTGAAGTCCTTCCGGCCCGATCTGGCGACGCTGGTCGACTATATCGACTGGACGCCCTTCTTCTTCACCTGGGAGATGAAGGGCAGCTATCCGGCGATTTTCGAGGATCCCAATCGCGGCGAGGCCGCGAAGGCGCTGTTCGACGATGCCCAGGCCATGCTCAAGCGCATTGTCGACGAGAAACTCCTCCAGCCGCGCGCGGTCTGCGGGTTCTGGCCGGCCAATCGCGATGGCGACGATGCCGTGCTCTATACCGATGACAGCCGCAAGGAGGTGCTCGAGCGCTTCTACGGGCTGCGCCAGCAGACGGCGAAGTCCAATGACCGGCCTCATCTCAGCCAGTTCGACTTTGTTGCCCCGGACGGTCATGACGACTGGATCGGCGGGTTCGCGGTCACCGCGGGCGACAATCCCGATCTGCACACCGCGTTCGACAACGACAAGGACGACTACAGCTCCATCATGTTCAAGGCGCTGTCCGACCGCCTCGCCGAGGCGGCGGCGGAATGGCTGCACGAACAGGTGCGCAAGGAGCACTGGGGTTATGCGCCGGACGAGAATTACTCCGCCCGCGAGCTGATCGACGAGGCCTATGACGGCATCCGTCCCGCGCCGGGCTATCCCTCCCAGCCGGACCACAGCGAAAAGACCACCCTGTTCAAACTGCTCGATGCGCCGGAAAACGCCGGCGTGAGCCTGACCAACTCCCTCGCCATGACCCCGGCCTCGTCCGTGTCGGGCCTGTATTTCTCCCATCCCGACAGCCACTATTTCGCCGTCGGCCGGATCAAGACGGATCAGGTGGAGGATTACGCCAAGCGCAAGGGCTGGACAGTGGACCACGCCGAGACGGTTCTGGCGCCGCTGCTGGAATAGCTGCGGCAAGGCACATGTGCCGGCAGGGCGGGAAGGCTGCGATGCCTTCGCGGTTTCCCGGCCGCCGGAGTTGGGCTAAGAGCGCAACGGAGTGTTGCCGCAACGTGCCGGCCGGGGATGAAGCATGACAAGGCTCGGGAGTTTGGCCTCCGATCTGTCCGCGCGGCTGCGTATCGCACCGGCGGAAAGCGCGTGGTGGGGGCTGGTCGCGGCGCTGCTGCTCCTGGGTGCCTTGATCAAGCTGGTCTTCGCCGCCGAATTTGCCGGCGCGGAAGTCCGCAACGATCATTTCCGCCATATCGCCCTGATCGTCATGCCCCTGCTGGAGAGTGGCGACCTGCGGCTGCTGTGGACCAATGCCCATCCCTCGGCCTTTATCCACCTCCATGAAATGGCGACGCTTTTCCTGCTGGATGGCGATTTCCGCTGGGAGGCCTATGTCGGTGTCCTGGCCTCGTTCGCGACCTTCGGCCTGTTCGTCTGGCTGGTGCACCGGGGCGGACGGGAAGAGGGCGGCGGCTATCCGTCGCTGACGGCACTCGCGGTACTGATCCCCTGGGTCGGCATCCTGTCTGACGCGCCCTTCCACTGGACGCTGATCTACATGCAGTCCAGCTTCATGCTGATCGGGTCGCTTTATGCCTGGTATGTCGTCCGCTCGTGCCGGGATATCGCCGTCGATATTCGCACGCCCGCGAGCGGGGCGCTGCTGCTCAAACTCTACCTGCTGGGCTTCGTCGCCCTGGCGCTTCACGCCGACTTCTCGCTGCTCTTTATTCTCGGTCTGCTGGGCGTCTTCCTGATCCATGCCGTCTATTGGCGGGCCTGGGACCGGCTGGCCGTCTGCGGCGTCATGCTGGCCCTGGCTGCGACGCGTTTCCTGGTTTTCGGCGATGCCGGCAACAGTCACGACGAAGGCATGCTGGCCTTTGTCCTGGCGAGCCTGCGGGACCTGCCCGGCTATGTGGAAGTGTTCGGGCGTGCCCTGGCCGGTGGCATGCTGGGCGAATGGGCCTCGAAACTGCCCGAGGGGTCGTCGGCCCTGACGGCGGTCTGCCGCGGTCTCTGGTTCCTCCTGTCCCTGGCCTTTGTGGCCGCGCTCATACGCGCGGCGATCTCGAAGGGCGTCATGATGACGGCCGGCGCCGTGATGGGGTTCTGTGCCGTCTTCGCCCTGGCAACGGCGTTCGGCCGTAGCGATGGCGACTATCCCTGGGGCATGCTCGCGCCGCGCTATTTCCTGGTCTACAACGTCGCGGCCGCCTGCTTTCTCTGGGTCGCGGTCGACGCGCTGGGCGCGTGGCTCAAACGCGTCCGGCCTGAGCTTGCGCCGGCTCTGGCCCGGTTCGGCACTCTTGCCATCCTGCTTCCGGTCGCCTGGGTGACCACGACATCGGCCTGGCAGGGCGGGGAGTTCCGGCGGGGCGTGTCGGCGCAGCGCGAACTGGCCACCTACATGGTCATCGCCGATCCCGACAACACGTTCCGCCTGACCGGCTTCGTCACCGGGGCCAATCCGGAAGACATCTACCGGCCGGTCCTGGAGTGGATGCGCGCGCTGGACACCGGCGTGTTCGCAGCGGGTTATCCGGTCACGCGCGAAGTGACCGACTACCGCCGGGCGCGCGCAGTCTGGACGCCCGATCGTGCGCAGTCCCTCATCCCGGCCGGGTATTCCGGCCGCTGCTTCAACCTGTCCGGCGCACCGCTTGAGCGGGCCTACCGCCTGGAAATGACCTCGGACCAGCGCCATCCTATGGGGCTGCGCATCATCGATACGGCCCGTCGCGAGGTCGCCGATGTGCGCTTCATCCTGTCCGGCGAGACCACCCACTACGGTGTACTTCCCGCGGGGCCGGAGTATCGCTTCTGCTGGCAACGGGATATCGAACTCGGCGCGTTCGCCGCCATGCCCCTGGACACGGACTAGATGCGCATGACCCCGCTTCTGCGCCAATCGCTCCGATGGGTGGCCATGGCCCTTGTCTGGGCCGCTGCCCTTTACCTTCTCAACAAGACCCTCCTGTCGCGTATCGACTGGGGCGCGGTGACGACGCATGCCTATACCGCCGGTGAAATGCGCGGCGTCATGGCCTTTGCGGCCTGTTTCCTGGTCGCCATGGCATTGCGGGCCCTGCGCTTTCACCTCCTGATGAATGCACTCCGGCCGCTTGCCCTGCGCGATTGCGTGACCATCCATCTCTGGGGCTTTGCCATCGGGGCCATCACGCCCATGCGCGTCGGCGAGGGCGTCCGGCTGTTCTGGGCGCGCCGGCGGGAGATCCCGGTGGCGCAGGCCGTCATGGTCTGGGTCGTCGAGCGGGCGTCGGACCTGGCCATGCTGCTGGCGATCACGGGTGCAGCGACGGCGCTCGTCCTGCTGCGCCGGGTCATGCCCGACACACTGGCGACCGGCCCCGTTCTCGCACTCGGTGCCGGGCTGGCGGTGCTCACCGCGGCCGGCCTGCTGCTGGCGAAGCCCGGGCTTGCGCTGGCACAGCGCTGCGCCGCGCGTCTTCCGGCACCGGTGGCAAGCCAGATCGCCAGCCTCGGCCAGGGCGGGCGCAAACTGGTCGAGGCCCGGGTGATGGCCCCGTTCGCCCTGTTGACCCTGCTGGTCTGGGCGGCCATGGCGAGCGCCTTCTTCCTCGGCTATTCCGCCTTTTTTGGCGGGCTTGGACCCGGCGGTGCGCTCCTGCTGCTCGGTCTGGTGAACCTCTCCTTTCTCGTCGCATTCCTGCCCGGGCACGTCCTCGGCTATCATGCCGTGGCAGCGGCCGTGCTGACCGGTTTCGGCGCCGGTCCGGAGCAGGCGGCGATTTCATCCGTCGTGATCCATGCGGTCACGATTTCCATCGTCCTTCTTCTGGGCGGTATCGCTAGACTGGTGCGGCTGGTGCTGCGCCTGGACCAGGTCTGAACGGGGGCCGGAAACGGCAGTTTGCATGGCGAACGACGCAAAACTCGACGAACCGTATGCGGATGCTTTCCGGCGGCGCGGACTGACGCCGCTGGACGAGGCCGTCTTCATTACGCGGCCCCGCATGCCCGACCGTCAGGCCTTCGATGCCCAGCTCGACCGGATCTGGGAGAGCCGCTGGCTCACCAATAGCGGCAGTTTCCACAATGCGCTGGAAGCCCGCGTGGCCGATTTCGCCCGGGCGCATGCCTGCCTGACCTGCAACGGCACGATGTCCCTGCTCATGGCGCTGCGCCTGTTCGGCGTGAAGCCGGGAGACCGGGTCATCACAACGCCCTTCACCTTTCCCGCCACCGTCCACGCCATCGAATGGCTGGGCGCGGAACCGGTCTTCGCCGATGTCGAGGCGGCGACCGGGAACATCTGTGCCGCCTCGGTGGCCGAACGGCTCGACGATCGCGTGACCGCCATCATGGCCACCCATGTGTACGGCACGCCGTGCGACCATGCGCGGCTCGAACCGCTGGCCGACCGGCATGGTCTCGCGCTGATCTATGATGCCGCGCACGCGTTCGGCGTCACGGTAGAGGGGGAATCGGTGCTGCGCTGGGGCGACGCCGCCTCGGTCAGCTTCCATGCCACCAAGCTGTTTTCGACGGTCGAGGGCGGCGCTGTCTTCGTCGCGGAGGAGGCGCAGAAGGCCCGGCTCGACCGGATGCGCAATTTCGGCATTCTCAACGAGAACGAGATCGCGATGAGCGGTCTCAACATGAAGATGAGCGAGCTGCATGCCGCCTTCGGCACGCTCACCCTGGACGGCGTCGAGGCGGAGATCGCGCGCCGGGCCCGGATTGCCGCGCGTTATTCCGACAGGCTGGGCCGGCTGCCCGGCCTGCGCGTGATTTCCCGGGGCGAGGGGTTCACGCCGAACTGGTCCTACTATGCCATCGCTATCGATCCGGATGCATTCGGCGTCTCGCGCGACACGGTTCATGCGGCACTGCGGTCGCTCAACATCAATCTGCGCAAGTATTTCCACCCGCTCGTCAGTGAGGTGCCCGTCTATGCGGCGCTTCCCACGGCACGCGCCGACGGGCTTCCGGAGTCCGCGAAACTCGCACGAGAAGTCCTCTGTCTGCCGATTTATGGCGAGCTTTCAGATGCGGCGGTGGAGCTGCTGATCGAGGCGTTCGAGGCGTTGTCCGCTGCCGCTTGACGGCTCAGGCGAGGCTATAGCCTGACCGAGCGCCAGACCGGCGGATGCGACCGGTTGAGCAGAGCCAGCGCGGGCAGGCCGACCCGGCCGGCCAGGAGCAGGCAGAGCGGCAGCACATTCTTCAGACCGACACGAACCTTGTGCAATGAAAGCGGCCGGATCGGCGGCGCGTCCGCCGCGCCGTCGCCCGAGGCCTCATAGCCGCACCGGCGCAGCGTGTCCGCGGCGATCCGCTCGAAAGCGGCGACGTCGTCTTGCGGCATCCGGGTGCGCCATTTGTCGATATTGCCGCTGGCATCCATGTCCCGGATCGCGCTGTGGCTGTCCGTGCTGGACAGCGCGTCGGAGATGGCCGAGACGCGGCCCTCGCTGTCGAGCGGAGCGCGTCCGAGAAAGCTGGCGATCCGGGCCATCTCGCCGGCCTCGTCGCGGGCCAGGTCCTCGTAGCGCAGCTCCAGATAAGCGTCTGGATGCTCCGCGCCCCATTGACGGTAGACATCGACATGCCGGCGCCACTCCCGGGCGGCCTCGGCGACCGTGGGCGGACCGAACCAGGTCTTCATCCAGCTCATCGCCACATCGCGCCCGTCGCGGACGATATGGATCGCCTTTGCGCCGGGCACATGACGCAGGGTGAGGGCCGGGTCGATGGCGCGGTAATATGCGCTCTTGTCGCCCGAGGCCGCGGCGCCGCTCAGACTGGCGAATTCGGCATAAAGCCGCTCGATCAGGCTGGGATAGTCATGGCTGGCATCCAGGATGGCGCCGGCACGCCCTGCGTCGAGCGTCGCCAGAAGGCTCACCGCCCGGACCTGGTCGCGATAGGCTTCGGCATCGGAGGCCCGAACGGTCCAAAGCGACAGGTATTCGTAGATATTGCGCAGCAGGCGCTCGCGGTTCTTGCGCTTCTCAAGATCGCCCCAGAGGCCCACATAACGCCCGAACACCGGAATGAAATGGGTCTCGGTCGGGATGCGAATGTCGAAATGGCGGTCCAGGATATCGACCAGCCAGTAGGTGCCCGAGCGCGGGGCGCCCAGGACAACGACCTGCAATGCCTTCGAGGCTGTCCCGCTCATGGCGTCCCGGCGGGCTTCACGCGGGCCGGGTTTCCGTAGGCGACGGCATCGGCGGGCATGTCCCGCACCACGACGGCACCGGCACCGATCACCGTGCGTTCGCCGATCGCGATCCGGTCTTTCACCGTCGCGCCGATTCCGATCCAGCCGGCCGCGCCGATCCGCGCATGTCCGCCAACGACGGCGCCGGGGGCGATATGCGCGAAGGCACCGATCACGCAGTCATGCTCGACGATGGCGCCGGTATTCACGATCGCGCCCTCGCCCAGCGTGGTTCCAGCGTGCACGATGCCGCCTGCGCCGACAAGGCAGCCCCGGGCGATAGTGGCGTTGGGCGAGACGCAGGCGCGCGGATGGATGGCCGTGATCAGCGTCAAGCCGGCCTGGTCCAGCCGGGCTGAAACGGCTGCCCGCGCCTCGGCCTGACCGATCGCCACGATCGCGGCGCGAACCCCGCGGTCGCGCATCGCCTCAAGCGCGTCGGCGCTGTGAAGCACGGGAAGCCCGTCGAGGGTGGCCCCGGCCTGCTCGGCGATGTCCGTAACGGCCGCGACGGGCCGGTATTGCCCGGCTGCGGCAACCGCATCGGCGACGACCCGGGCGTGGCCGCCTGCGCCGTAGATAAAGACTTCTGGCAGGGGGGCGGTCGTCATCGCAGCGCTAGTCCGGTGATTTCTCGAGATGCTCGCGGATCACATAGATCGGGTCGTTCTCGGTCCGGGCGTGGATGCGGAAGACATATTCGCCAACCGCGGAGAAGCCGACCATGTTGATGAGCGTGCTGAGCAGGATGACATTGATGATCAGGCCGCCGCCGGCCTGGGGCAGGAAACCGCCGGGGATAAAGGGGGCGATCAGGAGGCGCAGCAGGACGAGCAGTCCGAACAGGCCCGCCGCCAGCGCCGTGATCAGGAAGGGGCGCGAGGCGATCCCGGTGACATTGTCGAACAGGAAGCTGGCGAGCTTGTAGGTCGACCAGCCGGACTCGCCGTAGCGGCGCGCGTGGTGGGACACGTCGACCTCCTTCACGCGCCCGGCATGGCGGAAGACGAAAGCGGTCTTCCAGGGCTTGTAGGGGCCGAAGCCGAAGGCGCGAACCAGATCGCCGCGGTAGATCTTGAAGGTGCAGCCGAAATCGGTGAGCGGGTGTTTCGCCACGCGCGCCATGACCTGGTTGGCGATCCAGGACGGGATCCGGCGCCGCCAGCTTTCCGCCCGCTTTCTGCGGCGCCCGCTGACGATGTCGAGTCCGGTATCGAACTCGGCCATCAGCATCGGCAGTTCTTCGGGGTCCAGCTGCAGGTCGCTGTCGATGAAGACGAAATTCTCGCCCCCGGCGTGGGCGATCCCGCAGGCCATGGCGCAGATCTGGCCGGTATTGCGGTACAGGTCGATGGCGTGGGCGATTTCCGGATAGCTGTCGAACAATTCCCGGTGCTTGTCGAAAGTCTTGTCGGTGCTGCCGTCGTTCACCAGAATCATTTCGAACGAGCGGCCAGTATTGCGCATCGTGGTTATTGTGCGCTCGACAAATTCTTCGATGCTGTTCTCTTCGAAATAGCTGGTGACGATTATCGAAAATTCCGTCATTGCCATAACTTGGGTGAGTGGCGGGCCGAAGAAGAACTGAGCGTCTCCTACAGCCAGAGCGGGTGGAATGCAAAGCCTTATTGGCAAGCCCGGCCAAAGGTGGTTGCTGTGCCCGAGGGCCTGTCCGGCGCGGCGCGGGTCCGGCCTTGTCGCTGTGGTGCCGCGCCGGTGGATTGCAGGATCTGGAGAGCATGCGCCTAGCCTTTTTCGGGGATATTGTCGGGAAGACCGGACGCCGGGCGGTGGAGGATCATCTGCCCGATCTTCGCGAGCGGCTGGGGCTGGATTTCGTGGTGATCAATGCGGAGAATGCCGCGGCGGGTTTCGGGATCACCGAGAAGATCTGCAAGCAGCTCTTCGATCTCGGGGCCGATGTCCTGACGCTGGGCAATCACGCCTGGGACCAGCGCGAGGCGCTGACCTATATCGAGCGCGAGCCGCGCCTGCTGCGTCCGGCCAACTATCCGGTCGGTTCCACGCCGGGCGCCGGCGCCAATCTCTACGACCTGCCCGACGGGCGCCGCATCCTGGTGATCAACGCCATGGGCAATCTCTTCATGGAAACGCTGGACGATCCCTTTGCGGCGGTCGAGCGCGAGCTCGCGGCGGCGCCGATGGGCGTGGTGGCGGACGCTGTCCTGCTGGATTTCCACGGCGAGGCGACCAGCGAGAAAATGGCGATGGGCGTGTTCTGCGACGGTCGCGCCAGCCTGGTCGTGGGCACCCACACCCATGTGCCGACATCGGACACGCGCATCCTGCCCGGCGGAACGGCCTACCAGACCGATGCCGGCATGTGCGGCGACTATGACAGCGTCATCGGCATGGACAAGGAAGAGCCGCTCCGGCGCTTCACCACACGCATGCGGTCCGGCCGGTTCGAGCCGGCGACCGGTGCGGCCACGCTGTGCGGCGTCTACATCGAGACCGACGATGCGACCGGCCTGGCCCGGCGGTGCGAACCTATTCGCGTGGGCGGCCAGCTTTCCGAATATATTCCCGCCTGATGTGGCAAAAATGATGCGTTGCGGCGGTTTCTGCCGCTACGCGCCGCTACTGCCGCTTGATCGGATATGTGCCTCGGCTAGCGTGACCGGAAGGCAAGGGCCGTGTGTCCGGCGGCGGGATCCGTCCGCACGGGCGCATGTTGGAATGACGGGAATGGAGACAGGGCCGGTCGCAGGGAATGCTCCTTGCATCCGGGACAGGCAAGTCAGGCGAGTGCCGGGGGGAGTGCATGTTCAAGCAGACGATACGGTTCGAACGCGCCCAGGACGCCTATATCTTCGATCAGCACATGACGGATTTCCTCCGCCAGTGCGACAAGGACGAGGATACGGCCGATGCCGAGGCCTGTGTCTTCACGACCAGCCTGCGCGACGAGGGGGCCCATATCCGCGTCGTGCAGACCGACAGCGCGGATCTTCTCGGCCGGTTCCTGACCTATCTGTCCATGCACAATTTCCCGCCCACCACGCAGGGCGGTTTCCGCAAGGAACGCCTTTATCTCTGAGCGCGTCTGCCCGGGTCCTGTGCTAATGGCTTGATCTGCTTGCCGCAGACGGGAAGATGCAC
Organism: Pseudomonadota bacterium; assembly: GCA_034659015.1. Taxonomy (GTDB): domain Bacteria; phylum Pseudomonadota; class Alphaproteobacteria; order Caulobacterales; family Maricaulaceae; genus Maricaulis. The sequence continues at coordinate 313,635 of JAYEGL010000017.1, read as the reverse complement.
CGGACGGCAAACCGGGGGGAGGCTGTGACCCGTATCGTACCAGTGATCATGTCGGGCGGTTCGGGCACCCGGCTCTGGCCGCTCTCCCGCACCGCACACCCCAAACAGCTCCATGCGCTGGTCTCCGACCGGACCATGCTGCAGGAGACCGTGAGCCGTGTGGCCGGCGCGGCCGGGGACTACCGTTTCGAACCGCCGGTCATCGTGCTCAACGAACGCCAGCACGACCTGGCGCGGCTGCAGCTCGACGCCCTGGGGGACGGCGCTGCGCGGCTTGTGGTCGAGCCTGCGGGCCGCAACACCGCACCCGTTGCCGCGGTTGCCGCCGATCTGGTGCGCCGCGAGCACGGCGCCGACACGCTGATCCTGCTGCTGCCGGCCGACCATCACATCCGCGACGAGGCGGGTTTCCGCGACGCGGTGGCCACCGGCGCGCGTCTGGCCGGGCAGGGGCACGTCATCACCTTCGGCATCCAGCCGGAACGCCCGGAGACCGGTTATGGCTATATCCGGCGCGGCGACGCGCTGGAGGGCGGCTACACCGTCCGGGCCTTTACCGAAAAGCCCGATCTGGAGCGCGCCAAGGGGTTCCTGGCCGATGGCGGCTATTACTGGAATGCCGGGATCTTCCTGTTCGGAGCCGGCCATCTGGTCTCGGAGATGGAGCGGCATTGCCCGGATGTGCTGGATGCCAGCCGCGCTGCGGTCGAGCGCGCCACCGGCGATGCCGGCACGCTGCGCCTGGACGCCGGGGCCTTTGCGGCCTGCCCGTCGATTTCCTTCGACTATGCGGTCATGGAACGGACCGACAATGCGGCGGTCGTGCCGGCGGATATCGGCTGGTCGGATGTCGGGGCCTGGAGCGCGCTCTGGGAGATCGCCGACCGGGACGCGCACGGCAATGCCGTGCGCGGCGATGTGGATCTGGTCGACACGCGCAACACCTATGTCCTGTCCACCGGCCGCAAGGTCGGCGTGATCGGCGTGGACGACCTGGTGGTCGTGGAGACGCAGGATGCCGTCCTCGTCACGCGCCGCGATGCCAGCCAGGAGGTCAAGACGATCGTCGAGGGGCTCAAGCATCAGGGGCGTACCGACCTGCTGTGATGCGGCTCCCCGTCGCGCGCAGCGGCGCCGCCTGTTCTGTCCTGCACAGTGGCCATGAGCGGCCATTCTGAGTATGCAGAGGGCCGTAAATCCGCAGGAAGAGGGATCCCGACCATGGCCGGACACTCCAAATGGGCCAATATCCAGCACCGCAAGGGCCGTCAGGACGCGGTGCGTTCCAAGCTGTTTTCCCGTCTGTCGAAGGAAATCTCGATCGCGGCGAAGCTGGGCGGTCCGGACCCCGATGCCAATCCGCGCCTGCGTCTGGCGATCGCCAACGCCAAGGGCCAGTCGATGCCCAAGGACAATATCCAGCGCGCGATCGACAAGGCCTCCGGCGGCGACGGCGAGGCCTATGAGGACATCCGTTACGAGGGTTTCGGCCCGGCCGGCGTGGGGGTGATCGTCGAGGTCTCCACCGACAACCGCAACCGCGCCGCCGCCGAGGTGCGCACCGCCTTCGCCAAGAATGGCGGAAACATGGGCGAGACCGGCTCGGTCGCCTTCATGTTCGATAATGTCGGCGAGATCCGCTATCCGCTGTCCACCGCCGACGAGGACGCCATGATGGAAGCCGCCATCGAGGCCGGCGCCGAGGATGTGTCGTCCGAAGAGGGCGACGAGGACGAGGAAGGCCAGCACGTCATCTACACGGCCCGCGAGGACCTGATGGATGTGGTGTCCGCACTGGCGGAGAAATTCGACGATCCCGCCTCGGCCAAGCTGATCTGGCGCCCGCAGAATCTCATCGACGTCACCGGCGACAAGGTCGGCACGCTGATGAAGATGATGGAAGCGCTGGAAGACTGCGACGACGTGCAGAACGTTTACGCCAATTTCGACGTTTCCGACGAGGACATGGCCGCGCTCGGCTGATAGGAAGTCCTGGGAGCGACTGGCCGGGGACGTCCATGGAGCATGCACGCCGTTTTGCCGACTGGGGCCGGTCCCGCGCTCTGCCCTTCTGGGCCGAGCGGGGCTGGGACACCCGTCATGGCGGCTTCTACGAAACCCTCGACATGGACGGTGCGGGCGTCACCGGCGATATCCGCCGCGTGCGTGCCCAGGCCCGGCAGGCCTATGTCTTTGCCCGGGCCGCGCATGAGGGCTGGCTCGACCGGGCCGATCTCGCCGAGGCCGGTCTGGACCGCCTGGCGCGGATCGCCTGGGCGCCGGACGGTGCGCCGGGCTGGGCCCATCTGGTCCATGACGACGGGCGTGTCGCGGACGATCGGCGCGATTTCTACGACCAGACCTTCCTCATCCTGGCGAGTGCGTGGACCTGGCGCGCCACGGGGGCGGACCGGTTCCGGGACATGGCCTATGCCACGCTGGACTTCATCGATGCGCACATGGCGGCGGCGCATGGCGGGTATCGCGAGGCGATCGGCGCGGCCGAGCTTCCGCGCCGGCAGAACCCGCACATGCACCTCTTCGAGGCGCTGATGTCGCTCTACGAACTGACCGGCGACACCGGTCTGATCCCGCGGATCGATGCGATCAAGACGTTGTTCGACCGTCACTTCTACGACGCCGAAACGGCAATGCTGCGCGAATTCTTCGAGCCGGACTGGCAGGCGCACGCCGGGCGCGGCGACATCGTGGAACCCGGGCACTGGTGCGAATGGACCTGGTTGCTGGCCGAACAGGCCCGGCTTCTGGACCGGCCCGGCGCGGAAGCCGGGCCCGCACTCTTTGCCACGGCGATGGCGCGCGGCCGCAACCCGCAGACCGGTCTGCTCTATGCCGCGATGACCCGCGACGGCGAGGTGGCCGATCCGCGCTCGCGCACCTGGATGCAGACCGAATGGGTGCGGGCTGCGGCCGTGGCGGGAGACGAGGACGATGTCGAGGCGGCGTGCCGTGCGCTCAACACGCACCATCTCGATCCGGCCATCCCCGGAGGCTGGGTCGATACGCTTTCGGGGCAGGGCGAGCCGCTCGCCTCGGGCATGCCGGCCTCCACGCTCTATCACCTCGTGGGATGCCTCGCGGAAGTCGAGCGCCGTCTTTGACGCGGCTCCGTATTGTTTTATGGGAGCGCTAACTTTACCGTCGCGGTCCAGTCGAAATCGGGAAACCCATGGTGATTACGTCCGATATTACCGGTCATGCCGAACGCCTCGGCGACGTCTCTCTGCGTGAACTGGCCGACAGCGGTGACGCGCGTTCCGACAGCCTCGTTCTCAAGGCGGCCGGGCTCGAACTCGACGCCACCAAGCAGCGGCTCGATGTGCTGGCACTCGGCGGGCTGATCGCGGCCGCCCGGGCGGCCGGCCTGGAAGACCGGCGCGACACGCTGTTGTCGGGCGGTGTGGTCAATCCGACCGAAAACCGGCCTGCGCTCCACATGGCCTATCGCCATGGCGCGCGTATCTCCGGGTCGCCGGAAGCCGATCTGGTCAACCGCACCCAGGCCGAGACGCGCGCCTTCGCGGAAAGGGTGCGCGCGGGCGATTTCAAACCGTCCGGCAAACCGGTCGAGCGTGTCGTGAATATCGGCATCGGCGGATCGGACCTGGGGCCGCGCCTGGTGGCCGACGCGCTGGCTGACGTGGCGGGAGAGGGGCCGGAGCTGCGCTTTGTCGCCTCGCTCGATCCCAGCGATCTGGAGCATGCCGTCGCCGGCGCCGATCCCGAGGCGATCCTCTTCGTGGTGGCGTCGAAGTCCTTCTCCACGCAGGAAACCCTGATGTCGGCCGAAGCGGCGCGCGACTGGCTGGAAGACCGTGTCGAACCCGACCGCCTCGGCAAGCATTTCGTGGCGGCCTCGGCCGCCCCGGACAAGGCGCGTGCCTTCGGCATCGACGCCGAGCATGTGTTCGATTTTCCCGACTGGGTGGGCGGACGCTATTCGGTGTGGAGTGCGGTCGGTCTGGCGCTGGAGATCGGGCTGGGCCCGGACGTGTTCGAGGATTTCCGGGCCGGTGCGCGCGACATGGATTCCCATTTCGCCGTGGCGCCGCTGGAGAAGAACGTGCCGGTCCTCAAGGGGCTGATCGATGTATGGAACCGGGTGGCGCTGGGCTATCCCAGCCGCTGCGTGGCGGCCTATTCGGCCCGTCTGGGCAAGCTGGCGGACTATTTCCAGCAGCTGGAAATGGAATCCCTCGGCAAGTCGGTCACGCTGGACAGCCGTCCGGGACCGACACCGGGCGGTGCGCTGGTCTGGGGCGGCAGCGGGACCGAGATCCAGCACTCCTTTTTCCAGTGGCTGCACCAGGGCAAGGACATCGTGCCCGTCGACTTCATCGGCATTGCCCGTCATTTTTCCAGCGATGACCCGCGCGAGCGGGCGCTGGCGGCGAATATGGCGGCCCAGGGGGCGGCCCTGCTGGACGGCCGGCATGTCGATCCGGCCGACGAGCCGCGCCTGGCGGTGCACAAGTCCATGCCGGGCGGGCGCCCGTCGAACACGATCCTGCTCGACGATCTCACGCCGCGCACGCTGGGCGCGCTCATCGCGCTGCAGGAACACAAGGTGTTCGTGGAAAGCGTGATGTACGAGATCAATCCCTTCGACCAGTGGGGCGTGGAGCTGGGAAAAGTCCTGACCAAGGGGATTTTGGACGGCGAGATATCCGGGTATGACGCCTCGACTCGTGCCCTTCTTGCCCGTACGGGTCTGGTGAAGGACTGACCCCCGGCGCATCTGCGCCGGTCGAGACGGACGGCCAAGTGGAGATCGCCGCATGAAAGCACCGAACGGAACCTCGCTCACGGCGATGGCGAACGCCATCCGCGCCCTGTCCATGGATGCCGTGCAGGCGGCCAATTCGGGCCATCCCGGCATGCCGATGGGCATGGCCGACGTCGCGACGGTGCTCTGGTCGCGCCACATGAAATTCGATCCCGCCGCCCCGGCCTGGGCCGACCGCGACCGTTTCGTCCTGTCCGCCGGGCACGGCTCGATGCTGCTCTACTCGCTCCTCCACCTGACGGGGTTCGAGGACATGACGATCGAACAGATCAGGAATTTCCGGCAGCTCGGCTCGATCACGGCCGGCCATCCCGAATACGGCCACACGCCCGGCGTCGAGGCCACGACAGGTCCGCTTGGGCAGGGGATTTCCATGTCGGTCGGCATGGCGCTGGCCGAGCGCATGATGAATGCGCGCTTCGGCGACGATCTCGTCGATCACCGCACCTGGGTGATCGCCTCGGACGGCGACCTGCAGGAAGGCATCAGCCACGAGGCGATCTCGCTGGCCGGCCATCTCGGCCTCAACCGCCTCTGCGTACTCTGGGACGACAACCACATCTCCATCGACGGGCCGACCGAACTGTCCGAGTCGACCGATGTGCTCAAGCGTTTCGAAGCGGCGAACTGGGCCGTGTCGCGCGTCGACGGTCATGACATGGAGGCGGTCGACAAGGCCATCGAGGCGGCCAAGTCGAGCGACAAGCCGGTGCTGATCGCCTGCCGCACGACGATCGGTTATGGCGCGCCGACCAAGGCCGGGACGGCCGGCAGCCACGGTGCCCCGCTGGGCCCGGACGAGATCGAGGGTGCGCGCAAGGCGCTGGGCTGGGAGTATCCGGCCTTCGAGATCCCCGAGGATATCTACGCCGCCTGGAAGGCCGCCGGTTCGCCGGACGTCCACGCCGCCTGGCGCGACCGTCTGGCTGACAGCAACAAGGCCGATGCCTTCGTGGCCCAGCTCTCCGGCGAGCCCGGCGAGGCCGAACTCAAGGCGCTGGCCGACTGGCGCGCCAGGGTGGCTGCCGAGAAGCCGGTGCTGGCGAGCCGCGCGGCGTCCGGCAAGGCGCTCGAAGCGATCATCGGCGACTGGCCCAGCCTGGCGGGCGGGTCCGCCGACCTGGCCGGATCCAACCTCACCAAGACGCCCGGCGTCGGCATCGTCAAGGCGGGCGACTATGCCGGCCAGTACATCCATTTCGGCGTGCGCGAGCACGGCATGGCGGCCTGCGCCAACGGCATGTCGCTGCATGGCGGTTTCCGCCCGCACGTGGCGACCTTCCTGGTCTTCGCCGATTATTGCCGCCCGTCCATCCGCCTGTCGGCGCTGATGGAACAGCCGGTCGTCTACGTCATGACCCACGACTCGATCGGCCTGGGCGAGGACGGTCCGACGCACCAGCCGGTCGAGACCCTCGCCTCGCTGCGGGCGATCCCGAATGTCGAAGTGTTCCGGCCGTGCGATGCGCTGGAGACGGCGGAAGCCTGGGAGGCCGCGCTGACGCGGCTGGACGGCCCGACCGTGCTGGCGCTGTCGCGCCAGAAGCTGCCGCACCTGCGCAGCGATGACGGGTCGGAAAACCTGTCCGCGCGCGGCGCCTATGTGCTGGCCGATACCGATGGAACGCCCGACGTGGTCCTGATCGCCACCGGTTCGGAAGTCTCGCTCGCCGTCGAGGCGGCGCAGGCGCTGTCCGGCGAGGGCATTGCCGCGCGTGTCGTGTCGGCGCCCTGTGTCGAGCGCTTCCTGGCCCAGGATGCGGATTATCGCGACGCGGTCCTGCCCGCGGGCGTGCCCTGTGTCGCGGCGGAGGCGGCACTGCGCTTCGGCTGGGACGCGCTGATCGGGCGCGACGGTGCCTTCGTCGGCATGACCGGCTTCGGTGCCAGCGCACCGGCGGACGCGCTCTATGCGCATTTCGGGATCACCGCCGAAGCGGTCGCCGACGCCGCCCGCGATCTTGTCCGCGGCTAGCGGGTTTCCGTGCGGGCCGGCGGCTCGTACCGGACCAGGTGGCCGCGATCGGTCGTACCCATCCACAACGCACCGTCGGGGCCGGTGGTGATATGCGAGAGATCGCCGAGGCGGCTGTCCGGGTCGTGCCAGCTGTCCAGCGGCGCACCGGTCTGCGCATCCAGTGCGAGCACGAAGGCCTGCGCCGTGCGCGCACCCCGGCTGACCCAGGCCGGAAGCTTCAACAGGATCTGCGCGATGCGCGGATGACGGTGCAGGAAGGCGAGCGCCTGCGAACGGCCGCCCGGCATGGTCACCAGAAGGCGGCCCTCCGCATCCATGGCGAGCGCAGCGGGTATGCCGGGAAGATTGTCGGCGAACACGTCGATATCGCCGGCATCGGGGCCATCGGTCCAGATGCGCAGTATCCGGTAGCGGAAAGCCTCCGCCACGAAGACGGACTGACCGTCCGGGCCGAGCGCAACGCCCTTGGGATGGAACAGCCGGCTGTGCAGAAGACGGGTCCGGTGGGTCGCCGGGTCCCACATATACAGCGCGCCGTTGGGGCGGTTCTCCAGCAAGTCGTAGTAGAATCCGGGATTGTTCGACCCATGACCCCATCGGGTTGTCGGGTCGGTGAAGACGATCCGGCCGTCCGGCAAGGGGGCGAGATCGTAGACATAGCCGAACGGGTGTGCCGGCGCTCCGGTGCTGACCAGCGTCACACTGCCCCGCTCGGTATCGACCGCGTAGAGGCCATGCACGGACGCCACGCCGAGCACGCCGGGACGCAACCAGCCGATGCCCAGTATCGTCCCGTCGGTCACGGTCGCCACGTCCTGCACCGACGGCGTCGCTCCGGGCCGGAAGCGCCGGAGGCGGCCATCGGCCGTTCCGAAATAGACATCGCCATTGTCCGCAACGGCGACGCCCTCGGCCGTGCCCGCGCTGCCGGCCGGAAAGACGTCCGCCGTCGCCAGCGCATTGTCCGGCTCGAACGGTCCGGTCATGGCCGGCGGCTCGGGTTCGTCCCAATAGGCCGGACTGATCGGCGAGGGCCACATCGCCCAGAGCAGAACAAATACGGCCAGAAGCCCGGTCAGGATCAGGGTCAGTCTCAAGCGCTTGCCCATCTGCGGAGAACACGGTCAACGGCACGGACCGATAAAGCCGGTCCGTGCGCGGAAGGCGGATGTAGGGTTAAAGCTGTATGAGCGGCAAGCCGGGGGCCGGTACTGAATTATGACCTCGGGGCACGGGCCGTCAGGCCGGACGTTCAGTCTCGGGCCGGAACGACAAGACCGAAGGCATGCAGGCGGCCGAGCACGTCCCGTGCGGTATCGGCATCGAGATCCGGAAAACTCTCCAGCGAGATCGTGCCGCCGTCGAGCAGGGTGTGCAGACCGGGCTCGCTGGCGGCCGGGAAGCGGACATCCCCGCCGGCGGTCACGATAACGACCTCCTCGCCGTCCGCCGCCAGGCGCCAGGGCACGAAGGGACGCAGGCGAAAACGCGCCGCGGGATCGGCGGGCCGGTCATAGCCGGCGATCGTGCCCTGCGTGTCGGGCATGCGCGAGCGAATGAAACTGTCGGCGAACATGTCCATCGCCGCGTCCATCTGCGCTTCCTGGGCCAGCGTCTCGGCCAGTCCGGCGAAATATGCGCCGGCCGCCTTGCGGTCGAAGCCGGGCCGGGCAAAGCCGGGCGGCAGGGCGCGCCGGAAAGCCGGCTCGCGCAGGGCAACCTCGGAAACCGCCTCGAGCATCAGGTCCGCCCAGGTCTTCACGATCAGGCCCAGCGTGATGTGCAGCGAAGGCGCTTCGCCATGGGTCGAGGCGTCGTGCATCAGGCCGCGCGGGACATAGGCGCACTCGCCCGCCTTGAGGACGAATTCCTCGACGGGCTCGCCAACGGGATGGTCGCCGGGCCTGAACCCCTCTCCGCGATAGGGGTTTTCCAGCGGCATGTCGTAGAGCCGCCAGCGCTTTTCCCCGGACACCTGGAGCACGAAGACGTCGTGGTCGTCGTAATGGGTGTTGAAGCCCTGATTGTGCGGCGGGGTGAGGTAGATATTGGTCTGCACATGACAGGAGAGCAGCGCCTCCATGGCGCGGCAGAAGGCGCCCAGGCCGGCATCGCGCATGTGCAGCTGGGGCAGGATGATCGTGGCGCCCTGCCGGTATTGCTCCGCCACACCGCCCGGGTCGATGAAGCCCGTCTCGAATGTGAAATCCTCCGGCCGCACCGGCGGATCGGTGCGGGCCATGTCCAGGTCGCCGGCCCGGAGATTCAGGGCCGAGATGATCGCGTCGATCCGCTCGATCGACAACAGGCCGGAGTATCGCTCCGGGTCGTCGCGGCGGGCGATCAGCGCTTTCTGCTCATGATAGTCGCGGAAAAAGCTGTCCGCATCGACGGGCGCGATCAGGCTGGCCAGGGGATCGGCCAGCCAGGCAGGCTGGGACATCGGGTCGTCCTTCATGACGGGGTCGTACAGGGTGCGGGCGGGCTTCAGCAGTGACGGCCGTTTCCGACCGGATCGGCATAACGGCCGGTATCGCTGTCGGTGCAGCCGCCCCGGTTGCCGCGGCCGCCGCCGACGGGATCGTAGGGATCGTTGTCGGTATAACCGCCGCCGCGATTGCCGCCGCGGCCATTGCCGACCGGGTCGGCATAGCGCCCGCTGTCATTGTCGGTGATGCCCGAGCCGCTGCGTCCGCGTCCGCGACCGACCGGATCGGCATAGTTGCCGGTATCGTTGTCCGTGATCCCGGTGCTGCCGCGGCCCCGGCCCGGCGGGTCGGCATAGGTGCCGGTGTCGCTGTCCGTCACCCCGCCGCCGCGGCCGCGTCCCACGGGATCGGCATACTGTCCCGTGTCGCGGTCCGTGACGCCGCCGCCGCGGCCGTTCCCGACCGGATCGGCATAGCGGCCGGTGTCGCTGTCGGTGATGCCGGTCGTACCATAGCTGCCCCGGCCGCCCCCGACGGGATCATAGGGGTCGCTGTCGGTATAGCCGCTCGTCGCGCAACCCGAGACCGCGCCGATGGCGCCGGTCCCGATCGCGGCGCCTGCGACCCGTGTCAGGAAGGATCGTCGGCTGAGTTTGCCCTTCTTGGCCATCACGCGCCTCGCATTGCCGGTCAGTAGCCGGGACGTCCGCGGCCGACCGCATCGGCGCAGGCGCCGGTATCGTTGTCGGTCGTGCCCCCGCGCACGGGACCGCGTCCGCGGCCGCCCGGATCGGCGCAGGAGCCGGTATCGCTGTCGGTATAGCTCGAGCTGCCGCGGCCGTTCCCGACGGCATCGGCATAGCGCCCGGTATCGCTGTCCGTAACGCCGGAATTGCGGTTGCCGCCCCGGCCATTGCCGACGGCGTCGGCATAGGCACCGGTGTCACTGTCGGTGATACCCGATGTGCGGTTACCGCCGCGTCCGTTGCCGACCGCATCCGCATAGGCGCCCGTGTCCGAATCGGTGACGCCGGAATTGCGGTTGCCGCCGCGGCCGTATCCGGCGCGGTCGGCATTCGATCCGCTGTCGCTGTCGGTCCGTCCGGTGCGGCCATAGCCTGCGCGGTCGGCATAACTGCCGGTGTCGCTGTCGGTCTGGCCGGTATAATTCTGTGCCGTCGCCGTGCCGGTCACAAGCGAGGTCGCGCCCGTCGCCGCGGCGGCCCCGGCCACCCGGGCCATGAATGAGCGTCGGCTCAGCTTGCCTTTGTCTGCCATTTTTTCCTCCCCGGCAGGTGCAGCGCCTCCCCTGCAAGGCGCGCTCCATGTGTCCGCGGCGCCAGCCTGTTGTCGGCGCGTCGGGACCTGCACCAATCCTCGCGTGAAGCCGGCAAGGGGTCAAACAAAATGAGGTTTTCGTAATCGCAATAAAGTCAGTAGGTTGGCGGTGCGTTTGCGACGCAGTCGTGTCTGTATTGATCCTGATAATCAGTCGCGTCTCGTCTTGCGTGTCATTCGCAGAAATTCCGCATTGCGTTCACGACTTGTTCCGTAGTGCGGGATGATGGTAAGTCATCGAGGCAAGAGGGGGCGTCATGTCTGCACCGGTTACAATTCTCGGGATCGATCCCGGCCTTCGCCGCATGGGGTGGGGCGTCATCCGCGCCGAGGGGACGCGACTGAGCGCTGTCGCGCATGGTGTCGTCACACCGCCCACCGACGCTGCCCTGGCGGTCCGGCTCGATCACATTTTCCAGGCGGTGACGGACCTGGTGAGCGAATACGATCCCGGCGAGGCCGCGATCGAGGAAGCCTTCATGGCGGCCAACGCGTCCTCGGCCCTGAAGCTCGGCCACGCCCGCGCGGCGGCCCTGCTGGCGCCGGCCCGGGCGGGCCTGCCGGTCTCCGAATATGCCGCCCGTCTCGTGAAGAAGAGCGTGGTGGGCACAGGCGCGGCGGACAAGGACCAGATCGCCGCCATGATCGGCGTGCTGTTGCCGGGTACCAAGGCGAAGGCGGATGCCGCCGATGCGCTGGCGATCGCAATCTGCCATGCCCACCACCGCCGGGCGGCCAGTATCGGGAGTGCAGCATGATCGGCATGCTCAAGGGCATCGTCGAGGCGGTCGGCGCGGACGAGGCGGTGATCGACGTCAACGGCGTGGGCTATCTCGTCGGCTGCGCCTCGCGCACACTGTCGCGGCTGGAACCTGGCCAGTCCGTGACCATTCATGTCGAGACCCATGTGCGCGAGGACGCGTTCAGGCTCTATGGCTTTCTGGAGGATATCGAGCGTGCCTGGTTCGTGCATCTGCAGAACATCCAGGGCGTCGGCGCCAAGGCCGCCTTTGCCATTCTCGATGCCGTGCCGGTCTCGGAAATCGCCAATGCCGCCGCGCTGGGCGACACGTCGACCTTCTCCCGGGCCAAGGGTGTGGGACCCAAGCTCGCCACCCGCATCGCCACGGAGCTCAAGGACAAGGCACCGCCGCAGGGGCGCAGCTTTACCATCGGCCTGGCCCCGCACGCGCCCGAAACCGGAGGAGACGCACCATCTGTTTCCACGCCGCCCGCACCGGTCGATGTCAACGCGCGCGACGATGCCGTCTCGGCGCTGCTCAATCTGGGCTATCACGAAAGCCTGGCCCGCCAGGCCGTGGCGACCGTGCTGCGCGAGGCCGGCGAGGCGGCGCCGCTGAACGATGTGATCCGCCTGTCGCTGAAGGAGCTGGCCCCATGAGGTGCGGTCCCGCCAGCGCCGGCGGGCTTGCCGCTTTCTCCGCGCCGCGGATCGGTCTAGACCCGGTCTCATGAGCGAGATGCCCGACAGCGACGATGCGGACCGTCTGGTCGACCGGGGCGCCCAGGCCGGCGACGGCCGCGACCGTGCCCTGCGCCCGCTCAGCTTTTCCGACTTCGTCGGCCAGAAGGCAGCGATCGCCAATCTCAAGGTCTTTGTCGAGGCCGCACGCCGGCGCGAGGAGGCGCTGGACCATGTCCTGCTGTCCGGCCCGCCCGGCCTGGGCAAGACCACGCTGGCCCAGATCGTCGCGCGCGAGATGGGCGTGGGCTTCCGCGCCACGTCCGGCCCGGTGATCGCCAAGGCGGGGGATCTGGCCGCGATCCTGACCAATCTGGAACCGCGCGACGTCCTGTTCATCGACGAGATCCACCGGCTCGCGCCGGCCGTCGAGGAAATTCTCTATCCGGCGATGGAGGATTTCTGCCTCGACCTGGTGATCGGCGAGGGGCCGGCCGCGCGCACGGTGCGGATCGATCTGCCGCCCTTCACACTGGTCGGCGCGACGACCCGGGCCGGTCTTCTGGCCACGCCCCTGCGAGACCGGTTCGGCGTTCCCGTGCGTCTGGAATTCTACGACGAGGCCGAGCTGGGTTTCATCGTCACCCGCGCGGCCGACAAGTTCGGCATCGGCGCGACCGCGGACGGCGCCCGGGAAATCGCCCGCCGTGCCCGCGGCACACCGCGCGTCGCCGGCCGGCTGTTGCGGCGGGTGCGCGACTTTGCCGAAGCCGAGGACGCCCCCGAGATTTCCGCCGAAGTGGCCGACCGGGCCCTGGCGCGGCTGGAAGTGGACGGTCTGGGGCTGGACAGTCTCGACCGCCGCTATCTCAGGGCGCTGACTGAAAGTTTCGGCGGCGGTCCGGTCGGGGTCGAAACGCTGGCGGCCGCCCTGGCCGAGGCGCGGGATGCCCTGGAAGACGTGGTCGAGCCCTTCCTCATCCAGCAGGGTTTTATCCAGCGCACGCCGCGCGGCCGGCTGGCGGCGCCGCGGGCCTGGGAACATCTGGGCCTGACCCCGCCCCAGGGCGGCAATGGCGGCCAGAACGGGCTGTTCGGCAAATAATCAGGCGCTGAGTGCGCCGCCGCGGTCTTCATCGCCGGCGTCCGGCCCGGCATGCTGCGCCAGGGTCTCCAGCAGGGCGTCGCGCGATACGGGCTTGGCGATCACGCCGGTCATGCCGGCCTCGGTATAGGCCGCCACGTGGTGCGCCATCACGTCGGCCGTCACCGCGTAGACCGGTACCGGCGCGGCGCCAGCGGCACGCTCCCCGGCCCGGATAAGGCGGGCCGTCGCGATGCCGTCGAGCCCCGGCATCTGGGAGTCGAGCAGGACAATGTCGAACGGTTCGACCGCCAGTGCGTCCAGCACCTGCTGGCCGTCCTCCACGACCGTGAGCGTGCCGGTGACATCGGCAAGCAGGGCCTGCAGGACGAGACGGTTGGTCTGGTTGTCGTCGGCCGCGATGACGCGCAGCCGGCGGATCCGTGCTTCGGCATCGCAGGCACTGGCCGCGCAGCCGCAGGCCAGCGCCGGGCCGGCCGCATCGGCGGCCTGCATGCGAAGGCGTACGGTAAAGGCCGATCCCTCGCCCGGCGTGCTGTCGAGGCGGATCTCGCCCTTCATCAGCTCGCACAGACGGCGCACGATCGCCAGACCCAGCCCGGTACCGCCGAAGGTTCGCGCCGTCGCGGCATCGGCCTGGGTGAAGGGGCGGAACAGACGCCCGGCCTGATCCGGTGCGATCCCGATGCCGGTGTCGCTGACGCGGATGACGATGTCGCGGTCCCGGCCCGGAAGGACGCCGGCGCTGTCGATATCGACGCAGACGCGGCCTTCGGCGGTGAACTTGATCGCGTTCGAGACCAGATTGTTGAGTATCTGGCTCACCCGGACCGGGTCGCCGATCACGGGTGCGCGTGCGGCCTCGGAAATCCGGATGTCCAGGCCGATGCCCTTGTTGCGTGCGGCCGGACCATAGAGGGCCTCCACGGTGTCCGCGGCATCGGCGAGGTTGAACCGGGTCGCCTCGATCTCCAGCTTGCCGGCCTCGATCTTCGAGAGGTCGAGCACGTCGTTGACCAGGCGCAGGAGGAGCTGGCCCGACCGCGCCAGCGTCTGCGCCTGCTGTTTCTGGGCGTCGGGGATGTCGGCGCTTTCCAGCGCCTGGGCCATGCCGAGCACGGCGTTCATCGGTGTGCGGATCTCGTGGCTCATATTGGCCAGGAAATCCGACTTGGCGCGGCTCGCCGCATGGGCGCGCTGGCGGGCGCTGTCGAGGGCGCGTCCCGCCCCTTCCAGCTCGTGCTGAAATACCGAGGCGGCGATGCCGACACCCAGCGTCAGGATGACAAGAACCGTGGTGTTCCACCCGACCTGGTAGTCGGAAAGATCGTTGACGTAGGGGTTTTCGATGGCGCCGCGGAGGGCGTAGAGCGCCAGCATGGTCGCACAGCACAGTACGGCGGCGGCCAGACCCGAGCGATAGCCGATCAGGAAGGCGGCGGGGACCGGCAAAGCGACGAAGTAGATCGCCACCGGGCTGAACATGCCGCCGACCGTGCCGATCATGCCGGTGACCAGGCCGTACAGGGCGATGCATAGGACGGCGCCGGCAGGTTTCACGAGGTCCGGATTGCGCGCGATCAGGGGAATCAGCAGCGCGCTGGTGGGAATGACGACGCCCGCCATGGACTGCACGGGATAGACATCGAACGTCTCGAGAAGATTCAGCATGCCCGCGAAGCCGCCGAGCAGCGCGACGGTGATCGCCATGACGTTCAGCATCCGCTCGCGCGCAGCCAGCAGTATGTCGCCGTCGCGCACCGGGGGCCAGACCAGTTCCCACAGCTTATTCATCGTGCCGGCTCCCCCGCCGTCTTCCCCAAACGTGTCCCGGCACGCACACTGGCACCATGTCGCTGAAATTGGATTAACACATGGACGATTTGCTGCCTGCGACCGGTGCGTTCGGTCGCGACCGGATCCACAGACTGCCCGTGCGGGTCTATTACGAGGACACCGACTTTTCCGGCATCGTCTATCATGCGCGCTATCTGCACTTCTTCGAACGGGGGCGGACGGAGAGCTTGCGCGCCCTCGGCATTCACCATTCCGAACTGGCCGCCGCGGAGGACCCGCTCGCCTTCGCGGTGCGGCGCATGAATGTCGAGTTCGAACGCGCGGCCCGGGTGGATGACGTGCTCGTTGTCGAGACGGTCTACCGGCCACAGAAAGGCGCGCGGCTGATGATCGCCCAGCGTATCCTGCGCGGCGAGGAGGTCGTGGCCACGGCGGATGTCCAGGCCGTCTGCATCGACCCGGCGGGGCGGGCGCGCCGTCCGCCGAAACACCTGTCGGACCGGTGGTCCGGCCATGTCGTCGAAGCAACCGGCGATTGACGGCCGAGGCTGAATATCTTCATGCTTCGTATGCAAACTCGCAAAACCCACTCTGGCCGACGATCAAAAAACGGGGAATTTGTTGGGCGATCATCAGGGTGAGCAGGGGCAGGGGTCTGCAAGGCCGCCCAATTTCGGATTTTCCGTAACGCGTGTCCTGCAGGACGATGCCGACACCTTCGTGAAGGCGGTGCACGAACCGGAAGGCGGCGGCGAGGCGTGGCTCACCATGAGCCTCATCCGGACCGATCCCAAAGGCCTGATGGCGGTTCGGCGGCAGATTTCGGTGACGCCGGTCTCCGAGGACAAGCTGGTCTCGTCCATGGCCGCCTATGCGGTTCCTACCGGGCCGGCAGAGAATACCGAAGCCAGCCGCGAACAGGTCCGCGCCTTCATCGATGCGGTGGTGACAGGCAAGGGGCAGGACGCGATCGATGCCCATGTCGACCGCGTGGCCTTCGACCTCAATCGCATGACGCCCAGCGGCGGGCGGGAACGTCTCGACGATCTCATCGAACGCCGCCGCCCGCGCCGCGGGGTGCGCTATCACGGTATCGACGACCTGGTGGCCGAGGGCGATTTCGTGGCGGTCTTCTCGTGTTTCGATGCCGATGGCGATCATTTCCGGGCCTGCGACCTGTTCCGCCTCGAGGGCGGCAAGATCGTCGAGCACTGGGACGCCATCCAGTCCGTGGCACCGCACACAGTGGCCCATAATGACGAGGCTTGATTGCCGCGCCGATGTGGTATCCCCTCCCGAAATTCGCCTTATTCGCCGTGCATAGTGGGCTCCGGCGCGGGACCGGGTAGCCGACAGGCACTCAATATGCATGGTGTGGAACCAGTGTAGTCAGGGGCGCCTCGCAGCGATGCGGCCCCGATCCATAAGGGTAGGATCATGGAATCTAGTGTCGTCGAGGTCGCGCAGGCGGTCGAAGGCTTCAGCTTCTACGCGCTCTTCATGCGCGCCGACTGGGTGGTGAAGAGCGTGATGGGCATCCTGGCCTTCATGTCCGTCTGGTCCTGGGCCATCGCCATCGACAAGGCCATCCATCTGCGAGGCCTGCACGCGAAAGCCCGCAATTTCGAGCGCGAATTCTGGGCCGGGCGATCGCTGGACGCGCTGGTCGACCAGTTCGCCAAGAACCCCAAGGAACCCTTCTCCCGCGTCTTCGCGGCGGGGCTGCGCGAATGGAAGGGTGAGAATGCCGGCGGGCGGGTCACCAAGGCCGCCGGTGCAGAGGCCGGCCGCCAGATGACCAATACCGAAGGCGGTCTGGGCATCCTCGCGACGATCGCCTCGGCGGCCCCCTTCATCGGCCTGTTCGGTACGGTCTGGGGTATCATGAACGCCTTCCGCTCCATCGCCGCCTCCCAGGACACCAATCTGGCCGTCGTCGCGCCGGGCATCGCCGAGGCGCTGTTCGCCACGGCGCTGGGCCTGCTGGCCGCCGTGCCGGCCGTGATCTTCTTCAACGCGCTGTCGGCCAACATGGCCAAGTACGGCGCCAAGCTGGACGGGTTCGTCGACGAACTGTCGGCCCTGGCCGAACGGGACGGGCTGTAGATCATGGCGGTGTCTCTCGACAGCGGCGGTTCCGGCCGCGGCCGCGCCCGCTGGAAGCCCAAGGCGGAAATCAACGTCACGCCCTTCGTCGACGTTATGCTGGTCCTCCTGATCGTCTTCATGATCACCGCGCCCCTGCTGACCGTGGGCGTGCCCGTCGACCTGCCCGAGACCGAGGCCCGCAGCCTGCCGGCGGACGAGGAGCCCCTGACCATCACGATCCGTTCCGATGGCATCATCTTCCTGCAGGAGACCGAGGTCGAGCTTGCCGAGCTGGCGCCGCGCCTGCGCGCGATTGCCGGCACGGGCTATGACGCCCGCATCTTTATCCGGGCCGACAATGCCGCCGCCTATGGCGAGGTTGCGCGGGTGATGGCGAACATCAATGCGGCGGGCTTCACCAATCTGGGCCTCGTGACCGACCCGATCGAGCAATAGCGGGGCTGCCCGTGCGAGGTCTTGTCCTTTCCCTTCTCGTTCACGCCGGCATCCTGGCGGCGGGACTGGTGTATCTGCCGCGCGCCGCGACGGTGTTCGAGGACACGCCGATCGTGCCGATCGAGCTGGTCACCGTGTCCGATGTGACCAATGTGCGCGCCGCCGCGCCCGAGCCGGAACCGGTCGAGGAAGAACCGGCGGAAGAGGAAACCGTCGAGGACGAGATCGAGACGCCGGCGCCCGCCCCGGAACCCGAACCGGAGCCCGAGCCCGAACCGGCCGAGGACGAGCCGGTCGAAGAAGAGCCCGAGCCGGAACCCGAGCCCGAACCGGAACCCGAGCCCGTGCAGCCGGAGCCGGAAGAGCCGGCCGAACCCTCGCTGGAAGACATGCTGGGCAATATCGAGCGCCAGGTCGCGGAGACCCGCGATCGCGGCACGCCGGACACCGGCGAGCGCCGCCGGTCGGCCGGCGATGGCGAGCAGATGACGGCGACGCTGCAGGACATGATCGCCAGCCATCTGTCACGATGCTGGCGCAATTCCTTGGATGCGCCGGAACCCGACGAGCTGAGCGTCGTTCTCATCCTGAACCTGGAGCGGAACGGAGAATTGCGTGGCGCGCCGCAGATCGTGGATCAGGGGCGCATTCTAAACTCTTCGAACCGGTATCTCCGGATTGCCGGCGAGCGGGCGCTGCGGGCGGCGATACAGTGCCAGCCTTACCCCCTACCTCCTGAACACTATTCCCAGTGGCGTCAAATTGAGGTCAATTTTTCGCCGGACCTATACAATCGCTGACCGATCAGACTGGAGACCAGCCGCATGAGCCGACTTCTCGCCGTCTTCACTGCCTTTCTCGCCAGCCTGGCCTTCGCCGGCCTGGCCGCGGCCCAGGAACCGCTGCGCGTCGACGTGACCCGCGGCAATCTCGATCCGCTGCCGATCGCGCTGCCCGACTTCGTTGGCTCGAGTGCGGAAGCCGCCTCGCGAGGCGCCGATATCACCCGGGTGGTGACCAACGACCTGGCCTCCTCGGGCCTGTTCGCTCCGGTCGACCAGGACGCCTATATCGAGGACATCGAGAATATCGACCTGCGACCGCGCTTTTCCGACTGGCGGGTGATCGACGCCTCGGCGCTGCTGGTGGGCAGTGTGACCATCCAGGAAGATGGCCGCCTCGTCGTCGCCTTCCGCCTGTGGGACACGCGGCTGGAGGAACAGCTTCTGGGCCTGCAATACCGCACCGCGCCGGAAAACTGGCGCCGGGTGGCGCACAAGGTCGCCGACGAGGTCTATGAGCGGCTGACCGGCGAGGAAGGCTATTTCAACACGCGCATCGTCTACGTGTCCGAAGGCCGCGGCGCCAATGGCGAACCGCTGCGCCAGCTCGCCTGGATGGACCAGGACGGGGCCAACCCCTCCTTCCTCACCGACCGCTCCTACATGGCGCTGCTGCCGAACTATTCGCCCAACTCCCAGGAGATTACCTATGTCTCCTTCCTGGACGGGCAGGCGACGACCTATCTCTACGACCTGGAAACCGGCCGCCAGGAAGCGCTCTTCTCCTCGGCGATGCGCGATGCCGGCCTCGATCCGGACGGGCAGAGCCTGTCGGCGCGCTTCTCTCCGGACGGCGAGCGCCTGGCCGTGTCGATCCAGGGCCGGTCCGGGCATGACGTGCACCTGTTCGACCTGCGCACGCGCAATCTTACCCGGCTGACCGAGCATCCGGCCGACGATGTGGAGCCCTCCTTCGCGCCGGACGGCGAGCGCATCGTCTTCTCCTCCTCCCGCGGCGGCGGATCCCAGCTCTACACGATGAATGCCGACGGTTCGGACGTGCAGCGCATCACTTTCGGCGAAGGCCGCTATACAACGCCGGTCTGGTCGCCCCGCGGCGATCTCATCGCCTTCACCAAGCAGAGCGGCGGACAATTCTCGCTCGGCGTGGTCCGGGCCGACGGATCGGGCATCGAACGGATCCTGTTCGAAGGCTATTTCGTCGACACGCCGGCCTGGTCGCCGAACGGGCGTGTCCTGCTGTTCACGCGGGGGGAACCGCGCTCGGACGGCACGCGTTACGAAATCTGGAGTATCGATCTGGCAGGTTTCAATCTGCGGCGGCTTGCGACGGGCGGAATGGCATCCGACCCGGCGTGGTCACCCTTGATCGAGTAAAGGGTTTCCGCTTAACGTTCCCGCCGAGAGCGGCGCCAGTTGGGGGAGCCGTAGGTGCAACGAGTGTCACGCGTGTCGTGCACGAGAGTACGCCAGGGCCTATGTGGGGCTGGCTGGATGAGGGTGTAACATTATGAAAATCAAACTGTTTGCTATTGCCGCGCTGGGAGCTTTCGCGACCGCGTGCGCGTCGACGCCGCCTCAGGAAGACACGACTCCGATCGAGCCGCCGCGCGAAACCACGCCGGATCAGAATGGCGGCGAGACCGCGGGTCCGACGCCGGGGACGACCGAACATTTCGTTCAGACCGCCGGCGACCGCGTCTTTTTCGGCCTGGACCGTCACGATCTGAACGCCGAGGCCCGCGAGACGCTGCGCCGCCAGGCGGCCTGGCTGGCCAGCTATCCGGATGCGCGCATCCTCGTCGCCGGCAATTGCGACGAACGCGGCACGCGCGAGTACAATCTGGCGCTGGGCGCCCGCCGCGCCAATGCGGCCCAGTCCTATCTGATCAGCCAGGGCGTCGATCCGTCGCGCATTTCCACCACGTCCTACGGCAAGGAGCGCCCGACCTGCATGCAGTCGAGCGAGCGTTGCTGGGCGATCAACCGGAATGCGACGACGACGATCGTGGGCTCCAGCTACACCAACTAGGTGAGGCTGCCGCCTTCTTGAAACGGGACGCCCGCGGCGCTTGCTGCCGCGGGCGTCTGCATGTCGGGGGCTGAAAGCCTGCCAGGAAACGCCGTATTTTCGCCGCGCTCGTCAAACAAGGTTCGTCTCATGATCAAGACTGTATGCCTGACCGCCCTTACCGCCGCGCTGATCGTCGTGGCGCCTGTCGACGCCCAGTCCCGGCGCGAGCTGGCCCAGCGTCTCGATGCCGTCGAGGCTCGTCTCGGCCAGGTCGAGGACAGCGCCCTGGCCGGCGATCCCGTCGCCGAGACGCTGATGCGCCGTGTCGACGAGATGGAATACCAGCTGCGCGAACTGACCGGCGAGACCGAGCGGCTGGCCTTCGAGAACCGGCAATTGCGCCAGCAGGTCGAGGACTTGCAGGCCCGGCTGGACCGCGGCGGCGCAATGGCCCCCGACGGCAGCGGCATGGATGCGGCGGCCGGCAATGAGGCGGGCGGCGATCTCGACGACGAAACCGTCGCCTGGATGAATGAAGGGCTCGAGGACGGAGAGGCCGGCATTGCCGTCGTCGATCCGGACGATCCCTATGGCGAGGCGCGCGCCGAGGCCACCGGCGTGCTCGGTGCGCCGTCCGGTGCCGCCGGCAGTGGCAGCGCCGCCGGGAGCCCGGCCGGGCGCGAAACGCCGTCCGTCGATCCGGAAACGCTCTACGGCAATGCCCGCGACAAGCTGCTCGACGGCGATTTCGGCGGCGCACAGGCCGATTTCGAGCAATTCGTGAATACCCACCCCGATCATCCGCGGACCGGCGAGGCCTGGTACTGGCTGGGCGAGACCTTCTTCGTGCGGTCCGACTTCGCCGATGCGGCGGATGCCTATATCGCCTCGCTGCGCACCAGCCCGCAGGGCGAAAAAGCGCCCGACGCGCTGGTGCGTCTGGCCGCTTCGCTCAACGGCATGGGCCGCCAGGACGATGCCTGCGGCACGCTCGACCGGTTCGAAAGCCAGTTCCCCAACGCCTCTGCCGCGTCCCGGGCCCGCGCGGCGCGCGAAGCCGTGCGCGCCGGCTGCCAGTAGGGCGTGACGGCGGATCTCTCCGCACGCGTCGCGCACTGGCTTGACCGGAACGCCCCGCCGGGCGCGCTGGCGATTGCCTGTTCCGGCGGCAGCGATTCGATTGCCCTTCTGCATCTGGCCAGTGCCTGGGCCCGCCGGTCCGGGCGCCGGCTGGACGTGCTGACGGTCGATCACGGCCTGCGTCCGGAAAGCGAGGCGGAAACCCGTTTCGTCCGCGACGAGGCCCGGGCGCTCGGGCATGAGCCGGTCCGGCTGGCCTGGACCGGCGAGAAACCCGCGACCGGCCTGCAGGAGGCGGCCCGTCAGGCCCGTCACCGGCTTCTTGCGAACGCTTGTGACCGCCGGTCCGTGACCGGGCTGCTTCTGGCTCACACCCTGGACGATCAGGCCGAAACGGTCTGGATGCGCCTGGCCGCCGGCGGCGGCTGGCGCGGGGCGGGCGGCATGCGCCCGGTCTCGGCCTCGCCGGTCTGGCCGGAGGGCCGGAATACCGTCCTGCTCAGGCCCTTGCTGACGACGCGCCGGCAGGCGCTTCGCGACTGGCTGGCGGCACAGGGCCTGGAATGGAAGGACGACCCCTCGAACGCGGACGCCCGCTACACGCGGGTCCGCGTCCGGCGTCGGCTGTCGGCGCTGGAGCGCGCGGGCTTCCCGCCCGAACGCCTGGCCGGACTGGCCGGGGATGTCGCGGCGCTGCGCGAGGCCGAGACCCGGGCTGCGGGGTGGCTCGCGCGGCATGCCGTGTCGCACACGGGCTGGGGCGGACTGCGCGTGGAGCCGGCGCCGCTCCGCGATGCGGCTCCGGGCATCCGGCGCGTCCTGATGGAGGCTGCCGTCCTTGCAGTGTCCGGCGAGGCGCGCCTGCCGGGCCGGGCCGGTCTGGCGCGCCTGGAACAGGCGGTGCTGGCGGGCCGGCGGGCGACGGCAGCCGGTGTGATGACGGCGAGCTGGCGCGGCCGGACCTGGCTGGTTCGCGACCCCGGCGCGGTGCTGGGACGCGTGGACCGGGCAATGACGGGCGGGGGCCTCGCCGCGGACGGCGTCTGGGACGGGCGCTTCGCCGTATCCGGCCTTTTGCCCGGCGGCACGGCCGGCGCGCTGGGATTGTCATATGATGGCCTCGATGATCGCGCTATACTCGATGCGGTTCCCGGCTTTGCACGGCCTTCGCTGCTGGCGGTGCGTGCCGATGGCCGGGTGAGTGCGATCGCAGGGCTTGGCCGGCCTGCGGGCGCGGGCGAAACCGGTTCCGTGCAGATCGAGGCGCTGCAGGCGCACAGATTTTGCAGCCGGCTGGGAGCGGCCGCCCCGGCGGCCCCGAGTGATACAAAATGATGCGAACCCGGCCCGATTGCCGCATTTTGCCGGTCTGCGACGCTTTCGCACTGCGGCCCCGACTGGCAAGATGCCGCCGCAATGCCCACATATCGGTCGTGTACGGCCGAAACTTGAACGGATCTGACGCATGCAAATGAGAAATCTCGCGATCTGGGCCCTGGTGTTCGTGCTGCTGCTGGCCTTGTTCCAGCTGCTGCAGAACTCGTCCGATCAGACGACGCCCGCCAGCGAGGTCACCTATTCGCAATTCCTCACGCGGGTGGAACAGAACGAAATCTCCCAGGCGACGATCCAGGGCGATCAGGTGCGCGCGCAGACCGCGACCGGACAGACCATCGTCGCGACCCTGCCGCCGCAGGACAATGACACGGTCCGCATCCTGCGCGACAACGACGTCGATATCCGCGTCCAGGAAGAAAGCCAGGAGGGCAATTTCCTCCTGACCATGCTGATCAACTGGTTCCCCTTCCTGCTTCTGATCGGGGTGTGGATCTTCTTCATGCGCCAGATGCAGGGCGGCGGGCGCGGCGGCGCCATGGGCTTCGGCAAGTCCAAGGCGCGTCTTCTGACCGAGCATCAGGGCCGCAAGACCTTCGACGACGTCGCCGGCGTCGACGAGGCCAAGGAAGAGCTGCAGGAAATCGTCGAGTATCTGAAGGATCCGTCGAAATTCCAGCGCCTGGGCGGCAAGATTCCGAAAGGCGCACTGCTGGTCGGCCCGCCGGGCACCGGTAAGACGCTGATTGCCCGCGCCGTGGCCGGCGAGGCCAATGTGCCCTTCTTCACCATTTCCGGTTCCGACTTCGTGGAAATGTTCGTCGGCGTGGGCGCGTCCCGCGTGCGCGACATGTTCGAACAGGCCAAGAAAAACGCGCCCTGCATCATCTTCATCGACGAGATCGATGCGGTCGGCCGCTCGCGCGGTGCCGGCCTGGGCGGCGGCAATGACGAGCGCGAACAGACGCTCAACCAGCTGCTGGTCGAGATGGACGGTTTCGAGTCGAACGAGGGCATCATCCTGATCGCCGCGACCAACCGTCCCGACGTGCTGGATCCGGCGCTGCTGCGTCCGGGGCGTTTCGACCGTCAGGTCGTCGTGCCCAACCCGGACATCACCGGCCGCGAGAAGATCCTGAAAGTGCACATGCGCGACGTGCCGCTGTCGTCCGATGTCGAACCCAAGGTGATCGCGCGCGGCACGCCGGGCTTCTCCGGTGCGGACCTCGCCAATCTGGTCAACGAGGCCGCCCTGCTGGCGGCGCGCCGCAACAAGCGCCTGGTCTCGATGGCCGAGTTCGAGGACGCCAAGGACAAGGTCATGATGGGGCCGGAACGCCGCTCCATGGTGATGACCGACAAGGAAAAACAGCTCACCGCCTATCACGAGGCCGGTCACGCCCTGGTGGCGCTGAACATGCCGGCCACCGACCCGGTCCACAAGGCGACGATCATCCCGCGCGGCCGTGCGCTGGGCATGGTCATGCAGCTGCCCGAAGGCGACAAGATGTCGATGACCCGCGAGGAGATGACCTCCCGTCTCGCCGTGATGATGGGTGGGCGCATCGCCGAGGAGCTCAAGTTCGGCCGCGAGAAGGTGACCTCCGGCGCCGCCTCGGACATCCAGCAGGCCACGCGCCTGGCCCGCGCCATGGTGACGAGCTGGGGTCTCAGCGACGAGCTGGGCACGATCGATTATGGCGACGATCAGGGCGATGTCTTCCTCGGCCAGCAATTGATGCAGTCGCGTTCGATCTCGCCGGAAACCTCGCGCAAGATCGAGTCCGAGGTGAAGAAGCTGGTCGACCAGGGTCTGGACGATGCCAAGCGCATCCTGACCGAGAAGCGCAAGGACTGGGAGACGCTCGCCGAGGGCCTCCTGGAATACGAGACGCTGACCGGCCAGGAGATCGAGGACCTGCTCAACGGCAAGCCGCCGAGCCGTCCGGAGGACGACCCCACGCCGCCGCCGAGCGCGCCGACCAGCGCCGTGCCCACCACGGACACGGACGAGGGTCCGGAAACCGGACCGGAACCGCAGGGGGCGTAAGGCTCGCAGCAGACGAAACGGAAAGCCCCGGACCGATGGTCCGGGGCTTTTTCGTGCGCTCTCCTGCTTCCGACCCGACACTCAGCATTTTTCCCGGCCGGAGCCCGGCCCTGATCCCGGCTCAGGACCGGGAGGGCGTAGAGCCGGGACCAACCGGGCGCAATTTCCGGCACGGTGTTTCCCGTTGGTCCCGGATAGCGCTGCCGCGCTTCCGGGAAAGATGCTGCGTTTATTGGCGGCCGGACACGTCGGCATCTCCGCGCGCCATCGGGCGCCGGAGGTATCGGGCATTGCAGACGATCCGCCGGGAAGGTCTGGAATAAGGGGTATTCGAGAGGTCCCGAGGGATCGTCTGCAACCCGGTGAAGCGGATTAAGAAGCCGGCCGATCGTGCCCGCCTCGGCGCCACCCGGTCCGTCACGCCTGTGCACCGGCGGGGGCGGACCGTGGGGGAATTATGCGCGCGATTGGCGGGGTGGGGATAAGTTGGCGGAATTTTTCCCTCCCCAACCCAAACACCGTCATCCCACGGTCGCTGCGCAGCAGCGGTCCGGGGGACCCCGGCTAGCCCGTCCGCGAGTGGCCACGGCCAGCGGGACATGTTCCAGCGGTAAGCATCCTGGGACGAGTAAAATTCAGACCTTAAAACAAGACTTTTCCGGGGACAGACTTTTCCGGGGACATGTACCGTAGCTACACGTTCCCCCAACCCGCCAGGTCCGGCCGTGTGAATGTGTCGACTGGATAGCCGGGGCCCCCCGGACCACCCGCCTGCGCTTTGCGCAGGCTGGCCGGGGGATGACGGCGGGTTGGGGTTCTGACAAGACATTGCCCGCAACGTGGATAAGGCAGGCCAACCTCGCTTGCCTTCCCCGTCGCTGCGGACTAGCAAGCGGCCATGGCCAAATTCCGTGCGCGCAGAAATTCCGACATCCCCTTCGTCATGGGCGTGCTCAATGTCACGCCGGACAGTTTTTCCGATGGCGGTAAGTGGATCGACCAGCAAGCGGCCGTCGCGCGGGCTCTGGAAATGCTGGGCAACGGGGCCGACGTGATCGATATCGGCGGCGAATCCACCCGGCCGGGCGCCGAACCGGTGCCCGAGGATGAGGAATTGCGCCGGGTGATCCCGGTCATCAAGGCGCTGCGCGAGCGGACGGCGGCGCGGATTTCCGTCGATACGGTCAAGCCGGTGGTGGCGCGTGCGGCGGTCGAGGCTGGGGCGGACATCTGGAACGACGTCATGGCGCTGCGCCATGACGGCGCGGTGGAGACGGCGGCCGAGCTGGGCGTGCCGGTGATCCTGATGCACATGTCCGGCACGCCGCAGGACATGCAGACGAATCCGCAATACGTGAACGTCGTCTCCGAGGTCTGCGACTTCCTCACCGAGCGCGCGGACATCGCCATGGGCGCCGGCGTGACCGCGGACAGTATCTGGCTCGATCCGGGCATCGGTTTCGGCAAGTCGCTGGATCACAATCTGGCGCTCATGCACGATCTCGATCAGGTGATCCGGCTGGGCTATCCGGTGCTGTTCGGCGCCTCGCGCAAGCGCTTCATCTCCGCGATCGACGAGGGCGCGGCCGAAATGGAGCGCCTGGGCGGATCGCTGGCCGCGGCCCTGCGCGCCGCCCAGGCGGGCGCGGCCATGGTGCGCGTCCACGATGTGCGCATGACCGTGCAGGCGCTCAAGGTGCAGGCGGCGATCCGCAAGGGTCGGTCGTGATGCCGGCGCTGCTGGGACCGTGGACGCTGCTCGTGCTTGGCGGCGTGCTGGAAATGGTCTGGGCGATTGGCTTCAAATATGTCGGCCGCGAAGCGCCGCTCTGGCAGCAGGGCGGGGTGGTGCTGGCGCTGATCGGTTCGATGACGCTGCTCTTCCTGGCGATGAAGCAGCTGCCCGCCGGAACGGCCTATGCGGTGTGGACGGGGATCGGCGCGCTCGGCGTGGCGACGGTCGGCATTCTGGTGTTCAAGGAACCGGCGACGCTGGCGCGGATCGTTTTCCTGGCGCTGATCCTGATCGGCATTGTGGGCCTGAAGGCGACCAGTTCGGGGAATTGAGGGGGATCATGCTACCCCCCTTTTACCTCAACCCTTGTCATCCCGGATGGATGCCCCGCGAAGGCGGGGCGAAAGTCCGGGACCCATACGCCCGGTGTTGTTCCAGTTATTCGCAGCACCGGCACCGCGCCAGTTTCCGGCCCACAACTGTGTTTATGGGTCCCGGCCCTGCGACCCGCCTTCGCGGGCCATCCGGCCGGGATGACAACCACATGCAGTTTTACGGTGCGAGAATGCCCTAGCCGAAGGGATCGTCGATCGATTTAGCCGGTTCGGTGAACCAGTGCGGCCCGTCATCCGTCATGTAGAAATGGTCTTCCAGCCGGATGCCGAATTCGCCCGGTACGACGATCATCGGCTCGTTGGAAAAACACATGCCGGCGGCCAGCGGCGTCTCGTCGCCGCCGACCAGGTAGGGATCCTCGTGGATATCCAGCCCGATCCCGTGGCCGGTGCGGTGCGGGATGCCCGGCAGCGTGTAGCCCGGCCCCAGGCCGCGGCGCTCGGCCTCGGCGCGGGCGGCGGCATCGACCGAGGCGCATGTCGCCCCGATCTTCGCGGCCTCGAAGGCGGCGATCTGGCAAGCCTTTTCCGCGTCCCAGATGTCGCGTTGATGCTGTATTGGCGTACCGAAGACGTAGGAGCGGGTGATGTCGGACTGGTAGCCGTGAATGGCGCAGCCCGTGTCGATCAGCACCATGTCGCCCGCCTCCAGCGTCTTGGGATCGGCCACCCCGTGCGGGAAGGCAGTGTCCGCTCCGAACAGGACGATGCAGAAGGTCGATCCGCCCGGCGCGCCGATCGCCTTGTGGGCAGTGTGGATGAATTCGGTCACCTCGCGCGTCGAGATGCCGGGGCGCAGCATGCGGGCGGTGGCTTCGTGGACGGCCAGCGTGGCGGTCTTGGTCGCCTGCATGAGGGCGATCTCGTCGGCATCCTTGATCATGCGGGCGGATAGGACGGCGTGCGTCGCATCGCCGGTCGCGCCGGGCCAGGCCGCGCCCAGCGCATGGGCTGTCACCAGCGGCGTGTCAGGGGAGATGCCGAGGACGGCGCTCTTTCCCCGCGCCAGCGCGGCGACCCTGGCATAAGGGTCTTCATGCTCTTCCCAGACCGTTAGCGGCGCCTCGAGCCGCATGAAGCCTTTCAGCGTTCCGGTCTCGAAGGCCGGGCCGACATAGTCCAGCCCGCCATCGGCGGACACCAGCGCGCCGACCAGGCGCTCGCTCGCCGGCCAGCGCAGGCCGGTATAATAGGTCAGGTTGGAGCCGGCATTCAGCCAGACCGCATCGATTCCGGCGCCGGCCATGCGCTCGCGCAGCCCGTCCAGCCGTTTGCGGAAGGTCGCCTCGGGGATGGGCCGGCAATGGCCCAGCATGCCGGTGAGGCGTTCCAGTTCTGTGGCCGCGTCGGAACCGCCGACACCGCGCGTGGCGAGCGTTTCGGTCATCGCGATCCTCCCGTTCAGCGCTGTTGCTGTTGCAGCGAGGCTTCGTTGAAGAAGTGGCTGATCAGATTGTAGCGCACGCCCTTCGTGGTTTCCTCGATCTCGTGCAACAGGCTGGAGGAGAAGACGAAAGCCGTGCCGACATCGCCGCGATAGCCCTTGCCGGCATATTCGCGGAAGACCAGCTCGCCGCCCTCGTAATCGTCGTTCAGTGCGATCGAGAGCGCAAAGCGCCGGTAGAGCGTCGCCGGATGCTGATTGTCGCGATGGCCGATCTCGATGCCTTCGCGGGCGCCGGAATAGCGTGCGATGTGCAGCGTCTCGCGCCGGGTGACCTGGAAGGCGAAGGCCTTCATCACCTGCGGTACGACGCGTTCCTGGATGCGCTTGTCCAGCCGGGCCAGCAGGGCCTGGTCCTGGATGACATGATCGATCCGGTCCTGCCGGTTGTAGTCGGACACGGCGAATTTGTAGTCGGCCGGCGGTTCGCCCGGTCCCGGCTTGGCGATGCGGAAATTGTCCGAGGTCTCGTAGTGTTCGATGAGGGCGCGGCAATCGGCGGGATCCAGCACGTTGGGCACGACGAGGATCGGGGCATGGCCGGGGATCCAGCCCGCCTCCGCCTTGGCGTCGGCCTCCGCGGCAAGATCCTTCAGGGCGGCAGTGCCGGCGGCGACGGTGTCGGTCGGTTCGGTCATGATGGAATGAACCTGTCCATTGGCAGTGATGACGAAAACGCGGCTCGTGACAGGCGCCTGCAGATCGGCGCCGCGCACCAGGCCGTAGCGGGCGAAGAGGGCGCCATTGCAGTCGCCCAGGATCGGCGCCTGCAGCCCGGTCTCGCGGGCAAAGGCCTTCATGGCGCGCGCTTCGGTGTGGGATGTGACGATGAAGAGGTGGCCACCCAGCGCCTCGATGGCGGGTTCGGCCCCGGCCCAGGCGGTGAGGGCGGCGCGAACGTCGTCGCGGTCCAGCCGGTCGGCGAAGACGAGGATGGCCGGGCGGCCGGCGAAGGCATCCTCGAACAGGCGGACCTTGCGGCCGGCGGCGTCGAGCCCGTCGAAATCCGGCGCGAAATCGCCCACGGCGATCTCGGCTGCATAGGCCTTGAGCAACGGCGCGCTGCGGCCGACGACATTGGTTTCCTGAACGCTCATGGGCGGAACGCTAGTCGCAATCCCCGCGAGCGGCAATCGAGGCGACTCACAAATGCTCGAGGAATTTCTCCAGCCGTTGCATGTCCTTGGGCAGTTCCGTCTCGAAGCGTAATGCCTCGCCCGTGACCGGGTGTTCGAAGCCCAGGATCGCGGCGTGCAGGGCCTGGCGGCGGAAATCCTTCAGCTCGCGGCCATTGTCCGACGTGGCGAGCAGATTGCCGCGCTTGTGCCCGTAGACCGGATCGCCCAGCAGCGGGCAGCCGATATGGCCCATATGCACCCGGATCTGGTGCGTGCGCCCCGTCTCCAGACGGCACTCCACCTTGGCCGCCAGCCCGGTGCCGACCGCCGCGCCGGGCGCCTGGCCGTAGCGGGCCAGGGTCGCGTAATTCGTGATGGCGTGCTTGCCCGCCTCGCTGTGGGGATCGCGCGGCACGACGAATTTCTTGCGGTCGTGGGGCGAGCGGGCGATCTGCGTCTCGATGCGGCCGGTCTTCGGCGAGGGCGCGTTGCGGGTGAAGGCGATATAGGCGCGCTCCACCGTGTGCGCGGCGAACTGGGCGGCGAGCCCCTGATGGGCGGCGTCGGACTTGGCGACGACCATGACGCCGGACGTGTCCTTGTCCAGCCGGTGCACGATGCCCGGGCGCTCCACGCCGCCGATACCCGACAGCGATCCGGCACAGTGATGCAGCAGGCCGTGCACCAGCGTGCCCGTCCAGTTTCCGGCGGCGGGATGCACGGCGAGCCCGGCCGGTTTCACCAGCACGATCAGGTCGTCGTCCTCGAACAGCACGTCGAGATCCATCTTTTCCGGCGTCGGATCGGCCGTGCGCGGGGCGGGAATGTCGAGTGCATAGACGGCGCCCGCGGCGACCTTGGCGGACGGGTCGGTAAGGACGGCGCCGTCCACCCGCAGCTGGCCCTGTTCGATCAGCGCCTTGAGCCGTGAGCGCGACAGCGTCTCGATGGCGCCGGCCAGCCAGCGATCGAGGCGTTCGCCGGCCGCCTCGGCATCGGCGGTGAGTTCGGTGAGCTGGGCTGTCCCGGTCATGGGCGGATCGTCCTTCAGGCGATGCAGGAATGCAACGCGCCTCGATATGCTGCAGTGCGTCATCTACCTGTCACGGCTCTGTCGGCAAAGCGTCACGGCCAGTTCCTAGACAGGCGCACCGGACCGCATGCCGAGGGGGCTGCGGTGTAGCAAGGACTTTGGACAATGACGTTGAAAGCGCGCCTTCTGGCGGCCGCGGCCCTGACCGCGCCCCTGTTTTTCGCACCCGCAGCGAACGCCCAGGACGATACCACGGTCGATGTGATCACGGTCACCACCCAGTTCCGCGAACAGTCGGTCGCCGACGTGCCGATCAATGTCAGCGCCTTCGACGAGGCCCTGCTGGACGATCTCGACATCGCCGACTTCGAGGACCTGGCCGCCTTTACGCCGGGCCTGATCGTGCAGGAGCAGAGCCCGAACAATACCGGCTACTCCATTCGCGGCATCACGACCGACAGCGGCGAGGCCACGTCGGAAACCCGCGTCGCGGTGTTCCAGGACGGTGTGTCCATCACCCGTTCGCGCGGCTCCTATATCGAGCTCTTCGATATCGAGCGCATCGAGGTCGCCAAGGGTCCCCAGCCGACCCTGTTCGGCCGCGGCGCGCTGATCGGCGGTATCAACATCATCCAGAACAAGGCCGAGGACGAACAGTCCGCTTCCTTCGGGATGGGCTTCGGCAATGAAGGCCAGGTCGAGGCGCGCGGCCATGCGAACTTCCGTCTCGCCGACGGCTACGGCCTGCGCATCGCCGGCGTGTCGCGCGAGCGCGACGGCTATATCGAGAACACCGAGGGCGGCGACCTGCAGGGCCGCGATACCCAGGCCGTGCGCCTGGTGCTTTCGGGCACGCCGAACGACGTCTTTTCCTTCGACCTGATCGCCAACTACCAGCAGGACACGCCGCCGGGCACCTCCTTCAAGTCGGGCACCCTGCCGGCGATCGGCGGCGATACCGATCCGTTCACGGCGGCCTCGCTGAACACGTTCGGCGGTTTCGAGGGCGGGGCCGAGCTGGGCCTCGACCGTGAAGTGCGCGGCGTGACCTTCCTGGCCGACTACCGGATGTCCGACGCCTGGACGTTGAGCGCGATCACCGGCTGGCGCGACTTCGAGTCGGTGGAAATCTTCGATCCGGACGGCACTTTCCTGCCCTTCCTCGCCATCGCCGAGGATGCCACGGGCGAGCAGTTCAGCCAGGAATTCCGCGCCTCCTACGATGCCGGCGGTGCCCTGACCGGCTCGATCGGCGCGCTCTACTTCCACGAGGAAGGCGAACAGCGCATCCCGATCGCGACCAACGAGGCGGTGGCCCAGGCCATCCTGGCCCCGACCCTGGCTGCCGGTTTCGGTGCCACGGTGGAACAGCTGGAAGGCCTGCTGGCGCTCAACGGCTTCCCGGGCGTCGATCTGGACAATCCGCTGAACCCTTTCCCGTATTCGGTCGCGGGTCTCCTGACCCTGGGTCAGCTCGTCCCGCTGCGCGACTACTATCTGGAAGAGGGGGCCAATTCGGCCGAGACGACATCCTACGACATCTTCGCCGACGCCTCCTACGCCGTCACGGACCGTCTGACCCTGACGGCCGGCCTGCGCTGGACCTATGAGGACAAGACGTCATCGGGCTATGGCCGCAATATCAACGGTCCCAACTTCGTCACCTTCGGCGACACGCTGGTCACGCCCTATACGCCGAACGGCGAGACGATCAGCCAGTCCGGCGAGTTCGACGATTTCACCTGGCGTTTTGCGGCGTCCTACGCGGTCAGCGACATGCTGAACACCTGGATCAGCTATGCCCGCGGCCGCCGCCCGGACATCATTTCGGTGGACACGGACAGCCCGACCCTGTTCTCCGAAGCCCCGGCGGAAATCGTCGACTCGGTCGAGGCCGGCGCCTTCTGGACCCATGCCTACGGCACGCTGTCCGGCTCGGTCTTCTATTCGGAATACGAGAACTTCCAGACCACGCGCTTCGATCCCAACACGATCAGCTATGTGACGGACAATGCCGGTAACGCCACCCAGTACGGGCTGGAGCTGCAGGGCCAGTTCGATCTGGGCGAGCGCGCGGAGCTCTATGTCAGCTACGCCTACAATTCGGCGACTTTCGACGACACGGACTCGAGCGGCAATGCGCTGGAACTGGCGGGCAATACTTTCCGCTACGCGCCGGAGCACACCTTTGCCGCGGGCCTGAACTGGTCCGTCGCCGAGGGCGACTGGGG
Organism: Pseudomonadota bacterium; assembly: GCA_034659015.1. Lineage (GTDB taxonomy): Bacteria > Pseudomonadota > Alphaproteobacteria > Caulobacterales > Maricaulaceae > Maricaulis. The sequence continues at coordinate 280,976 of JAYEGL010000017.1, read as the reverse complement.
CGCGCTGTCCTTCCTGCCGACCTGGTCCTGGCAGTCCAAGGTCTATTTCGACAACAATAACGACCGCTTCGGCGGCATCCTGCACCAGGACGCCTACGGCCTGCTGAACGCCCGCCTGCGCTATGACGATGCGCAGGAGCGCTTCCATGTCGAGCTCTACGGCACCAACCTGACCGACGAGGACTACCTCATCGACGCGGGCAATACGGGCGGGAGCTTCGGCATGCCGACCTTCATCGCCGGCACGCCGATGCTCTACGGCATCCGCGGCGGCGTGGAGTTCTAGGTCCCCAGGGGCTGGGGCGGCGCGCCGGGCACGGGTCCCGGCGTGCCGCCTTCGTTTTAGACCGTAGTGAACCCGTCGCGTAATTGCGCTAGTGAAGGGTGGCCGCGGCGTTTGTTTGCCGGGAAAGCGGGGGACGTCTCATGACTGAATTCAAGCTGACACGGCGGACTGCACTGATCGGCGCCGCGGGGGCGGGACTGGCTGTCAGTGCCTGTTCCAGCGAGCCGGAGCGGTTCGAGGCCCGGGGCGAGGGGGTATTCCGGCACGGCGTGGCCTCCGGCGATCCGGACGCCACGAGCGTCATGTTGTGGACGGCGCTCACCGATGACGGGGGCGGCTGGCGCGGCGTGGAAGTGGCGCGCGACGAGGCCTTCACCGATATCGTCTTCGAACAGGGCGAGGAGATCGCCTATATCCAGGCCCAGCCGCTGGGGACGCTGAAAATCCTGGCGACCGGGCTCGAGCCCGGCCAGCGCTATTTCTACCGCTTCCGGCTTAATGACGAATACTCGCCCGTCGGGGTGACGCGCACCCTGCCGCAGGGGGCTGTCGATCAGTTCCGCATCGGCGTGTTCTCCTGCTCGAACTTCCCGGCCGGCCATTTCAACGCCTATCGCGAGGCGGCCGAGACTGGCGCGCTGGATCTCGTCCTGCATCTGGGCGACTACATCTACGAATACGCCATGGGCGAGTATGCCACCGGCGAGGCGGAGGCCCTGAACCGGGTGCCCGATCCGCAGCACGAGATCGTCTCCCACGCCGACTATGTCGCGCGGCATGCCCAGTACAAGTCCGATCCGGACCTTCAGGCGCTGCACGCCGCGGCGCCCTGGATCATGAGCTGGGACGATCACGAGACGGCCAATAATTCCTGGACCGGCGGCGCCCAGAACCACAATGAGGGCGAAGGGGCCTGGGACGCGCGCCGCAATGGTGCGCTGCGGGCCTGGTACGACTGGACGCCCTCGCGGGAGCCGGAGGATCTGCGCGACCGCTACGGCGTCTACGAGATCGGCAATCTCGCCACGCTCTGCCTGATCGAGAGCCGGCTGACCGCCCGCGACCAGGAGATCCTCAACGACACCTTCCCGGTGGCTTCGGATGCCGATATCGACGATCCGGACGTGGTTGCCGCCGTCGAGGCCTGGAAACGCGATGTGGTGGGTGCCGAGGATCGCGAGCTGATCGGGGCCGACCAGATCGACGGCATCCGCGCGGCCTGCGCGGCGTCCAAGGCGGCCGGCAAACCCTGGCGGCTCCTGGCCAACCAGGTGATCATGAGCCGGGTGCACTTCCCGGATTTCTCGACCGAAATGCCCGGCTGGCTGCGCTGGTGGGCGACGCGGGACAGCGAGTTCGCGCGCAATTTCATCCTGCGCACGCGCTTCGACATCCCCTTCAATCTGGACATGTGGGACGGCTATCCGGCCGAGCGCGAACGCCTGTTCGCAGCGCTGCGCGAGGCGGAGGCCGACGTCATCACCCTGACCGGCGATGTGCATTCCTTCTGGGCCAACACGATGACGGATGCGCACGGCAACCGGGTCGGCACCGAATTCGTCGGCACCTCGGTGACCTCGCCCTCGCCCTTCTCGGGCTTTTCCGCGCCGGGTGTGGATTACGGGCAGATGATGGTCGACGCCAATGCCGACGTGACCCACTGCAACATGGTCGATCACGGCTATATCCGTCTCACCCTGACGCCGGAGACGGCGCAGGCGGACTATGTGACCGTCTCCACCATCCTGCAGCGCGACTATCGCGCCGGCCTGGACAGCCAGTGGCGGCTGACGCGCGGCGAGGACGGGGCCGTGCCGGAGGTGGAACGGATCGGCTAGGGGCAAAAGAAAACGGGCGGCCCGGCGGGCCGCCCGTTCGTCTTTGCTCGTTATGAGCGGATTTACCGGGCCTGAATCTACTGGGCCTGGGCCTGAGCGGCCTCGCGGATGCGGGCGGCCACGCTTTCGTCATTGCGGGCGGCATTGGCGATCGAGTTGTACTCGACCACGGTCAGGCCGGCATCCTGGACGATGGTTTCCATCTCGGCCTGGGCGTTCTGCTGGATCTGCGCCTGGGCTTCCTGGCTCTCGGCGGCCTGGAGCTGCGGCTGGACCTCCTGGACGAGCGTGTTGATTTCCTGGGCGGCCTCGACAAAGGCCACGACCTGCTCGTCGGTCAGGGTGAAGGTTTCCGCTTCGGCCTGCGCGCCGGCTTCAGCCTGGGCGAAAGCCGGCATGGCGGCGGTTCCGGCCAGGGCGGTGGCGGCGAGGGCGGCGGTCAAAATCTTGTGCGTCATGTTCGGTTTTCCCGGTTGCTGGACAGTATTGGGTTTGTGTGCGCCCAATGTTCTGGGAACGGCTTTCCGCCTAACAGCGTTCCATTACGATTGCACGTCATGAGTTCAGAGTATGCGGTGGGATCAAATACATCGCAGATACATATGCAATATTGCGCGTGTATTCCCCTTTTCGCTCAACTCGCCGCCGAATCGGCGGGCGATGACGCCGGCCGGTCCGGGGCGGTGTGCAGGGGATTTGCGATTGCACGGCGCAGGGAGATCGCCGGCGTGCGGTTAAAATCGCACGGCGAGCGGGCTATATCCGATACATGACCCATCCCGGCCGGTGCTTCGACCGGCCGCGCCCCGTTCCGGACCGCAACCCGAGAGAACCGAAATGAAGACGATTGGCTACGCCGCCCACAGTGCCGACACACCGCTCCGTCCCTATGCGTTCGACCGGCGCGATCTGCGCCCCGACGATGTCGCGATCGACATCCTGTATTGCGGTGTCTGCCATTCCGACCTGCATACGGCGCGCAGCGACTGGAGGGGGACGGTCTATCCCGTCGTTCCGGGTCACGAGATCGTCGGCCGGGTGACCGCGGTCGGGCCGGACGTCACCAAACACGCCGTCGGCGATACGGTCGCCGTGGGCTGCATGGTGGACAGCTGCCGGGATTGCGACCGCTGCCATGCCGACGAGGAACAGTATTGCCGCAACGGTTTCACCGGCACCTATAACGCGCCGGACCGCGTGACCGGCGACAACACGCTGGGCGGCTATTCCAAGCATATCGTGGTGCGCGAGGACTTCGTGCTGAGCGTGCCGGACAATCTCGATCTCAAGCGTGTCGCCCCGCTGCTGTGCGCGGGCATCACCACCTATTCGCCGCTGCGCACATGGAATGTCGGGCCGGGCAGCCGGGTCGGCGTGGTCGGCATGGGCGGTCTCGGCCATATGGCGATCAAGCTGGCCGTCGGCCTGGGGGCCCACGTCACCGTGATCAGCCGCAGTCCGGGCAAGGAGGCCGACGCCAGGGCGCTCGGTGCCGACGCCTTCCTGATCTCCTCGGACAAGGCGGCGATGAAGGCGGCCCGGGGCGGGTTCGACCTGATCCTCGACACCGTTCCGGTCAAGCACGACATCAATCCCTACATGCCCCTGCTCGACGTGGACGGCACGCTCTGCCTGGTCGGTCAGGTCGGCCCGCTCGACGAGCTGGTCTCCGTGCCGTTGATCGTCGGCCGCCGGCGCGTCGCCGGTTCGCTGATCGGGGGGATCGCGGAGACCCAGGACGTGCTCAACTTCTGCGGCCGGATGAACATCCTTCCGGACTGCGAGATGATCCGCATGGACGAGATCAACGAGGCCTATGAGCGGATGGAGCGGTCGGACGTGCGCTACCGCTTCGTGATCGACATGGCCTCGCTGGACATGTCCGACGCCGCCTGAGCCGCTTTTCTCCGCGCAAACGAAAAGAGCCCCGTCCGCCGGGACGGGGCTCTTTCTCTTTGATGCTCGCGACAACGCCTAGGCGCGTTCGGCCATGCGCATGAAACGGTCCTTCAGGGCGGGGTCGGTCTTGAATTCGCCGGTGAAGGTCGTGGTGATGGTCGACACGTTCGGGTGATGCACGCCGCGCGTGGTCATGCACTGGTGCTTGGCATCGACGAGCACGGCGACGCCGCGCGGCGCCATGGCTTCGTTCAGGGCATCGGCGATCTGCGCGGTCATGGTTTCCTGCGTCTGCATGCGCTTGGAGAAGATCTCCACGACGCGCGCGATCTTGGAAATCCCGACCACGGCCTTCTGGGGCAGGTAGGCGACGTGCGCCACGCCCAGGATCGGCGCCAGATGGTGTTCGCAATGGCTCTCGACATCGATATTGGTCAGCATGACCATGTCGTCATAGCCCTGCACGTCCTCGAACGTCTTGCCGAGGGCTTTCATCGGATCGGCTTCATAGCCGGAAAACCATTCCGACCAGGCCTTCACCACGCGCTTGGGTGTGTCGATCAGGCCTTCGCGGGCCGGGTCGTCGCCGGCCCAGGCGATCAGGGTGCGCACGGCCTCTTCGGCCTCTTCGCGGGTCGGTTGGGTCTTGTCAGCGCCGGCAAGGCGCACAGCTTCTGGTGTCACGGCGTCCATCCCCATGGATCCTTTCGTTGTCGGGTCGGCTCCGACCTTGTACGTCGGTACCGTAGTGCCGGTTTCCGGATCGAGGATGCAGTGCCGGAGTTTTTGCAGCCGGAGCCTGAAATCCTCTGTTTTCGCGCAGCAGCGCAATGCCGTATTTAGGCCTTCCTTGCGGGATTTCCAATGATATGACCGCAGGCCGCGCGTGAATTTTTCACGCCCTTGACACAAGCTGGACTGACAAGACCATGAAATCGCTCACCCTTTACGACACAATGGCGCGACGAAAACGCGCATTCGAACCGATCGATGCAGGCCGGGTGACGCTGTATGTCTGTGGTCCGACGGTCTACAGCTATGCCCATATCGGCAATGCGCGCCCTCCGGTCGCCTTCGACGTGCTGCGCCGTGTGCTGGGGCATCTCTACGGGGCGGACAGTGTCGTGCTGGCCGCCAATATCACCGATATCGACGACAAGATCATGGCCGCGGCGCGGACAAGCGGCGAGGGCATCGAGGCGGTGGCGACGAAATTCGCGAAGATCTATCGCGAGGATCTCGATGCGCTGGGCGTGACGCCGCCGAGCATCGAACCCAAGGCGACCGACCATATCGAGCCGATGATCGCCATGATGCAGCGCCTCGTCGATGAGGGGCATGCCTACGCCGCGCAAGGGCATGTCCTGTTCTCGGTGAAGTCCTACGAGGCCTATGGCGCGCTCTCCAAGCGCTCGCTCGACGACATGATCGCCGGAGCCCGCGTGGAAGTGGCGCCCTACAAGAAGGATCCCTGCGACTTCGTGCTGTGGAAGCCGTCCGCCGACGACGAGCCGGGCTGGGACAGCCCCTGGGGCCGCGGCCGGCCGGGCTGGCACCTGGAATGCTCGGCGATGTGCGAAACGCATCTGGGCGAGACGATCGACATTCATGGCGGCGGCATCGACCTGGTCTTCCCGCACCATGAAAACGAGATCGCGCAATCGACCTGCGCCCATGGCGGCAAGGCGATGGCGAATTACTGGCTGCATAACGGCTTCCTCAACATGGGCTCGGACAAGATGTCCAAGTCGCTGGGCAATGTCGCGCTGATCCACGACCTGTTGAAGGACTGGCCGGGCGAGGTGCTGCGCTGCGCCCTGCTCACGGCGCACTACCGCGCGCCGCTGACCTGGAATGCCGATCTGCTCACCAAGACCCGCCGCTCGCTCGACCGGATCTACGGCGTGCTGCGCCGGCTGGGCGATGTCGAGGCCGCCGAGGTCGAGGTGCCCGAGGCCTTCCTCGACGCGCTGCTGGACGACCTCAACACGCCCAAGGCGATGTCCGAGCTGTTCGCCCTGGCCGGCGAGGCCAACAAGGCGGAGACGTTGGAGGAAAAGGCCGCGGCCAAGGGGCGCCTGCTCGCCGCCGGTGCGCTGATGGGGCTGGGTCAGGACGATCCGGACGCCTGGTTCGGTCTGAAAGGCATGGATCCGGCAGAGCGCGCGGAAATCGATGCGCTGATCGAGAAACGCCAGGCCGCCCGGGCCGCCAAGGACTGGACGGTCGCCGACGAGGTTCGCGACGAGCTCAATGCGCGCAGGATCCAGGTCGATGACGGCCCGGAAGGGTCGACCTGGCGGAAGGTAGTGGAGTAGCGGTCATGGCCCTCAAGGGCTTCAACGTGATGCTGCAGGCCGAGGACGCGGTCGGTGCCTGTTTCGTGGCCTATGGCGTGGTCGCGGAGACCGAAGAGCAGGCCGCCCGCCTGGCCGAGGGCGCGGCCCAGGCCGAAGGCTTCTGGTCGGTCGAGACCGACGAGGTCTGGCAGCCCGAACCGGATGGCGACGAGGACTTCGGGGACATCCCCGAAGTCCTCGGCCGCAACGATCCCACCTATCTCGACGAAGACGAGGACGGCTGGGACTAGGTGTACGATCGCATCAAAACGCTCTGCTTCCCCCGGACCTGTTCCGGGGTCCGGTTGAGGTGAAAACGGAATCTCAAGGCCACTTCCGGCAGGCCCCGGCACAAGGCCGGGGAAACCGGTGCGTGCATGTCCTTTCTTTCCCCCACTTTCTCCATTTTTCCCGGACGGAAGCCTGCGGACGCAGGCTGCAGATCCGGGATCCACTGAGCCATCGGCTCGTTCGGCGTCTGCAATGGTCGGTCCCGGACAGCGCTGCGCGCTTCCGGGAAAATGCGCTTGTGTTTGAGACAACGAGAAGCCTTCCATGGGCTGATACCTTCCTCCCTATCCCAAAACACCGTCATCCCCCGGCTTGTCCGGGGGGCCTCGTCCATCCTGTTTGCGGGCTTCATGCGCCTGTCGTCACAGCCCAATCGCGACGCGGCGAGCTGGGGTCCACCGGACAAGCCGGGGGATGACGGCGAGGTTGGGGGCGTGAGTGGGGGATATCCGTCACCGCGATCTGGGTCCCAGCTTTCGCTGGGATGACGGTATATGGGAGCCTCGGGCCGGCCCACGCCGCCGCCCCATGGCAAACCGGCGCAAAACGCATTACATAAGACGCATAATGACCGACGAACTCTACTCCAATGCCGTGCTGCGGCTGGCCGCGGACATTCCGCGCATCGGGCGTCTTTCGCGCCCGCAGGCCTCCGTGCGCAAGGTGTCGCGCCTGTGCGGCTCGGAAGTCGAGGTCGATATCCTCATGCAGGGCGGCCGGGTCGCCGATCTGGCGCTGCGGGTGAAAGCCTGCGCGCTCGGCCAGGCGTCCGCGTCCATTCTGGCGCGCCAGGTGATCGGGGCGTCCCGCGAGGAGCTGGAGATGGCGCGCGACAGCCTGCTGGCCATGCTCAAATCGGGCAAGCCGGGGCCGCGGGGACGGTTCTCCGAGCTTGCCGTGCTCGAGGGCGCGCGCGCCTATCCGGCGCGCCACCAGTCGGTGATGCTGGCCTTCGAAGCCGTGACCGAAGCGGCCCGCCAGGCGGCCGCCACACAGACCCCGACCACCCTGACTGGATAGGGCTGTCCGGCCCCGCCGCGCCGGCGGGACAATGCCCGGACAGTCCGAAACGGCTTCCCGCTTCACCCACAGGCTATACTGCGGCCCGTTTCGCGCGCTTGATGTCCATGGTGGACAGCGCGCGTCGCGGCGTTAAAAGGCTTGATCCATATGCGTTCGACGGAACGGAAAGAAACGCCAGACCGCCCGCTCTTCGGGTTTGTCATGATCGGCGCGCTGCGCGCCTATCAGTGGACCCTGTCGCCGGTCTTGTATGCGCTGGGCGTGCGTTGCCGCCACGAGCCGAGCTGCTCGCATTACGCGATCGGTTCGGTGAAGGCGCAGGGACCCTGGCGCGGTTTCTGGCTGGCCGTGGGCCGGCTGGGACGCTGCCGCCCCGGCGGCACGTTCGGTTTCGATCCCGTTCCGAAGGCGCGCACGCATGTTCCCTGGTGGCGGATCTGGGCGTTCCGCGCCAAGCCATCGGGACCAGCGCAGGACGAGCTTTCGCCGGCGGGCCGCGCCGACAACAAGGACATGTGACCGATGATCAATGTGACGCTTCCCGACGGATCGAAACGCGAGCTTCCCGACGGCGCCACGCCCCTCGACCTGGCCGAGGGCATTTCCAAATCCCTGGCCAAGGCCGCCATCATTGCCGAAGTGGACGGGCAGGAATGGGATCTCACCCGCCCGCTGGACGGCGATGCGCAGGTCGCCATCGTGACGCGCAAGGACGACAAGGCGCTGGAGGTGATCCGCCACGACGCCGCGCACGTGCTCGCCCAGGCCGTGCAGGATCTGTTTCCCGGCACCCAGGTGACGATCGGCCCGGCCATCGAGGATGGTTTTTATTACGACTTCGCCCGCGAGGAACCGTTCAGTCCCGAGGACTTCGAGGCGATCGAGAAACGCATGGCCGAGATCGTCGATGCCGATTTGCCCTTCGTGCGCGAAGTCTGGGACCGCAACGAGGCCATCGCCCAGTTCAAGCTGATGGGCGAGACCTACAAGGCCGAGCTGATCGAGGACCTGCCGGAAGACGAGACGATCACGATCTATCGCCAGGGCGACTGGTTCGACCTGTGCCGCGGCCCGCACCTGCCGTCGACGGGCAAGATCGGCAAGGCGTTCAAGCTGATGAAGGTGGCCGGCGCCTATTGGCGCGGCGATCATCGCAACGCCATGCTGCAGCGGATCTACGGCACGGCCTGGGCCGACGAGAAACAGCTCAAGGCGCACCTGCATCGTCTCGAAGAGGCGGAAAAGCGCGACCACCGCCGTCTCGGCAAGCAGATGGAACTCTTCCACTTCCAGGAAGAGGCCCAGGGCCAGGTCTTCTGGCACGCCAATGGCTGGCGGCTCTATCGCGCGGTGCAGGACTATATGCGCCGGCGCCTGGAGGCGGCCGGCTATGTGGAAATCCGCACGCCGCAGCTGATGGACCGCAAGTTCTGGGAGGCCTCGGGCCACTGGGACAAGTACCGGGAGAACATGTTCATCTCCTCGATCGACCAGGAAGAGAAGATCCTGGCGGTCAAGCCGATGAACTGCCCCTGCCACGTCCAGGTCTTCAACCAGGGCCAGAAATCCTATCGCGACCTGCCGCTGCGCATGGCCGAGTTCGGCTCCTGCCACCGCTACGAGCCGTCCGGCTCGCTGCACGGGCTGATGCGCGTGCGCGGTTTCGTGCAGGACGATGCGCACATCTTCTGCACGGTCGAGCAGATCACCGACGAGGTGAAGGCCTTCTGCGAGCTGCTGAAGTCCGTCTACGAGGATTTCGGCTTCGAGGAGCCGCGCATCAAATTCTCCGACCGTCCGGAAACGCGGGTCGGCTCGGACGAGGTCTGGGACAAGTCGGAAGCCGCGCTGCGCGAAGCCGCCGAAGCCTCTGGGCTGGAGTACGAGCACAATCCGGGCGACGGCGCCTTCTACGGGCCCAAGCTGGACTTCGTGGTGAAGGACGCCATCGGCCGGGAATGGCAGACGGGCACGATCCAGTGCGACTTCAATCTGCCCGAACGCCTGGACGCCACCTTTGTGGGCGATGACAGCGAGAAGCACCGCCCGGTCATGCTGCACCGGGCGATCCTGGGCTCGCTGGAGCGCTTCCTGGGCGTGCTGATCGAGAATTATGCCGGCAAGCTGCCCTTCTGGCTGGCGCCGCGCCAGGTGGTGATCGCCACGATCACCTCGGATGCCGACGGCTATGCCGACGAGGTCAAGGCAGCCATGACGAAGGCCGGGCTGCATGCCGAGACCGATCTGCGCAACGAGAAGATCAACTACAAGGTCCGCGAACATTCCGTGGGCAAGGTGCCAGTGATCGCCGTGGTCGGCCGCAAGGAGGCCGAGGAGGACACGCTGGCCCTGCGTTTCCTCGGCGAAGACGGCAAGAAGCAGGAAATCCTGCCGCTGGACGAGGCCATTGCGCGCCTGTCTGCCGACGCGACGCCGCCGGATTTGAAGCGGAACTGAGCTCTCTGGGGGAGGAGGCGCGAACGTGCGCGATGATACCAGGGCGGGCATAGCCGGGATCGCCGCGTTCGCTCTTTCCTTCCTGTTCGGGATCGCCGGCTCGCTGATGATCGCGCCGGCGGTGGCGCTCATGGCGCTGGTCGCGATGCCGGTCGAGCCCGGCTTCTGGCGGCCCTCCCGCGTGCCGATCTCGCTGATCGCGGGCGGGTTGTTCCTGGTCTGGGTCGCGCTCAGCTTCCTGTGGTCGCCGCATGACGATCCCGGCCAGATCTGGCGGACCTGTCTGGGTATACCGCTCTATACGCTGTTCGCCGTGCGGATCGGCAAGCTGGGCGGCGCCTGGCAGCGGCGGGTCGAGGCGGCGATCATGTTCCTGGTCGTCGGCCTGGGTCTCTACCTGCTCGCGGAAACCCTGCTCGGCGGAACGGCGACGCGCGGTTTCAAGACCGTGGTCGAGGGCATGGGCAATCTGCCCGAACGGGACCTGATGACCCATGTCCACCGCAATCTGGGCCATGCCGCCGTGCCGCTGATCCTGCTCTCGGTGCCCGCCGCGCTGATCGCATGGCGCGAAGGCGGACCGCTGATCGGCGCCTTTTTCGTATTGCTTGCCGCCATCGCCGCCTTCTCCTTCGACACCCATGTGAATGCCGTCGCCTTCGTGCTGGCAAGCCTTGCCGCGGTCCTGACCGTGTTCTGGCCGCGCACGCTTCTGGCGGTGGTGTTCGGCACGGTGGCCGGCATGCTGATCGTCATGCCCCTGGCCCTGCCGGACGTGATCGCGCACCTGCCGCAGGGCTTGCGCGATGCGATGCCGCTGTCCTGGGTCTGGCGTCTGGAGATCTGGTCCTATGCCGGCGAACTGATCCGCGAGAGGCCCTGGGCCGGCTACGGGCTGGACGCGTCGCGGCCGCTGAATTCGGAAATGGAGCTGGCCGGCTATACGGTCGAACGCTTGCCGTTGCACCCACACAATGCCACTTTGCACATCTGGCTTGAAACAGGCGCGGTCGGAGCCGTGCTCCTGGCGTCCTGTCTGGTAGCCATGGGGGGGCGAATTGCAGGTTCACCGCAACTTTCACGGCTACAGGCCGTTGGAGTGGTCTGGGTACTTGTGGTTTATGTCTCCCTTATCGTGTTCTCCTACGGGGTCTGGCAGGAATGGCACCAAGGGACAGTAGCGTTGGCGGCGACGTCGGTCTTCTTCCTCGGAGCGAAGCTTCCCAAGGGGCGGGTGCCGCGCGTGTGAGTGTCGTCACGGTGTCCTGGCAGACCGGCCCGCGCCTGCTGGAAGCCGTCGCCTCCATTCTCGCCACGCCCGATGTCGACGAGTTCGTCCTGGTCAATCACGGCAATCCGCCGGAGATGATCCGCAAGCTGCGCCAGATGGCGGCCGACAGCGACCGGCTCGTCCTGGTCGAGACCGGCGCCAATCTCGGCTTCGCGAAGGGCTGCAATATCGGCGCCCAGCGCGCGTCCGGCGACCGGGTGCTCTTCCTCAATCCCGATGCGGTACTGCAGCCGGGTGCCCTGAAGCGCCTGAAGGCCTCGGCGGCCGGGCTGGGCGATCGCATGTGGGTACTCGGCGCGCGTATCACCAACGAGAACGGCACCGAACAGCGCGGCGGGCGCCGCGGCGAGCTGACGCCCGTCTCCGCCATGGTCAGCTTCCTGGGCCTGGATCGCGTCGTGCCGAAACTGCGCAATCTGCACTACGAGAACGAGCCCGTGGCCGACGGCCTGATGGATGTGCCGGTCGTCTCGGGCGCGGCCCTGATGGTGCCGCGCCGGGCCTTTCTCGACCGCGGCGGGTTCGACGAGCGCTACTTCCTGCATGTCGAGGACATCGATCTGTGCCGGCAGGTGCGCGCGGACGGCGGCGGCGTGCATTTCGAGCCGCGTGCGGAGATCCTCCACTATGGCGGGACCAGCCAGACCTCGCCCTTCTTCGTGGAGACCCAGAAGGCGCTCGGCTTCATCAAGTATTTCTGGAAACACTATCCAGGGCCGCTGCAGCGCCTCGCCACGATGGCGATGATCGGGCCGATCTTCGCGGCGATCTGGGGGCGCGTGACGCTGCTCCGGCTCAAGGCGAGGGGCCGGAATCTGCTGCACCGCCAGCGCGTCGCCCACCGCTTGCGCCGCATCCGCCGTGCCAGCAGCGGGGCCGGGCGTTAGGCCGCCGGGGCAGACAACAAACATTCGACTGCGCCATCAGCCATCCTTCCCCTTGATGGGGAAGGTGGGCCGAGGCGAAGCCTCGGGTCGGAAGGGGTGTTACCCGGTGCTTGCAGGTTCGCTGCGTCGTCGCAGGCACCTCGCCCCCACCCCATCCACCACGCCTTCGGCGTGGTCCCCCTGCCCCATCAAGGGGCAGGAAGGGTGTTGCGACGGCCATGTCGGGTCCGCGGGCTCCCTCAGCTTGTGGAGGCCGGAAACGCCCCGGCGCGCGAAAGCGCCGAGTCCACCGGGTGTTTCAGCCCTTCGCTTTCCAGCCATTTCGCGGTCTCGATCAGCTTGCCGAGGTCCAGCCCGGTCTCGTAGCCGCCGCGCTCGAGCATGTAGACCACGTCCTCCGTGGCGACATTGCCGGTGGCCGCCGGCGCGAAGGGGCAGCCGCCGATCCCGCCGACCGAGGCGTCGATGACGTCCACGCCGGCTTCTACCGCGGCATAGATGTTGGCCATCGCCGTATTGCGCGTGTTGTGGAAATGCAGGCGCAGGCGCATATCGCCGCTCTCCGCGCGCACCAGATCCAGAGTCTTGCGAACGCTCCACGGATCGGCCACGCCGATCGTGTCGCCCATGGCAAACTCAACGGCGCCTGCGGCCCGTGCGCGGGCGGCCAGATTGGCGACCACCTTCGGGTCCACCTCGCCGTCGAACGGGTCGCCGAAAGCCACCGACACGGTGACCGAGACCGGCACGCCCTCGTCATGGGCGAGAATGGCGATCTTGTCGAACAGGTCGGCGGTCTGTTCCGGCGTGGCGTTCTGGTTCTTCAGTCCGAAGCCCGGCGAGGCGACCATGACGTAGTTGACCTCGTCGCAGCCGGCCTCCAGGGCCCGCCGCATGCCGCGCTCGTTGAGCGCCAGGCCGATATATTTCACGCCGTCCTGGCGCGGCACGCGCTGCATCACCTCGTCGCTGTCGGCCATGGCCGGCACGAGCTTGGGATGGACGAAGCTGGCGGCCTCCATGCGCCGCACGCCCGCCGCGATCAGGCGTTCGACGAATTCGATCTTGGTATCCGTCGGCATCATCGCCGGATCGTTCTGCAGCCCGTCGCGCGGGCCGACCTCAACGATTTCGATCTTGCGGGTCATTGATCATCCAACTCCGGTGTCTGGGGCGCCCCGGTCCGGCAGCGCGTGAAGACCGCGACCAGCGTCGTGTCGCCGCCTCTGGAATAGTTCGTGCCGGGGATCCATTCGCGATGGCAGTCGCCCAGCGCGCCCAGGCGGCCGAACAGGTCGTATTCCGGCCGGGGACCGTCTGCAATGCGTTCGCCGTCGAATGCGGCGCGCAGGGCGTCGTCGCGGGACAGGTCCAGCACCATCAATGTAGGAAGGTCGCGGCTTTCCGCAAAGGCGAAGACGTCCTCGGCGGTTCCCAGATGCGTATCGGTCCCCAGCGAGAAGACGAGGCTAGGTTCGGTATAGGACGAGGCCGTCACGATGTCTTCGGGCGCCAGTCCGGCGATTTCGCCCGACATCTCGCGAACGGCCCGCACGCGGTCGGCCAGCCGCACGGCCTCGGCGCCGGGCAGCGCCGTGCCGCGAACCATGACGTGCCAGCCGAGGCCGCTGAGAACGGCGAGGACAAGGACCAGCATTCCTTTGCGCAGCCGGTCTGCCGCCAGGGTCGCGCCGGCCAGGCCGGCAAACAGGCTGGCGGCGGCCAGGGCCATGGCCGATCGAAGCGGGTCGGGGTCGCCCGGTCCGGGCGCTGTGAACAGCATGAAGATCAGCGATGCCCCCAGTGCCGCGATCAGCCCCGAAAGCCCGAACAGCGCCCAGCCCGTCCAGCGCGCCCAGTTCGCCGTGTTCGACAGTTCCGCAAAACCCCAGCCCGCGATCAGTGCCAGCGCCGGATAGGTCGGCAGCACATAGTGCGGCAGCTTGGTGGGCATGAGTTCGAAGACGAGCCAGCTGGGCAGGGCCCAGGCGATGAGGAAACGGGCCTTGCGGGCCGTTTCCGCGTCGATCCGGCCCCGCACGGCCGGGATCAGCCGGGTCAGGCCGGGTATGAAGAAGAGGATGGCCGGAAAGAAGGTCAGCGGCAGCGCCAGCAGGTAATAGCCCGGCCAGCCGCCATGGCGTTCCTGGGCGGAAATGATCTTGGGCCCCATGTCCATGCCCACGGCCTCGCGCAGGAAATTGCCCTCGGTGGCGATCTGGATCGAGACCAGCCAGGGCAGGACCATGCACGCGGCCAGCAGCGGGCCGGGCCAGAAGAAGAGCGGTTTCAGCCAGCGCCATTCGCGCTCCCAGACCAGGAGGGTCAGCGTGGCGAGACCGGCGACCATGGGCGTGACCGGTCCTTTCACCAGCGTGCCCAGTCCGAGGGCGAACCAGAAGAGAAGCGCTGTCCTGCGCCCCCCGCCGGTGCGCAGATGGGCCAGGGCGGCCAGGGCCAGCGTCGTGGCGCCCGTCATCACGGCGTCGGTCTTGGCAATACCGCCCTCGATCCCCAGCATCACACTTGCCGCCAGCAGGGCGGCGCCTGCAAATGCCGCCTCGCGCCCGACCAGCCGCTGGCCGCCCCAGAAACAGGCCAGCGCCGCCAGGATGGCCCCGAACATGGACGGGATGCGGTAGGCCCAGATCTCCCGCGCCTCGGCGCTGGACAGCGCGGCGACGCTGGCCGCCTGCAGCCAGTGGATGCCGACGGGTTTCTTGTTGCGTTCCTCGTCCTGGAAATTGATCTCGACGAAATTGCCGGTTTCCAGCATCTGCGCCGTGGCCTGGGCGAAACGGCTCTCGTCGCGGTCCAGCGGCGGCAGGGTGAAGAGGCCGGCCAGGGCAGCCAGGGCGGCGATCGCTGCAAGGATGAAATAGGCGCGCGGGCCCCGGGCAAGATCGGTCATTCAACTCTCCGGTTCACATCCGACATGAGAAAACCCTCGCGTCGCGAACCAAACCCGGTATGTAACGGGCAGCACCTGTTTCGCAAGCTCAGGCGGCCAACCATGAGCCAGACTTCCCGAAAACATCCCGATATTTCCGTCGTCGTGCCGGCCTATAACGAGGCCGGGAACGTCGTCCCGCTGGCGCGCGAGATCGCCGAGGCGCTGGACGGGCGGAATTTCGAGATCGTCTTTGTCGACGACTGCTCCTCCGATGCCACGCGGGAGGAGCTGGTCGCGGCGAAAGACGAATTGCCGATGCTGCGCGTGATCTCTCACAGGCACAATGCCGGTCAGTCGCGCTCGATCCGGACCGGCGTCATGCAGGCGCGCGGCGCCGTCATCGCGACGCTGGACGGGGACGGGCAGAACCCGCCGCAGGACCTGCCGGCCGTGATCGACGCGCTGACGCGTCCGGATGCGCCCGAAGGCCTGGCCCTGGTCGGCGGCGACCGCACGGCAGCCCGCCAGGACTCGGCCTGGAAGAAATTCGCCTCGCGTGTGGGCAATGGTGTGCGCAAGCGTCTGCTGAACGACAATTGCAGCGACACGGGCTGCGGGCTGAAGGCTTTCCGGCGCCAGGCCTATCTGGATCTGCCCTTTTTCGATCACCAGCACCGTTTCATCCCGGCCCTGATGAATCGCGAGGGCTATCTGTGCGAATTCCGGCCGGTGACACACCGTCCCCGCGCTCACGGAACATCGAAATATACGAATTTCGGCCGTCTTTTCGCCTCTTTGACAGACATGATGGGCATGATGTGGTTAAATTCGCGGGCGCGCAGTCCGCGCGGAACTGACGAATACTAGGTCCGGCGGTCCTTTCCGGCCGCCGGCAAAGGGACGAAAGGACACGACATGGCCGGAGGCGGGGACAACGGCGTATTGTTGGGTATGACGGCGGCCAATCAGGCTCGGCGCGCCGGTGGTACAAAGGGGGGAAGTTCAATGTTCAATGTCATTCCACTGCTCATCATTCCGGTGATCGTCTACTCGGTCCTGGTGATTTTCACGGCCGGCGATCCGACCGCAGCGGCCGCACTGATGGACAACACCGTCTTCCAGGTGCCGCTTGTATCCGGTCCCTGGGGCATGACGGTGGGCGACCTGATCGTCATCTTCGCGCTTTTGATGATGTTCATCGAGCTGGTGAAGTCCGCCGGCACGGGAACGGCGACGATCATCAATCACGGCCTGTCCATGGCCGTCTTCGTGATCGCCCTGTCGCTCTTCCTGCTGGTCGGCCGTTTCGGCACGTCCGTCTTCTTCCTCATCACCATGATGACGCTGATGGATACGGTGGCCGGTTTCGTGGTGACGATCGTTGCAGCCCGCCGCGACCTGGCGGTCGGCGGCGAATAGACCGCGGCATCCTTCTCCTCACGCCTGTGGGGAGAAGGGCCTGCCTAGATCAGGAAAAAGACAAGCCCGGCGCCCAGGCTGACATCCAGCCAGAAACCGACGCGCCGGGCCTTTCCGGCATTCAGGCTCATGCGCGCCGCTCCCATTTCGGGGCCGGCGCGTTCGGCGTTGCGGCCTGAGCATAGGTGCGGCGGAAGCGCTCCACCTCGCTCGGCTCGGCCTTCAGGCCGCGCCGCGGCACGTCATTGCCGATGATCTGGACCATGACTTCCGCCGTGGCAGGACGCGCCCGGACAAAGGACCGGTCGTCTTCACGCTCGGTTCCCTGCCGGGTCGGGACGGTGACAGGCGCATCCTGCTGCGGCGGACGATCGTTCGAACCGCGTGCGCGACCGGCCGGCTCTACGCGCCGGCGGGTCGGGGTCGGGACAGGATATGCACTGCGGATCGTGGTCATGCCCGTGTCTTCGCAAGGCCGATGCCAACTCTTAATGAGAGGTTAACCACGAACCGGCGGCAAAAACAGGGTTTAGAGGTTGTAAATGAATACACCCGGCGCCGTTTCCGGCGCCGGGTGCGTCATATCGATACGAAAGTGTTAACGTCCGGAACGCGGCGGGCGATGCCGGCTATTTCTTGGTCTTGGTATCGAGAAGCTGGTCGAGCTTGGCGCGCATCGCATCGAGCTCCTCGCGCATGGCACCGAGGTCCTCGCTTTCCGTGTCTTTCTCCGGAACGGTCTTCGCGGTGTCGCTGTCGCCCTCGTCCTGTGCGGGGAAGGGCGAGAACATGCGCATCGCCTGGCCGAACATTTCCATGTTGCGGCGCGTCTGTTCCTCGATCATCGCCATGGAGGCCTGTGGCGAGGTCATGGCCTCGGCCATCTTTTCGCGGAACTCTTCCTGCTGCTGGGCGAAGGAATTCATCGACATCTGCAGATAGCCGGGAACGACGGTCTGCAGGCTGTCGCCGTAGAAGCCGATCAGCTGGCGCAGGAAGTCGACGGGCAGAAGATTGGCCCCGCGGGCTTCCTCCTCGAAGATGATCTGGGCGAGCACGCCGCGCGTGAGATCATCGCCGCTCTTGGCGTCCACGACCTGGAAGTCCGTCCCCTTTTTCACCAGGTCGCGCAGGTAGTCGAGTGTTACATACTGGCTGGTCGATGTGTCGTAGAGCCGCCGGTTCGCATACTTCTTGATGACGATTTCTGGCGACTTTCCTGTCGATTTTGTCACCGCTCACTCCCCTGTGGTGCGCCTTTTTGGTGTGTTCAGGCTGTTATTCGCTCGACACTGGCGCGTAGCTATTTCATGTAAGGGTGTACGCGCTTAAGGTGGTGTGCTGCAAGCGCGAACGCAAATGGCCGGTGAGCCTTGACGTAATCGGGGGATGGAATGACACGCACCGCAATCGTGACCGGCGGCACGCGCGGCATCGGCGCGGCCATCAGCCTGGCCCTGAAGTCGGCAGGCCATCGCGTCGTTGCAAACTATGCCGGAAACGACGCCGCGGCCGAGGCCTTCTCCGCGGAGCACGGCATCGATGTCGTCAGGTTCGATGTCGGCGACTTCCAGTCGTGCAGCGACGGGCTCGTCGCGGCCGAGGCGAAAGCCGGATCTCCGATCGACATTCTCGTGAACAATGCGGGCATTACCCGTGACACCATGTTCCACAAGATGACGCCGGAGCAGTGGCGCGAGGTGATGCGCGTGGACCTGGATTCCATGTTCAACACGACCCGCCCGCTGATCGAGGGCATGCGCGAGCGCGGCTGGGGCCGCATCGTGAACATTTCCTCGATCAACGGCCAGAAGGGCCAGATGGGCCAGGTGAATTATTCCGCCGCCAAGGCCGGCGTCATCGGCTTCACCAGGGCGCTGGCCCAGGAGGCGGCCCGCAAGGGCATCACGGTGAATTGCGTGGCGCCGGGCTATGTGAACACCGAGATGGTCGCGGCCGTGCCGCAGAACGTGCTCGACGGCATCGTTGCCGGCATTCCGGTCGGGCGGCTGGGGGGGGCCGGCGAGATCGGTTCGCTCGTGGCCTATCTGTGCAGCGAGGAGGCCGGGTTCATCACCGGGTCGACGCTGACGGTCAATGGCGGCCAGTACATGGCCTGAGGACTTTCACAGTCCTTGCCGCAAATTCGCCCTCTTGCCGCAGATGATGCTGACCGGGATGACACGCTGGATTCTGGCCATACTGATCGCCGCGCTGTGCGCCGGCACTGCTTCGGGTCTGCAGAACCCGTTGCGCGACCGCTTGTTGCGCAATGAGCGGGCCGAGCAGGCGACGGGCTGGTACCAGCGCGCCGATACCGGCAGCTTCTTCCTGTTCGACCGCTCCCGCGAGGCGGCGCTGCTGCGCGAGCGCGATGCGCCCGACAGCGAGGTTCTCGTGCTCTATCCCGATCGCGCGCCCGGCGGCGGCACGGCCTACATCACCGATACCGGCCGCGAGGTCCTGCGCCTCAACGCGCTGGGCGGGGCGACCTATTTTCCCGCCGATGCGCCGGACGGGGTGATTGTCGAGTTTGCCAGTCCCGCCGCCGGTCTGACGCCCGTACCGCGCTCGCCCGGCGAGGTGCGCGCCCGCGCCGAACAGCTGGCCGGCGATCTGGCGCGCCAGCTCGACCGCAACATCTCCGTGGAATACGCGCCGGCCCCGCGCGCCGGTCTGGGCGTGCAGTTCGACACGCTCGAACTGATTGACCGGGCGGTATCGCGGATGCCCGGCGACCGGCGACGGCTGCGCGACCTGGCCGGGATCAGCCTGATCCTGGGCGAGCGGCCGGCCGCCTTCGTCGAGGACGACACGCTGATCATCGTCATCGCGCCGGACGCCGGTTATGCCGGCCGGCCTTCCTCGGCCATGATCGCCCAGGTCCTCGCGCGCATGTCCAGCTAAAGCATTTTCAGCGAAAGTGGGTACCGGTTTCGCGGTTCGAAAATGCGACAAAACAAGAGGATAGAGCATTTTCAGCGAAAGTGGGTACCGGTTTCGCGGTTCGAAAATGCTCTACGGCGCGGGGTCGCCTTCACCCGGCGCCCAGCCTTCCGGCGCCAGTTCGAAGCCCGAAAACTCGAAGCCCGGCGCGACGGTGCATCCGACCAGGGTCCATGCGCCGGTCGAGCGTGCAGCCTGCCAGGCCCCGGTGGGAACGATGCCTTGCGGGCGCTCGCCGCCGGCAAGGTCCGGACCCAGACGCAGCGTGTTCACGCGCTTCGCATCCTCGCTGATCGCCAGTTCCAGCGGTGCGCCGGCATACCAGTGCCAAACCTCGACCGCATCGACGCGGTGCCAGTGCGAGGACTGCCCCTCGGCCAGCAGGAAATAGATGGCCGTCGAGCGCGCCCGCCCGTCCGGCCCGTCGACATCGCGGAACATCTCCACGAACCAGCCGCCCTCGGGGTGCGGCTGCATGCCCAGCGTGTCGATCAGGGTCTGGATATCGGTCGTGTCGGTCATGAAGCCCGGCTCTCCTGCTTATCGCTGTTTCGAACGGAAGAGACGGCATCCTCTATCGATGCGGCGTAGGCGACAAGCGGGGGGATGACACCCTGGGCCTCCAGCGCCTTGCGGACCGATGCATTGGTTCCGGTCAGCCGGATCTCGATGGCATGGCGGGCCGCGGTCTTGCGGGCAAAGGCGGCGATCGTGTTGGCGGCGGTGGAGTCGATGGCGGGCACGTCGGAAAAGTCGATCACGAAGGCCTTGTGCCGGTCGGCGATGCTGGTGAGCACATGGTCCACGGTCGAGGCCGCGCCGAAGAAGAAGACGCCGCGTATGCGATAGACCACGATGTCCGGATAGGTCGCCAGCGCCGCGTCATAGTCCTCGCGCTCGGCGCTGTCGGCCATGTCGCGCTGGACCAGTCCGCCGGCCCGGTCGATGCCGGTCAGCTCCGACATGCGGTTGATGAACAGGACCGCGCCCAGCGCGAAGCCGACCACGATCCCGGCGGTCAGGTCGTAGAAGACGGTCAGCAGGAAGGTGGACATCAGCACCAGCGCATCGCCCTTCGAGGCGCGCAGCAGGGCGACGAACTGGTGACGCTCGGCCATGTTCCAGGCGACCACGGCCAGGATGCCGCCCAGGGCGGCCAGCGGGATGTAGCGCGCCAGCGGCGCGGCGATCAGCATGAAGACCAGCAGGAAAGCGGAATGCATCATGCCCGAGACCGGGCTGCGCGCGCCGGCGCGGATATTCGTCGCCGTGCGGGCGATGGCGCCGGTCACGCAAAGCCCGCCGAACAGGGCCGAGCCGATATTGGCCACGCCCTGGGCGACGAGTTCGCAGTTCGAGCGGTGGCGCCGCCCGGTCATGCCGTCGGCGACGACGGCGGAGAGCAGGGATTCGATCGAGCCGAGCAGGGCGAAGGCAAAGGCACTGGGCAGCACCTCGATCGCTTTCCCGAGCGACAGCGCGGGCAGGGACGGCATCGGCAGGCCGTGCGGTATGCCGCCGAAGGCCGAGCCGATCGTGGCGACCGGCATGTTCATGAGGCCCGCCGCGGCGGAGGCAAGGCCGATCGCGATCAGCATGCCCGGCCAATGCGGCTTCCAGGCCTTGAAACCGGCGATGACGGCAATCGTTCCGGCTGCGAGCGCAATGGCATAAGGGCTGGCCGTGGGCAGGGCCTGGGCCAGGGCCACGAGCTTGGGGCCGAACTCGCTGGGTTCCGGACC
Source organism: Pseudomonadota bacterium (assembly GCA_034659015.1). Lineage (GTDB taxonomy): Bacteria > Pseudomonadota > Alphaproteobacteria > Caulobacterales > Maricaulaceae > Maricaulis. Next base: position 259,665 of record JAYEGL010000017.1, on the reverse strand, counting down.
GCCGAGCTCCAGCCCCAGCATGCTGCGCAGCTGGCTGGCCAGGATGATGACGGCGATCCCGGCGGTGAATCCGATCGTCACCGGATAGGGGATGAACTTGATATAGGTGCCCAGCCGCAGATAGCCGGTCACGATCAGGATCGCACCGGACATCAGCGTGGCCAGGATGAGCCCGTCGGCGCCGTGCTGTTCCAGCGTCGCCGCGACGAGAACGATGAAGGCCCCGGCCGGACCGCCGATCTGGAACCGGCTGCCGCCGAACAGCGAAACCAGGAAGCCGCCGACGATCGCGGCATAGAGTCCCTGGGCCGGCGAGACGCCCGAGGCGATGGCGATCGCCATGGACAGGGGCAGGGCGACGATGGCGACGGTCAGCCCCGCCACGGCATCGGCCCGCAGGTGTGCCAGTCCATAACCCTCACGCAGGACGGTCAGGAGTTTGGGCGTGAAAAGATCTGCAAAACCCGGCCCGGCGGCCCGGGCGCTCCGGTCTTCGCGTGTCGGCTCGTCCATGGTCGCGCATCCCGCATCGCGTGGGTCCGCCAAAGGCGGGGAGGCGGGCCTGACAGATTTTGTCGCCCCCTGACGGCGGGTCTGTCAACCGGACTTTCGGTCGCGATGCTGCAATGCGGTCAGAAACGGTCCTTGCGGCTGCGGACCTCGGCGAAGACCGCCGTGTCGCTGGCCGCCTCGAGGCCCAGCTGCTTGCGGATCGCCGGATCGGCAGGGCGCAGGAAGGGGTTGGCGGCCAGCTCGGCACCGATCGTGGTGGGCACGGTCGGTTCGCCGCGGGCGCGTTCGGCGTCCACTGCGGCCGCATAGGCCTGGAGATCGGTATTGCCGGGGTCCACGGACAGGGCGAAGGCGGCATTGGCCTGGGTGTATTCGTGGGCGCAGTAGATGCGCGTCTCCTCGGGCCAGGCGGTCAGCCGTTTCAGACTGTTCCACATCTGCTCGGGCGTGCCCTCGAACAGGCGGCCGCAGCCCAGGGCGAACAGCGTGTCGCCGACAAAGGCGATCCGGTCGCCGGCAAAGTGGTAACAGACATGGCCCAGCGTATGGCCGGGCGTGTGGAGCACATCGGCCACATGCGCGCCCAGCGAGACCGTGTCGCCGTCGCCGACCGGCCGGTCGATGCCGGGAATGCGGTCGCGTTCATAGTCCGGAGCGACGATCGTGGCGCCGGTGGCGGTCTTCACCGCCTCATTGCCGCCGGCATGATCGAAATGATGGTGGGTGTTCCAGATCTGGGTGATCCGCCAGCCGGCCTTGTCGGCCTCGGCCAGGATGCGGTCGGCGTCCGGCGTGTCGATCGTGGCGGTCTCGCCGCTCACCGGATCGTGGACGAGGAAGCCGTAATTGTCGGAAAGGCAGGGAAACTGCCGGATAACGAGGTCGCTCATTGTCGTTGTCGCCGCTTTGGTTAGTGTGGCGGGTAGCATGGATGTGTAGGACATCTGACGGGAGTCTGGCCAGTGCGCCGCGATGCCACCGAACTCGAACGCTTCTATTCCAGCCGGCAGGGCGAAACGGCCCGGCGCATGATCGCGCGCCGCATCCGGGCCCTGTGGCCCGATGCCCGCGCGCTCGACGTGCTCGGCCTGGGCTTCGCCAATCCCTATCTGGAGCCCTATCGCGAGGAGGCGCGGCGCTGCATCTCCTTCATGCCGTCCGGCCAGGGCGCCATCGCCCAGCCGCCGGAGGGAACGCCGACCACGCTGGGCGACGAGGTGCACCTGCCTTTCCCCGAAGCCCTGTTCGACCGTGTCCTGCTGGTCCACGCGCTGGAAGAAGCCGACGCATTGCCCGTCCTGCTGCGCGAGATCTGGCGCGTCATGGCGCCGGAAGGACGGCTGATGCTGGTGACAGCCTCGCGCAACGGGATCTGGGCGCTCTCCGACAAGACACCTTTCGGCCATGGCCGCCCCTTCACGCGCGGCCAGCTCTCCCGTCTGCTGTCGGATTCGTTGCTGGAAGCCACGGCCTGGTCGCGCGCGCTCTATGCGCCGCCCTGGGGCTGGACCACCCATCGCCGTGTCGCCTCGGTGTGGGAGGAAATCGGCGAATATGCCTGGCCGGGGCTGGGCGGCGTGATCCTGGCCGAGGCCGTGAAGCACACCGGGGCTGTGCATCCCGGGCGGCAGACTGCGCCCGCCCGCTCGCGCGCACTTGAAGGGCAGAGCCGGCCCGCGCTATCTCCCCGTCAACTGTCCCGCCGGACTGTCTCCGGCCGGACGCGCCAGAAATAAGGGTCTGTTCCATGGGTATTGAGCCACGCGCCGGCATTCTCGACATTCGCCCCTACAAGCCGGGCTCGGCCGAGGCGCCGGGTGTCGCCGAGCCGGTGAAGCTGTCCGCCAACGAGAACGCCCTGGGCTGCTCTCCCAAGGCCGCGGCGGCCTTCGAGGCCGCGTCGAGCCGTCTGCACATCTATCCCGATGGCGGGGCGACCAAGCTGCGCGAGGCGATTGCGCGGGAAGAAGGCCTGGAGGCGGAGAACATCGTCTGCGGCTGCGGATCGGACGAACTCCTCCAGCTGCTCGGCCGCGCCTACCTCAATCCCGGCGACAAGGTGGTCCAGTCGCAATACGGCTTTCTGGTCTACCGCCTGGTGGCCATGCAGTCCGGCGCCGAACTCGTCTCTGCGCCCGAGCGCCACTACACGACCGATGTCGATGCGCTGATCGAGGCCGCCGGAGACGACGCGAAGATCGTCTTCCTGGCCAATCCGAACAATCCCACCGGCACCTATATCTCCGACGCCGAGGTGCGCCGCCTGCGCGATGCCCTGCCGGACACGACGCTGCTGGTGATCGACAGCGCCTATGCCGAATTCGTGCGGGCGGAGGATTATTCCGCCGGTCTGGAACTGGCCCGCGAGCGCGACGATGTCGTCGTCACCCGCACCTTCTCCAAGATCCACGGTCTCGCCGGCGTGCGTCTGGGCTGGGCCTACGGGCACAGATCCATCATCGACGTGCTGCACCGGGTGCGCGGCCCCTTCAATGTGAACCTGCCGGCCATCGAGGCCGGGACCGCGGCGATCGCCGACCGGGACTTCATGAAGAAATCGGCCGATCACAATGAGGAATGGGTGGCCTGGCTGCGCCAGCAGATCGGCGGGCTCGGCCTGGAAGTGACGCCCAGCGTCTGCAATTTCGTGCTGATCCATTTCCCGGACACGCCGGGCAAGACGGCCAGGGACGCCGATGCCTTCCTGACCTCGAAAGGCCTGATCATCCGCCCGGTCGACCCCTACGGCCTGCCCAATGCGCTGCGCGCGACCGTAGGCAAGGCCGACGAGAATCGCCGCCTGGTCGAAGGCCTCGCCGAGTTTCTGGGATAGTGAGGAATAAGGGGGACAGACACGTAAGCGCGCTTCGGAATAAGGGGGACAGACACGTAAGCACGCTTACGTGTCTGTCCCCCTTATTCTAGCCGTCGATCGCGCCGAGGCGGACGGGACCGAGATAGATCCCGCCGTCATGGATGCGGAAAGGCAGGGAGACGCCCTCCGGGCTGCGCGGGGCCAGCATGGCGGCCAGGCGCAGCGCCTGCTCGTTCTCGCGCGGGACCACACCGGCCTCGACCAGGGCGTCGGCCAGCGCGTCCGGATCGGTGATCCGCAGCGACAGGCGGCCGTCGGGCCGCGCCAGGCTGTCGATGGTGAAATCGCCCGTGCCTGACACATGGGCCGGGCCCCATTCCAGTTCCGCATCGGCGATCTGGAGCCGCCCGCCCGCATCGCGCCAGGCGAGGGCGTTGGCGCCGTCGGCCATGGCGGACCATTGCGTCACTTCCAGATCGATCCGGGCCGACCGCGCCGTGTCGCCGAAGGCACGCTCGACATCCGGCTCCAGCACGCCCGGCGCGGCCCGCACGCCGGACACCTGCATGCGCATGCGCAGCGCGTCGTTTTCGTCGACCGTGCCGGACATCAGCAATTCGTCGAGCGAGCGGAGATCGGGCGGTGAACCGGCCCGCGTGGTGACCAGGAGGTCGCGGAATTCCGCGCCGACGCGTTCGGTCTCGCCCGCGGTGTTGTAGACGAGGCTTATGCGGGCATCCGAAGCGGTCACCTCGATCAGCCCGTCCGGTTCGGTATAGTCCGCCAGCAGGAGCGGGCCGCCGAAAGCCACGATCCAGTGCGACAGATCGTGCGGCATGGCGTCGGCGGTGAGCGTTTCAAGCCGGGCGTCCCAGCCGCCATCGCTCTGCGGCGCATGGAAGTGCGGCGTGTCGAGGCGGATCCGGAAGCGGTAGGGATAGCCGCTGACATGCAGGCCGTCATGCTCGATCTGGTAGCCGGCGCGCTCCTTGTCGGCGATCCAGTCCTCGACGCCGCGGCGGATCTGCGTGCTGGCAAACATCCAGTAGGCCGAATAGAGCACAAACAGCAGGACGATCCCGCCGATCGGCCACAACAGTTTGGTACGCATGGTCACCGGGCTGCTCCCTCGGACGGCCGGTCGGCAGCCTGAAGCGCGTCCGATGCCGTGTTGATACGCTCATGCAATTGACGCAGGAAGTCCGGCTTGTCGAGCCCCGGCGGGATCGGTTCGAGGAATTCCACCACGATCCGGCCGGGCCGTTTCAGGCCGCAATAGGATTTCAGGAAGACCCCGGAATTCAGCGCCACGGGCACGCAGGGCACGCCCATGGAGAGGTAGAGTCCGGCCGCGCCCGGCTTGAAATCCGGATGCTCGCCCGGGGCGACGCGCGTGCCTTCCGGAAAGATCAGGATCTGCCGGTCTTCCGAGGCGCGCCGCGCGGCATCGCGCATCATGGCCTTGAGCGCGCTGGCGCCCTTTTTCCGGTTGACCGAGATATTGCCCAGCTTGACCGCGAACCAGCCGAAGAAGGGCATGTAGGTGAGGGTGTGTTTCAGGATGATGGCCGGGTCGGGCAGGATTTCCCAATAGGCCAGCGTCTCCCACATGCTCATGTGCTTGGAGGCGACCAGGGCCCCGCCGGCGGGCAGGTGTTCGCGTCCGCGCACCTCGAAGGTGATGCCGTAGATCCAGCGCATGCCGAACCAGAGCAGTTTGAGATAGATCCGCAGCCAGCTGCGCGACCAGCTGCGCGGCGCCAGCAGGAGCGGCAGCCCGACCACGCCCATGATCACCATGAGCGTGTACATGTAGACGTAGAAGACGAGGGATTTCAGCGAGGTCATCAGACGCTTTCGGCGCGTGGCGACACCGAATGGCGCAGCCAGACGGCGGTGAACTTGGCGTATTCCTGGAGCCACAGCCGTGTCGCGCGCAGGTCGCGCCAGGGTGGCGTCGTGCGCACGGGATAGGGGATCAGCTCGACACCGGGCATCAGGGACCGCATCTCCAGAAGGCTCCGGGGCAGGTGATAGTCTGAGGTCACGATGATCAAGCTCCGATAGCCGTTCTCGCGCACCAGATCGCCGGCCTCGCGCGCATTGCCGATCGTGTCCGTGGCATTGCGTCCGAGAATGACGCAGCAGTCCAGCTCGTCGTCGCTCAGGCCGGAATGACGCTGGATGTCGGCGGGCGTCGCCGACGGATCGACGCCGGAGATCAGCAGGAGCGGGGCGCGGCCGGCGCGCAGGAGTTCGAGCCCGGTCATGGTCCGCCCCGCGTCGCCGGTCAGCACGACGATGGCGTCGGCCCGGCGATCGGCGGCCGGCGTGTCGAAGCCGGCGACCCGGCCGGCGAACAGGACGAAGCCGATCGCCAGGCCGGCCACCACAAGGAAGGCGATCGCGCGCAGTGCCATCCAGCCCCGGTTCATCGACGGCTCCCGATCCTGTCTGCCTGTGCGGCCGAAGCCGCCGGTGAAATCCGCATCTCACATGTCCTCGCGAACCCGGCTGTTTTGTGACGCCCTACCAGCGTCCCCGCAAGTCCGATGCGACAGCGAGCCGCGCCGAGACCGCGGCCGTGAGGCCGGCCAGCAGGGGGGCCAGCGCCAGCAGGATAATCTCGAACGGATCGGCAGCCCATTGCGGCAGGAAGAACGCCATGTCCGCCGGCGAGCCGCCGACGCTGACCAGGATGGAGACCAGTCCGGCAAACACGGCGCCGGTCGCCCCGGACTTCAGCCCCAGCATGAAGAAGCGCCGCTGGAACAGACCGGCGATGAACCCGTCCTCCGCGCCGCACAGATGGAGCGCGTCGATGACGTCGATCCGCGCCGCCAGGCTGGCCCGGGCGGCAAAGGCCACGACCGCCGCGGCGGCGCCGGCCACCAGGGCGAGAAGGGCCAGGCCCAGCGTCTGCGCCGTCCGCGCGGCCCGGCGCACGGCCGAGGCCCAGCGCGAATGATCGTCCACCGTCGCCGCCAGGCCGGCCTCGTCGAGCCGGGCCTGCAGCGCATCCGGGGCGAAAGTGCCCGCGCGCACGGTCCGCGGATCCAGCTCGACCTCCACCATCAGCGGCAGGGGCAGGTCGTCGGGCAGGTTGTTCTCGCCCAGCCAGGGGCTGAGCAGGGCGACGGCGTGTTCGCGGGTGCGCGCCGTGGCCTCGCGCACGCCGTCCATGCCGCGCGCGATCTCCGCGGCGGTCCGGGCGTCGGCGTCGGTATCGCGTTCCTCGACCGGGCGGATCTGGATGGTCAGGCTGGATTCCAGATCGCTGGTCCAGGTCTGGGCCTGCACCCAGGCGCCTCTTGCGCCCAGGGCCGCAATACAGGCCAGGAAGACCAGGATGGCGGCGACCAGGAAGAGCGGCCGGTCGCGGCCAGAATCGGGCGGCAGGAGACGTCCGCTGCCGCCGGGGGGCGGTTTGGGCACGGCCTCATTCATCGCGCGCCTCCGTATCGCCGTCGCCCGCTTTGCCGGCATCGCCGCGGGAGACCGCATCCAGCGCTTCGCGGCCCTCGGCCTCGCGCGCTTCGGCTTCGCGCTGGCGCTGGCTGCGCGGCGGGCGGATGTGCAGATGGCCGTTCGACAGCGTCATGACCGGCGCATCGACCATGCGCACCAGCTGCAGATCGTGCGTGGCGATGACGATCGTCGTGCCCAGCTTGTTCAGCTCCGCGAACAGGCGCAGCAGGCGCATGCCCATTTCCGGGTCGACATTGCCCGTCGGTTCGTCGGCGATGAGGATTTCCGGCTGTCCGACCACGGCGCGGGCGATGGCGACGCGCTGCTGTTCGCCGCCGGACAGGGTCGGCGGCAGCGCTGTCATCCGGTTGCCCAGCCCGACCCAGGCGAGCAGTTCGGCGACGTCCTCGGCATAGTCCGAGCGCTTGCGTCCGGCCACGCGCAGCGGCAGGGCGACATTGTCGAACACGCTCAAGTGATTGAGAAGGCGGAATTCCTGGAAAACCACACCGATCCGGCGCCGCAGGTCCGGAAGCTCCTTGCGCGGCAGGGTGGCGGCATCGCGCCCGAAGAAGCTGACCAGTCCGCGCGAGGGCTTGGCGGACAGATAGATGAGTTTCAGCAGCGATGTCTTTCCCGCACCGGACGGTCCGGTCAGAAATTGGAAAGATCCCCGTGGTAAATCAAAAGACAAATCGCGCAGAATTTCCGGACCGCGCCCGTACCGCATGCCGACATTGTCGAAGCGGACGACCGGTTCGGGATCGCTGTGCGGAGAAGCGGTCATGCTCGGGTTGATGGAGAACCTCCACTGACGCGGGTGAACCTTGTTGGACGAAGTCGACGCACGATGAGCATAGTACTTAGCTGTCCGTCCTGTTCCACGCGCTATCGCGCCAGCCCCGATGCGATCGGTGCGAGTGGCCGGCGTGTGCGCTGCGCGTCCTGCGGTCATGTATGGACCGCCGAAGCCGAGAATCCAACGGAAGCTGTCGCGGCGCAAGATGCGCCCGCACCGGAAATGCCGGCCGGACCGGAGCCGGAGACGGAGCCTCACAAGGCGTTCCGTCAGCGTCAGGAAAAGAAACGCCACACCCTGTCGGTGGCCGCGGCCGGCGGAGCCTGGGGCGCCCTGGCGGTGGCCTGCGCCCTGGTTCTCACAACGGCCTGGATTTTCCGCGTCGATGTGGTGACCCTGTGGCCGCGTGCGTCCTCGGCCTATGCGGCCGTGGGTGCGGATGTGAACCCCTATGGCTTTTCGGTGGGCGAGCTGGATATCCGCCGCGATGTCGATCACGGCGTCCCGCTGCTCGTGATCGAGGGCGATGTGCGCAATTTCGACCGCCGCACCCGCGCCATGCCGGGCCTGCGCGCCGTGCTGCGCGATGAGCAGGGCGAATCAGTGCTGGAGTGGAATGTTTCCGTGCCGGCCGGCCGCATCCGCGCCGGCAAGCGCCAGGAATTCCGCACCGTCGTGTCCGACCCGCCGCCGACCGCCGTCGAGGTCGAGGTCCTGCTGATGGCCCAGGCCGCGACCGGCAATGCGGCGCACGACGAGGACGAGGCCGGGCAACACGGTGAGGCGGACGAAGCGGCACACGACCAGGTCGCCGAACATCGCGAGCCCGCCGAAGACGCCGGTACCGCACCGGCGGACGGCGGGCATCACTGACGCCAGATGAACGGGAGCGGCTTCGTGTGCTCTCTTAATTATCCTCGCAAATCTGGAGGTAGACTCCATACTTGCAAGGATGTGTCGGCGTGCGAAAATCCGGCGGTGCTGCTGACGGGGCCGTGCCAGTCGGGCAAAACGAAACTCGCGGGCGATATCGCTGACGGACCGCCCTAGAACCGGTCCAGCAGGCGCTCGATATAGTCGAGTTCTTCCTGGGTGAGCCCGCTATCCGCGGCGCGGTCGCGCAGCTCTTCCAGGATGGCGCGGGCCCGGGCGCGGCTCATCTCTTCGGGCACCTCGACGCCGGAACCGTCGGCAAAGGCCCCGTCGGCGGGACGGCCCAGCGGATCGCGATTGTCCTGGCCTTCGCCTGCGGCCCGGCCCTGACCCTCTTCCATGCGTTCGAGCAGTTCGCGGGCGAGTTCCTCGGCCCCTTCGCGCAACTGGGCGAGGGCCTGTTCCTGGGCGCCGAGCGCATCCTCGGTATTGCCGCCGCGAAGCGCGTCCTCGGCTTCGCGCATGGCTTCGCCGGCGCGGCCGAACGTCTCGGCGCTCTCACCCTCGCCGGGCATGGCTTCGGCCGCATCGCCGAAACGCCGGGCCAGGCTGCCCTGGGCGTCGGCAAGGGCCTCGGCCCCGGACGCGCTGCCGCTCTGGCCTTCGCCGGAGGGCTGGCCGCCCTGGCTCTGGCCCGAGGGCTGGCCGGACTGTCCGCCCTGCTGGGGCGATCCGCCGCCGTCCTGCTGCTCCTGGTTCAGCCCGAAGGTACGGTCCTGCAGGTCGCGCTGTTCGCCGATCATCTCGCCGAGTTCTTCCAGCGCCTCGCGCATGGCTTCGGAGACCGGATCGCTCTCGCCCTCGCCGCCGCCCTGGCCCAGCTGCATCTGCATGTTGCGCAGCATCTCGCCGAGCGCCGCCAGCGCCTGGCGCGCATCGGCCGTGTCGCCCAGCTCGGCGGCCTCGCGCAGCGCGTCCAGCATCTCCTGCAGGCCTTCCTGGTCGATCTGGGGGCCGCCGCCGCCTTCCGCGAACCGGCCTTCCTCGGCGGCTTCGCGGGCGAGGGCCGCCATGTAGTTGTCCATGGCCTGCTCATAGGCTTCGAACAGGGCGGCCAGTTCGGTCTCGTCGGCACCGCGGGCCATGGCCTCCATCAGCGCGCGCTCGGCCGCCCGCAGGGCCGCTTCGGCATCGGCCAGCGAGCCCAGTTCGGCGCGCAGGGCGATATTCCAGAGATCGGATTCCAGCCCGCTCAGCGCCGACTGGTCGCGGGCGCGCCGCAGCCGGTGCACGCTCTCGCGCAGCCCGAGATAGACCACCGGATCGTCGAAGAAGTATTCCGGCGCGTCGGAAATGGCATCCAGCGCCCGGGCGGCGAATTGCAGGCCGTCCGGGGCGCGCTCGATGCGCCGCTGGGGTTCCTCGGCCAGATAGGCCGGCCCCGGCGGAATATCATCGGCATACATGACCGGGCGTTCCGGCAGGGGTGCGTACTCGCCGTCCGCCGCCATCACGCCGCGGCGCTGTTCGGCGACGGCCCGGGCCAGCGCGTCCAGGAAGACGCGTTCGGGCAGGGTGACGCCCAGCGGCGGGGAGACGCCCTCATTCTCCGCGGCATCGGTCACGACCATGCGGATATCCACGCGCGAACCGGCCAGCGGGTGGCGGGCCGTCTCCAGAAGCGTGCCCAGCCCGGCCTCCGACTGCAGCGGCGTGACGGACACCGCGTCGATGGGCAGGCGTTCCCAGTCCGCATCGGCCTCGCCTTCCGGGCGCAGTTCGAGCGTATAACCGGTCGCGCCGTAATCGTCCTGCACGGAAAAACGCAGATCCAGCTCGCCGGCCGACGTGGCGTCCGGCACGGCCAGCAGGCGTACCGTCGGCGGCGCGTCGGGAATCGCCGTCAGGGACCAGGTCTTGCGCGTGCCCGGCGCGGCCAGGCGCGCCGTGGCATCGCCGGTCAGCGGCGCGCGGATTTCCCAGACGCTGTCGCCGATCTCGCGCACCTCGCCGCGCTCGGTGCCGGTATCGCTGCGCAGGGTCAGGCGCGGCTGCCGACGGCTGCCGGCGACGCGGGCCACGAAAGTCGAGCCCTCCGGCGCTTCCGCCCCGGTTTCGGTCTCGGCGAGGAAGACCGGCGCGCGGCCGGTATAGGCGGGCGGATCGATCCAGGCGTCGATGCTCAGCGTCTCGCCGCCGGCGAGGATGGGGCGCACACCGAAGGCCTCGCCCAGCCTGTCGCGGGCGGCGGGCCCGGCGATGAGGAAGGAGACGATGAGGGCGAGGGCGAAGGCGCCGCGCAGGGCCCAGCGGTCGGTGCGGGCCCAGGCGGCCTTGGGCCGGCGGGCGCGGGCCGCGGCGAGGCGGCGTTGCATGCGCGCCTGGTGTTCCTGCCACACGCGCGAGGCCATCGGATCGTCTTCGGTGGGACGGTCGGACAGGGCTTCGTGCGGCCGGGCCTCGATACCGCTGTCCTCTTCGACACGGCGGGCCATATCGTCCCGGCCGGGCCAGCGGAAACCGCGTGCGCCGCGCCAGCTCAGCCAGGCGGCCGGGGCCAGGGTGGCGAGCGCATAAAGCGCGCGCCAGGGATCGCCGATCCAGTCCCACAGGCCCAGAAGCGCCAGTGTGGCAAAGGCCGCGGCCCAGGCCAGAACGGGCCAGAGCACGGGAACCGAGGCTTCCCAGACCAGAGCGCACCAGGCGGCGATGAGCGAGCGGCGAGGCATGCATAAACCCTATCACGGCCACCCGAATTCACGAGTGCCGCATGCATTACGATTTTGAGAGCCCGGCTAGCGCGTTTCGCCGCTGTCGCTGGCGTCCTCGGCGGTCTCGTCCTGGGCGGGCGGATCGCCCCACATGGGCGGCGGACGTTCCAGTTCGCCGCGCAGGCCGCAGGCGGTGACGCTCAGGGCGGCGAGCGCGGTGAGGACAAGGGTGGTCAGGCGTCGTTTCATCACATTTCCCCTCGGCTTCCGCCTCAGCCCAGCCGGGCTTTCCAGGCGGCGACCTGTTCGCGCACACGCACCGGCGATGTGCCGCCGAAACTCGTGCGGCTTTCCATCGATGCCCGGGCACTCAACACGGAAAACACGCGCGCGTCGATACCGGGTTCGACGCCCTGCATCTCTTCCAGGGAGAGCTGCGCCAGCGGGATGTCGCGCTGTTCCGCCAGTTTCACGATGGAGCCGGAGATATGATGGGCGTCGCGGAAGGGCTTGCCCAGTTCGCGCACCACCCAGTCGGCCAGGTCCGTGGCGTCGGAATAGGCCTCGCCGGCGGCGGCTTCCATGGCCTCGCCGTGGAAGGTGAGATCCCCGGCCATGCCGGCCATGGAAAGCAGGGCGAGTTCCAGATCGTCGATCGCCTGGAAGACCGGCGCCTTGTCCTCCTGAAGGTCCTTGGAATAGGCCAGCGGCAGGCCCTTCACCACGGTCAGCAGCCCGGTCAGCGAGCCGATGATGCGGCCCGGCTTGGCGCGTACCAGTTCTGCGGCGTCCGGATTGCGCTTTTGCGGCATGATGGACGAGCCGGTCGACCAGGCGTCCGACAGCGAGGCGAAGCCGAAACGCCGCGTGCACCACAGCACGATCTCCTCGGCAAAGCGCGACAGGTTCACCGCGCAGATCGAGGCGGCGGAAAGCACTTCCAGGGCGAAATCGCGCGCGGCGACCCCGTCCAGCGAATTGGCCATGGGCCGGTCGAAACCCAGCGCCTTCGCGGTCATGTCGCGGTCGATGGGAAAGGCCGTGCCGGCCAGCGCCGCGCAGCCCAGCGGGCTCTCGTTGAGGCGTTTGCGGGCATCGGCGAAGCGGCCGCGATCGCGTTCGGCGACTTCCACATAGCTCAGCAGATGGTGCGCCAGGGAGACCGGCTGGGCGGTCTGCAGATGGGTGAAGCCGGGCATGACCTGATCGACATGCTTTTCGGCCTGCTCGACCAGGGCTTTCTGGTAGTCCGCCAGCTGGGCGTCGATCCGGTCGCAGGCATCGCGCAGCCAGAGGCGGAAGTCGGTGGCGACCTGGTCGTTGCGCGAGCGGGCGGTGTGAAGACGGCCCGCCGGTTCGCCGATGATCTCCTTCAGGCGCGCCTCGATATTCATGTGCACGTCTTCCAGGGCGGGCGACCATTTGAACCCGCCGGCGCGGATCTCTTCACGGATTTGTTCCAGGCCGGCGCGGATTGCCGCAGCATCCTCGCTTGAAATCACACCGGTTTCGCTCAACATCTGGGCGTGGGCGAGGGATCCGTCGATATCCTGTTCGGCCATGCGCTGGTCGATATCGACGGAGGCGTTGATGGCTTCCATCACGGCCGACGGCCCGGCGTCGAACCGGCCGCCCCACATGGCGCTGGACTTGGAGGATTGCGGGGATTTCTCAGCCATGGGGATTCCTGCGGGGTAAGGAGCGAAAAAATGAAGTCTCCACTTGGAATAGCCATTTTTGCCATGGCCGCAATCCTCGTCGTGGGATTCCTTGTCGTCGCGGTCACCGCGCTGAACAAGGGCGATACCGGCGGGCTGGAGAGCTATGCCCACGGCGAGATGCGCCGCTTCACTCAGATCGAGGATGCGCCGGCCCAGCCGGCCGTGGCCTATGTCGACGAGAATGGCGCCGAGGTTCGCCTGTCCGATTATCGCGGACAGGTCATCCTGGTGAACTTCTGGGCCACCTGGTGCGGGCCCTGTGTCGAGGAAATGCCGGCGCTGGACCGTCTGCAGGCCGATCTCGGCGGCGAGGATTTCCAGGTCGTCACGGTGAGCCTCGACCGGTCGATGGACGATGTGCTGGAATTCTTCGAACGGATCGAGCTGGAAAACCTGCCCATCATCCACGACACCAATCTGGCCAGTTTCTCCCAGATCCGCACGCCGGGTCTGCCGACCTCCATCCTCTACGATCGCGAGGGCCGCGAGCTGGGCCGCGTCACCGCACCGGCCGAATGGGACAGCGAGGACGCCAAGGCACTGATCCGCGCGGCGATCAACCGCGCGTCCTGAGTTCGGACAATCCCAAAAACATGGTGCCGAAAAGAAAGCGGGCCGCCCACAACGCGGGCGGCCCGTTCGAGTTGGAACACCTTTACCCGGAGGGATAGAGCGGGAAAGGCTACCCGGTCGGGGAGGAGCGGGTCGGCGTCTGTCTACGCCGCGAACGCGACGGATCGGTGACGCCCCGGCGACAGTTTCACGTCGCCGCTGCTATTTTTCCAAGCTTCTGACAAACAAAGAAAAACCCCGGGCGTTTCCACCCGGGGTTCGTCTTTGGGTATCGGCTTCGCCTAGTAGGTGAAGCGCAGGCCGAAGACCGACGACCAGCCGTATTCCTCGAACTGTTCGATGCGGTCGATACCGTCCGGGCGGGTCACGGCGCGGTAGGGCTCGTCGGTGACGTTCTTCAGGTCGGCGAAGATCTGGAGATTGTCGTTGAGCGCATACTTGGCCGAGAGGTCCAGCTGCGAGTGCTCGAGGACGAAGCGGTCCTCGTCGGCGCCGCCGCGGATCTCGTCGAGGTATTCGGACCGGGTCGACAGGACGGCGCGCAGGTCCCAGGGGCCGCGGTCATAGCCCAGCTGGGCGTTCCAGACGCGGTCGGACTGCCCCGGCAGGGCCACGGTGCGGCCGTCGCTCAGCACCGCTTCGCTGTCCGTCCAGGTGGCGTTGAAGCCGACGATGAAGCCTTCCACCGGCAGGAAGTCGAGCGCCTGCTGGTAGTTGAACTCCAGGCCGGAGACATCGCCTTCCGGCAGGTTGATGTAGGAGCTGGCCTCGTCGAAGAAACGCCCGTTCAGCGTGACGCTTTCATAGCCGATCGGGGCGATGATGTTTTCCAGGTCCTTGTAGAAATAGCCGAGGTAAACGACGGCGTCGTTGTTCGGATACCACTCGATGGAGACGTCGAGATTGTGCGCTTCCAGGCGTTCCAGATCCGGATTGCCGAACTCGCCCTCGACCTCGTCATCGTCATTCTGCTCGACCAGGATGCGCGGGGCGAACTGGTCCGGGTTGGGACGCTGGATCGAGGCGTAGTAGCCGGCGCGGGCGATCACGTTCTCGGCCAGTTCGAAACGGCCCAGCACGGAGGGCAGCACGTCGGTGTAGTCGTCGGAGACGGACTGCGGGTTGACGAAGAGCGTGTCGTCGCCGAGCACCACGCCGCCGACCGTCGAGCCTTCCTCGGCGAGGAAGGTCTCGTAGCCGTAGCCGGACACGTCGGTCTGCTCGATGCGCACACCGCCGACGATGCGGACCGGGCCATTGTCCCAGCCGCCCATGACATAACCGGCGGCGATGTCCTCGGAGATGCCGTAGCTGGCGCCCTGGCTGTCGATGATGCTGTCGATCGGCTCGAAGTCGAGCGTATCGACATTGGCGAAGAAGAAGTCGCGGACGCTGGACGGGCTCGGCACCGGGCCCAGGCGCGACTGGCTGTAGTCGACCGTGCGGGCGACGTCGGCCAGGGTGATGGCGCCGGTGTTGTCATAGACCTCGAAGTCCAGCGCATACTTCTTGTCGCGCAGGCGCATGCGCACACCGCCCTGCACGTAGGCCGCGGCGCCCTGGAAGGTGAAGTCCCGGCGGATGTTCACCGCGCCCGCGTATTCGCGGTCCTGGGCCAGGCCGTTGGTCAGTTCGAAGCCGGCATTTTCGTAGTTCGCGGGGTCGAACACGGCCTGCGTCGTCGCGCCGCCCTCATAGCCGATGGACGGCATGAGCGGGTTGGAGCCGTCGACGATGAAGGTTTCGCCGCCGGTGAACTCGGAGGAGAAGTCCGTGTCCAGACGGTTCGGCTCTTCCTCTTCGGCGTGCACATAGGACAGCGACCAGTCGATCGTTGTGTTTCCGCGGAGCCATTCGCCGCCGAAGTCGGTGGCGAAGATCAGCTGGGTTTCCAGGCGGTCCTTCACGTCGCGGTCGATTTCCATCTCCGAGGCGCGCAGGATGGCGATGTCGCCGGAGGAATTGACGTCGTCATAATCGGCGTCTTCCAGCTTCAGCTCGACGCGGTTGCGGTATTCCTGGTCGGAGAAGTCCGAATAGGTCGAACGCAGGTAGACGCTGAGTTCGTTGGACGCCTGGTAGTCGAAATTCAGCGTCGCCGTCGTGCGCTCGCGGGTGATCTGGTAGTTGCGCATCTCCACTTCGTTCGGGAAGGCCACGTCCTCGCCGACCTCCCAGCCGCCGTCGACCTCGAAGCTCTCCGAACCGAAGACGCGTTCCTGGTAGGACAGCGAGCCGGCCACGCCCAGGCGGCCGTCCATGAAGTTGTTGGCGAAATTCACCGAGCCGCGCCAGCCGAATTCTTCCTCGCCGTCCGAGTAGAGCGTGGCCGCACGGGCGCGCAGATACATGTCGTCGACGTCGAGGCCGGACAGGGTCTCGATCTCGACATTGCCGCCGACGCTGTCGCCGTCCATGTCCGGGGTGAGCGTCTTGTTGATCACCACCGAGGCCAGGGCATCGGCGTCGATCACGTCGAGGCCGACCTGGCGGTCTTCCGCTTCCGGCGAGGTCAGGCGCACACCGTTGATCGAGGTGGAGACCAGGTTCGGCGACAGGCCGCGGATCGAGACGAAACGGCCTTCGCCCTGGTCGTTGAGCACGTTGACGCCGACCGCGCGGCGGGCGGCTTCGGCGACGTTCTCGTCGGGGAATTGCCCGATGGCGTCGGAGGTCAGAACGGCGACATTGCCGTCATTGGCGCGCTGGCGCGAGAGCGCCGAGTTCAGGGCGCCGCGCTGGCCGATGACCAGGATGTTGTCGATATAGTCGACATCCTCGCCGAGCGTGATCACCGGGCTGATCGTGTCGGACACGCTGGCCAGCGTCACCGTCGTTTCCGTCGGCTCGGTACCGACATAGCTGACGCGCAGCGTATAGGTGCCGGCGGCCAGGCCGACGATGCGGAAGGCGCCGTCGGAGCCGGCGGCCACGGTCTGGCCGGTTTCCACGATCCGGATCGTGGCGCCTTCCAGGCCCACGGATTGAGAGCCGTCCATCACGTGGCCGGCGATCGTGCCGGCCTGGGCCGACGTGGCGGCAGCGAGTGCCAGCACCGAGGCGGTGCCGAGCATGGCGAGTGTCCTGGTCATGGTGTCCCCTTCAAGCATCACAGGCAAACACGCCCGGACGGGCGAATTCGGCGCCTTATGGGGGACAGGCGGCGACAGGCTGATGACGCTCGCGTTGCGCTTCCGTGTCGTTTGGGTTGAAGTTTTGTGACGATGCGACGCTGCATCACTTCGTCAATGAAGTGTCACGAACCGGCCCGTGCCAAAGCGCGCGGAGCCATGCTATGCGCAGCGTGCTGGAGCCATGGAGAGGCGGCATGAAGCGTTTTGTCGGTGTGGCAGCTTTCGGGCTGGTGCTGGGAGCCTGCAGCAAGGGTCTGCCAGCCGTCGAGATCGAGGCCGTTCTGGAGACGGCCAGCGTGGCCGGCACCGGCGATGCCGCCGACGATCCGGCCGTCTGGGTGTCGGACAATCCGGCCGACAGCCTGATCTTCGGGACCGACAAGGACAATGGCGTCTACGTCTACACGACGAGTGGCGCCGAGCATGCCTATCTGCCCGAAGGCCGTCTCAACAATGTCGATGTCCGCTACGGCTTCGATCTCGATGGCCGCACGGTCGATATCGCCGGGGCGTCCGACCGGTCGAACATCGGCATCGCCTTCTTCTTCATCGACCCGGCCAGCCGCGATGTCACCTATGCCGGTGCCGTGCCGCTGGAGAATATCGCCGAACCCTACGGTTTCTGCTTCTACCGCAGCCGCCAGGATGGCGAGCTCTACGCCTTCGTGTCGGACAAGGAGCCCGGCACCTTCGTGCAGGTCCGCGTCGGCTGGAACGGCGAGAGCGTGACGGCCGAGGAAGTGCGCCGCGTCACGCTGGGCACGATCGCGGAAGGCTGTGTCGCGGACGAGCGCACCGGCACGGTCTACATGAACGAGGAAAATGTCGGTGTCTGGATGATGGGCGCCGAGCCCGGCGACCCGGCCGAACCGGTGCAGATCGCCGCCGTCGACGGCCGGCAGATCACGGCCGATGCCGAGGGTGCCGCCCTGCTGCCGCGCGGCGAGACCGGCGGCTGGCTGGTCGTCTCCAGCCAGGGCGACAATGCCTATGCCGCCTTCGACCTGGAGACCCATGACTTCGTCACCCGTTTCCGCATCGTCGACGGCGCGGTCGACGGGGTCACCCATACGGACGGGCTCGACATCGCCACGGCGAATCTCGGTCCGGACTTCCCGGCCGGCATCCTCGTCGTGCAGGACGACGAGAACGAGACCGGCGGGCAGAACTTCAAATTCGTCGACCTGCGGTCGCTGACCGTGGTGCTGGAAGGCGAGGCTGTGGCCGAGTAGAAGGCCGGCATGGCGCTTCTCTTCCCGCTCGTCATCGTCGCGATCATGTTGGTGCTGTTTCTCCAGCACCGCGGGCGCGACACGGGCGTGCGGCGCTATCTGGACGCGGTCGAGGCGGATATGGCCAGCTGGCTGGATGAGGGCGAGACCGACCGCCTGGCGGCGCCGGACCAGAGCCCGCCCAGCCTGCCCCATCATCTCCAGCACGCCGTCACCGCCGCCTATGATGCCCGCGCCCGGGGGCGTCCGGACAGTGCGGATCTTGCGCGCCGCGCGATCGGCGCGATCGCGGAATATCGCGAGTTTCGCGGCTGGAAGGGCTAGGCAGGCGCGCATTGCGCACTAATCTGCGCGCATGACGCTTGCTCCGGTCAATCTTGTCCAGGTCGCACTCATTTCGGTGAGCGCGCTCGGGCTTGTGCTGACGGCGGGGCAGGCGCGTCTGCGGGCCCTGGCCGCGCTGTTGGCCATGTCGATCCTGTGGATGCTGTTCAACTTTCTCGAGGAGACGGCCGGTTTTCGCGAGATCTGGCTTGTATCGCCGGCCTTCCGGCTGGCCTATCCGCCGCTCTTCTTCCTCTTCGTGCGCGGACTGGTGTTCCGCGGCGCTTCGCTGACATGGCGCGACTGGCCGCACGCCATCCCCTTTTTTGCGGCGCTGCTGTTCACCCGGCAGATCGACTGGGTCGAGCATGCCGCGCGGCTCAGCCTGCTTGTCTACATGGCGGCCTCGGTCTGGCTGGTTCACCGGTTTCACGTCGTCAGCCGCGACTTGCGGTCGGACGCGCGGCAGATCCGCATGCTCTGGCTGTACGGTGTGGTGGCCATCTTCGCGATCGACGAGGGCTTTGACGTCATACGCATGGACATGCACGGGCTGCACGACAGCTGGCCGTGGCTGGGCACGCATGCTGCCTATTTCGTCTCCCTGAGCCTGTCGCTGGCGCTGACGGTTTTCCTGGTCGTTCTGGCGATCCGCCGCGCCTCCCTGTTCGAGGGATTGGCTTGCGATGCGCTGGAGCCGGAGACCGTACCGGCTTCGCAACCGGCCCTCGAAGAGGCAGCGGTGTTCCCCCGGCTCGATGCCTGCGTGCGCGAGCAGGCGCTGTATACCGAACCCCGGCTGACGCGGGCGGAAGTGGCGCAGGCCTGCGGTTTGGGCGAACGGGTGGTTTCGCAGGCGATCAAGGCCGCGACCGGCCGCAATTTCAACGACTATATCAATGCGCTGCGGATCGAGGACGTCCGCGCCATGCTGGCGGATGTCGCGGCGGGCCGTTCGGACCAGTCCGTTCTGGATGTCGCCTACACGGCGGGTTTCAGCTCCAAATCCGTCTTCAACGATGTGTTCAAGCGCGAAGCCGGCTGCACGCCGTCCGCCTGGCTGGCCGAACGCCGCGCCGCCGCGCATCCGGCCGCCGGCTGACAGCCCGGTCCGGCAATTTCCGGACGTGCGAAATCCGGATTCCGGACGACCCGGATCCGAGCGTGCGCCATGCCCATGCCGTCCCGACAACCCAAGGAGACGCGCATGTTACGTGCCCTTTCGCTCTTGATGGCCATCGCCTGTTTTTCCGCCATCCTCATGCTGGCCGCGTGCGGATCGCCGGCCGCATTGCAGCCGGTTCCCGAACGCACTGCCGGCTATCTTTTCCGCAACGTCGCGGTGCTCGACCCCGTCGCCGATGCCGTGACGCCGCCGCAGGACGTGCTGGTGATCGACGGTGTTATCGCCGAGGCCGGCCGCATCGACCCTGCGCGCATTCCCCGGGGCGTCACCGAGATCGACGGACGCGGCCAGGTGCTGATGCCCGGCCTGATGGACATGCACGTCCATGTGTTCGACGAGGCCGATCTGGCCGCCAATCTGGTGCACGGGGTCACCACGGTGCGCAATCTCTCCGGCTTCCCGGCGCATCTGTCGCTGGCTGCCGATATCGAGGCGGGCACCCTGCTCGGACCGCGCCTGGTCACGTCCGGTCCGATCGTCAACGAGCGCGGCGGACGCCATGTGAACGTGCTTCATGTCGAGGCGACCGGCGCCGCGGAAGCCCGGGCGGAGGTGCACCGCCAGTACAGGCGGGGCTTTCGCCACATCAAGGTCTATACCGACCTGTCCGCCGAGACGTTGAGCGGCGTGGTCGAGACCGCGCGCGAACTGGGCATGAGCGTCAGCGGCCATCCGGCCGAGGGCAACCCGGCCGAACCGGTGGATTTCGCCGTCACGCTGGACGCCGGTTTCGCCACGATCGAGCACACCGAATCCATCGTCTGGCACGGGCTGCAGGACGATACCGACCTGGACCGCGCCCGCCAGCTGGCGCGCGCGATTGCGGCGGCCGGTGCGACGGTGACCCCGACCCTGGTCGTGCACGAGAACCTGACTCTCATCGGCGAGACAGGCGGTGCGCACATCCGCCGCGCGGATATGGAGGGCTATAATCCCGTCGCCGCCGGTTTCGAGACCGATACCTTCGCCTACTGGTCGTCCTATACCGAGGGTGGTCGCCGCCGCATGCAGACCTTCTACGAGATCTTCACCGGCGAGATGCATCGCGCCGGCGTGCGCCTGGTCGTGGGAACCGATGCCGGCGTGATGGCGACGCCGCACGGCGTGTCGGTGCTGCGCGAGATGGAATTGCTGGTCGAGGCCGGTCTGACCCCGGCCGAGGCGCTGCGGGCGGCGACCGTGAACCCTGCGGATGTGCTGGGCCTGGGCGATGCGCTGGGGCGGGTGGCGCCGGGCTATCGGGCCGACCTGGTCCTGGTGTCCGCGGATCCGCGCGCGGATTTCCAGGTTCTGCGTGATCCGTCCGGTGTGATGCGCGACGGGGTGTGGCTGGACCGGGAACGCCTGGAGGCCTTGCGCGAGGCCTCGCATCGCCCGTCACGGGTGAAAACCTGGCGGCGGCTTGTGATGCACTTGCTGCGCCGCTGAGCCCGGCCCAAAAAAAACGCCCGGCCGTGAAGGCCGGGCGTTTCGCATTCGGGTCTGGCGCCGGGGCTAGCCGAGCGCTTCGTCCAGTTCCGGCAGGGCCTGGAACAGGTCGGCGACCAGGCCGTAATCGGCGACCTGGAAGATCGGCGCTTCCTCGTCCTTGTTGATCGCGACGATGACCTTGGAGTCCTTCATCCCGGCCAGGTGCTGGATGGCACCGGAGATGCCGACCGCGATGTAGAGTTCCGGAGCGACGACCTTGCCGGTCTGGCCGACCTGGTAGTCGTTCGGCACGAAGCCGGCATCGACGGCCGCGCGCGAGGCACCGACGGCGGCGCCCAGCTTGTCGGCGATCTTGTCGATCAGCTGGAAATTGTCGCCGGACTGCATGCCGCGGCCGCCGGAGATGACGATTTTGGCCTGGGTGAGTTCCGGACGATCCGACTCGGAGAGTTCCTCGGAGACGAATTCCGACTTGAACGGGCCGGAGGCCGCACCGATTTCCTCGATCGGAGCCGAGCCGCCATCGCCCACCTTCTCGAACGTGGTCGGACGCACGGTGATGACCTTCTTCGCGTCGTTCGACTTCACCGTCATCATCGCATTGCCGGCATAGACCGGGCGCACGAACGTGTCGGCGCTTTCCACTGCGGAGATGTCGGAGACCTGCATCACGTCGAGCTTGGCGGCGACGCGGGGCATGAAGTTCTTGCCCACCGTCGACGCGGCGGCGAGCACGGCGTCGTAATCGTCCATCATCGGCGTGACGAGGGCGTCCATGGCTTCCGCGGTCGGCGAGGCGAAGACGTCGGCCTCGGCGTGCAGCACCTTGGCGACGCCGTCCAGCTTGGACGCGGCTTCGGCCACGCCGCCGGCATCCTTGCCGGCCACGAGGACGTGGATGTCCCCGCCCAGGGCCTTGGCGGCGGTGATCACGGCGCGGGTGGCGTCGTTGAGTTCGGCATTGTCGTGTTCGGCAATAACGAGAACCGTCATGATCAGATCACCCCCGCTTCATTCTTCAGCTTGTCGACCAGCTCGGCGACGCTCTCGACCTTGATGCCGGCTTCGCGCTTGGGCGGCTCGGTGACCTTCACCACGTCCAGGCGCTTGGCGATGTCGACGCCGTAGTCGTCGGGCGACTTGGTGTCGATCGGCTTGCGCTTGGCCTTCATGATGTTCGGCAGGGAGGCGTAGCGCGGCTCGTTGAGGCGCAGGTCCGTGGTGACGATGGCCGGCATCTGCAGCGCGATCGTCTGCAGGCCGCCATCGATCTCGCGGGTCACGGTGGCCTTGCCGTCGGCGATCTCCACCTTGGAGGCGAAGGTGCCCTGCGGCCAGTCGAGCAGCGCGGCGAGCATCTGGCCGGTCTGGTTGTTGTCGTCGTCGATCGCCTGCTTGCCCAGCAGGACGAGTTCCGGCTTCTCTTCCTCGACCACGGCCTTGAGCAGCTTGGCAACGGCGAGCGGTTCGACCGTCTCGTCGGTCTGGATCAGGATGCCGCGATCGGCGCCCATGGCGAGGCCGGTGCGCAGGGTTTCCTGCGCCTGCGCCGGTCCGATGGACACGACGATGATTTCTTCGGCAACGCCCTTTTCCTTCAGGCGGATCGCTTCTTCCACAGCGATCTCGCAGAAGGGGTTCATGGACATCTTCACGTTCGCGAGGTCGACGCCCGTTTGATCGGGCTTCACGCGGACCTTCACGTTGTAATCGACGACCCGTTTGACGGGGACGAGAATCTTCATGCTGGGGCTCCGGTTGGCCGCGCGCGGGATATTCTGCGCACCTACTAAGAATAGGCGGCGAAACTGCCTTCGCCAGTGCGGTAAGTCAATGCGTGACGCTGGCTTACGCGTGCGTCAATTCGCAGCTGCGGTACAGTGTCCGGTATTGCGGGGTCATGCCGCCGGCTTTTTCGCGCGCCCCTTCTCCAGGTCGGGTTTTGCAGGCTCATAGGCTCAGGTGCTGCAGGCCGCGCGCGGTTGGGGTCGGCACATAAAAGAATATTCGGTATGTTTCCTGTCCGGTTTTTCCGCCGGGAGTTGCGCGGGCGTGGGCGCCCTCGGCCTACGGCTTCATCCAGCGGGAGACAGGGCCGTCCGGCGAGAGTGCGACGCGCCAGAGCCCGTAAAGGCCGGCGCCGGCCAGGGCTGAAACCGACAACAGGGTCGGGATAAACCAGGCGCCGAGAAGTTCACGTGCGCCGGTCTGCGTTTCATAGGAAAGGGTCAGAACCCTGTCTTCCGGGTACATGTAGAGGCCGACCGAGGTCGGGTTGAACACCTCCATCACGGTCATATGCAACAGCGTCAGAATGACCAGACCGCTTGCGCCGATTACCATGATGGCCAGGTAGTGCAGGCCAATGGCGAGGGGTTTGCGCCATCCTGGCGGAGGTGCCGGCAGAACGCCAAACCGGTTGAGGGCCTCGCGCAGCCGGTCGGTCTCGTTTTCAAGGTCCGATGCCGCCAGATGTTCGGCAATGTGAGCGATGGCCTCGGCGTTCGCTTCCTCGCGTTCCGGGCCGGCCAAATGGCGATTGGACCAATCGAGCCGCTTCAGGAAGTCTGTCCAGAGGCGGCGTGCTTCGAGCGTCGTGAACTCCACGGTCAGATGCATCAGGACGTCTCCTTTGTAGATTGTGCCAAAAGGACTTCGTCCATGCGGCGCCAGATTTCCTGCATGGCGTGGAGTGCCCGCCCGCCCAAATCCGTCACGGTGTAGTATTTGCGCGGCGGGCCGGTGTCTTCCGCGATCCATTCGGCGGTGACGAGGCCGTCCTTCTTCATGCGGGCCAGAACCGGGTAGACGGTGCCTTCTGCCAGATTTTCAAATCCGGGCGCCTGTTTCAGGCTGGCGACGATCTGGTAGCCGTAAGCGCGGCCCGCTTTCAGCCGGGCCAGCAGCAGCATCTCGAAATACCCTTTGCGAGCCTGCGAGCTCCAGCGGTCGAGAATTTCGTCCATCTCCGTCCCGATCATAAGGCGCCTGCCCGGTTGCCGACTCCTCTTTTATGGCTTGTATACTGGTATTGCAATATATATAGCAATACAAAGTAATGGGTATCGCCACGGTGATCGCGAGAAGGATCGAAAATGTCGCCAATGATGAAGTTGAGGGCCGTTTGTCTGGCCGTTTTGGTTTTAAGCGCCGTCTTGTCCGTGACAGGGCTCCGGCAAATCCGTGAACTGGAGCCGGGCAGCAGCGATGCCGACATGGCGGCCCATCTGGATGCTGTTCTGGACCACGCCATGGACCGCTACTCGATTGCGGGCGTTGCGGCGGGTGCGATCCGGGACGGTCGGGTGGTGTGGCGCGCGCGGACGGGCCGCTCGAGCGATGAGGGTGCTCCGGTCACGGATGCGACGGCGTTCAATCTCGGATCGATCTCGAAGCCTCTGACGGTCTGGACCCTTCTGAGCCTGTCCCGGGACGGGCTGATCGATCTGGA
Source organism: Pseudomonadota bacterium (assembly GCA_034659015.1). GTDB lineage: Bacteria > Pseudomonadota > Alphaproteobacteria > Caulobacterales > Maricaulaceae > Maricaulis. The sequence continues at coordinate 235,434 of JAYEGL010000017.1, read as the reverse complement.
CGCCCCCTTGTCAGACTATGATTTGCCCTATGAGCCGGACTATGGCGGGCGCGATCCGGAAGCCGTGACTGTCCGGCGGCTTCTGCAGCACACGGCCGGGACCAACCAGCCGGGGTATGGCGGCTATGGCGATCATGAAGAGCAACCTGCTGATGCTGTCGAGCTCAGCGAAGCCTTCGCGCCGATCCGTGTCGTCTATCAACCCGGAGAAACCCGGCGTTACTCCGGTGGCGGATATGTCCTGCTGCAAATCCTGGTCGAAACCGTGACGAGGCAGGATTTCGACACGGCCGTCCGTGAACGGGTGCTGTCTCCGCTCGGCATGTCGGCATCCGGTTTCGATCCCGCGCGGCTGCCCACCGTGTCGCAAGCGTTCAACTATTATCGCCGGCCCATCGAGGACTTGCGCGATGTCGCGCTGTCGGCGGCGGGCGGGTATGCCTCTGCCGGCGATATCGAGCGCTTCCTGCTGGCGCACATCGATGGTGGGGGCGTGCTGGACGCCGACAGTCTGGCGCAGGCCTTCACGCCCACCGGACCCAATCCGCTCTTCGCCATGAGCTATTCGCGCTGGGAGACGTCCGACGGGATACTGGTCGGGCACGGCGGAAACAACTCGTCCTGGAACGGGCAGATCTACATCCGGCCCGAAACCGGCGACGGATTCTATTTTCTCACCAATGCGACGTCCGGCGCCCAGCTCGATTTCGATCTGAGTTGTGCGTGGCTCGGCCTGATGGACAGCGAGGCCGGTAATGCCCGTTGCAATGAAGCCGTTTCACTGACGCACCGGCTGGCCTGGGCCAGCTGGGGGCTGGGGATGGCGGCTCTGATCTGCGTGTACTGGCTGGTTGCCGGACATCTCGCTGGCAAGCGCGTCCTGAGCTTGCGGCCCGTTGGCCGGGGCCCCATCCGCCTGACCGGGCGACTGTTCCTGGCGTTGGTCGCGCTCGGCGCGACGCTGGCGCTCGCCTGGCTATTCTGGACGAATTCCATGATGTGGCGCACGGAAACCATCTTCATCGACGAGATGCCCGTGGACGAGCTGGAAGGCGTGACCCTCACCCTGACATCCCTGTTCGCCATCCTGACGGTGTGCCTCTGGTCAAGCCCCCGGACATCCCGGTAGCGGACGTCTTCAAAGCACGCTGCAGCAAAAAGGGCATGTCGATCTGACATGCCCTTTTCGGTCGATGGCCTTGCCGGACGTGGCCTATTCGCCCGCGGCGACCAGTTCCGTGGAGATGAAGAGCTCGATCTCGTCGGACACGTAGGGCACGGCAAAGCCCATATCCCACTCCGACCGCATCAGCGAGCCGGTCGCCGTGAAGCCGGCCTTGGTGTCGCCCTCCTGGGTCTCGCCGACCTTGTTGAGCGTCACGTCCAGCGTCACCGGGTTGGTGATGCCATTCATGGTCAGATCGCCGGTCATCGTGCCGGTCTCGCCGTCCTCGGTCTCGAAACCGGTCGCGACGAAATGCGCGGTCGGGTGGGTTTCGGTCTCGAAGAAGTCGCCCGAGTTCAGGTGACCGATGAAGCGGTCCTGGTTCGCGCCGACCCAGAAGCCGTCGATCAGGTTGAAGGTGATGTCGACAGTGGAGGCCGACGGGGTCTCCAGGTCGAGCTCCAGCGTGCCGTCATAATCGGTGAACTGGAGCGACTGGGTGGAATAGCCCTGGTGATCCCAGCTGGCCTGGATGATGGTGTGCGACTTGTCGAATTCGAAGGGCACCGGCTCGGCCTGGGCGGCGGCGCCGATCAGGGCCAGGGCGGCGGTGCCGGTAAGGGCGGTAGTCAGAAAGCGGGTCATGCGGGTCTCCGTATGAGCTGAAATGTCGCAGCCAGAGATAGGGGTTGTGAAACGCATGTCGACCGGCTTGCGTTCACTTTCGTGTTTCCCGGGCGGAAAGAATAACGCGTTTTACCGGTCTTTGCCCGGCACCCAGAGCACATCGCCCCCGGCATCGAGATTGGCGGTCCGGGCCATCACGAACAGCAGGTCGGACAGCCGGTTGGCGTATTTCAGGGCCTCGGCGTTCACGGTCGCCCCGGATGCGGCCAGGGCCGTGATCTTGCGTTCGGCGCGGCGGCAGACCGTGCGCGCGGCGTGCAGTCGCGCCGCCGCCTCGGTGCCGGCAGGCAGGATGAAGGAATTCAGCGGCTCCAGGCGCGCGTTCAGCCGGTCGATCTCGGTCTCCAGGTGTTTGACCTGGGCCGCCGTCATGCGCAGCGGTTCGAATTCCGGTGGCTCCCCGCTTTCCGGAACGCACAGATCGGCGCCCAGGTCGAAGAGGTCGTTCTGGATTCGGGCCAGCCCGGTGTCGAGTTCGTGCCCGGTCCCCAGCGCCGCGCGCGCCAGCCCCAGGCTGGCATTCGTTTCGTCGATATCGCCATACGCCTCGACGCGCAGGTCGTGCTTCACCGTCTCGGACATGTCGCCGAGCCGGGTCTTTCCGGCATCGCCGGTGCGGGTGTAGATTTTCGTCAGCCGGACCATGGGGGTGTGTTTAACCTTCCCGGAGACGCAAGCAAAGGCGTCGTTCTCTTCCCCACGCGAGTGGGGAAGTGGGCCGATGCGCAGCATCGGGTCGAAGGGGCTCCGGAGCCGAAGGCGGAGGAGGGCGGATGTGAACTGACCGCCGCTCGCGCGGCGGCCCCTCCACCACGCCTTTGGCGCGGTCCCCCTCCCCGCCGGGGCGGGGAGGAAAGTCAGCCTCCGAAATTCTCGCGCACCAGGAAGATCGCCACGATGATCAGGATCGCCGTGAACTGCAGCACGACGCGCAGGCGCATCAGCTTGTTCGAGCGCGAGCGTGCCTTCTCGTCGCCCCGGTAGAGATTGATGATGCCGAAGGCGAGCACGGCGACCACGGCCACCATGGCGATGTAGAGCAGTCCGGTGAGGACCGTGTCGAGTGTCATCAGCTTCTCCAGCGCAGGGTGGCGGGTTTGACGGGGTTCCTGAAATCCTCGCCCGTGTCGCGGTGCTTTTCCCAGGCCCGCTTGAGGGCGAAATACCATTTCGCCTGCACATCGGCATCGTGGATCAGCATCAGATTGGGATCGTAAGCCAGGCCGGCCTGCTGGGCGTTCACGGCATCGCGGTCCTGACCGACAAAGGTGGAAATTCCCATCTTCAGAAGGAAATTCGGGATGGCGTGGATCAGCGGGTGGTTCCAGTAGACCACGATGGTGATCGCGGTCGAGGTCTCATTGGTCGGCGTCACGGCGGTGAAACCGGTGAAGTGCTTGCCGCCGGCATGGACGTATTCGGTGCGCAGGCCGGGCAGCTGGAAGCGGATCTCGGTCTGCGGCTCGCCCAGCAGGCGGTAGAGATAGGAATTCTTCGACGGGGTGTGCGGCAGCATCGAGAAGCCACGCTCGACCGGGCCGAACGCCTTTTCCTTCTCGTGGACCGACTTGGCCGAACGCCACCACCATTGCCGGTGGATATAGGGAATGTGTGCCGGGTCCATCAGGCCGATCACGGCATGGTCGACATGGCAGTTGAACACGTCGTGCACGACCAGGCGCGGCGTCTCGCCCTCGGGAATATCCAGCTTCGGCGGCTCGACGGCCGGCGGCTTGTCGGCGTCCTCCTCGCGGGCATGGTAGATCCAGATCAGGCCCTGGTCCTCGTGCACCGGGAAGGCGCGGGTGCGGATCTTCGACAGGTCCATCGCCTTCGCCTGCTCGGCCGTCAGCGAGGGAATCGCCGCGCAGGACCCGTCCGTGCGGAAACGCCAGCCGTGATAGGGGCATTCCACATGGGTCTCGCCGTCATGCTGCCGGGCCTCGCCGCCGGACAGGAGAATGCCGCGGTGCGGACAGATATCCTTCAGCGCATAGGCTTTGCCGGTGTGGTCGCGGCCGAACAGGATCGGTTGTCCCAGCAGCTCGCGATGGAGATGCCGGCCCGGTTTGAGCTCGCTCGACAGGGCGCCGAAATACCAGAGATCACGCACGAACATGGATCGCCTGATAGCGTGTCCGCAGCGTCCTGCCTAGCATGGAGACCGCATTAAACCTGCGGCATATCGGCTTGCCGTGCGCTTCCCGGGCGGCCTAGTCTGTTCCGGCGCGGGGGCGTTATCGGGACGCGGAAGATGGGGATCGGTCCTCTGCAACGACACAGCCTGCCGCGCCGCGGCGTGGCGCCAGCCCTGACCCTGGCCCTGGTCACCGCCTGTTCGCCGGCGCCGGGACCGGTGCCGGACGATGCCGGGATCCCGGCCGGCGTTCTGGTTGCCTTCCGTGCGCATCTTGACACGATCAGCGATGGCGCGCTGGTCTGCCGCGACGACGATGTCGTGGCAGCGGCGCGCCTGAGCGGCCGGATCAATCCGGACGACCGGCCCGACTATGTGGTCGATACGCGCGCCCTGAACTGCACCGCCACGCGGCACGGGCCCGCCGTCGCATACTTCTGCGGCACGAGCGCCTGCGCGTTTCCGCTTCTGGTCTCCGACGGGGAGGAATGGCGCGCTGTCGTGCTGATGTCCGGCAATTCGGCCCGCATCGTCGAGCACTACCGCGAGACCCGGATCGAGGTCCGCCAGGGCGCGCGGGGTGTGCCGGGCGGGGCCGTCGCGGTGCGCGAATACGCCTGGCGCGACGGCCGCCTCGTTCGGACGGGCGAATGGATGGAGGCGGTCGGGACCGGCCGCTCCGGCTCGTCCGGCTAGTCGGTGCTGCCTTCGTCCCGGGCGGCCAGCTGGGCCATGTAGCCGGCGCCGAGCTCGCGCTGGATGATCAGAATCTCCGGCTTGTCGAAGCGCAGCGCGGCGGCGCCGCCGTCATAGAAGCGGAAATCGGCCGCCGCGAGGTCCGGCATTCCGTAGGCCGCATCCATCGCGGCCTGGAGACGGTCGCCTTCGCCCCGGCCGGTGAGGATCCAGGCCAGCATCAGCTGTCCGTCTCCGAACACGAATTCGATCTTGCGTTCGAAACCTGCGGTCTCATAGCCGAAGCAATTGATCTGGGTCTGGGTGGCCGGCTGGGTCGGCAGGCTGGGCGGATCGATGTCGCGCACCTGGACGACCGGGCAGGCGGCCTCGATTTCCGGGCGCAGCGTCTCGATGCTCTCGCCGGGGCGGATCTGCGGCGGCATGTCGATGGCGAGCGGTCCGTAGTCCAGCGTTTCGCCGTCCATCAGCGGATTGTGCCAGGCGAAGAGATTGGTGTGCAGCCCGTCCCCGGAGAGGATGTGCGCCGTGTTTGCGGCCCTGTCGATGACCATCGCCGCGTCGGGATAGGCGATCCAGTCTCCCAGCGCGATACTGTCGCCGGCGTTCTCGCTCAGCGGTGCCGTATCGCCGCGGACCTCGATCTGGACGAGCGCGCCGTCGGCCAGGGTGAAAACGGCCCGTTCGAAACTGTGACCGGCTGGCGTGGTGTAGTGGTCGCAGACGAAATGCTGCTCGTGATCGCGCGCCAGGGGAAAGCGGACCGGGGACGGCGTCACGGACGCGACGCGGCTGCAGCGCGCGTCCAGTTCGGCCTCCACGGCTGCGGTCTCGCTGCCGATCGCCAGGCTGTCGGCGAAGCCCTCCGCAGCGCCGTGCGGTGTGTCCTGGGCGGTTCCCAGCGTGGCCGCCAGGAGGAGTGAAAGCAGTGGCGTCGTCATCGGTCATCCCCTCGAATTCGCATAGTCCGTTGAGGCTGTGATGCGGGGCGGGGCGGGGATGGATGCACCCCGGGCCTTAAACTTCGTTCATGTCGAAACGGGCACGAACCTGGTCCGGCGTCACGCCGTCTTCGCGCATCGCCCGCAGCGTGGCGGCCTTGTTGCGTTTGGCGAAACGCTCGCCGCGTTCGTCGGTCAGAAGGCGGTGATGGCGGTAGACCGGGGTCGGCAGGTCCAGCAGGGTTTGCAGCAGCACGTGGAGCGGGGTGAGGTCGTAGAGGTCCTGTCCGCGGATAATGTGGGTGATGCCCTGCAGGGCATCGTCGTGCACGACGGCGATGTGATAGCTGGTGCCGACATCCTTGCGGGCCAGGATCGCGTCGCCCAGCGGGTCCGGATCGGCGCGGATCTCGCCCCGGCCTTCTTCCACAAAGCGCATCGCGTCGAAGCGCGCGCCCAGCCGGGCGCGGCAGCGCGCCAGCGAGAGGCGCCAGGCATAGGCGTCGCCGGCGGCCAGGCGCTCGGCCTCCTCGTCGGGGCTCATGGGTTCGACAGGGCCGCGATAGGCATCGCCGACCCCGTGGGGTGCGCGGGCGATGTCCTCCATGATCTCCTTGCGCGTCTTGAAGCAGCGATAGACGACGCCCAGCCCGCGCAGGCGCTGGAGCACGGTTTCGTATTGGTCGAAATGCTCGGACTGCCGGCGCACCGGTTCGTCCCACCTCAGGCCCAGCCAGGCGAGATCCTCGTAGATCGCGTCGGCGTATTCCGGCTTGCAGCGCACCGTGTCGATATCCTCCAGCCGCAACAGGAACCGGCCGCCGGCCTCGCGGGCCGCGGTAAAGGCCGTCCAGGCCGAGAAGGCATGGCCGAGATGGAGATAGCCGGTGGGCGAGGGCGCGAAGCGTGTCGTGAAGGTCATGTCTGGGGCTCGTCGCCGGAAGGTCAGGGCTCGCCCCGCTTGCGGGGGAGGTTTCGGCGTAGCCGACCGGGGGGGCGCAGGGCAAGCGGCGCAATGCGCGTTCGCGGAGGTGCCTTGTGTCTGCCCCTTGCCCGTCCGCCCCGCATCCCGCTATTTCCTGAACGGACACCGCAGCGGAGCCCTTCATGTCACGACCCATCGACGGCCCGCGCCTGGCTCCCCGCGACGGGCAGGCGCCGAAGAAACTTGTGATCTTCCTGCACGGCTACGGTTCGAACGGGCAGGACCTGATCGCGCTGGGCCAGCACTGGGCCAAGGACCTGCCGCATGTGCAGTGGGTGTCGCCGAACGCACCGGACCCGGTGCCGGGTGCGCCGGACGGGTATCAGTGGTTCCCGATCTCCAATCTCGATCCCGAGCGTATCGAGGCCGGCGCCAGCGCTGCCTGGCCCATTGTGGATGCCTTCATCGACCAGGAACTCCAGCGCTACCGGCTGACCGAGCAGGACCTCGTCCTGTGCGGCTTCTCCCAGGGCACGATGCTGTCCCTGCATGCGGGTCTTCGCCGCGAGCGGCCGCTGGCCGGGATCATGGGCTTTTCCGGTGCCCTGCCGGGCGGGGCGCGGCTGAAGGAAGAGATGGCCTCCAGGCCGCCGGTCATGCTGATCCATGGCGATCAGGACCAGGTGCTGCCGCTGGGTTTCATGTTCGACGCCCTGGAACACATTGCGGCCGCCGGTCATGGCGCGCAGTGGCATATCTCGCAGGGAATCCCGCATTCCATCGGCCAGGACGGGCTGCAGCTGGGCGGGCATTTCATCGGCCGGGCGTTGTCCGGCCGCTATCGCTAGCCTGTCCCTCCGGGCGACACGCAAGATTCGCGAGACCGTCATAGTCGTGTCACGCGAATAGCGGTAACGTCCCTCTCAAGCCCGGGGCGTGGTATGATTCGTCGAAGCGAATCCGCGTCTTGAGCGCGACGGGAGGTGAGCTTTCAGGACTCGGGTCCAAAAGACACACCCCCTCAATGGCCGCTCCGGCGGCGTTGACGAGGGAGGTCGCCATGCAGGTGCTTGATCGGGCGCCGCAGGGGTGGCCCTGTCTGGTCCTGAATGCGGACTACCAGCCCTTGAGCTACTGGCCGCTTTCGACATGGCCCTGGCAGGAAGCCATCAAGAACGTCTTTCTCGAGCGTGTCGCCGTCGTCTCCCACTATGACGAGGTCGTGCACTCGCCCAGTTTCGAGATGCACGTACCTTCGGTGGTGGCGCTGCGCGACTATATCGCCCAGGACCGCTCGCCGGCCTTCACGCGCTATAATGTGTGGCTGAGAGACGGGTTCAAATGCGCCTATTGCGGCGCGCCGGGCGTCGACCAGCTGACCTTCGACCATGTCATCCCGCGCCGGCAGGGCGGCAAGACGAGCTGGGAAAACATCGTCGCCGCCTGCGGGCCGTGCAATCTGAAAAAGGGCGGCCGCACCCCGCGTGAGGCGCGCATGCCGCTGCGCCGCCCGCCGCAGCGGCCCAACATGCACGAGCTGCAGGCCCAGGGCCGCAAATTCCCGCCGAAATTCCTGCACGAGAGCTGGCTCGACTATCTCTACTGGGACATCGAACTGGAACGCTGATCGCGTTTCGCGGTCGTTGACCGAAGGTCCACCCCTTTCGGAAAAAAAAACTGCATGAGGCGGGAACCAAACCCAGTCCCGGCCGTTTCGACCGGCACAGGTTAGCAACGCGCGGCGAGCTCCCTCATGAGGCACAGGATTCGGCTCTATTTCTACGCCATCGCATTCGTTTCGGGATCGCTCGTACTGATTTTCGGTGGTGGCCCGGCCACCCCGTAACGAGATCGGGAAGCGGGAAGGCCCGGTGCCCCCTACGTCCCAAACGCCACTTGGTGTTTCCGCTTCCCGATACCCGTCCTCCCCGGCTACCCCGGACCGTCTGCTTGGGCAGGCGGTCCTTTTTTGGCCGGGCGCCATGATGCTCCATTGTGGTCAAGTCTTTGCGAAAGAACGTTTTTTGACGGCCCGCGCGCTTACACCGGACGTTAATGCATCCTGTGCTAGCGTCGTCCATGGATACCCTTGAGGAGGTGTCGCCATGGCCAAGACGATGACATCGAGCTATCGCCGGACGTCGGACCATTTCGAACCGGATCTGATCGAGGATCCGGGCGAACAGCGCAAGCGTCGCGGCCATCTCGAACAGATCGACTACACCGTCTTTGCGGCCAACCAGGCCGTGATGAAGAAGACCATTCATCACGTCACGATCGAGGACTTCCAGAATCTCGCCCTGTCGGCCTCCAAGGCGCGCGGCGCCTGGGTGGATGCGGCCATGTCGGCGGCGCGCTCGCGCTCGCCCCTGTCGGAACAGGAAGTCCAGCGCCTGCATCACCTGCGCAGCGCCTATGACGAACTGTGCGAGGCCTACGAGGCCATGCGCCGTATGGTGGAACGCGGCTATCTGCAATTCCAGCCGGCCGCCTCGAAAACCGGTTGAACCGGTTTCGCGCGTGAGCGCACCTATCCCCTGAAACACCGCTGATGGATCGGCTTGAAGGGATAGCCATGACCGATATTGCCGTGCTCCGGGACCTCTGGATCGCCCTTGCCGGGGTGGGCGTGCTGGTTGTGTTCCCGATCATTCTTGTGCCCGCGCGTCCCCTGTCCGCAGCCTGTGTCGTCTTGACGGCGCTGGCCCTGACGGCCCGCATCTGACGTCCGGTCCGGCATGAAGCGCGATCTCCACCGTATCTATCTGGAAACCCAGGTCATGGCCGCGCAGGCCGGCGACCGCTCGGCGTTCGAGCGGCTGGCCGATGGCTGGCAGGCGCGCTTTCTGGCCCATGCCGGGCGGCTGACCGGGGACAGGGATCTGGCCCGCGATGCCGTGCAGGAGGCCTGGGTGGACATTGTCCGCGGCCTGCCGCGTCTGCGCGATCCGCGGGCCTTTCCGGCCTGGAGTTTCCGTATCGTGACACGCAAATGCGCCCAGGCGATCGGTGCGATCCAGAAGCGCCGTCGCACGGCCGATACCCTGAGGGCGCACGGCGCCAGCGACGCCGTCCAGGCGCCGGAAGCGGAAACTCGCTCCGACCTGGCCGCCGTGTCGGCCGTGATCGCCGAACTGCCCGCGCACCAGCGCGCTGCCGTGGCCCTGCATTATCTGGACGGGTTCAGCGTGACCGAAATTTCCGTCGCGCTGGACGTGCCGTCCGGCACCGTCAAGACACGGCTCATGCATGCACGGCGGCGCATCCGCGCCGCTCTCGAACCAGACAAGCAAGGAGACAGCGATGACACGCAGCAATAAAGATCTCGACGCCCTTATCGCCGAGGCGCTCGATGCCGACGACCGCGAATTGCTGGCGGAAGTGGGTGACGAACCGGGCTATTTCAGCCAGGCGCGCGGCCTGTTCCGCGGGCGGCTGGCCTGGGTGATGTGGCTGGCTTATGTCATGAATATTATCGGTGGCATGGTTGCGGTCTGGGCGGCCTGGCAGATGTTCCAGACCACGGATCCGGTGATGACGGTGCGCTGGGCCGTCCTGATCCTGGTCTCGTTTGGCATCGTCCTGTTCATGAAAAACGGCCTGGGCCTTCAGATGATGACCAACCGGACCTTGCGGGAAATCAAACGGTTGGAACTTCAGATCGCCCGTTCGCGTTTGGCGGACAATGCCCCACTGCCGCACTCGGACATTCACGAATAGCCCTCATGCACATCACAGCGCCGTGAGGGTCTAACAATGGGCATAATCCCTTCCTACATAGGGTCCGGACGCGGTATCCGGGGGGCGTGAAAATGACGCATGCCCCAAGGCTGCCGAAGGGATAGGATGTAGTCATGGCAAATGCACTTTCAGTCGCGCTCTCGCCCGAGCAGGGCCTGTCGAGCTATCTGGCGGAGATCCGCCGTTTCCCCATGCTGTCCAAGGATGAGGAATTCATGCTGGGCAAGCGCTGGCGGGAACACGAAGACCCCGAAGCCGCCGAGAAGCTGGTCACGTCGCACCTGCGCCTGGTGGCCAAGATCGCCATGGGCTATCGCGGCTACGGCCTGCCGGTCGCCGAGGTGATCTCCGAGGGCAATGTCGGCCTGATGCAGGCCGTCAAGAAATTCGACCCGGATAAGGGTTTCCGTCTGGCCACCTATGCCATGTGGTGGATCCGCGCCTCGATCCAGGAATACATCCTGCGTTCCTGGTCGCTGGTGAAGATGGGCACGACCGCGGCCCAGAAGAAGCTGTTCTTCAACCTGCGCCGCATGAAAAGCCAGATGCAGGCCCTGGAAGAGGGCGATCTCAAGCCGGAACAGGTCGAGGAGATCGCCACCAAGCTCGGCGTGACGACCGATGAAGTCGTCTCGATGAACGGCCGCCTGTCCGGTCCCGACGCCTCGCTGAACGCGCCGCTGCGCGGCACCGAGGGCGAGGGGCAGTGGCAGGACTGGCTGTCCGACGACGACGCGGAAAGCCAGGAAGACGAGCTGGTCCAGTCCGACGAGTTCGAGACCCGCATGACGCTGCTGCAGTCGGCGATGGGCGAACTCAACGAACGCGAACAGCACATCCTGCAGGAACGCCGCCTCACCGAAGAGCCCAAGACGCTCGAGGAACTGGCCGACCAGTACGGTGTCTCGCGCGAACGGATCCGCCAGATCGAGGTGCGCGCCTTCGAGAAACTGCAGAAGGCCATGAAGTCGATGACGGCCGAGCAAGGCCTGCTGAACTAGCACCCGGACCTTCGTTGTTCTGCATGACTGGACCTGCCGGCCCCGCGCCGGTAGGTCTGCGTGCACACGAAAGGTCTTGTCCATGCGCGTTTGCCTGTTTCCGCTTCTGTTCGCGGCGGCCGTCCTGTATCCGGCGGCAGCTCATGCCGAGCTGGCCCGGGAATACCGGGCCCTGCTCGCTGCAGCCGATGTCCGCCAGGACGACACCGGATTCCTTGAAACCGCCAATCTCGTCGCCGCCGTTGCACCGGGCGGACGCGAGGATGTGCGCGCGGCCGTGGCCGAATTGCTGCCCCGGCGGCTCGATGTGCTGTCGGTGTGGGACGAGACGGCCGTGCAGGCCGTCCCTCTGGAGCCGGAAGTCGTTCAGGCCGCGCGGCTGGGCCGTCCCCGGGTCGATGTCGTCGACAATCCGTCCGCCCCGCGGCAATCCGCCGGCACACCGGCCGCGGCAGACCGTGCGGCCGAAGCCGCCGGCGAATCCGGGGACGCGGCACGAGAGGACGATGGCGAGGCCGACAGTGTGCGTCACTGGCGCGGCCGGGCCGACTGGTTCCACCCCTATCACTGGGACGGGCGTGCCAAGGCCGGTATCGCGCTGGATCGCGGCAATACGAACCGGTCCGACTATTCGCTGGCGCTGGAGTTCAGCCGTCCGCTCAATGGCGGCTGGGGTTTCGACGGCAAGACCGAGTACGACTACACCGAGAGCGACGGCAATGTGACGCGCGACCGCTGGCTCATCGAGGCACGCGGCGAGCGTCCGACCGTCGACGCCTGGAGCTTCTATCTCGGTTCCAGCTACGAGCAGGACCGCATGTCCGGCTACGACTACGCCGCCCTCCTGTCGGCCGGCGCGACCTTCCACGCCGTCGAGGGGGAGGGGACGAGCTGGGTGCTGCGGGCCGGCCCGGGTGCGCGCCACCGCCAGCCCGTCGACGCGCCCGGCACCACGCAGTGGGTACTCGAACTGGGCTCGGTCTACGATCTGGCCCTGACCGATACGGCGCGGTTTTCCTCGGAGACGACGCTGCTGGCCGGCCCCGCCTCGCGCGGCGAGCAGCGTTTCAAGCTCACCACGGCCCTGTCCGAGCGCTGGGGTGTCGAGCTGGGCTATCGCGTGAAGCACGAATTCGATGCGCGGCCGGGTATCGAGCCGACCGACAGCCGGCTCGACTTTTCCATCGTCCACGACTTCTAGGGTATTTTCAGCGAAGCCGGTTCCCGCTTTCGCTGAAAATGCCCTAGCCGGATCCGGTCCCGGACCTGTCCGAAGCGGTTGCGGCAGGTGGTGCGAGACCCAGCGCGATGCCTGCCTGGCCTAGATAATAGGTCACCCAAACGACCGGCCCGGCCCATTCCAGATAGCCGGTGAAGAGGCGCACGGCGAGCACGCTGTCGGAGACGAGGAAGAGCAGGGCGCCGGCCAGGGCGAGGGGCGGCGCGCGGCCGATCACGGCGAGCACGGTCATCACCAGTATGATGCCGTTATAGATCGAGGCCGCCACCCGCAGGTCGCCGAAATAGGGCTGCAGCCAGTTGAGAATGACAACGCCATAGGCAGCCAGGGCGAGGGCCGCGATCCGGCTCCACCCGCCGCGGCCGCCCTCGCGCATGCGGATCCGGGCGAACAGGTAGATATAGACCAGGTGACCCAGCCCGAAGGCGGCGATGCCCAGGGGGAGTTGCGAGGGTTCCAGCGCCAGGAAGATATCGCCCAGCGACCCCAGGAAGAGGCCGAGCGCCAGCACCGGGTGCCGGCGGTAGAGCGCGAAGACGCCCAGCAGGACGATGCCGGCGGCCTTGATCGCCACATTGAGCGGATAGGGCGTGCCCAGGCCGAAATCGTCGAACAGGTAGACCAGTCCGAACAGGGCCGATGCGCCCAGCAGCACCAGTGCGGTGCGGTCGTTGCGAAGTGTCCGGAATTGCGATGTCATGACCCGTCTCCCCTCAGGACATGTCCACGCTAGACCGGCGATGAGGGCGGCAAAAGGTCTGTTGGCATGTTTTCCAGGTTCGCGCTCGTCCTCTTCTTCCTGACCGTCTCGCCGGTGTACGCCACCCCGCCGGCGCAGATCGCGGCGGCCGCGCGCGCGTTGGCCGAGCGGCCGCACGCCGTCGAGGAAGTGTGGCGGGAAATCTCGGCCGGGCCCTTGCCGATCGTCGAGCCCCATGCAGAAAACGAGGCCCTGTCCCGCGTCACCTTCGCCATCAAGACACGGCCGGATACGCCGGAAGTGCGTCTGGACAGTGTCGTGGCGGCGCCGTCGGCGCGGGAACCCGTCGCCGACTATGTGCGCGACTTCACCCTGCCCATGCAGCGTATCGGCGAGAGCGGGATCTGGTGGCTCAGCCTGGATGTGCCGCGCGAGGTGGAGGCGGCCTACTCCTTCCTGGTGCGTGAGGCGGATGGCTGGCATCGCTGGTCGGATCCGAACAATCCGCGCCATCTGCGCGGCTCGGCCGCCGAAGCCGTGCTGCGGCTGGACCGGGCGCCGGACCTTTCGCCGGTCCGCCCCTGGCCGGAGCGGCGGCGGATCGCGCCCGACTATCTCGACCTGCAAAGCCAGGCCCTGTCGCGCCGCGTCGCGCTGCAGCTCTATCGCACGCCCGGCGCCGGTGCCCGCTCGCCGCTTGTGGTGATCTATGACGCCTTCCTGTGGGGCGTGCGGGCGCCGGCCTGGGAGATTGCCGCCAATCTCGCCGCCGACGGCCGCGTGCCGCCGGTCAATATCGTGCTCGTCGACCAGCTCGATCCGGAAAGTGCCCTGCATCGCTATGACGACCAGGTGCGGTTTCTCGCCGACGAACTCATCCCCTTCCTGCGCGAAAACGGCCTTTCGCCCGACGCGCGGGACATCGTGCTGGCCGGCGCATCGCGGCGCGGACTGGCGGTTGCGCGGGCGGCGCTGGAACGGCCGCAGGCCTTCGGCGGGGTGATTTCCCTGTCCGGCTCCTTCTACTGGTCGCCGGAGGGCGAGGCCGCCGAATGGCTGGGCCGGACCGTGCCGCCGGCCGGCCCTGAAGGACCGCGCTTTCACCTGGCCGCGGGCCGTCTGGAGTATGTCGAGACCACCACGAATGGCGGCCATGTCATGCTGGATACCAACCGCCGGTTCCGCGATGCGCTTGTGGAGGCCGGCTATGACGCCGGGCTGCACATCTTCCCCGGCGGGCACGATATCGCCGGCTGGCGTCATGCCCTCGCGGAAGGTCTGGTGGCGCTGCTGGGTGCGGAGCAAAAAGGGGACAGGTCGAATTAACGCGTGGCAGAGCTTGCGCGCGCGCTCTACCGGGATGCGTTAATTCGACCTGTCCCCTTTTGGGCTATTTCGGGGGTTTTCCGGGGCCGCGCGGACGCGGGCTGTCATTGCCGATCCGGCCGGCCGCGAAGTCCTCGAAATAGGGCAGCCAGCGTTCCGACCGGGCCGCGATATAGATCATCGGACCGTCGGGATTGGAGCGGAAGTTCGAATCCGTGGCGACGACAAAATAGTCGTCGCCCTCGCGGATCATGAAGGGCGAGCCGCTGTCCCCGCGCGTGGTGTCGCAGTCGTGCGCCATGGTGTTGTCGCCGAACACCTCGACCATGTGACAGCCCAGATTGCCGGACAGGTGCGTGCCCGTGTCCCAGCTGTATCCGGCCTGGTAGAGCTCGACGTCCAGCGCGCCGCGCGGGCCTTCGCTGTCCACCAGCCCGCGCACGCCGACATGGCCCAGCTCGGCGCCGAGCGGGCGGTCGATGCGCAGCAGCGCCCAGTCGGTGCCGTCCAGCTCGTCGCCGGAGGAGAAACGCTGCTCGTCCCAGTCCGGATCGTTGAAGAAGTCGATGACGCGCGCTTCCAGCGGGCCGCCCTCGCGGGCATAGGCGGTGCGGAAGACGCCGCGGGCATCCAGCCGGCCTTCCTCGCTGATACAGTGCGAGGCGGTGATCAGCACATCGTCGGCGATCAGCGTGGCCGTGCAGGCGCCGCCGGCATCGAAATCGACCTGACCGACGACGTTCCAGGGAAATTGGGCCGTGTCCATGAAGACCCGGTCGTCGCGGCCGAAATAATGGTCGTTGATGCCCAGCGGGCGGTCGCGGCCGAAACAGTCGGCCCGGTCGGTGCGGTCCTCGCAGGTGCCGTCGCCCACGCCCGGCTCGTTGCACACGCCGTCGAACGCGGTTTCGCAGCTGTCATTGCGGAAGCGCAGATGGATCACGTCGCCGCAATCATTGAGGTCGGTCGCCTGGGTGCAGGCGCCGGTGCCGAAGCCCGGCTCGTCGCACTCGCCGTCATTGGCCCAGCGGCAGGAATTGTCCTCCACGCCTTCCACCAGCCGCCAGCAATCGGAATAATCCGTGCCCTGCCGGCAGGCGCCGGTGCCGATGCCGGGGTCGTCGCATTCGCCGTCATTGGCCCACTGGCAGGTGTCGTCGCCGGTATAGCCGCCGGATGCCGGGCTGGCGCCGGGCTTGGGCGGCTTGCCCTGTTGCAGCCAGCGGCTGAGATCGCGGCTCGACAGCCGTTCGGCGTCCGCCGCGTCGTGCGAGGCCGGAGCGCCGGCCAGGGCCGGCTCACCGGCAGGTGCCTGCGCGGCGGCGAAGGCCGGCAGGGCGAAAAACAGTGCGGCGGATATCCAAACGCGACGGATCATAGTCTTCCAGTCCCCCAAGTCGTCAGGCGCTTATCGGCCAATTCATCGGCAAAACCAAGCGCGCGCCCTGTCTAACAGAACGTCATAAAGATGACCGTCCCCTGAACGGGGCATTCAAGCCCGGTTCGGCCGGCATATGGCTCAATCGCGCTCAAGGTGGGCACCACTTTGACAGAAAGGATCGATGTCATGCTTGCTCTCAAGTCCGTTGCCGCTGCCCTGGCGCTCTCCGCCCTTGGCAGTGTGGCCGTGGCCGGAACCGCCGATGCGGGCACCTGGGTGCTCAATGCCGCGGCCTGCCCCGATCTGCGCGAGGACCGCCGCGACCGCCGGGACTACAATGGCCGTTTCGACCGCCGCGAGGATTTCCGCGACCGCCGGGTGATCGAGTGCCCGCCGCGGGCCTGGCGTTATGAAGGTCATCGCTGGGAAAACGGCCGCTACGGCGCGGCGCGCTACAGCCGCGGGCGCTATGCCTCGCCCGGTGTCGTCTACCGGGCCGGAAACGGTGCTTTCTACGTGGCCGACCGCTATGGCGCCCGTCACTGGATCGATGTGCGGATCGAGTATCCGCGCGGGCACCGTTTCGATCGTCCGCACCGCCGCGGTTATCGCCGCTACTAGGCCGGCCCGACGGCGATCGAGCCTTCCAGATAGCGGGGCGCGTGACCGGTGAAGGTGACGCGCCCTGCGGCCGGTTCGACCTCGAGCAGGCCTGGCCGCGGGCCGATCTGTCGGGCGGTCATGCGCGGCCTGCCCAGCCGCTCCGCCCAATAGGGCGCCAGCGTGCAGTGTGCCGAGCCGGTCACCGGATCCTCGTCGACGCCCGAAGCCGGCGCGAAAAAACGCGACACGAAGTCGGCGGTATCCCCGGGCGCCGTGAGAATGACGTTCGTGCCCATCTCGCGCAGCCGGCCGTGATCGGGCCGGGCCTCGCGCACCATGGCCTCGCGCTCGACGACCCACATCTGATAGCGCGCGCCGTGAATGCGCTCGACGTCGAAGACATCGGCGGACGTCCCGGCCAGGCCCAGCGCCTCTGCGGTCCTGCCGTCGGCTTCGCCCGCTGCAAAGCCGATCTGCGGCAGATCCATGGTGAAGCCGGTTTCGCCGCGGCCGACGCTCAGCCGCCCCGAGCGCGTCTCGAAATGCGCCGTGTCGCCCCGCACGGCACCGTTTTCCAGCACCACGGCACCGGCCGCGAATGTGGCGTGTCCGCACAGATCGACCTCCACCGCCGGCGTGAACCAGCGCAGGTCCCAGACATCGGTCTCCCTGGGCACCAGGAAAGCGGTCTCGGAGAGATTGTTCGAATTCGCGATGCCGGCGAGTACGGCGTCGCCGGGAAAGCCGTCCATCAGGCACACGCCGGCCGGATTGCCCGAGAAGGGCATGTCCGGATCGGCGAAGGAATGGATCTCGAAATAGGGCAGATGGGTCATGGCGCTTACCAGGTGTCCGAGACGTGCGGCTCGAAGTCGAGCGCAAGGTCGGGTTCGCGGGCGTCCAGCGCGGCCACGGTCTGGATGGTGACGGGATCGTCGCCGGCGATGTCTGCCAGCGCGGCGGCCACCAGACGGCGGGCGTCCGATTTCAGTTGCCGGACCTGGCGCGGCAAGGCGCGGCGCCAGTCCTCCACTTCCGCTTCCAGCGCGGCGAAATCCGCCGGCCGGTCGTCTGCCGGCGCATCGCGCCAGCGGGCGATGTCGCGATAGGCGGCGGCCAGGCGTTCGGCCTCCTCGTCCTCGAAGGCCTCGATCTCGATCAGCATGGCCTGATAGGTCAGCGACCCTTCCAGCAGGCCGGCGGAGGTCGGCTGTTCGCCGGCCCAGCGGGCGAACCAGGCGCGCGCTTCCTCGACGGGCGTGGAGGCGGCCGAGGTCCAGTCGCTCCGTTCGGCGCGGTTGAGCAGGCGTTCCTCGTCCGGGTCGATCACCAGCACGGTCGGCGTGCCATAGAGGGCGTGAATGCCGAAGCGCGCCGGGACGTCCTGATTCGCCTCGCGCCAGCCGACATCGATGAAGCGGGTGACGTAGTGCGTCTCCAGCGTGGCGGCGAGCTCCGGGTCCTCGAAGTGATGGGCCAGTCCGCGGCTGTCATGACACCAGTTGGCGCCCAGCACGAGCAGCAGGCGCTTGTTCTCCGCCCGGGCGGTCTCCAGCGCCGCCTCGACGACGGGCATGGCATCGTGATTGCCGTCGAAGGGGCGCGGATGACCGTCCTCGGCCAGCGCGGCGGGCAGGAGGAGGACGAGAAAACCGATCAGGGCGGCGAGAGGGCGCATGGGGTCAGCCTTGTTCTTCAAGCGCGGGCAGAAAAGCATGGAGAGCGAGTGGGGGCCATATCCATGCACCTCTTCTGTGTCATCCCGGCCGAATGCCCCGCGCAGGCGGGGTGCAGAGCCGGGACCCATACGCGCCGATGTTGGCCGGAAGCAGGCTCACTTTCAGAGACAGCTGGGCCCGCACCGGGATTATGGGTCCCGGACTTACGCCCGGCCCAGGGCCGGGCATCCATCCGGGATGACATTGGCTAGAAGTGCTTCAAGCGCCTTACCCCGCCGCCAATGCCGCGAGCCGCGCATAGACGCCGTCGCCGCTGGCGGCGAGTTCGTCGTGTGTGCCCTGTTCCACCACGCGGCCGCGATCGAAGACCAGGATGCGGTCGGCGTCGCGGATGGTGGAAAGCCGGTGGGCGATGAGGATGGTCGTGCGTCCGGCCATCACCGCTTCCATGGCCGCCTGCACGTCGCGCTCGGTCTCGTTGTCCAGGCTGGAGGTCGCCTCGTCGAGGATCAGGATCGGCGCATCGGCCAGGATCGCGCGGGCGATGGCCACGCGCTGGCGTTCGCCGCCGGAGAGTTTCACCCCGCGTTCGCCGACCAGCGTGTCATAGCCCTGGGGCAGGCGCCGGATGAAGGCGTCGGCATGGGCGGCCTTCGCGGCCTCGACCACCGCGTCCGCGGAGCAGTCCGGCCGGCCATAGGCGATATTCTCCGCGATGGTGCGGTGGAACAGGGCCGGGTCCTGGGGCACCAGGGCGATATGGCGGCGCAGGCTGTCCTGGCGTACCTCGCGCACATCCTGCCCGTCGATGATCACGCACCCGTCGTCGACATCGTAGAGACGCTGCACCAGCTTCACGAAAGTCGACTTGCCCGAGCCCGTCGGGCCGACCAGCGCCACCTTCTCGCCCGGCCGGATGGCGATCGAGAAATCGGTGTAGAGCGGCCGGTCCTGGCCGGCATAGGTGAAATCGACATGGTCGAACCGGATCGCACCGTTCGCCGGCCGGAAATCCGTCGCGTCCGGACGGTCCTCGACCTCGTTCTCCTGCAGGTCGAAAATCGCCAGGTCCTGGATCTCGTCCATGCTTTTCTGGACCTGCTGCACCTGCTCGCCGAAGCGGCGCATATAGCCGGCCACGATCATGTAGGCGGTGAGCGCCGCCGTGACGTCGCCGGCCGTCGCCGCGCCACGCGACCATTGCCAGACCAGAAGGCCCACAAGGGCCGTCTGCATCGACAGGTCGGTGACGATGTTGACCAGCCAGGAATTGACGAAGCGCAGCCAGGTCTTCCTGGCCTCGGCGCGCCAGCGCCAGGCCAGTTTGTGAAAGCGCACGTCTTCCCGGGCCTCCGCGCCGAAGGCCTTCACCGTGGCGATGCCGCCGACCGCGTCCGCCAGGGCGCCGCCGATCTGGCTGTCCAGCGCGTTCGAGCGGATATTCTGGGGGCGGATATAGTAGCGGCTGAGCATCAGGGTCGAGGCGATGAAGGCGGCCATGACGCCAAGCACCACCAGGCCGACCAGCGGCCAGCGCACGGCCATCACGCCGGCTATGCCCAGCATGACGGCCACCGAAGGCGCGACGCCGAAGATGATGTTCATGGTCAGATTGTCATAGGCCCACATGCCGCGCGTCACCTTGCGCACCACCGAGCCGGCGAAGGTGTTGGCGTGCCAGTCCAGCGAAAAGCGCTGAACCTTGGCGAAGGTCTCGGTGGTCAGGTCCGCCATGTTCGCCGAGGAAAACGGCACTTCGCAGCGCGAGGCCAGCTGGCGGAAGGCGTAGAACACCGCCGCCACGCCGAGATACAGCGCGAAGGCGGGCCAGGGCTCTCCGGCCGCGGGCCCGGCGGCCAGCGTGTCGATCAGCCGGCCGGCGGCGAGCGGGATCATCAACTCGGTGATCGTGGCCAGCGTCATGAAGCCCAGCATGCCGGTCAGCAGCCAGGGGCGGCGGCGCCACTGGCGGACCAGATAGGCCAGGACCTGCGTATTCTTCAGCTCGCGCTGGCGCGGCGTTTCGCTCTGGTCGTCGAATTGGTCGTCGGTAAAGTCGGACATGTCGGCAGCGGAGCCCCGTCGTGCGGGAAGGGCGATCCGTCCTTTTGATGCGGTCATCTGGGAAAGGGAAGGCGTGGCGCGGCGGATGTCCCTGCCGTCCGTTCCCGCATCGCGCGGGTCGGGCTGTCGTCAGGCTCAGGCAGCGCGCCGGCTACCCGTTTTCCTAGATGGATCGCGTCATGGATCTGCTCACTCGTGCCGATTGATCCGGGAGCGGCCGGATAGCGGTTCGGGTCGGCAAGGGCAAGCTTCGCCGTCCCGTTTTTCGCGTTTGAGGAGAGGGTGTGGCCTGCCGGGCACAGACCGTGTCGCAGGTGTCAGCTTTCCAGACCGGATACACAGGCGCGCCGGATGGCTTCCACGGCGGCCTCCGGCACGTCGAGAATCCGCCGCGCGTCGAGATCCATCGGGGCGGCCACGCCTTCCATCGTCCACCAGGGCCGGCCGGTCGACGGCTCCAGAACCCAGTGCACGAGATTGCGCACTTTCGGACCGGCGGATTTCAGTCCGGACCGCACAACAAACCCGTCGCCGGTGCGCGGCCAGCGCCGCGGCCGGATCCGGCATTCCAGCAGGGCCGAACCGACATTTCCGCCGCCGCCCCGTGCGTGCATGTCCCATTCTTCGGGAAAGGCGCCCGCGAAATTGGTGACGCTGTCGGAGATGCGGCCGAGCAGGAATTCCAGCCGCAGCCATCCGAACCCGTCCATCTCGTCCGCGCCGAACCGGCCGCGTCCGATCGCCTGCAGGCCCACGGAGTCGGCACGCTGCAGGCTGGCATCGGCAGCGGGCGTATCGAGCGACAGGCCGCGCGGTGCGGCGAAGTCCGGACAATCCACCGTGATGCGACCGGCCCGCTCCGGGAAGCGGTGCGGCCATGCGAAGTCCTGGCCGTTCTTGGGCGATGCATGGCCCAGGACCAGGCGGAAACTGGCGGCCGGCACGCCGGAGCCGGCATGGCGCATGACCAGGATGGCGCGGGCGCTCGTCTCGTCGTGATCGAGGATGCCGCCCTCGATATAGACCGGCGCGCCGGGATGGGCCTCGGCCAGGAAGCGGACATGGATGTCGCGCGCGATCAGCGTCGCGGAGGCATCGGACCGGTGGATGGGGTTGAGCCCGGCCGCTTCGGCCAGGTTGGCGACCGCCTGGGAGGCCTTGGCGAGATAGAAGCGCACATTCATGTGCCCCAGCTCGTCGCATTCCCAGGCATTCACCACGCCGCGCCAGAGTTCGATCATCGCACAGGGCCCCGGTGGAATTGTTCAGATCAGTGCTTGCAGTTGGCGCAATGGCCGAAATGCTCGACCACGGACCGCTCGATCACGAAACCGTCGGGCATGTGGACCGGATCCGGCGCGCCATGGCGCTCCTCCACCGTGCCGCAATCGGAGCAGATGAAGAGCTCGGCGCCGCCGTCGTCATGGGCGTGGGTGCAGCCGACGAAGGCATTGAGGGCTTCCACCTTGTGCACCAGCCCGGCCGACATCAGGAAATCCAGCGCGCGATAGACCGTCGGCGGCTTGGCCGAGCCGGGGCCCGGCTTGAGGGCTTCGAGCAGGTCATAGGCCTTTACCGGGCCGTCCGCTTCCAGAACGAGTTCCAGCACGCGCCGGCGCACCGGCGTGAGCTTTTCGCCCCGCTCGTGGCAGCGTGTTTCCGCCGTCTCGAGGGCGTGGGTGAGGGAATCGCGAGTCATCTGACCAATATTTAATCGCACCCGCGGCGTTTTCACACCCCGGGGGATTGCCGCAGTAAGGATGTTATAATATCACGCTTCGCGAATGTGTTGTTATTACATAGCGGGGATGCCATGCGCAGAATTCCAGTTTCGACCAGCAGCCTGGCCGCACTCAGCCTGGCCATCGCCATGCCGGCACAGGCCGGGGCACAGACCACCGCCCCGGAGGACGAGGACGTTATCGTCGTCACTTCGCAGCCCCTGGGCGTTGCTGCGGACGAGGTCGCCGGTGCGGTCGAGATCGTCGACCGGCGCCATCTGGAAGACAATCTGGCCGGGTCGCTCGCCGATACGATCGCGCACGAACCGGGCGTTTCGACGACGTATTTCGGTCCGGCCGCCAGCCGTCCCGTCATTCGCGGTCTCGGCTCCGACCGGGTGCGCGTGCTGGTCAATGGCGTCGGGCTGATCGACGCCTCGACGAACTCCCCCGACCATGCGGTTGCCTCCGAGGCGCTGGAAGCGGAGAGCGTGGAAATCCTGCGCGGCCCGGCGGCCATCGCCTATGGCGGCGGCGCGATCGGCGGCGTGGTCAATGTGATCGACGGGCGCATCCCCGAAGAGCGGGCCGAGGATGGCCTCGACGGCCGCTTCTATGCGTCGATGACGTCGGTCGATGACGGCGAGACGGCCGCCGGACAGGTGCGTTTCAATGCCGGCGAGCTGGTTTTCAATCTCCAGGCGATGACCCGCACGGCCGACGATTATGACATTCCCGGCTATGCCGAATCCGATCTCTTCCGTCTCTTCGAGGAGGCCGAAGAGGGTGAACACGAGGAAGAAGGCGAGCACGGCGAAGAGGCGCATCCCTCCGGGACGGTCGCGAACTCCGGTCTCGATTTCTCCACCGCCTCCGCCGGTGTCTCCTGGGTGGGCGAAAACGGCTTTATCGGGTTTGCGGTCAAACAGTCCGACGCCCTCTACGGCGTGCCGGGCCATGCTCACGAAGACGAGGCGCACGCGGACGAAGAGGGTCATGAGGAAGAGGCCCACGCCCACGAGGGCGCGGTCCGCATCGATCTGGAACAGACGCGCTACGATCTGCGTGGCGAGTGGCGCGATCTGGGCGAGCACATCGAACGCATCCGCTTCTCCTTCGGTGTCGGCAGCTACGAGCATGTCGAGCTGGAAGGCACCGAGGCGGGCACGCGCTTCGAGAATGACGGCTGGGAAGGCCGTCTGGAAGCGCGCCACGCCCCGGTCGATCTGTGGGGCGGGACCTGGGAAGGTGCGGCCGGCCTGCAGGCCTTCAGCCGCGACTTCGCCGCCATCGGCGAGGAGGCCTATGTGCCGGCGTCGGAAACCGCCGACTGGGGCCTCTTCCTGGTCGAGCGCTGGGACCGCGAGAGCTGGGGGCTGGAGGGCGGTCTGCGCCTGGAAAACCGCGAGCTGGACACCGCGACGGATAGCCGGGATTTCGACACGCAGAGCCTGTCGGGCTCGGTCTTCGTGCGCCCGGTCCGCGACACCTTCATCGCCCTGACCCTGTCGTCCAGCGAGCGCGCGCCGACCGATGTCGAGCTCTTCGCCGAAGGACCGCACGTGGCCACCCGGTCCTTCGAGGTGGGCAATCCGGCGCTGGAGACCGAGAAGGCCGTGTCCGCCGAGATCACGGCGCGCACGACGCTCGGCGACTGGTTCCTGGAAGGCTCGGTCTTCCGGGCCGACTATGACGGCTTCATCGCCTCCTTCCCGACCGGCGCCGAGGAAGACGGTTTCCCCGTCTACCAGTACCGCCAGGAAGACGCGGTGCTCAGCGGTTTCGAAGGCCGTATCGAAGGGCCGCTGGGCCGGCTGGGCGACTGGGACTTCTCCGGCGAGCTGACCGGCGAATATGTCGATGCCGAGCTGGATAGCGGCGACAACCTGCCGCGCATCCCGCCGCTCTCCTTCACCGGTGGCGTGACGGCCAGCACGGCCCGCCAGGACCTGCTGCTGGAGGTCGAGTGGAATGACGTCCAGGACGACACCGCGGTCGGCGAGCTCAAGACCCAGGGCTATGTCCTGGTCAATGCCCGCTGGTCCGTGGAACCGTTCGACGATCGCGGTCTTCGCGTGATCCTGGAAGGCCGGAACCTGACCGACGAGGAAGCCCGCGTTCACACTTCCGTCCTCAAGGACATGGTGCCGCTGCCGGGCCGGAATTTCCGCGCCGCCCTGGTGATGAACTTCTAGCCGAACGGTTTCGCCGGACAACGCTGCGTCAGCCTGTCGCGCGGCAGGCTGACGCGCGGCGAAACGCGCACTTCAGACGCGCGCAAAGTGGGTCCAGAAAGTCCTCAAGTTTTCTAGGGACGGAAAGGACAGACCCATGAAACGCCTCCTTCTCGGCGCCATCGCCACCAGCCTTCTCGCCGCCGCTCCGGCCACCGCCGAACAGGGTGACTGGCTGGTTCGCCTGCGCGGCCTGCATGTCGTGCCGAACGAGAGCGCCACGATCGATCCGATCGGCGGCGATGTCGACATCGACACCTCGATCGTGCCGGAACTGGATATCTCCTACTTCGTCCGGGACAACTGGGCCGTCGAACTCATCCTCGGCGTGACGCCGCACGACGTGATGGCCGTCGGAACGGCTGCGGGCGATGTCGATCTGGGTGATGTCACCCTGCTGCCGCCGACGCTGACGCTGCAGTACCACTTCAATCCGGACGGCAAGGTCCGCCCCTATCTCGGCGCGGGCGTGAACTACACGACCTTCTTCAACGAGGACCTGCCCAGCGGTTCGGCGCTGTCGACCATCGACTATGACGACAGCTTCGGCCTGGCCGGCCAGGCGGGCCTCGACTTCGCGCTGGAAAACGGCTGGCTCGTCAATCTCGACGTCAAGTATATCGACATCAATACCGACGTCCTGATCGATGGTGCCATTGCCGCCGACGTGGACATCGATCCCGTGATCTTCGGCATCGGTCTCGGCCGTCAATTCTAGGATCCACGGACGATCGTGACGATGTGCCGGGTCCCCCCTCCGGGCCCGGCACCTTTTTTGCGTGGCCAAGGCCAGTAGCCCTGTTCCGGCGCGTTGCCGCAGCGGGGCTAATCCGCTATCTAGCGCCCAAAGCACTGAAGGGGTTTCCAACATGGCCGACGCACCCGCCAATGAGCCGCGTCTCACCGGTTCCGTTCCGCTCTACAAGAATGTGGAACCGCTCAACCGGCAGAAGCACAAGTCCTACGGCGTCACGACCGTTTCCAATCCGTTTGCCTTCCTGAAGGACTGGCATTTCGTTCCGGCGATCAGCCCGGAATTCGCCTATGCCTGCGGCAGCTATCCGATCATCTTCCTCGGCGAGAAGAAGATGCCGGTTCTGGTGATGGGCCTGCGCCAGGGTTCGAACGTCTTCGTCACCGAGGACGGCCAGTTCGACCACGAACACTATATTCCCGCCTATGTGCGCCGCTATCCCTTCGTGAGCGCGACCAATCCGGACGATCAGGCCTCCACGGTCTGCGTCGACCTGGATGCGGAATTCGTCGTCTCCGAAAATCCGGAACGCCCGTTCTTCGAAGAGAATGGCGAGCCGTCGCAATACACCCAGCAGGCGATCGACTTCGTCTCGGCCTTCGAGAACGATGCCCGCGCCACGGAAGCCTTCGTGGAGCGTCTGGCCGCGATGGACCTGCTCGAGCAGAAAGACGTCAAGGTCGCCAACCCGCAGGATCCGGAAAACCCGGTCACCGTCGCGGAATACTGGGGCGTGTCCCACGAGAAGTTTGCCGCCCTGCCGGGCGACAAGCTCAAGGAAATGCAGGACAATGGCGATCTGATGGCCGTGACGGCCCACCTGATCTCGCTGCAGCGCTGGGACCGCATCCTGCGCCGGACCTCCCAGGTCGGCCAGCAGCAGGTCTGACCGGACCGGCACGATCCAGACACGAACGGCCGCACCGCAAAGGTTCGGCCGTTTGCATTTTGACATCACCATTTCGGGAGGCCGGTTCGAAGCGGCGCGAAATCCGCCTATATCGGTGAGCCTGAACGGTCATTGCCCAGCCATGAGGTGTGTTTGCCAATGCGTCCTGTCCTGTTCGTCCTTCTGCTGCTCGGACTGATCGCCGAGGCGGATGCCCAGCCCGGATGGGCCAGCGGCGACCCCATTGTCGATGCGCGTCTCGTGGCGGAGGTCTCCCGGGCGGAGCCGGGCGGGTCCTTCCATATCGGCTTGCACCAGGTCATGCCCGAGGGCTGGCACACCTACTGGCGCAATCCCGGCGATAACGGCCTGCCCGTCGAGATCGACTGGACCGTGCCGGACGGCGTGGAGATCGGCGACATTGTCTGGCCGGCGCCCGTCGAACTGCGCCTGACCGAAGAGATCATGGACTACGGCTATTACGGCGAGGTGACGCTGCCGATGCCGGTCCGGATCGACGAAGCCTATCAGGGCGACAGCGTCACCTTCCGGGCCGATGCGACCTGGCTGGTCTGCGAGGATATCTGCATTCCCGAGGAGCGCACGCTCGAGCTGACCCTGCCGGTCGGCGAGGCGGCGAGCCGCGACGAGACCGGTTACTGGACGATCCGCGCGGCGCTCGAATCGGAGCCCATGCCGGCCGAGGACATGCAGACCGAGCTCGGTCTGACCTCCGGGCGGATCGTGCTGGATATTTCCGGCGGCGATCTGACCAAGGACGGTGTGGAGTGGCGCGAGCTGAGCTTCTTCCCCTACGAGACCGGTCTGATCCGCCATGCCGCGCCGCAGGAGGTGCAGCGTGACGGCGAGCGCATTCTTCTCGTCATGGAGCCGGGCTATGCCGCCGAGAACCGGCTGGAAACGGCGCGGGCCGGTGTGCTGGCCTATGAGGTCAATGCCGGCGGCCGCTGGCAGCGCCATGCCGTCGAGGTCCGTCCCGAGCCGGCAAGCCGCACGCCGGCGATCGCGCTGCCGCAGCCCGGCAGCGGCGCGGCGGACCTGCCGCCCAACCTGTTCGTGCTGTTCCTGCTCGCCTTCGGCGGCGGGCTCATCCTCAACCTCATGCCCTGCGTCTTCCCGATCCTGTCGATCAAGGTGCTCAAATTCGTCCAGGTGGCGCACGACGATGCCGGGACGGTGCGCCAGCAGGGCCTGCTCTTCCTGGCCGGCGTGCTGGCGAGTTTCGTCGGACTGGCCGCGCTGCTGGTCGTGCTGCGCGAAGTGGGGCTGCCGGTGGGCTGGGGCTTCCAGCTGCAGGTGCCGATCGTCGTCGCGATTCTCGCGCTTCTTCTGTTTGCCATCGGACTCAACCTGATCGGCGCCTTCGAGTTCGGCACGCGCCTGATGGGGCTGGGCTCGGGTCTGACCGAAGCGCCCGGCTGGCGCGGTGCCTTCTTCACCGGCGTGCTGGCCGCCGTGGTCGCGGCGCCCTGCGTCGGACCGCTGGCCGCGGGCGCACTGGGGCTGGCGCTGACCCAGCCGACACCGGTCGTGCTGGCGGTGGCCGCCGCGCTCGGCCTCGGCCTGGCCGCTCCCTTCGTGCTGTTCTCCTTTATTCCCTCCCTGCTGCGCATCCTGCCCAGGCCGGGGCCCTGGATGGTGCTGTTCCGCCAGGCGCTGGCCTTTCCGATGTTCGCGTCGGTGATCTGGCTGGTCTGGGTGCTCTCGATCCAGTCGGGGCCGGGCGGGGTCTTGTTCGCCGGCATCGCGATGGTCGCGCTGGCGCTGGCCGTCTGGGCCAATCGCCAGACCGGCGCCGTGTGGAAGACCGTCGCCGCCGTCGCCCTGATCGGCAGCGTGGTCAGCACGGTCTGGGTGGCGCGCATCCCGCCGGCCGAGGCGGCCGCCACCCGCGAAGGCGAGCGTTTCGAGACCTGGTCGCGCGAACGCGTCAGTGCGCTGCGGGCCGAGGGACGGGCTGTCTTCGTCGATGTCACCGCGGCCTGGTGCGTGACCTGCCAGGTCAACAAGCTTCGCGTGCTCAATACCCCCGCCGTGCAGGAGGCCTTCGACCGGTTCGACGTCGTGATGCTGCGTGCCGACTGGACCAACCGGAACGAGACCATTGCCGAGCTGATCTACGAGCACGGCCAGGCGGGCGTGCCCATGTATCTGCTCTATCCGGCCGACGGCGGAGAGGCGCGGGTCCTGCCGACCGTGCTGACGAAGGACGGGCTGGTCGAGGCGCTCGACCGGGCCTCGCGCCGGAACGGTTAGTGGCGTGCCCCGGTTGCGGGGCAGCTTGCGGGCAGCTCGACGCCGGACAGGTCGGCATCGCTGTCGACGGCCGGGGCGATCTCCGACGCGTCGCGCATCAGATCGGCCAGGCCGGCATAGATATGCGCCTGCTGCGCCGCGGTCTCGGCCTCGTTGAGCGCCTCCAGGCGCGCGCCGGCATCCGCCGACATGCCGCGGAAGATGCAGCGCAGGTCGATCGGGCCGCCGGCCGCATCGATCCGGCGGCTGAGCATCAGGGCCTCCACGGAAAACTGTTCCAGCTCGAAGGCGAAGGGATCCTCGATGTCCAGCGGGTGCGCCGGGGCGGCCGGACGCTGTGCGGCGGTCTGCGACCGGGCAGTCGCTTCCGCGCGCAGGCGCTCGGCGAATTCGGCGAGATCCGCCCCCGGGCCGGCCTGGGCCGAGGCGGCCAGGCCCGTTGCCGCGAGTGCGGCCATGAGGAGGGTGCGCATCATGACGGGTCTCCGGTTTCCATCGTGTCCAGCATGGCGGTAACGCCTTGATTTCCGGTGAACGCATCGCAATTCCCGGGCCAGTCCTGCTATCACGGGTTCACAGAGCGCTGTGAGGTATGGAAAACAGCGCTGTCATGCGCGCAGGGCGGGGCGAACGGGGTTCCGCCTGCATCGGAGATAGGTTCATGAGCAAGAAGAAGTCCTTCCGCCCGAAGGCCCGCCGCCCGCGCGGCTTCGAGGATCGTACCGGTTCCACCCTGCGCATGGAGCGGCATCTGATCGAGCGGGCGAGCCATGTCTATGACGACTGGGGTTTCGAACCGCTCATGACGCCGGCCTTCGAATATGCCGACGCGCTGGGCAAGTTCCTGCCGGACGAGGAGCGCCCCAATGAGGGCGTCTTCGCCATGGAGGATGATGACGGGCAGTGGATGGCGCTGCGCTACGACCACACCGCGCCGCTGGCCCGCTACGTCGCCGAGAACTACCAGGACCTCAACAAGCCCTATCGCCGCTACCAGGCCGGCGATGTGTGGCGCAACGAGAAGCCCGGGCCGGGCCGGTTCCGCCAGTTCGTCCAGTGCGACGCCGACACGGTGGGCTCGGCCAGCGCCGCCGCCGATGCCGAGATGATCGCCCTGGCGGCGGAAGTCATGCGCTCGGTCGGGCTGAAGGAGGGCGACTATGTCGTCCGCGTCAACGACCGTCGCGTGCTGGACGGGGTGCTGGAAACGATCGGCGCGGCCGAGCCGGAACGTCGCATGCGCGTGCTGCGCGCGGCCGACAAGCTCGACCGGCTGGGCCGTGACGGCGTGGCGCTGCTGCTCGGCGAGGGCCGCAAGGACGAATCCGGCGATTTCACCGAAGGCGCCAGGCTGGACAGCGCCGGCATCGACACGGTGCTGGCCTTCCTGGACGCCGCGGGCGGCAGCCGCGAGGACGTGATCGGCCGGCTGGAACCGCTGGTCGGCGCCTCCGAGACGGGCAAGGCCGGACTGGCGGCGCTGGCGGAAATCCATGACGTGCTGGGTGCGATCGGTGTCGACGAGACCCGCGCCGCCTTCGACCCGTCCGTGGTGCGCGGTCTGGGCTATTACACCGGGCCCGTCTTCGAGGCGGAACTGCTGGCCCGGGCCACCTATGAGGATGGCAAGCCGATCCAGTTCGGGTCGGTCGGCGGCGGCGGGCGCTATGACGACCTCGTCGCGCGCTTTACCGGCCAGGCCGTCCCGGCGACGGGCTTTTCCTTCGGTGTGAGCCGGTTTGCGGCGGCGCTGTCGGCGCTGGGCCTGACCGGCGAGGCGGACGAGAAGCCGCTGGTCGTCGTGGTGGCGCCGGAAAAGGATCGCGCCGCGGATTATCTGAAAATGGCTGCCGAGCTGCGCGCTGCCGGGTTCCGGGCCGAGGCCTTTGTCGGCGGCGGAAACATGGGCAAGCAGATGAAATACGCCGACCGGCGCGGCGCCGTGGCGGCGGTGATTGTCGGTTCCGACGAGCGCGAGCAGGGCCAGGTGACGATCAAGGATCTCAAACTGGGCGAGCGCCTGGCCGCCGATATCAGCGACAATCGTCAGTGGAGGGAAGAACAGCCCGCCCAGCAAACCGTTTCGCGCGACGGCTGGATCGCTGCGGTGAAAGCGATTTCAGCGCGCGACCGCGCCTAGTGGCGTCTGCGGCGAACCGCGGATCCTTGCGACAAAACGTCAAACATTGGGGTTGACGTAACAGGGTGGCTACGTAAACGTAGGAACAGGACACGGGCCTGACCGTCCTGTCCTTTTGGCGTTTCGGGGAGGAGACGCCCTTTATCGACCAACCGTTATCTCGAGGCTGGCCCTGCGCCAGCCTCTTTTTTTTGGCCGATAAGGACCTGAAGTATCTGTCCCGGTCCCCTGTCCTTCCCCTTGACGGGGACTGAGGCGCCAAAGGACATGCCGGGGGCATGACCGACGCAACGAAGGACCGCCGCGAAGCGGTGGTGGATGGGGTGGAGGCGCGGTCTCTGCAAGCTATCCAGTACCGGGATTCACCCCTTCCGACCCCTCCTTCGCTATGGCTACGGAGGGCCCACCTTCCCCATCAAGGGGAAGGACGGGCTGCGAGCCGTTCGGCAACTAGTCGTGGTCCTCGACCTCATGCCGTTCGAGAATCACCACCCGGTTGCCGCCGTCGAGCTCGATCACGCGGCGATCGTCTTCGCCATCAAGATGCAGGCGTTCGACACGGCGGTGAATCCGACCGTCCTGCGCGCCCGCCAGACGGTCGGTTTCCAGCTGGTTGAGCCAGCGGGTGAGATCGTCGCCGGTCTGTTCCTGGCCATCGATCCAGACCCGGCGGCGGCCGTCATCGTCTTCCTCGATGCGCACATCGCGACGGTCTCCGGCCGCATCCCCGTCCAGCCGTTCGCGATGGATCCGCACATGATGACGGGCTGCATCGGCAGCGTTCGCCTCGGCGTCACGGCGCCGGATCTCGACATGGCGGCGCTCGCGCGCGACGTCGCGTTCGGCGCGCGCCATTTCGCGTTCGGCCCGGGCCATCTCGCGCTGGGCATTGCGAAGCTCGACGCGCACGCGGCGGCGCTCGCCGGCCATCTCGCGCTCCAGCCCGGCCACTTCGCGGCGGACCTCCTGCATCGCCTCGCGAACCTCCTCGCGGGCCTCGGCGAGGGCTTCGCGGACCTCTTCACGTTCTTCCGGGGAGAGATCCTCCCAGTCGCCGGAATGGTGGAAGTCCCGGTTTTCCAGATCGGCCAGGGTCTCTTCCAGCGAAGCCATCACGTCCGCTTCCAGGCCCTCCGCATCGAATTCGAAGACGAAATTCCCGGCAAAATCCTCGTGCATGCGCGCCAGGTGTTCGGCGCGCTCGGCCATGTGGGCGGCGAATTCGGTATCGAATTCGATATCGAAATCATTCTCGACGACGCGGATTTCGCCGCCGTCGACGATGATCATGCCGTCGCGTCCGACCTCGACGCGCTGCCCGTCCACCGTGACCTCGCCATCGGCGATCTCCACCGTCTGGCCGTTGATCCGGATGGTCGTGCTCTCGCCATCCCGCTCCATGTGGATGGTGCGTTCGCCGTTGTCGCCGCGAAGTTCGACCACAGGGCCGTGGCCCCCGCCGTTCATGACGACCGAATGTCCGTCCTCGACATGGATGCGGGTGTGTCGCTTGTCGTCGTCCATGGCCCAGGCTGCGGCACCGAGTGTGGCGATCGCGGCGCCGGCCAGAAGAATGCGTTTCATGTCATACCCTCGCTTGTGAGCCCCTTGACTGTAACGCCATTGTGAAGCGGCCCGCCTTACCGGGCCTGTGCGGCGGTCTGAACAATTCGTCACACTCGCTGCCGGTATCCGCACGGGCAAGACCGACAAAAAAACGCGGCAGGCGAGTTCCGCCTGCCGCGCCAGTCAGTCGTTCAGGGGCCGCAATCGTGAGCAATCGCGGCGGCCGCACGCTAGGCGCGTTGACCCTGTCGAAACCCTGCTTCGGCATGACGATTTGGACAGGTCCCGGTCATCGGCGCTTGCCAGCCGCCCGGCTGCTTTGCATGTTCGCTAAGGGGCAAGATCGGATCGGGAGTGGCTCGTGTATTTACCGGATCGGCGGGATATCCTGCGCTGGGGCGCGGCGGCATCGCTGGCGGGGTTGTGCCCGGCGGCACTGGCGGAGATTGTGGACCGGCCGCTGGCCGAACGCGTCGGCCGTATGCTGCTGCTCGGCTTTATCGGCTCGAGTGCCGACACCGAAGGCGCGGACATTATCGCCGGCCATCTGGAAAACCGGCGCATCGGCGGCGTGCTCTTCCTGCGCCACAATGTGCGCTCGCGCGAGGGGGCGGAAAGCTCGGCGCGCCGGTTCGGCGCGATCGATCCCAAGGCCTGGATGGCGATCGACCAGGAAGGCGGGCTGGTGCAGCGCCTGTCCCGCGATCTGGGCTATACGCACATCCCGCGGGCCATGCAGGTGGCGGAAAGCCGCACGCCGGACGAGGCCGGCGATCTCTACCGGCTGGGCGCCTCGGAATTCCGCGCGGCGGGGTTCAACATGAATCTGGCGCCGGTCGCCGACCTGCACGATCCGGACAATGCGGTGATCGGCCGCCACGGGCGTGCCTACGGTACGGACGGGGCCACCATCGCCGATTACGCCAGCGCCTTCATCGAGGCCTACGAGGCGGCCGGTGCCGTGTGCGCCATCAAGCATTTCCCCGGCCATGGCCGGTCGCGCGGCGACAGCCATGACGGGTTCGTCGACATTTCCGGCAGCTGGAGCGAGGCCGAGCTGGCACCGTTCCGCGAGCTGATTGCGCGCGACAGGGCGCATCTGGTCATGGGCGGCCATCTCACCCTGCGCCCGCTTGACCCCAGCGGCGCGCCGGTGACGGTCTCCCGGCCGATTCTGGAAGGCATGCTGCGCGGGCAGATGGGCTATGACGGCGCCATCATGACCGACGATCTGGACATGGCCGCCATCCGCCAGAACTACGATCAGCGCGAGGCCGTGCTGCGCTCGATCGAGGCGGGCAATGACATCATCATGCTGTCCAATTCCGCCGCGCCGGACCCGGAACTGCCGCAGCGCATCGCCGGCTGGGTCGCCGAGGCCATCGCCGAGGGCCGGCTGACGGAGGCGCGCATAGACGCCTCCGTGGCACGGCTGGAGGTGTTGAAGACGCGGGTGGGGTAGGGGCGCGACACGCGTTTCTTCTCTGCCGTCATCCCCCGGCTTGTCCGGGGGACCTCAGCTCACGGCGTGGCGATTTCGCTGTGAAGACCGGCGCGCAACCCACTAACAGGATGGACGAGGTCCCCCGGACAAGCCGGGGGATGACGGAGTGCGGGAGAGGAAAATGTAACTACTCCCCCGCCGGCGCCTCGTCCCGCAGATACGTATTCAGGAACGTCACATACGCCTCCGACGCCGCGATGCGGTTTTCCCGGCGGCGGAAGCCGTGGCCCTCGTCGGGGAAGAGGACGTATTCCACCGGCACGCCATTGGCCTCGACGGCGGCGACGAGCTCGTCGCTCTCCACCTGCAGCACGCGCGGATCGTTGGCGCCCTGGATCACCAGCAGCGGCTTGGTGATGTTCTCGGCATGGAAGAGCGGCGAGATCGCCCGGTGACGTTCGGCGTCGGTGGCCGGATCGCCCATCTCGTCATAGAGCGCCTCGCGGAAACTCTCCCACCAGGGCGGGATGGACTGCAGGGTGCGCACCCAGTTGGTGACGCCGAAGATGTTGATGCCCACATCGAAAGCATCCGGATGGAAGGTGAGGGCGGCGGCCGTCATGTAGCCGCCATAGGAACCGCCGATCACGCCGACCTGGTCGTCGCGCACCCAGTCCTGTTCGCGCAGCCAGTCGCCGGCGGCGACGATGTCCTGCAGGTCCTCCTCGCCATGGCGGCGGTCGTCCATGTGGTAGAAGGTCTTGCCATAGCCCGACGAGCCGCGATTGTTCGCGGCGTAGACGGCATAGCCGTGATTGACCAGGTGCTGGATGGTGGCGGAATAGCCGATCCGGCTCTGCCCGCCCGGCCCGCCATGCACCCACACCAGGGCCGGCACCGGATGGCCGGCATCCGCGCCGTGCGGCCGGTAGAGAATGCCGGGGATTTCCAGCCCGTCGAAGCTTTCGAAACGCACCACCTCCGCCTCGACCAGCTCGTCTTCGGACAGGGCCGGGTTCAGCGCGTTGGTCAGCTGGGCGTGATCCTGGCTGCCCAGATCCACGACATGGAGGTTGGACGGCGAGGTGGCGCTGTCGATCAGGAAGGCGATGCGGTCTTCCTCGCGGGAAAAACGCACCGAGCCGAGATCGCCGGCCGGCAGGTCCGGCAGGTCGACGGTTTCGCCGGTCGTCGTGTCGACGATGGAGACATCCGTGCGCGCATCGGCATTGATGCCGGAGACGCGGTAGCGGCCCGACGGCGAGAAGGTGACGAAGAGCACGTCCCAGCCGGCCTCGATCAGGGGGGCCGTGTCGCCGGTGTCGAGATCGTAGGTCCAGGCCTGGTTGAACTCGCCATGCTCGTCCGTCGCATAGACGAGGGCCGCGCTGTCCGGGGTGAAGGTGTAGACGCCGTAGGCGATATTGCTCTCGTGCTCGGTGATCAGCTGCGGCTCGGGATTTTCGGCCGCCAGGTCGACCAGAAGGATGTCGCTGTCGGCGGAGGTCCGGTTGCGCACCAGGGCCAGCCAGCGCCCGTCCGGGCTGACATCGCCGATCTGCAGCGCCTCGGTATTCTCGAACACCACGCTGCTCTCATAGGACAGCGTGTCGTATTCATGGATGTCGAAAGCGCCCGGGTCGCGCGCGTTCGTGGCGATCCAGATATCGTTGCCGTCCGGCGCCCAGCCGATGAACTGTGCCTTCACATCGTCGCCGGGCGTGAGGTCGGTGACGCGTCCGTCCAGTTCGCGCACGAAGATATGATTCCGCTCGTCGCCGCCCTGGTCGGCCGTGACGAGAACGCGATCGTCGGCCGGAAACCAGCTGACGGCGAAGGTGGCGTTGGTTTCGGACCGGGTGAGGGCGACACGTTCGCCAGTCTCCGGGTCGACGGCATAGGCGTTGAACACGCCGCTCTCGTCCGAGGAGATCAGGATGCGGCCATCATCCGCCGACCAGCCATGGCCCGCCGACGACGCCATGCCGAAACTCGTGGTCTGGTGGAAGGTGGCGGCGTCGTGCTGCGTGACGGCCGGCGCATCGGTGCCGCCTTCCGGCGGCACGGCGTCGTTGGCCGGCTGGCAGGCGGCGGTCAGGGCAAATATCGCGCCCATGGCGGCCAGTGTCGCAATCGTCTTCATGTTGGCATCCCCTCAGCTTGTCACCACCATAGCGCGCAATCGGAAAATGAGAACTGCCAATAAAAGAAAAGGGCCGCCCCGGGAGGCGGCCCTCTCTATGTCGGTCAGGCGACCGGCTTCATGATGTTTACATCATGCCGCCCATGCCACCCATGCCGCCCATGTCCGGCATGGCCGGGGCGGAACCTTCTTCCTTCGGCGCGTCGGCCACGGCAGCTTCCGTCGTGATCAGCAGGGAGGCCACGGAGGCGGCGTCCTGCAGAGCCGTACGGACAACCTTGGCCGGGTCGATCACACCGAATTCGAGCATGTCGCCATACTCTTCGGTCTGGGCGTTGAAGCCGAAGGTCGCGCTGGCGTTTTCCATGACCTTGCCGACCACGATCGAGCCTTCGACACCGGAGTTTTCCGAGATCTGACGGATCGGGGCCTGCAGGGCGCGGGCGATGATGGCGATGCCCTGGGTCTGGTCGGAGTTGTCGCCTTCCAGGCCGGCCAGCTTGGCCGAGGCCTTCAGCAGGGCGACGCCGCCGCCCGGAACGATGCCTTCTTCCACCGCGGCGCGGGTGGCGTTGAGGGCGTCGTCGACGCGGTCTTTCTTCTCTTTCACTTCCACTTCCGTGGCACCGCCGACCTTGATCACGGCCACACCGCCGGCGAGTTTCGCCAGACGTTCCTGCAGCTTTTCGCGATCATAGTCCGAGGTGGTGTCCTCGACCTGGCGGCGGATCTGGCCGACGCGGTTCTCGATGTCGGCCTTGGAGCCGGTGCCGTCGACGATCGTCGTGTCGTCCTTGGTGATGTTGACGCGCTTGGCCGAGCCCAGCATGTCGAGCGTCACCGTTTCCAGCTTGATGCCGAGGTCTTCGGAGATGACCTGGCCGCCGGTCAGGATGGCGATGTCTTCCAGCATGGCCTTGCGGCGATCGCCGAAGCCCGGAGCCTTGACCGCGGCGATCTTCAGGCCGCCGCGCAGCTTGTTGACCACGAGGGTGGCCAGCGCTTCGCCTTCCACGTCTTCCGCGATGATCAGCAACGGACGGCCGGACTGCACGACCGACTCGAGGATCGGCAGCATCGGCTGGAGGGAGGTGAGCTTCTTCTCGAAGAGCAGGATGTAGGGCTCTTCCATTTCCGTGGTCATCTTGTCCGCATCGGTGATGAAGTACGGAGACAGGTAACCGCGGTCGAACTGCATGCCTTCCACGACATCCAGCTCGGTTTCCAGCGACTTGGCCTCTTCGACCGTGATGACGCCTTCATTGCCGACCTTGTCCATGGCCTTGGCGATCATGTCGCCGATTTCCTTCTCGCCATTGGCGGAGATGGTGCCGACCTGGGCGACTTCGTCGGAGCCCTTGATCGGGGTGGAGATCGACTTGATGTCCTCGACGACCAGGGCGACGGCCTTGTCGATGCCGCGCTTCAGGTCCATCGGGTTCATGCCGGCCGCGACCGACTTCATGCCTTCGCGGATGATGGAGTGCGCCAGGACCGTGGCGGTCGTGGTGCCGTCGCCGGCGACGTCATTGGTCTTGGACGCCACTTCGCGCAGCATTTGCGCGCCCATGTTCTCGAACTTGTCGGTGAGTTCGATTTCCTTGGCGACGGACACGCCGTCCTTCGTGGTGCGCGGGGCGCCGAAGGACTTCTCGATCACGACATTGCGGCCTTTCGGGCCCAGCGTGACCTTGACGGCACGGGCGAGGATATCGACGCCGCGCAGCATCCGCTCGCGCGCGTCAGTACCGAAATATACGTCTTTAGCAGCCATTGGTTTGTTCCTGTGTGTTTCGTGTCTCGAGGGATCTTCGGAAGGGTCTGCCGCTTCAGGCGCCCATGATGCCGAGGATGTCGGATTCCTTCATGATCAGGAGTTCTTCACCGTCCAGGGTGACTTCGGTGCCCGACCACTTGCCGAACAGCACGCGGTCGCCGGCCTTCACGTCGAGCGGACGGACCGAACCGTCTTCCTTGATCGCACCGCCGCCGATGGCGACGATCTCGCCTTCCTGCGGCTTTTCCTTGGCCGTGTCCGGGATGATGATCCCGCCCTTGGTCGTGGACTCTTCTTCGACGCGCTTCACCAGCACGCGGTCGTGCAGAGGACGAAAGGTCATCTTGGTCTATCTCCAAAAAGAGGACTGTGGTTTCCTGCAGGTGACGGGGGCATTAGCACTCACCCCAGCCGACTGCTAACAGCGGGGCAGATAAGGGGCGGGGTGCGGGGCGTCAAGAGGTGCGCTTGGCAAATTTTCTGCCGGGCGGCCGTCAGGCGCGAGCCGACTGCAGTCATCGCGCGTTCATCTCGGTGATCATACATCGGAGATTGCGACGCGTGTCATAAATTAGGTTATGATCGTATCCGAGTTGCGTAGACGAGAGGGAACCCCGATGAAACTTCGCACTGCAGTCGTTACGTCCCTGGCGGCGCTGGCGGTGACCGCCTGCACCACCACCGACCCCTATACCGGAGAGACCCGCCCCAACTATACCGGTCGCGGCGTGCTCCTGGGCGCGGCCGCAGGCGCGGCCCTGGGCTATCTGACCAACACCAATGACAGCGAGGAAGGCCGCACCAACGCGCTGATCGGCGCCGGCGTGGGCGCGCTCGCCGGCGGGGCCATCGGCAATTACATGGACCGCCAGGAAGCGGCCATGCGCGAGGCGCTCAGCGACAGCGGCGTCGGCGTGCGCCGCGAAGGCAATGATCTGCGCCTGATCATGCCGGGCGACGTGACCTTCGCCACCAATTCGGCCGACATCCAGGGCCACTTCTACGGTATCCTCAACGATGTCTCGACGGTGCTGAACCGCTATCCGGCGACCTATGTCGACGTGGTCGGCCATGCCGACTCGACCGGTCCGGCCGACTACAACCAGACGCTCTCGGAAAACCGGGCGCTGTCCGTGGCCAACTATCTGATCGCCCAGGGCGTGATGCGCGACCGCTTCTATGTGGCGGGCATGGGCGAGCGTTCGCCGATCGCGTCCAACGACACCGCGTCCGGCCGTGCGCAGAACCGGCGCGTGGAAATCCTGATCCGGCCGCACACCACGTCGTAGAGGGCTTGCCGTCTTTCCTCCCCGCGGTCAGCGGGGAGGGGGACCGCGCAGCGGTGGAGGGGCGCCGCGCACATGCGCGGCGTGGGTGTTTGTACCAGCTTCACCGCTTCCCTCCTTCGCCCTTGGCTCCGGAGGCCCCTTCGACCCGGCGCTGCGCACCGGCCCACTTCCCCACGCGGTGGGGAAGAAACAACACGGCCCGCCGCCGGCGGGCCGTTTTAGTTTATGCATTCCGATAAAGATCAATATGTTACGCGAGAAATGGCGGAACAGGGTTTACCTTCATTAACCAAACGACAACCGGCGGCGGGACAGATTAACCTCCAAGCACCCGTGACGATTCGCCGTATCGGAAAACCGACATGCCCCGCGCGCTCGATATTCTCATTCTGCTGACCTATGTCGCCATCGCGACGGTGGCGGCCATCGGCTTTGAACGCCTCGGCCTGATGCCGGCGACGACCGCCTGGATGATGGGCGCGATCGTCTTCGTCGTGGCCGGCATGGCGCATTCCGCCGCCGCGCGCGCCCAGGAGCGCCGCACGATGGAAAGCGAGATCCACAATCTCAAGGCTTCCAACCTGGCCCTCGCCGAGGAATTCGAGGCCGCCCAGAAACGTCTCGACGAGATCACCGACGAGCTGCGCGCCGAGGCCGTCGAGCGCGACAATGCGCTGGTGCACGAGGTGAAGGTGCTCGAGGACCTGGTCCGCCGCGTGGGCGGTCCGGTCGATGCCGGCCCGCGCCCGGTCTCGCCCCCGGCCTCCGGCACCGCGATCGATATCGACACCGTGCGCGATGCGCTCAGCGCCAACCGCGTCGACCTCTATCTCCAGCCCATCGTCACCCTGCCGCAGCGCCGCGTCGCCTTCTACGAGGGCTATACCCGCCTGCGCGACGCCACGGGCCGCGTGCTTACCCCGGCCTCCTTCATCGCCGCGGCCGAAGAGGCCGGCGTGATGACCGAGGTCGACAATCTCCTCCTGTTCCGCTGCGTGCAGATCGTGCGCCGCCTGACGGGCCAGGACCGCAAGGTCGGCATCTTCTGCAACATCTCGCTGAACTCGCTGTCGGACGAGGACTTCTTCCCGGAATTCCTCGACTTCGTCCGGCAGAACAAGGACCTCTCCGGTTCGCTGATCTTCGAGATTTCCCAGCGCGCCTTCGAGGAACGCGATGCCATCGCCGCGCGCAACATGGCGCGCATGGCCGATTTCGGCTTCCGCTTCTCCGTCGACCAGGTCCAGCATGTCGATCTCGACCTGGACGACATGGAACGCGCCGGCGTGCGTTTCGTGAAGATCGGCGGCCGGCGCCTGCTCGACGCCGTGGCCGGCTATGAGACCATTGCCGGCTACGAGGCCGGTGCGATCGCGCACGAGGACCTGGCCGGCATGTTCGCGCGCCACGGCATCGAGCTCATCGTCGACAAGATCGAGACCGAGAACACGGTCGTGGAAGTGCTCGAGCTCGACGTGGCCTATGGCGAGGGCCACCTGTTCGGCGAACCGCGCCCGGTGCGCGACGA
The DNA here is from genome assembly GCA_034659015.1 of Pseudomonadota bacterium. GTDB lineage: Bacteria > Pseudomonadota > Alphaproteobacteria > Caulobacterales > Maricaulaceae > Maricaulis. The sequence goes on along the minus strand of JAYEGL010000017.1, from coordinate 195,386 downwards.
CGTGCTGGACGATGCGACGGGCCAGCCGGGACCTGTGCGCCTGGCGAGCTAGTTTTCTTCAATCTCTGCCATCGAGGATTCCCCCTCTCCCCGGCCCTCTCCCAAGGGAGAGGGAGGTGTTTGAGGCGCCGGGAAGCGCCCTCCTTCTCCCCGGGGAGAAGGTGCCCCGAAGGGGCGGAAGAGGGGAGAATCCCGGTGGTGGGCAGGAAACGCAAGGCGGTCAATTCCCCGATTGACGGCTGATCGCCCCCCTGCTTCAAGCGCGCCATGAACGACTTTCCCCGCCTCGGCGAACTCCGCGACCGCTACGACATTCTCTATTGCGACGTCTGGGGCGTGATCCGCGACGGGCGCGCCCTGTTGCCCGATGCGGTCGAGGCGCTGCGCGCATTTCGCCGCGCGGGCGGGGCGGTCTGCCTGGTCTCAAATTCGCCGCGGCGCCATACGGGTCTGGCGGACATGCTGGTGAAGATGGGCCTTCCCGGCGACGCCACCGACGCCATGGTCACGTCCGGCGATGCCATTCATGCCGAGCTGGCGGCGCGCATGCCCGGCCGGGCCTGGCATATCGGCCCGGATCGCGATCTGGGCCTCTATGACGGTCTGGACATCGCCTTCACCGGCGTGGACGAGGCCGACTTCATCTCCTGCACCGGGCCGGACGACTACTGGAACGGCCGTCCGGAGGACTATACCGACCGGCTGGCGATCGCGCTGGAGCGCGGTCTCGACCTGGTCTGCGCCAATCCGGACATCGTCGTGCAGGCCGGCGACCGGCTGATCTTCTGTGCCGGCGCGATCGCGCGCTATTATCGTGAGATGGGCGGCCGGAGCGTGGTCGCCGGCAAACCGCACAAGCCGATCTACGATCTCGCGCCGACCGCGCTCGAGCAGGCCGGCCATCCGGTCGACCCCGCCCGCACGCTCGCCATCGGCGACGGTCCGGAGACCGACATCGCCGGCGCCACGCGCATCGGCATCGATGCGCTCTTCATCGCCGGGGGAATCCTGGGGGCAGACATGGAAAGCGACGGCTTCGATGAGAAAGCCGTCGCCCGCGCCCTTGAGGGATATGGTGTCTCGGCACGATGGCTCGCGCCGAGACTGGTCTGGTAGGGATCGTCCCCGTTCGTCCGGTTCAGTCGAACAGGTTGTCGATCGAGGACTGGTCGAGATCGGAGACGTCCTCGCCCGCTTCCGCGAACATGGCGTCGATATCATCCTGGCTGGTTTCCGGACCGCCGACAGCCGGGCCGTTGAGCAGGTTCTTCTCCGCCCGGGCCTTCTCGGCCTTTTCCTCTTCGGTCTCGAAACCGTCCGCATCGCGAACGCCCATCACCTCGGCAAAACGCGAGACGCGGCTTTCCACGTGACGCAGCGAGTTGACGACCTTGGACACGCGCTGACCGGCCAGGTCCTGGAAGGAACACGCCTCGATGATCGTCATCATGCGCGCTTCCACATTGGCCCGGTACTCGTCGTAATCCGTGGCGTCCTCGCAGAGCACGGCTTCCGCGGCGCTCATGATGGTCTCGGTCGCCTTTTCCGTATCGCCCACGACGGCTTCCAGTTCGACGCCGGCCGAGGGGATGCGCTCGGACTTGATGTCGTTGGGCCGCAGGGCGGAAATCTCGTCGCGGGTGCGCGAGATATAGTCGGCGATATAGTTGAATTCCTGACAGATCGACTGGTCGAGGGAGCTGAAGAACAGCTTCATCGTGTCCGTCAGCTGGTGCGCCAGCTTGAGGACTTCCATGATCTGAGCGTCCTGCAGGTCGCTGGCCTTCAGGGAGGCCAGGGAGGTGCGGACTTGCGCAGCTACATTGGCGGCGGGCATGGGGCCCTCCTTCCTTGGGGTCTCATTGGGCGAAAGGGCGGTCATGGACTCCTAGAAGTCGCCCAGAACAGCCGTCATTTTCGACTTGAGCGTTCCCGCGTTGAAAGGCTTCACGATATAGTTGTTCACACCGGCGCGCTTGGCCGCGACAACGTTCTCGGTCTTGGATTCCGCCGTCACCATGATGAAGGGCGTGGCCTTCATGGACTCGTCGGCACGGACTTTCTGAAGAAGCTCGTAGCCGGTCATCGGCTCCATGTTCCAGTCGGAAATGACCAGGCCATACTTGTTTTCCTGCATTTTCTCATAAGCTTCCTGCCCGTCGGCGGCCTCGTCCACATTTTCGAAGCCAATCTGCTTGAGCAGGTTGCGAATGATACGGATCATGGTCTTGTAGTCGTCCACAACCAGGATCGGCATCGTCATTTCGACAGCCATGCGTAGTCTCCATCCACTCGGCGCGTTACACTTGGGGACGGCTTGTCGTGCCGTCTTCAGCGAGGACCCTAGACATACGCGGATAAAAATCGGTTAAAGCGGTTGCAAAGATGGAGTCGCTCATGTCGGAAGTGCGCGGTGTCGCCCTCGAAGAAATGGAAATTGGCCAATCAGCAGAGGCGGTTAGGACCGTTTCGGAAGCCGATCTGGATATGTTCGCCAAAGTCTCGGGCGACTATAATCCGGTCCATATGGATGAGGAATTCGCGCGTTCGACGCCATTTCGCGGACGAATTGCCCATGGCGCGCTGGTCGCGTCCTACATTTCCGGCGTGCTCGGCAACCAGCTGCCCGGGCCGGGCGCCATCTTCCTCGGCCTGAACATGCGTTTCTTCCTGCCCACGCGTATCGGCGACGAAGTCACCACCCGCGTCACCGTCAAGTCCGTGGATCTGAAGGCCCGCCGGGCGGTCATGGACTGCGTCTGTCTGGTCAGGGGCGAGCTCACCATGCAGGCGGAAGCCGAGGTCATGGTCCGCAAACGCCGTCGCAAGGCCGGCGCCTGATCGTTTGATATGCAGATCGTCCACGGTTTCACATCCACGCCCGAAACGGCACGCGGCTCGGTGATCGCCCTGGGCAATTTCGACGGCGTGCATCTGGGGCATCGCCACGTCATCGACCTGGCGCGCGACCTGGCCGCCGAATGCGGGGGCGAGCTGGGCGTGGCCCTGTTCGATCCGCATCCGCGGCGCTTCTTCGCGCCCGACGCGCCGGCCTTCCGCCTGATGAGCGCGAACCGGCGCAACCGTACGCTCGAGGCGCTGGGGGTGAAGCGGCTGCACATCCTGCCCTTCGACGGGGCGATGGCGAAAAAGACGCCGCGGCAGTTCGTGGACGAAGTTCTCGTCGATGGCATGGGCGTGAAGGGCGTCGTCACCGGCGCCGACTTCCGCTTCGGCGCGGGCCGGGCGGGCTCGACCGGCGATCTGGAACGCCTGTGCGCCGAACACGGCGTGCGCACCGCCTTTGCCGAACTGCACGGCAATGGTGCCGACAAGGTGTCCTCCACCCGGATCCGCAAGGCCATTCTGGACGGCGACATGAAAGCGGCGGAGACTCTGCTCGGCGCGCCGTGGGCGATCGAGGGCGTGGTCAAGCAGGGCGACCAGCGCGGCCGGACGATCGGCTTCCCCACAGCCAACCTCACCCTGGGCGATTATGCCCGGCCGGCCTATGGCGTCTATGCCGTGCGCGTCGGGATCGGCGGCGAGGCGCCGGCGCGTCCGGGTGTCGCCAATTTCGGCAAGCGCCCCACCGTGGACGGCGAGACCGAGCTGCTGGAGATCCACCTGTTCGATTTTTCCGGCGACCTCTACGGCAAGCCGCTGGAAGTGGAGTTTCACGATTTCCTCAGACCGGAGCGCCGCTTCGACGGGATCGACGCGCTCAAGGACCAGATCGCGAAGGATGCCGGGGCGGCGCGCCGTGTGCTGACCGATCCGTCTGGACCGGCCTGACGGGCTCTGTTACACGCCATGAGCATGGTCCGCACTCATGTGTTCATACGCTGCGCGGCGTTCACGCCGTCGCCGATGACGGGGCGAATTACCGGCCCGGGCCGCGAGGGGTAGCTCCGAGCGGTGCCGGGATATGTCCTGCCTAGACCCTTTGACGACCCAGACCGCCCAGACTGCAAGGACCCGATCCGATGACGGATAGCCCTGCCGATACCGGCTCCAAGACCGCCGCCCGCGACTATCGCGACACGCTTTTCCTGCCGACCACCGATTTTCCGATGCGCGCCGGCCTGCCCAAGCGCGAACCGGAATGGCTCGAACGCTGGGGCAAGCTCGACCTCTACCGCAAGATGCGCGAGCGCGCCGAAGGGCGCGAACGCTTCGTGCTGCACGACGGCCCGCCCTATGCCAACGGCCATATCCATATCGGAACCGGGCAGAACAAGATCCTCAAGGACATCGTCGTCCGCTCGCACCAGATGATGGGCTTCGATGCGCCCTATCGTCCCGGCTGGGACTGTCACGGCCTGCCCATCGAGTGGAAGGTCGAGCAGAACTTCCGCGCCAAGGGCCGCAACAAGGACGACATCCCGAAAAAGGAATTCCGCGCCGAGTGCCGCGCCTATGCCGAGGAATGGGTGGGCGTCCAGTCGAGCGAATTCCAGCGCCTGGGCGTGTCCGGCGAGTGGGACGATCCCTATCTCACCATGTCCTTCGACGCGGAAGCCGCCATCGTGCGCGAATTCCTGAGCTTCGTGGAACAGGGCCTGGTCTATTGCGGCTCGGCGCCGGTCATGTGGTCGCCGGTCGAGCGCACCGCGCTGGCCGAGGCCGAGGTGGAGTATCACGACAAGACCTCCACCACGATCCACGTCAAGTTTCCGCTGCGCGGCGTGCGCAAGGACGGCACGGCCGTGCCGAAAGCCTGCATCGGCTCGCATGTGGTGATCTGGACGACCACGCCGTGGACCATCCCGGGCAACCGCGCGATCTGTTTCTCGCCCGAGATCTCCTACGGCCTCTACAAGGTCACCGGGGTCGAGGCGGAAGGCTTCACGCCCTGGGCCGTGCCCGGCGAAACCCTGATGGTCGCCGACGCGCTGTGGGAAGACACGGCGAAGGCTGCGAACATCGTCAGCTGGGAACGGCTGGACACGGTCGATCCGGCCGGTTTCGTGTGCTCGCACCCGCTGGCCGAGGCCGACCGCTACTGGAATTACGCCGTGCCGCTCCTGCCGGGCGATCACGTCACCGACGAGGCCGGTACCGGTTTCGTGCACACCGCGCCCAGCCATGGTGCGGAAGACTATGCGGCCTGGATGGACTTCCCCGAATGGCACGACAAGCACGAGGCCGTGCCGCATATCGTCGGCGATGACGGGGCGTATTACGAGCATATCCCGCTCTTCGCCGGGCTGCACATCATCCGCCTGGACGGCAAGAAGCAGGGCCAGGACGGTCCGGCCAACAAGGCGGTGATGGACAAGCTGATCGAGCTGAACATGCTGCTCGCCCGCGGCCGGCTGGAACACTCCTATCCGCACTCCTGGCGCTCCAAGGCGCCGGTCATCTTCCGCAACACGCCGCAATGGTTCGTCGCCATCGACCGGCCGATGAAGTCCGGCGGCACGCTGCGCGAAAAGGCGCTCGCCGCCATCGCCGAGACGGGCTGGACGCCGGAGGCGGCGGAAAACCGCATCCGCTCCATGGTCGAGCAGCGTCCGGACTGGCTGGTCTCGCGCCAGCGCGCCTGGGGCGTGCCGCTGACCCTGTTCGTGGAAAAGGGCACGACCCGCGTGCTCAACGACCACAAGGTCAATGCGCGCATCGTCAAGGCGGTCGCGGACGAGGGGGCCGACGCTTGGTTCGAGCGCCCCGCCGCGGACTTCCTGGGCGCCGACTACGATGCGGACGACTACGAGAAAGTCACCGACATTCTCGATGTGTGGTTCGACTCGGGCTGTACCCACGCCTTCGCGCTGGAGCCGCGGGCGGACCAGAAATGGCCGGCCGATCTCTATCTGGAAGGCTCCGACCAGCACCGCGGCTGGTTCCAGTCCTCCCTGCTGCAAAGCTGCGGCACGCGCGGCCGGGCGCCTTACGACAATGTGCTGACCCATGGTTTCGTCATGGCCGGCGACGGCAAGAAGATGTCGAAGTCGCTCGGCAATACGCTCGCGCCGAACGAGATCGCCAAAAAGTACGGCATCGAGATCATGCGCCTTTGGGTCTCTGCCCAGGACTTCACCGACGATCTGCGCATCTCCGAGGAGATCCTGCAGACCTCGGTCGATGCCTATCGCAAGATGCGCAACACGCTGCGCTACCTGCTCGGCGCCCTGCACGGCTATGACGAGACGGTCGAGCACCTGCCGGTCGAGCGCATGCCCTCGCTGGAGCGCTGGGTGCTGCACCGGCTGCACGAGCTGGATGGCGTGGTGAAGGCGGGCTATGCGGCCTACGACTTCAAGAAGGTCTATTCCGCGCTGTTCAATTTCTGCGTCGTCGACCTGTCGGCCTTCTATCTGGATGTCCGCAAGGACGCGCTTTATTGCGACCGGCCGGACACGGATCGCCGCCGCGCCTGCCGCACGGTGATGCACGAGATCTTCATGCGCCTGACCGCCTGGCTGGCGCCGATCATGCCCTTCACCATGGAAGAGATCTGGCTGACGCGCTTCCCGTCCGAGGATGACAGCGTCCATCTGCGCACCTTCCCGAAGACGCCGAAGGACTGGCACAACGGGGCCCTGGCCGAGAACTGGCGCACCATCCGCCGTCTGCGCCGGGCCGTGACCGGCGCGCTGGAGATCGAACGCCGCGAAAAGCGGATCGGCTCCAGCCTGGAAGCCGCGCCGCGCGTCTATGTGGCCGACCCGGCCTATCGCGCCGCGATGAAGGCCGAGGCGCCGGGCGATGTGGACGATTTCCTCGCCGAGATCGCCATCACCAGCCAGGCCTATCTGGTCGATGGCGATGCGCCGGCCGAGGCTTTCCGCGTCGACGACATTGCCGATATCGCGATCGTTTCCGGCAAGGCCGAGGGCGAGAAGTGCGCGCGTTCGTGGAAATATTCCACCGAGATCGGGGCCGACAAGCGCTACCCGGACCTGTCGCCGCGCGATGCCGAGGCCGTGGCCTGGTGGGATGCCGAGCATGGCTGATCGCTGGGGCGAGATCCGGCGTCGCGCGACGGCGTCGCCGGTGCCCCGCATCGGGCTGGCCCTGGCCATCGCGATCATCGTGCTCGACCAGTTGAGCAAGTGGATCGTGCTCAACGTGCTCAACTTCTCCCCGCCCGGCTGCCTGGAATTCCAGCGCGCCGAGGGCGCCGAACGGTTCGCCCTGCCCAATACCTGCGGCCATATCGAGGTCTCGCCGGTCTTCGATCTGACCATGGTGTGGAACAAGGGGGTGAGTTTCGGCCTCCTCGGCGCCGACGGGCCGGTCGGCCGTTTCATCCTCGTGGCGTTTTCCCTCGCGGTGGCGGCCCTGCTGGTCGCGGGCTTGCTCGGCTACGGGCCGGTCAAGGCCGTACGCCGCCTGCAGGCGGTGGCCTTCGGCTTCATCATTGGCGGGGCGATCGGTAATGCCATCGACCGCACCCTGTTCGGCGCCGTGGTCGACTTCCTCAATTTCTCGGACGTCTACTTCCCCTACGTCTTCAATATTGCCGATGTGGGGATCAATCTGGGTGTCGCAGCCGTGATTGCGGACGTGTTGATCAACGACCGGAAAGCCCGTTCGGAGCGTTAGGCTGAAAGCAGGGTGGAGCTAAGGCCCGCTCTTCGCTAAAAAGGGTTCACCATTTTACGGAGCTTCGTCGAGATGCGTTTGCGTACTGCTCTTCTGGTGGCCTCGACGGCCGCCTTTGCCCTGACCGGCTGTTCCGGTGTCCGTTCGGCGCTGGGCGCCAACAAGGTCACGCCGGACGAATTCCGCACGGTGACGATCGCACCGCTGACCGTGCCGCCGGAATACAATCTGCGTCCGCCGGCCCCGGGCGAGCCGCGTCCGGACGAGATCTATCCCGACCAGCAGGCGCGCGCCGCGCTGCTGGGCGCCACGGGCGATTTCGAAGGCTCCGACGCGGAAGCCCTGCTCGTCGCCCAGGCCAGCCAGGATGGCGCCGATCCCTTCATCCGCTCGATCATCGACGGCGAGGAAGCCAGCATCGTGCGCAAGTCGCGCGGCTTTGCCGATCGCATCATGTTCTGGCGCGACGGCGAATACACCCCGCCGCCGAATATCGATGCCACCCCGCTCGATCCCAACGAGGAAGCCGAGCGCCAGGAGCGCATCCAGAACGTCACCGGCGGCGGCAATGTCGAGATCGAACGCGACCGCCGTCTGCTGCCGAAACTGCCGGGGCTTTAGGGGCAGTCCTTCTCTTGTCATCCCGGCCGAATGCCCTGCGGAGGCAGGGCGCAGGGCCGGGACCCATACGCTCGTTTGGGGACGGAAGCAGGCTCGATGCCGGTGTCAGCCGGGCAAGCACCGGGACTATGGGTCCCGGACTTGCGCCCGGCCCGGGGCCGGGCATCCATCCGGGATGACAACCCGGTTTTTGTAGGTCCCGGATGACTGGCGTGCCACCCCGCCCTTGACCGACTCGCAGCGTCGCCGGACTCTCTTCCCATGTCCCTGACCGCCACCCAGCCCGCCATCCGGCGTCTGCCGCCGGAAACCGTCAACCGCATCGCGGCCGGCGAGGTGGTCGAGCGGCCCGCCTCCGTCATCAAGGAACTGGCCGAGAATGCGCTGGATGCCGGCGCGGCGCGGATCGACATCACCGCCGAGGGCGGCGGGCTCGTCCGTCTGGTCGTCGAGGATGACGGCAAGGGGATGAGCCAGGCCGAGCTGGCCCTGTGCATCGAGCGCCACGCCACCTCGAAACTCCCCGTCGGCGAGGACGGGCAGGACGATCTCCTGAATATCGGAACCATGGGTTTCCGCGGCGAGGCGCTGCCCTCGATCGGCTCCATCGCACGTCTGTCCATCACCAGCCAGGCGAAGGGCGAGGGCGATGCCTTCACCATCCATGTCGAGGGCGGCCAGACCCATGGCACCGCCCCGGCCGCCCCGCTGGGGCGCGGCGGCACGCGGATCGAGGTGCGCGACCTTTTCTACGCCACCCCGGCGCGTCTGAAATTCCTCAAGAGCGAGCGCTCGGAGAACCAGGCCATCACCGATGTGGTCAAACGCCTGGCCATGTCGCGGCCGGATGTCGGCTTCTATCTCACCCTGGACGGGCGCAAGCGCTTTTCCGTCGCCGCCGAGCGCGGCGATGAGAGCGAGGCGGGCAAGGCGCGCATGTCGGCCATGCTGGGCGCCGATTTCGGCGACAATGCGCTGGAGGTCGACCAGGAGCGCGAGGGCGTGCGCGTCTCCGGCTTCGCCAGCCTGCCCACCTATTCGCGCGGCTCGGCCCAGCACCAGTATCTCTTCGTCAACGGCCGCCCGGTGCGCGACAAGCTGCTGCACGGCGCGATCCGGGGCGCCTACCAGGATTTCCTCGCCCGCGACCGGCATCCCGTCGTGGCGCTGAATGTCGATCTGCCCAGCCACATGGTCGATGTGAATGTCCACCCGGCCAAGGCCGAGGTGCGCTTCCGCGATGCCGGCCTGGTGCGCGGTCTGATCGTCGGCTCCCTGCGCCATGCGCTGGCGGGCGCGGGCCACCGTGCCTCCACCACGGTGGCTGGTTTCGCGCTGGGCCGGGTGCGTCCGGAAGGCGCGCCGTCGCACGGCCAGCCCTACCAGTCCGCCGCCCATCATGTCGCGGCCTGGGGCCGCCCCGCGGGGCCTGCCGAACCGGCCCAGGGCCAGGTTTTCGATCCGGGCATGTCGGCGCGCGTCGAGCCCGACCGGTCCTGGTCGCAGCCGCCGCCGTCGGGCGAGGGTCTGAACGTCGCGGAAGGCGACATCGACGCGCCCGCGCCGACACCCGACTGGCCCCTCGGCGTCGCCCGCGCGCAACTGCACGAGACCTATGTCGTCGCCCAGACAGCCGACGGCATCGTCATCGTCGACCAGCACGCCGCCCACGAACGTCTCGTCTATGAGCGCATGAAAAAGATGATCGCCGAGACCGGCGTGCAGCGTCAGAAATTGCTGGTGCCGGAAATCGTCGATCTCGACGAGGCGGAAGCCCGCCGTGTGCTCGACCGCACCGAGGAACTCGAAGAGCTGGGCCTGGTGGTCGAACCCTTCGGGCCCGGCGCCATCGCCGTGCGCGAAACCCCGGCGCTTTTGAAAAAGCTCGACGTGCAGGGCCTGATCCGCGATCTCGCCGACGATCTGGCCGAGACCGACCAGGCGCTTTCGCTGAAGGAAAAGCTGGAAGACGTCGTCGGCACCATGGCCTGCCACGGCTCGGTCCGCTCCGGCCGCCGCCTCACGGGCGAGGAAATGAACGCCCTCCTGCGCGAAATGGAGGCCACCCCCCATTCCGGCCAGTGCAATCACGGCCGCCCGACCTATGTCGAACTGAAACTGGCGGACATCGAACGCCTGTTCGGGCGGCGGTAGGCAAGGGCTCGCCCCGCTTGCGGGGGAGCTGTCGGCGTAGCCGACTGAGGGGGCGGCGCGGAAGCGCCGCAGAGCACGCCAGCGCGCAGGACTCACCCCCATCGGCTTGCTACGCGCGCCACTTCCCCCGCTTCGCAGGGGAAGCCTGGAACGCGGCGGCATCAGGGCTCGCCCCGCTTGCGGGGGAGCTGTCGGCGTAGCCGACTGAGGGGGCGCTGCGTGAGCAGCGCAGAGCGCGAAGCGCGCAGGACTCACCCCCATCGCCTCCCCCGGCTCGGGGCCGGGGTCGCCACTTCCCCCGCTACGCAGGGGAAGCCTTGAGAGAGTGCGGTGTCTTCAATGCGCACTAAAATCGCGACCGCTTCAAATTCGAGCCATGCTCGACCTGCGCGAATTCCATCAGCGCATCCTTGTCGCTGCGCGCTTCCAGGCGGCGGGCGTAGAGGGCGGCGAGCGGGCCGGCGCTGAACCCGTGCAGGACCACGCTAAGCCCGACCGTCAGCGTGACCGTGGCAACCAGCGGCGCGGCGGGGTCGCCGCCCAGCTGGCTCTCCACGATCAGGGCGAAGACGATGGAGGCGAGACCGCGCGGACCGAACCAGCCGAAGAAGAGTTTCGTCGAGGTGAGCAGCCCGGTTCCCGCGAGGCTCAGCCAGATCGCCAGCGGGCGGACCCCGAAGAGGCTGACCAGGGCGAAGAGCGGCATGCGCCAGTCCAGCGCGCCCAGGGTCTGGGGCAGCATGACCGCGCCGAACACCACGAAGGTCAGCAAGGCCAGCAATTGCCCCTCGGTCTCGCCGAAGGAGATCACCGGCTTGCGGGCGCGGCGGGTGAAACGGCCGAAGGCCATGCCGCCGGTGAAGGCGGCGATGAAGCCGTTGCCGCCGATCAGGCTGGCGCCGACATAGGCGAGCAGCGCCAGGGCAACGGCGCTCAGCCGTTCGAACACCTTGTCCATCTCGCCGGCTTTCACGGCGCGCTCGACGAGGCGGCCGCTGATCCCGCCCGCGGCGACGCCGACCAGGATGCCCAGCCCGGCCTGGGCGGTGAAGAAACCGGTCCAGCGGATCAGCGGGTTGTCGGCGCCGGCATGCGCCGAAGTTCCCGCCAGCGCCAGGAAGAGGAAGACCAGCGGCAGGGCCAGCCCGTCATTCAGCCCGCTTTCCGCATTGAGGGTCTGTTTCACCCGCGTGGGCAGCCGGTCGTCGACCAGCACCGAACGCGCCAGCGCTGCATCCGTGGGCGCCAGCATGGTCGCCAGCAGGGCGGCCTGCCACAGGCCGAGGCCGGGCAGAATGAGAAGGGCCGCGCCCGTGCCCAGCAGCACGGCGAGGGGAAGGCCGATCGCCAGCATGCGCGCCGGCACGGCCTGGTCGGCATGCAGCAGGCGCAGATCGATCCCGGCGGCGTCGGCGAACAGCACCAGGATCAGGGTCAGCTCGGCCAGAAGCTCGATCTGGTGCGAGGCGATATCGACGTCGAACAGGTCCAGCGCCGCCGAACCGATCAGCACGCCCAGCGCGGTAAAGACGATCGGCGCCGTCAGGCTGATCCTGTGCAGGTGCCGCGAGACGAGCCCGTAGGCCAGGATGGCCACGGCGAGGATCAGGAGGGCGGGCGATTCCATGGCGGCAAGACTAGCGCGGGACGGGGGAGGCGTCTCGTTCCGGGGTGTGGCGCCTCCCCCGCTTGCCCTTTTCACACCGTCATCCCAGCGAAAGCTGGGACCCAGTTCGCAAAGCGCGGTGCCGGCCCTCAGCACTCAATCCCGCCGGTCGCGTCAGACGGAAAGCATCCGCCACCATCTGGGTCCCAGCTTTCGCTGGGATGACGGTGTTGGAGGGAGACTTATCCTCCGGCAGCAGCGCGCATGCGATACTCGCCGCGCTCTTTGACACCGTGAAAGCGACTACGACCGTCCGTCGCGCACCAGAAACAGTACCTTCGCCGCGCCGTATTCCTTCACCGCCTGGCGCTCCCAGCCCGGCGTCTCCGGCTCTTCCCCGGCGCCGACTTCGAGCACGGCGCAGGCCGTGTCGCTGACCCAGCCGCCCTCGACCAGCCGCGCCAGCGTCTTCTCGCCCAGGCCGAGCCCGTAGGGCGGATCGAGAAAGACCAGGTCGAAGGGCGCACCGAGATTGGACGGTTTCTCGCCCAGCGCCGTGGCGTCGCGGCGGTGCAGGCGGGTATGGCCGAAGAGCTGGAGCGTATCGATATTGTCGCGGATCGCGCCGCGCGCCTCGGCGGCCATTTCCACGAACAGGCAGAAACCGGCGCCGCGCGACATGGCCTCCAGGCCCAGCGCGCCGGAGCCGGCATAAAGATCGATCACCCGGGCGCCGTCGATGGCCGGCGCCCAGTCGGCGTGTTCCAGCACGTTGAAGATATTCTCCCGCGTGCGATCCGTCGTCGGACGCGTCGACCGGCCTTTCGGCGCGACGATGGCGCGGTTGCGGAACTTTCCGCCGACGATGCGCATGGCCTAGCCCCGGCCCCGCGGCTTGCGCGGCGGTCTGGCCGCATCGGGGCTGGCACGGCGTGTCGAGGGGCGGCCGCGGGCGCGCTTGAGCGGCTTGGCACCGTCTTCCTCGGCCTTGTCGCGCGGCAGGCCGGGCTGGCCGGCCCCGCCCATCTTGCGCTTGACGGGCTTGCGGCCGGGCCGCGGCGGCTTCTTTTTCGCCACGGCTTCGCCCGTGGTTGATGCCATTTCCACCAAGTGTCCGCACTGATCGCGCAAGACTCGGCCAGGAACTGCCTTGACTTCGCCACGCGGCAGGTCGCCCAGCTGGAAGGGGCCGTAGGCGGTGCGGATCAACCGGTTCACCTTCAGTCCGACACTGTCCAGCGCCTTGCGGACCTCGCGATTCTTGCCCTCGCGGATGCCGATATCCAGCCAGATATTCGAGCCCGTCTCGCGCTCGATTTCCACATCCATCGGCCCGTACTTGATGCCGTCCACCGTCACCCCGGCACGCAGCTTGGCCACCGCCGCCTCGTCGATCGAGCCGAAGGCCCGGGCGCGGTAACGCCGCATCCAGCCGGTCGAGGGCAGTTCCAGGGCGCGCGCGAGGGCGCCGTCATTGGTGAGCAGCAGAAGGCCTTCGGAGGTGAGGTCCAACCGGCCGATCGAGATCACCCGGCCCATTTCCTTGGGCAGGGCGTCGAACACGGTCTCGCGCCCTTCCGGATCGGCATGGGTGGTCACCAGGCCCGTGGGCTTGTGATAGCGCCACAGGCGCGTGGCCGCCGGCGGGTCGACCGGCTTGCCGTCCACCTCGATCCGGTCGGCTTGGGTGACTTTCACCGCGGGGGTGTCCAGCGTCTTGCCGTTCAGTGTGACGCGGCCGCCCTCGATCATGCGTTCCACCTCGCGCCGCGACGCCACGCCGGCGCGGGCGAGATACTTGGCGATGCGTTCGGCGGTGTTGTCGGAGGTATCGGAGGCTTCGCTCACGCTTGACCCTTTCTGACGGCGGCTCTAACCCGCTGGAGATGACGGACCCGCGCGATACACGTTTTATGGCCCGAGCGCTAGAACTGGCGCAGGCGGCGGCCGAGGCCGGCGAGGCGCCGATCGGTGCGCTCGTGGTCGATCCGGCCACGGACGAGATCGTCGCGCAAGCCCACAACCGGCCGATCGCCGGCCACGACCCGGCGGGCCATGCGGAAATCCTGGCCCTGCGCGCCGCGGCGGCGCGGCGGGAGAATTACCGCCTCACCGGGCTGGAACTCTACGTCACGCTGGAGCCCTGCGCCATGTGCGCCGGCGCGATCAGCCATGCCCGGATCGGCCGGCTGGTTTATGGGGCGGGCGACGAGAAGGGCGGGGCCGTCGATCACGGGCCGCGCTTCTTCGAGCAGCCGACCTGCCACTGGCGGCCGGACGTCGTGTCCGGCGTGATGGCGGACGACAGTGCGGCGCTGCTGCGCGGCTTCTTCAGGGCGCGGCGGAAACGTGTGTGACACATATCCGGGGCGCTGCCGCCCAAGTGACAGAAATTACGGATAAATCCGTATTGTCGAAGCTGTCATAAAACCTTCTCTTGAACTGAATCGGTATGCGGAGGAATAGGGGCGCGCCTGCCTGGAGCGAGCCATGCTGCGTACCCTGATCAAAATCGTGACAGCTTCCGCTGCCGTCCTGGGCTGCGCTGCGACGGCGCAGGCGGCCGAGATCGCCTGCGAAGCGACGCCGATCCTGCTGCAGGACGTCACCATCGTGGATGCGTCGGGCCGCTGGAGCGATCAGGACATCTATATCGAAAACGGCGAGATTTCCGCGCTCGGCTCGGATCTGCTGCTGGAGACCGGCCAGCTCGTGACGATCGTGCGGCGTCCGGGTGCCATTGTGCGCCCGCGTGAGGAAGAGCAGCCGGAAACGGCCGCCATCTTCATCCGCACGGCCGCCCGCGCACCCTCGCGGGCCGGCCGGACCGAGATCCTGATGCCGGGGGCACCGGCCAACCTCGTCGTCTACGGCACCGAGGCCGGTCCCGGCGCCATCGAGATGGAAATCCGCGGCGGCCGCATCGTCGGCACCGCGCCGGTCTGCAATAGCTAGAGTATTTTCAGCGAAAGTGGGTACCGGTTTCGCGATTCGAAAATGCGACAAAACAAGAGGATAGGGCATTTTCACTGACCCTGAATTCAGTGAAAATGCCCTAGGCCGCGATCCGCGCCTCAAGCCCGACGGCCACGCCCGGCCATTCCTCCTTCAGCACCGAAAACCACACCGTATCGCGCCACTCGCCGGTCCAGCATTTCAGATGCCGGCGCAGCGTGCCTTCCTGGGTGGCGCCCATTTTGCGCATGGCGGCCTGGGAGCGCAGATTGCGGTGATGCGTCTTCAGCTCCACACGCTCGGCGCCGCAGTCGAAGGCGCGGCCGAGCAGGAGGTGTTTGGCGGCCGGATTGACTGCGGTGCCCCGGGCCGCCGCGCCATACCAGGTCCAGCCGATCTCCAGACGGTCATGCTCGGGCACGATGGAGAGAAAGGCGGAATGGCCGATCGGCGCACCGTCCGAGCGGCGCCGCACGAAATGGGAGATCTGGGTTCCGGCCTTCGTTCCCGACAGCATCGCGTCGAACCAGGGATCGAAGTGCGCGCCGTCGCCGCGAATGGAGGTGAGGGCCCACAGTTCGGGCTCCTGAGCCAGCGGGCGAAGCGCTTCGCGATGATCCTCCGTCAGCGGCTCCAGCCGCACGACGGCGTTTTCCAGGATGGCGGGCTCGATCTTCATGCGGGGCCTCCGGCAAGCAGGAGCAGACCGCGCACGACATAGACGAGACCGATTGCCGAGACGATCCATTTCGTCCATTGCCGGAACTGGATATCGCTCATCATCGCCAGGAAGCGCGCGCCCAGCGTCGTCCCTGCGACCGCCAGCGGCGCGGCGACAAACAGCCATTGCGCCTGGGGCAGGGTGCCGGCGCCCAGGGCGGGCAGGATGTAGTAGGCGATCTTCACGCCATGCGAGACGACCTGGGTGGCCGCCTTGGTCGCCACGATGCTGCGGCGGTCGCGATCGGTGTCGGCGAAGAAGACGTCCAGCAGCGGGCCCGACACGCCGGCCACCACGTTGAGCCCGGTGACGGCAAAGCCGCAGGCGATGGCATGGGCCGGCCGCGCCGCGTCGAAATGGACCCAGCGCCTGGGCAGCCAGATGACGGCCGGCACGAGGCCCAGGACGATGAAGAGCCAGGGTTTGGAGAGTTCGAACGTCGCCAGCGCCAGAAGGCCCGCGGCGGCGGCCGAACCGCCGAGATAGATGCCCAGTATGCGCCAGTCGATCCAGCGGACGTGAAGGACAGCGCGCCAGCCGTTCGACACGCTCTGCACGACGCCGTGAACCACCATGGCGGCCGACACCGGCAGGACCAGCGCCAGTATGCCCATCAGGATCAGCCCGCCGGCCATGCCGAACACGCCGGAAATGAAAGCCGTGACGAAAACACCGGCCAGGATTATCAGTCCGGACATGTACCCATCGCTCCGTCGCGCTATATGGCGGAGAGGCCAGCATACAGGGGAAGCTCATGCCCGTTACCGTCATCGTCAGTGGAATTGCCGCCGTGCTCGGTGCCGCGCTCGGGCTCTACAGCCTGATCAATCCGGCCTGGGGCGCGTCCGTCGTACGCTTGCGCCCGATGGAGGACAAGCCCGGCGGCTGGGCCGAGTTCCGCGCCACCTATGGCGGCGGTTTCCTCCTGCTGCACGGTGCGGTGCTGCTGGCGATCCTGATGCGCGACCAGGCCGGTATGGCGAGTGTGGTTGCGACCGGTTTCGCAGCCGGTGCCGCCTGGCTGGGCATGGGGATCGGCCGTGCCGTGTCGATCGTGCTGGATCATGCCCGGCACGGAACCCGGACGGGCTATAACGCGTTTTCCGTGGTCTTCGAACTGGTCGTCGGCCTCGCCCTGATGGCGCCCTGGCTCGGCCATGTCGCCGGCTAGAGCATTTTCAGCGAAAGTGGGTACCGGTTTCGCTGTTCGAAAATGCGACAAAGCAAGAGGATAGAGCATTTTCACTGACCCTGAATTCAGTGAAAATGCTCTAGGCAATGAGGGCGGGGGTCAGGCCCCCGCCTTCTTCGCAAACTCCCAGGCGGTTTCCGCCATCGGTTGCACCGCGGCACCCATCTCCTTGGCGCGCTCGTTCGAGGCATTGCCCTGCAGCGAGCGGGCATAGACACCCTGGATGATCGAGGTCAGCCGGAAGATGTTGTAGGCAAAGTAGAAGTCGAGCTCGGGAATGCCGTCCCGGCCGGTGCGGCGGCAATAGGCCTCGGTGTATTCCTCGATGGTGGGAATACCCATGGCCGCGATGTCGATCCCGGCAAAGCCGTTGCGGACTTCCGGCGGCATCACCCAGCCCATCAGCTGGTAGGTGAAGTCGGCCAGCGGATCGCCCAGGGTCGACAGCTCCCAGTCCAGCACCGCGATGACGCGCGGTTCGGTGGGGTGGAAGATCATGTTGTCCAGGCGGTAATCGCCATGCACGACGCTGGTGCGTTCCTGCTCCGGCGCAGCCTGGGGCAGCCAGTCGATCAGCTTGTCCATCGCCTCCACCGTGCCGGTCTCCGCGGCGCGGTACTGCTTGGACCAGCGGCCGATCTGGCGCTGGAAGTAATTCCCCGGCTTGCCGTATTCGCCCAGGCCGGCGGCTTCGTGATCGATGCCGTGCAGATGGGCGAGGGTGGCATTGGCCGCGTCGTAGATCGGGCCGCGCTCGGCGGTGTCGAGATCGGGCAGGAGCGGGTCCCAGAAGATCCGGCCGGTCACGAAATCCATGATGTAGAATTCCGTGCCGATGACATCGCGGTCCATGCACAGCCCGTGCATCTTCGGGGCGGGAAAGCCGGCCTTGCCGAGCTTGTTCATCACCTCGAATTCGCGATCGACCGCATGGGCGGAGGGCAGCAGCTTGCCCGGCGGCTTGCGCCGCAGGACATAGGCATGGCCCGGCGTGTCCAGCTTGTAGGTCGGGTTGGACTGGCCGCCCTTGAACTGGCTGACGGTCAGCGGGCCGTCATAGCCCGCGACGTTTTCGGCCATCCAGGCCGCCAGGGCGCCCTCGTCGAAGGCGAGGGCGTCGGCGACCTGTTTGGTCCCGGAATACTGTTCGTCGATGTCGCTCATTCGTCCAGATACACCGTGCCGTTCTTCATCACGAAATCGATGTCGCGCAGTTCGGAGATATTCTCCAGCGGATCGCCGTCGACGGCGACGATGTCGGCATACTTGCCGGCCTCGATCGTGCCGATCTCGTCGTCCATCCGCACATGGCGCGAAGCATTCACCGTTGCAGTGGTGATGGCCTCCATCGGGCTCATGCCGGCTTCGACCAGCAGTTCGAACTCGCGGGCATTGTCGCCATGCTGCGAAACGCCGCTGTCGGTGCCGAAGGCGATCATCACCCCGCCCTCATGGGCGCGGCGGGCCATCTCCAGCATCTGCGGGCCGACCGAGCGCGACTTGGCGCGCTGGTTGTCGGTCATGAAGTCGGCCGTCTCGGCCAGTTCCGCCACGGTCACGCCGGCCAGCACGGTCGGCACGAGATAGGCCTCGTTGCGGCGCATCAGCCGGATCGAGTCATTGTCCAGATAGGTGCCGTGCTCGATCGAGTCGCCGCCGGCTTCCAGGAAGGCATTGATGCCGGTCACGCCGTGGGCGTGCGCGGTCACGCGCCGGCCCATCATGTGCGCCGTCTCGACGATGGATTCCAGCTCGTCGTCGAAGAATTGCCGCTCCACGCCGGCCGCCGTGTCGGACAGGACGCCGCCGGTCGCGGTGATCTTGATCACGTCGGCACCGCCGCGGATCAGCGTGCGCACGGCCTCGCGGCATTGCGACGGGCCGTTACAGGCGGTCGGGCTGGTGAACTGGTGCAGCACGTCCAGAGCGAAGCCGTTGATATCGGCATGGCCGCCGGTCGGCGTCACCGCCGTGCCCGCCACGCGCAGGCGCGGTCCCGGAACGAAGCCGGCATCGATGGCATCGCGCAGGGCCAGGGCCGCTTCGAAATCGCCGCCGACATCCTGCACCGTCGTGAAGCCCGCCATCAGCGTGGTGCGCGCATTGTCGGCGCCCGCGAAGGCGAGGTCCGAAGACGTCTCGGTGAAAGTGTTGAAGCGGCGGCCCGGCCCGAGTTCGGACTGCAGGTGGACATGGCTGTCGATGAAGCCCGGCATGACGTAGTCGTCGCTCAGATCGACGACCTCGGCGCCCTCGGGCGTGACGAAACCGTCTTCGATCGCTTCGATGCGTTCGCCGCGGATCAGGATGGATTGTTCCGCCTGGGGATCCTCACCCGGCACGGCCAGAAGCCAGCCGGCATGGATGACGGTGAGCGGCGCCTCGGCGGGTGCCGCGTCCTGTGCCTGAGCGCCGGTTTGCGCCAAACCGGCCAGTGCGGTCGCGGCAATCGCCGCGGTGACGGTCTTCATCATGGTCCTCTCCCCAAAACTCGAGGGGCAAAGGATCATCATGCGCGCGGCGAAGTCAAACGGCCAACGTACCTGACCGTCGAAACCGGGGTCAGTGGGTGCGCAGGGCGCGCCAGGCGATGTCGCGGCGGCAGAAGCCCTGCGGCCAGTCGATCTGGTCGATCGCCGCATAGGCCCGGTCGACCGCGTAGTGGAGCGTCTCGCCCGAAGCGGTGACATTGAGCACGCGGCCGCCGGCCGCGATGCGTTCGCCGTCGGCGGTGCGGGCCGTGCCGGCCTCGAAGACCTGCACGCCTTCCATGCGGTTGGCCTCGCTGACGCCCTTGATGACCGAGCCCTTTTCATAGGCGCCGGGATAGCCGTTCGCCGCCAGCACGACCGTGATGGCCGGATCCGGCGACCAGGGGATGGCCGGCATGTCGCCCAGCGCGCCGGTCGCCACCGCCATCAGATAGGGCAGCAGGTCGGCCTCGATCCGCATCATCAGGACCTGGCATTCCGGATCGCCGAAACGGATGTTGAACTCGACGACTTTCGGGCCGTCACCGGTCACCATGATGCCGGCGAACAGCACGCCCTGGAAAGGGTGCCCCTCGGCCGAGAGGCCGCGTGCGACCGGTTCGATGATGGTCGTCATCGCCGTTTCGATGAGGTCGGGCGTCGCGATCGGAGCCGGGGAATAGGCCCCCATGCCGCCGGTGTTGGGGCCGGTATCGCCCTCGCCGACGCGCTTGTGATCCTGGGCCGCGCCGCAATAGAGCACGGTCTCGCCGTCGCACAGGGCGAAGATCGACACCTCCTCGCCGTCCATGAACTCCTCGATCACCAGCGTCCTGGACGCGTCGCCGAACTTGCCCGACAGGAAGGCGTCGATCTCGGCTTCCGCCTCGCTGCGATCCTCCAGGATGACCACGCCCTTGCCGGCGGCCAGACCGTCGGCCTTCAGCACGTAGGGCGGTTCGACCTGGTCGAGGAAAGCCTTGGCCTCGGTGGCGTCGGCGAACGTGCCGTAGCGGGCGGAGGGCACGTGGTGGCGGGCGTAGAAATCCTTGGCGTAGGCCTTGGAGGCTTCCAGGCGCGCGGCCAGTTTGGACGGGCCGAACGTGGCGATGCCGGCCTGGCGCAGCCGGTCGGCCAGACCGTCGCACAGCGGGTTCTCCGGCCCCACGACAACCAGGTCCGCCGCGATCTCGGTGGCCAGCTGTACCAGCCCGTCGAGGTCGGACACGGCGATCTCGTGGCAGGTCGCCAGCTCGCCGATCGCAGCGCTGCCCGGTGCGGCATGCAGTGCCGACAGGAGCGGGCTTTGCGCGATCTTCCACACCAGGGCGTGTTCGCGTCCGCCCGATCCGACAACCAGAACCTTCATGTCACCCTCATCCTCAAGGCGTGGGTGTCCCGCACGCCCTCATCGTGCGCCCTGCCTAGCCCAAAGCTTGGCGGATCGCGAGTCCGCCGGGCCGTTGCGGCGTGCGGCGATACATCCTACCAGAAGGGGCATGAGCGACGCGCCGGGAAACATCCACGAATTCTCTGTCTCCGAACTCGCCGGGGCGCTCAAGCGCACGGTCGAGGACGCCTTCGGCCATGTGCGTGTGCGGGGCGAGCTGGGCCGGGTCGTGGTGGCCAAGTCCGGCCACGTCTATTTCGACGTGAAGGACGACAAGGCCGTGATCGCCTCGGTGGCCTGGAAGGGCACGGCGGCGCGCTTCCGCTTTCGCCCGGAAGAGGGGCTGGAAGTCGTCATCGAAGGACGGCTGTCGACCTATCCCGGCCGTTCGCAATACCAGCTCATCGTCGACACGATGGAGCCGGCCGGGGCCGGCGCGCTGATGGCGCTGCTCGAAGAGCGCAAGAAGATGCTGGCCGCCGAGGGTCTGTTCGATCCGGCGCGCAAGAAGAAGCTCCCCTTCCTTCCGCAGACCATCGGCGTGGTGACCTCGCCGACCGGGGCCGTGATTCGCGATATCCTGCACCGGTTGCAGGACCGCTTTCCGCGCCATGTCATTCTCTGGCCGGTCCTGGTGCAGGGCGAGAAGGCGGCCGAACAGATCGCCACGGCGATCCGCGGCTTCAATGCCCTGCCCGAGGGCGGACGGGTGACGCGGCCGGACGTGCTGATCGTCGCCCGGGGCGGCGGGCCGATCGAGGATCTTTGGAGTTTCAACGAGGAAGTCGTCGTCCGGGCCGCGGCGGAAAGCGATATCCCGCTGATCTCGGCCGTGGGCCACGAGACCGACACGACGCTGATCGACTTCGCTTCGGACCGCCGGGCGCCGACGCCCACCGGCGCGGCCGAGATGGCTGTGCCGGTCCGGGCCGAGCTCAAGGCGGATATCGATGCCCTGGGCGCGCGGCTGGTGTCCGCGCTGTCGCGCCATATCGAGCGTCGCCGCACCGAGCTGAAGGGCGCCGCCCGTGCCCTGCCGCGTCCGGCGGCCCTGCTCGATCTCAAGCGCCAGCGTTTCGACATGGTGGCCGACCGGCTCGATCCGGCGCTGCAGAACAATGCCGCGGAAAAGCGCGCGCGGCTGCTCGTCCTGCAGGCTGGGCTCAAACCCTCGGCGCTCAGGCGCGATGTGGCCCAGAAACGCGACCGCCTGGCCGATCGCGGCGCGCGGCTGTCGCCGGCCATGCAGCGGGTCCTGAAACAGGAGCGGCGGACGCTGGAGGGCTGGATGGCGCGCCTGGCCTCCTTGAGCCATGAAGCGGTTCTGCGCCGCGGTTTCGTCCTCGTGCGCGACGATGCGGGCAAGCTGGTGCGCGCGGGCGGCGCGCTGGACAGCGGCGCACGGGTCGAACTGGAGTTCTCGGACACGCGCCGGAATGCCGTGATCGACGGCGATCCCTCGTCCGCACCGCCACCCTCCAGACCGGCGGCCGCGAAACCGAAGGCCCGGCCCAAACCGCGCGGAAAACCGCCGGCCGAAGGGCAGGGCACGCTGTTCTGATACGCGGCGTGACTGCCCACTCCCCCTTTCCCGCAACGCATGCTAAATCGGCCTCATGAGCGATTTCACATTCGACAAGGAGTTCCAGGGCGAAGCGATCCTGGAATATGGCGACAGCGATTTCATCATCCTGAAGGCCGGCGCCTATGTGCGTTGCGCCGTGACGGGTGATGCGATCCCGCTGGCCGAGCTGCGCTACTGGAATGTCGACGAGCAGGAAGCCTATCGCGATGCGCTCGTGGCCAAGCAGCGCTGGCTGGAACTGAATTCGGAGCCGGGGCAATGATCGGCGCGCTGCTCGCTCTCGGCCTGCAGGCGGCCGCATCCGGACCGGCGGACGATCCGATCGGCAGTTTCATCGAGGAAAACGCGGCAAGCGTGCGCGAGATGCGGATCGCCGCGGCGCCGGCCGATTTCTGCGATGGCGCGTTTCGCCAGGGCAGCTTCCTGGTCTGCCGCTTCATGCCCGGTGCCCGGGTCGAGCTCGGCGAGATCGACGTGACGGCCGACGCGGACGGCTATGTCATGCTCGCCATTCCCCGCCGCGCGCCCGGCGAGGTGCCGCTGCGCATCACCTACACGCGTGAGGATGGGTCATCCGCCGACATTGCCGAACGCCTCGAGATCGCGGCGCGCGAGTACGATCTCCAGCATGTCGACGGCGTGCCCCAGTCCACGGTGACGCCGGATCCCTCCACCCTGCCGCGGCGCCAGCGCGAATACGCGCAAAAGCAGGACGCCTTCAATTCCGTGTGGGACGGTACGGGGTTCCTGGACGGGTTCATCCCGCCGGCCGAGGGCATCACGACAGGCATTTACGGGTCCGCCCGTGTCTACAATAACGGCCATGAGGGCAGCCCGCACTGGGGGCTCGACTGGGCCAACGACGTCGGCACACCGGTGCACGCACCGGCCGGCGGCCGCGTCACGCTGGCCGAGCCGGACATGTATTACGAGGGCGGGCTGATCTTCATCGACCACGGCCAGGGCCTGGTCTCGGCTTTCCTCCACCTCTCCGGTGTCGAGGTCGAGGCCGGCGATATCGTCGAGCAGGGCCAGCTTATCGGGCAGATGGGTGCGGGCGGCCGGGCGACCGGCTCGCACCTGGACTGGCGGGTAAAGCTGCGCAACCAGTTCTACGCCGACCCGGCCACGCTGCTCGAGCTCGATCCGGCCTCGCTGGACTGATTGCGCGCTGGCGCGCTCTGCGGCGCTTTCGCGCGGCCCCCTCAGTCGGCTACGCCGACAGCTCCCCCGCAAGCGGGGCGAGCCCTTACCAGGCTTCCCCTGCGAAGCGGGGGAAGTGCCGAGCGCAGTGAGGCGATGGGGGTGAGTCGTGCGCGCTGGCGCTCTCTGCGGCGCTTTCGCGCGGCCCCCTCAGTCGGCTGCGCCGACAGTTCCCCCGCAAGCGGGGCGAGCCCTGATCAGGCTTCCCCTGCGAAGCGGGGGAAGTGCCGAGCGCAGTGAGGCGATGGGGGTAAGTGAGAACCCCCTCAGCCCTCGACCCGGTAGATGTCCTTCGCCCAGCGGCGATGGACCCAGAACCATTGTTCCGGTGCCTTGCGGATCTCGCTTTCCACCCACCGGTTGATCCGTGTCACCGTTTCCACGATGGCGGCATTGCGATCGGGATTGTCCGAAAGCGGGATGGGTTCGTGGGCCGTCACGCGGAAGTGCGCGCCTTCTGTGCGCTGGACCGACAGCGGCACCAGCGGACAGCCATAGCGCATCGCCAGGCGCGTCGGTCCCGGCGCCGTCATGGCGGGGTGGCCGAAAAAGGGCGCCTCGACGCCGTCATTCATCTTCTGGTCGTTCATCAGGGCAACCGATTCGCCCGCCTTGAGCGCCTGCATCAATTGTTTCGCGCCGTCGCCGCCCTTGGCCGTCAGCGTCTTCACGCCGTAACCGACCCGCATCTGCGAAATGCGCTTGTCGATCAGGATATTGTTCGCCGGCCGGTAGGTGATGTGGCAGGGCAGGCCGGTCTGGCTGATCGCGGCGGCGGCGATTTCCCAGTTGGCGTTGTGCATGCTGATCAGCACGAGAGGCTGGCCGCTGTCGCGGGCCGCCTCCAGGCGTTCGCGGCCGATGAACTCGACCCGGTCGTCAAATTCCGGACCGGCGAACACGCCCAGATGGGGCATTTCGCCGGCCAGACGTCCGAAATTCTCCCACATGCCGCCCAGGAGCCGGTCGATCTCCGGCTTTTCGGCGTCGGGGAAGCAGCGCTGCATGTTGATGCGTGCGATCCGCTGGGTCGGGGTGAGCGGTCCGAGCCTGCGCAGCAGGTCGCCGGCCGCGTCCGAGGCCCGGTCGATGCCCTTGGCCTTGTACCAGGCGGCATAGGCGTCCCAGGCGGCGGCTTCGACCCGCCATCCGATCCGGGTGAGCAGGGAGGCTCTGCGTTGTGCGTCGATCATGACAGGGATTTAGCGATCCGCGTTCGCGGCGTCCAACACATCGCGCAACAAACCGTCCAGCGCGGCCGGATTGGCGAAGGCGGCGCGTACCGGCCAGGCGAGAATATCCGCCCGGCTGTCCTTATCCAGCCGCACCCAGTCCTTTTCGGTCGTGATCAGGCGGGCGTCGTGCGCCTGTGCCAGGTCCTTGAGGCGGCCGATGTCCCGCGCGGAATAGGGATGGTGGTCGGGAAAGTCGGCGGTCTCCGCCAGCCGGGCCCCGGCGGCGGTCAGCGCGTCGAAGAATTTCTGCGGACGCCCGATCCCGGCAAAGGCGACCAGCTTGCCCTCCGGCGGCGGAGCGGACGGTTCCAGCCAGGCATGGAAGACCGGGATTTCCAGATCCGCCAGCCCCAGCCCTGTATAGTCGGGCGTGTGCTCCGGCCCCGGCATCATCACGATGACCGCGTCGGCCCGGGCCAGTCCGGCGGCCACCGGTTCGCGCAGCGGGCCGGCGGGAAACAGCGTGCCCGCGCCCCAGCCGGCGATCCCGTCGATCACGACGATGGAACAGTCCTTGGCCAGGCCCGGATTCTGGTGACCGTCATCCATGACGAGGACATCCGCACCCGAGGCCGCAATGGCCGTAGCGCCGGCGGGCCGGTCGCGGCTGATCCAGGCCGGTGCGCTGCGTGCGAGCAGGAGAGGTTCGTCGCCGGTCTCCGCGGCGGTATGCGTGTCCGTGTCGACCCGCGCCGGCCCGGCCAGTGTCCCGCCATAGCCGCGCGACAGGGCCGCCGGCGTCCGGCCCATGTCGGAAAGGCGTTCCAGAAGGGCCTGGGCGACCGGCGTCTTCCCGGTTCCGCCCACGGTGAGATTGCCCACGCAGATCACCGGTATGTCCGCCCGGACGGGAACCGTGCGCCGGATCCGTCGCGCGACGGTCCAGGCATAAAGATGGCCCAGGGGCGAGAGCAGGGCGCGCGCGAGGGCGCCGGACCCGCGTCCGCCATCGGTGCGCCAGAAGGCCGGTTCCCTCATCGCCGCACCGCCTTTCCGTCGAGCAGTCGTTCCAGTTGTTCCAGCGTCGTTGCCATGGCGCCGCCGGATGCATCGGCGAGTGCGGCGTCGGCGGCCTCCGCCAGGGGACCCTTGCCGGCCCAGACCTGTTCGACCGCGGCGGCCAGGCTGTCGGCGTCACGTGCCTCGAGCAGAGCGCCGTGGCGGCGATAGGCATCGAAGAGGTCGTCGAAGCTGGCCGCATGAGGCCCCGCAATTACCGCCGTCCCGGCGCGGCTGGCCTCGACAGGATTATGCCCCCCGATATCCGGAACCAGGCTGCCGGCAATCAGCGAAGCCGGGGCCAGCGAGTACCACAGCATCATCTCGCCCAGCGTATCGGCAAGCCAGACCCGGCAGTGCGAATCGGGCAAGCGGTCTTCGGACCGGCGCACCGCGGTAAGACCGCTGTCGGCGATCTCCCTGGCGATCGCATCGGCCCGCTCGGGATGGCGCGGCGCCAGGATCAGGAGAGCGTCGGGGTGTGCCTCCAGCAGGTGTTTGTGCGCGTCGAGCACGATGGTCTCTTCGCCCGTATGGGTGGAGGCGGCCAGCCAGACCGGCCGGTTGCCCAGCGCGTCCCGGATGCGGTCGAGTTCGGTTGCATCCGGATCGGGCGGACGGGCTTCGAGCTTGAGATTGCCGGCCAGGCTGACGGGATGGCCGGCGATGTCCTCCAGCCCGTCGCGGGTTCGCGTGTCCGCTGCACCGATCCAGGCAAAACGGCCGAGCAGCCAGCGGGCCGTGTCCGGACGCCGCCGCCAGCTCCGGATCGAGCGGGCGTTCATGCGCGCATTGACCAGTGCCATCGGCGTGCCGCGGCGGGCCGTTTCGACAATCAGGTTGGGCCAGAGCTCGGATTCGGCGAACACGGCGAGATCGGGTTGCCAGTGTTCGACAAAACGTCGTGCCGCGGCCGGCGTGTCGACGGGGACATACTGGTGAAAGGCCCGTTCCGGCAGGCGCCGCGCCAGAAGGCCGGCGGAGGTCGTGGTGCCGCTGGTCACCAGGATGCGCAGGTCGGGCCGTCGCGCCAGCAGGGCTTCGGCCAGGCTGGCCAGCACCAGGCTTTCGCCGACGCTGGCCCCGTGCATCCAGACCAGGACACCGTCGGGCCTCTGCCCGTCCGGGTGGCCCAGGCGTTCGTGGCGACGGGCCGGGTCTTCCTTGCCCTTGCGGGCCCGGCGCGCCAGCACGCCGGGCAGAAACGGCGCGGCGATGCGCGTCGCCGTGCGGTACCATCCCAGGGCTGGCGGCAACCTCACGCCGGTACTCCCCGCGCCCGGGCCGTGCCGGGCCGGCGGCGCGCGTCCGGTTCGATAACCTCCACACCCATCGCTTCGTCAGCCTCGCGGGTCAGTGCGTTGAGCCGGGTCTCCAGTTCCAGCCGCGCGGCTTCGAGCTGTTCGTTCGTGGCGTCGCGGGGCACGTGGATCGGGTCGCCCCAGATGATCAGGCCGCGCGAAAACGGGTGGGGCAGGCAGTGCTTGTCCCAGGCGCGGTGCAGGATGGTGCGTCCGCTGGTCGACCAGGTGAAGGGCACGATGGGAACGCCGGTCTCGCGCGCCATGCGGACCGCACCATAGCCGGCCCGCATGCGCGGACCGCGCGGTCCGTCCGGTGTCACGGCGCCGCAGCCGCCGGCGGAAAGATGGTTGATCATGGCGCGGTAGGCGGCTTCGCCGCCCTTGGCGCCGGGCTTGTCCGGATTGCGCGTGGAACCGCGCACCACGCCGATCTTGTACCAGCGCGTCAGCCGGGCGCCGATCTCGCCCTCGCGGGAGCGCGAGGCCAGGGCGACCATGCGCTCGCGTTCGCGCCGCCAGCCGTGGAGTGCCATCAGGACCCGGCCGTGCCAGACGCAGCCGAGGATGGGGCGTTTTTCGTCCCAGACCGCCTCGATGTAGTCGGCGTTACGAACCTCCCAGCGCACGGTCCGGCGCGCCAGCTCGATATAGAGCAGGATGAGGAAGGCGACCGCCTCCTGGGCCCAGGGCCGGGAGAGCACACGTTTCAGCATGGTAACCCTAGCTCGCCTCCACGGCCGGAAAGGTCAAGCATGGGGCGCGGTTGCGTCCGCGCCCGGGTCGGCCTAAATGCCCCGCAACACGGAAAGCGAGCCCATGCCCTACGATCTCACCGACCCGCAGGACCGCAAGCGCGCCTGGAGCGATTATCTCTGGAAGGATCACGGCATCCTGCGCGAGCGCTTCCATAACATGCACGAGGTTGGCGGCGGCATGTGGCGGTCCAACCAGCCGTCGCCGCAGCGCCTGGAGGCTCTGGCGGCCGACGGGTTCAAGACCATTCTCAACGTTCGCGGCACCCAGCCGGGCGTGTGCTATTACGATCTGGAGAAAGAGGCCTGCGAACGGCTGGGCCTGACTATGATCGACATGCCCTTCGGTTCGCGCGAGGCCCCCTATGTCGACCGCATCCAGCGCGCCGCGAGAATATTCGAGACGATCGAGTATCCGGCGCTGATCCACTGCAAGTCCGGCGCGGACCGGGCGGGACTGATCTCGGTCCTCTTCAGCCTGATCCACCTGAAACGCCCCTATGACGAGGCGATCGGGCATCTCTCCTTGAAGTATCTGCACGTGAAGGCGGGCAAGACGGGGGTGCTGGACTACTTCTTCGAGACCTACCGCGCGTATTCGCAAGACAACCCGATCCACTTCATGGAATGGGTCGAGACTGTGTACGACCGCGAGCAGGTGCAGCAAGGTTTCATGTCGAGCTGGTGGGGCAATATGCTCACAGAGCGCGTCTTGCGCCGGGAATAGGCCCGGTTCGCGCGAGGCTGATTCTTTATAACCCGCCGATGCATCAGATATGACGACTCTGTCCACAGGATTGAGTCACATTAAAGCCCGTTAACCACGTTTCGGACCGGGACGATCCCGGGAGCGCTGGAGGGGTAGATGCCGGACTTGGCCATACGACCGGACCGCACGCAGGAACAGCTGAACCGGCTGAACTTCCTGCTGTCTCGCGAATGGGGGCCGTCCTTTCTGCAGGCTTTCGTGAAGCAGATGGCGGAAATCTTTGCGGCCGACAGCGTGTGCATCGGCCGTATCGACGCCACGAAGACCCGCATGCAGACGCTCTGGGTCTCGGCCGGCGGCGCACTGGTTGACAATTACTGCTACGATCTGGCCGGAACGCCGTGCGAGGAGGCGATGCAGGGCGGTGCGACGGTCTACGAAAACCATGTCGCCTCTCACTTCCCCAAGGACTTCATGCTCGAGGAAATGGGCACGCAGGCCTATGTCGGCCTGCCGCTGTTCAACGGTGCCCAGACGGTGGGCATCGTGGTGGCGACCTTCCGGCGGCCGATCGAGATCGCCGACGACCTCCTGAGCGTGTTCAACCATTACCGCCGCCGGCTGACCGGGGAGATCCTGGCCATGGAATCCGGCGATCGCGCGGCGCTGGCCGTCAAGGGCACGTCCGACGGCATTCTCGACTGGTGCCTGACGACCGACCAGATCTACGTTTCGCCGCGCGGCCGCGAATTGCTGGGCTATCAGGCGCGCGAGCACACCGCCGCGTCCGAACATTTCCGGGCCCTGCTGCACCGGGACGACTCGCCGCGCTTCCAGTCGGCTCTCCAGTCGCACTTCCGGAGCGGCCGGCCCTTCGACCTCACCGTCCGGCTGAAAGTCGTCGGCGGCCAGCATCGCTGGTTCCGTATTCGCGGTGAAGCCGTCCGCACGCCGGACGGCGATCCGGTTCGCATGGTCGGCGCGATGACCGACATCCACGATCTCGTCGAAGCACGCCAGCAGGCCACCGAGGCCAGCCGCGCCAAGTCGAAATTCCTCGCGACGATGAGTCATGAAGTGCGCACGCCGATGAACGGGATCCTCGGCATGTCGAGCCTTCTGGGCAGCACCGACCTGGAACCGTCACAGCGCGAGATGGTCGGTCTCATCGAGGCGTCGGGCGAGGCGCTGCTGGGTATCCTCAATGACATTCTCGACCTGGCAGACATCGAGTCCGGCCGGTTCGAGGTGGAGACCGAGGACTACAATCCGGCAGAGATCGTCCGTTCCGTCGCCGGGCCCTATCGCATGAAGGCGATGGAGAAGGGGCTCAACATGCATATCGAGATCGATCCCTGCGCCGAGATGACGGCGAAGGGCGATCCCGCGCGGCTGCGCCAGATCCTCTCCAACCTCCTGTCCAATGCCGTGAAATTCACCGATCGCGGCGAGGTCCGCGTGCGCTGTCTGACCCACCAGGCCGCGACCGGTCAGCACGACCTCTTCTTCGAGGTCTCCGATACCGGTATCGGCATGGACCGCGACCTCATCGACCGTGTCTTCATGCCCTTCAGCCAGGGCGAGGCCGTGATGGCGCGCAAGGTCGGCGGAACCGGTCTGGGCCTGGCGATCGCCAAGAAGCTGGCCGAACTGATGGGCGGCGATATTTCGGTCGAAAGCGCGCCGGGTGCCGGGTCGATCTTCTCGGTCAACCTGCCGGGCGATGCGGGAACGCAGATGCTTCGCGCGGCGGAATAAAAGGGCTCGCCCCGCTTGCGGGGGAGCTGTCCGCGTCAGCGGACCGAGGGTGCCGCGAAGCGGTGCGGAGCGCGCAGCGCGCACTTTCCCCCATCGCCTCACTGCGCTCGGCACTTCCCCCGCTTCGCAGGGGAAGCCTAGGTGTTGTCCGCGCCGAACTGCATCCGGCACAGCCGCGCATAGAGCCCGCCGGCCGCTTCCAGTTCGTCGTGACGGCCCTCTTCGCGGATTTCGCCGTTCTCGAGCACATAGATCCAGTCGGCATTGCGCACGGTGGAAAGCCGGTGCGCGATGACGAGGCAGGTGCGCCCCTCCGACAGACGCTCCAGCGCCGCTTGCACGCGGCGTTCGGACTCGGTGTCGAGCGCGCTCGTGGCTTCGTCGAGCAGCAGGATGGGCGCATCCTTCAGGATGGCGCGGGCGATGGACAGGCGCTGGCGCTGGCCGCCGGAGAGATTTCCGCCGCGCGGCCCCACGGGCGCATCGTATCCGCCGGGCAGTCCCATGATGAAATCGTGTGCATCCGCGGCCTTTGCCGCGGCGATGATGGCGTCCTCCGGCGCGTCCAGGTCGCCGAAGGCGATATTGGCCCGCACCGTGTCGTCGAACAGGGTAACGTCCTGGCTGACCAGCGCCATCGAGCGGCGCAGCGAGGCGATCGAGACCGAACGGATATCCGTGCCGTCGATGCGGATCGTGCCTGACTGGGGGTCGTAAAGCCGGGGCAGCAGGTTGAGCACGGTCGACTTGCCCGATCCGGACGGGCCGACCAGGGCGACGGTCCGGCCGGGGGCGGCTCTCAGCGAGATGCCCTTCAGCGCCGCCGTGCCGTCGGGATAGGCAAAGCCGATATCGTCGAAAACGACCTCGCCCTCGGTCACGTCCAGGTCCGGGGCGTCCAGCGCCGCGGTCACGGTCTCCGGTTCGTCCAGCACGTCGAAGGCGCGCTCCAGAACGGCGAAACCTTCCTGGACGACGGCGTTCAGCGTGCCGATGGCGCGGATCGGCGGGGCGATGAGGGCGATCCCCGTGAGCACGCCCATGAGGTCGCCGATCGACGCGTCGCCGGAGGTCAGGCGCACGCCGGCGACAACGATCAGGACGGCCAGTGCCAGCCCGCCCACGGCTTCCAGGATCGGGTCCACGCGGGCCTTGTTCTCGGCGATGTTGAGCAGGAAGCGCAGCCGGTCCGCAAAGGAGCGGCGGGCACGGCCGGTCTCGAAATCCTCCAGCCCGTAGGTCTTGATCATGCGGGTGCCGGAAAAGCTCTCCTCGAGCTGGCTGGTCACGGCACCCATTTGCGACTGGGCCTTGTTGGAGGTCTTGCGCAGGCGCTGGCCGATGCGGATCACCGGCCAGGCGGCGACCGGGTAGACCACGAGGATCAGCAGGGTCAGCATCCAGTCGAGCCAGAGCATCCAGCCGATCGTGGCGATCACCTGCAGGACGTCGCGCAGCAGATTGTTCGTCAGGCGGATCAGCGTTTCGCGCAGCAGCGTGATGTCATTGGTGAAGCGCGAGACCAGCGAGCCGACCGGCTCGCCCTGCAGGCGCGCGAAATCCGCGCGCACCAGCTTGGCGAACATGGCGTTCTGCAGGTCCTGCATCACGGTGAGCGCCAGCCGGTTGGTCTGCACGGTCTGCAGGTAGAGGCTGACGGCGCGCAGCGTGGCGAGCCCGACGATGGCCAGCGGTGCAAACCAGATCAGCCCGTCGCGCAGACCGGATTCCAGCTCGTCGAACGTGCGCCCGACCACCCAGACATAGGAGGCCGCCGCTCCGGCCGTGACGGCGGAGAGAAGGATCGCGCCGACCAGCAGGCCGACATGACGGGACAGCCAGTCCCGCCAGAGCCGGCGTCCCAGGCTGAATGTCGACCGGGAGGAGGGCGCGTGTCCGCTCAGGGGTCCGGCCTATTTCGTCTCGACGGAGGGGTCGAGCAGCTTGTGTGCGTGAATGATGAAGTAGCGCATGTGCGCATTGTCGACCGTGCGCTGGGCGGCGTTCTTCCAGGCCTTGCGGGCATCTTCATAGCTGCCATAGGCACCGACGAAATCGACCGCCTTGAGGTCCTTGAACTCGCAATTATTGGGGTCGACGCACACCAGCTCGCCGCCAATGACGAGGTGGAGGAGCTGGTTGTTGATCTGGGTCTCGCTCATGATGGGCTCCGATGAGATCTTGTCCGCGGCGGCGTTAAAGACCACCGACCGATATCGCGTCAACGCATACGCTCGGGGCGTTAACGGCCCCTCTAAATTCCAGGTCGCTGGCCGGCACGATCCGGCGGAAGATATCGACCAGGTTTCCGGCCACGGTCACTTCGCTCACCGGATGGTCGATCTTGCCGCCGGCGATGCGGTAGCCGGACACGCCGACGGACCAGTCGCCCGTATTGGCATTGAGCGAGGGGCCGAACATTTCCGTGACCAGCAGGCCCTCGCCGGCCGAGGCGATCAGGTCGTCGCGGCTCGCCTTGCCGGCTTCCAGGTGCAGATTGGTCGGGCCGGCGCCGGGCGGGCCGCCCATATTGCGGCGCGCGTGCCCCGTGGGTTCCAGTTCGAGCTGGCGTGCGGCGCTGGAATTGAGGAACCAGGTCGTCAGGCGTCCGTCCTCGATGACGTTGCTGCGCGCATTCACCGTGCCTTCGCCGTCGAAGGGGCAGGAGGCATGGCCCCAGTCGCGATGCGGATCGTCGACGATAGTGATGCCGTCGGCGAAGACTTTCTCGCCCATCCTGTCGCGCAGGAAGGAGACGCCGCGGGCAATCGACGGCCCGCTGATCGCCCCGCAAAAGGCGCTGAGGAAGGCGGTCGCGACACGCCGGTCGAACACGACCGGCATGACACCGCTCTTGATCTTCTGCGGTCCGACGCGCTGCGCCGTGCGTTCGCCCGCCTCGGTGCCGATCGCGTCGATCGCCTTGAGGTCGGCCGTTCGGCGGGCGCTGGTGACGGCATAGTCGCGTTCCATCGCGCCGTCCTTGCCGGCGATCACCGAGGCGCCGTAGCCGAACTGGCTCTTGCGCCAGCCGGCATTGAAACCGGTCGTCGTGGCGTAGGCGGCCGCGCCCTGACCGTAGCTGGCGAAGGCCGTGTCGGTCATGGTGACGCCGTCGACGGCGCGGGCGGCCTTCTCGACGGCCACGGCCCTGGCTTCCAGCTCTTCCGGCGACCATTCGACGGCCTCGAACAGGTCGATCTTCGGCGGCGCGGTGCACAGGCGGTCCGGGTCGGCCAGTGCGGCATAGGGGTCTTCCGGCGCGGCCCTGGCCATGGCGATGGCGCGTTCGACGGTGAACTGGCTGCCCTGTTCGGACAGGTCCGAGAAGGCGACGCCGGCCTGGCGCTGGCCCACGAAGACGCGCACGCCCGCATCCAGCGATTCGGAGCGTTCGATGTCTTCCAGATTGCCGTCGCGCACGGACAGTTCGGTGTGGCGGGACTCGGCCACGGCGGCTTCGGCGTGGTCGGCACCGGCTTTCTTCGCCCGCGCGATCAGATCGGCGGCGATCTCCTGAAGGCGGGCGGCGTCGGGAGCGGATTGGGCTTTGGTCATGGCACGGCCTATAGCGCCCGGAACGACTGCCGGGCAATGGGTCAGCTGATGGCGGCGCCGATCAGGAGCAGCACCTGGGCCAGCAGCACCAGCCAGGTGAGGCCTGTCCCCAGTATACGGCCCATGCTCGGCCCGGGATTGGTCAGCAGTCCGTAGCTGTAGACGAAGCGGCCGATGGTCAGCGCCAGGCCCAGCACGTGGACGGCCATGGCTGGATAACCCACGGCCGAGACCAGGTAGAGCGCCAGGAGCGCGAGCGGCACGCACTCCACACCATTGCCGTGGGCGCGGATGGCCTGTTCGAGCTGGGCATCCGTGCCCGTTCCCAGGCTGACCTGGGCGCGCCGGCGATGGCGCGAGACATTGGCGGCCAGCACCAGGACGATCAGGAGGTTCAGCGCGGAATAGAGCGCGACGGCTTGCAGTGCGGACATGGTCTTTCCCCTATGTGCCGGCCGCCAGCCCGGTCAGGTTTCCGCCGGCTCGTTGACCGCCTGGCGGATGGCGTCGGCCAGTGCGGCCGGTTCCTGGGCGCCGGAAACGGCAAAGCGCCCGTTGAAAATATAGGTGGGAACGCCGCTGACGCCGAGCTGCCGGAAGAAGACCTCTTCTTCCCACACGGCCTTTTCGTCCCGGTCGGTTGCCAGCAGGTCGCGGGTGATCGCGGCATCGAGGCCGGCCTCCGCGGCGATGCGGACCAGCTCGTCCCGGTCGCCGATATCGCGGGCTTCGCGAAAGAAGGCCGAGAACAGGCCCTCGGCCATCGCATCGGCGGCATCCTGGCCGCGCGCCCAGCGCATCAGGCGGTGGGCGTCGAGCGTGTTGGGACGCATCTCGATTGCGTCGAAGCGGAATTCGATGCCGGCCTCGGGCGCGGCCTGTTCCAGGTATTCGCGCATGGCCTTCCAGCGTTCGGCATTGTCCTCGCCGGAGAATTTCGCCTTCATGTAGTCGCGATAGGGCTTGCCTTCCCGCGCCAGGGTCGGGTCCAGCTGGTAGGGTCGCCAGAGGGTTTCCACCTCGACGTCCGGCACGGCCGCGACGGCGGCGTCCCAGTTGCGCTTTCCGAGCCAGCACCACGGGCAGACGAGGTCGGCGACGATATCGACGGAAATCTTCTGGGCCATGGCCCATCAGTTAGGCTGTTTTGCGCCGGATTGCGAGGGTGCAGGGAAAAGGATCGTCATCCCCTGCACCGCCTGCTGCGCCCACAGAGGTTCCGGCACAGGAGATGACGTCCACCGGCCATCCACCGACCGATCGGGACCTGCTCACACCGTGATGTCGAGCAGGGTGTCCGTCATGTCGCTTGCGGTCCGTGCCACGGCCGCAGCGGCGGCGTGCGTCGCTTCGGCGCGTTTCACCGCGACGGCGGCCTGAATGATGCCTTCACCCTTGGACGCGTTTACGACCATCTGGGATCCGGCCGCACTGGCTTGCGACTGCGCGGCGAGCATGCCGTTTACGGCAGTATTGAAGGCGACATTCATGGGCACAGGATAGCGCGTGCGGGGCCGCGGGTTCAGCGCAAAACGCGATCAGGCTTAATGACGGGTTAGGAGGCAGGGGTAAGTGCGTTGCCGGCGTCCCCCGGGACGCAGCCTGCTTCTGTTCCCGCTTTTCGTCGCGGGCGCTTCGTGGGACAAGACGTCATCAATCAACGGCAACAGGAAGGTGCCCTTTACATCATGACAGAACAAACCGCCCCCACCCTCAAGGTCGAGCTCGATCTCACCGATACCGATCTCGATTTCTTCCGGGAGCGTCTCGAGCAGGCCCGTGCGTCGCTGGGCGAGGCCGACGAAACCCGGATCCTGGCGGGTGTCTCCGACATGATGGACAAGGCGCTGGCCTCCAATCCGCCGGAATTCGTCAAGGCGCGTATCCGCCAGCTCGGCCCGCTTCTCGGCATGCTCGAGGACGACGACTGGAAGCTGGAAGGCGACGACCGCAAGAACGTCATCGACGCGCTGGCCTATTTCGCCGATCCGGAAGACCTCATCCCCGATGCGACGCCGGTTCTGGGCTATGTCGACGATGCGATCATGATCGACCTCGTCGCGGCCAGCCTGTCGGCCGAGCTGGAAGCCTATGCCGACTTCGTCGCCCACCGCGAGGAGCTCAAGGCCGAACCGGCCGCCGACCTGCCCTCGCTCGACGAAGCGCGCAATGTGATGCAGTCGCGTATGCGCCGCCGCCGCTTGCGGTCGAAGGCGCGCAGCAAATGGCCGCACACCACGCAGATCCGCCACTACTTCTAGGCCGCGGACAAGATCCCATCCTCCCCCATCAAGGGGGAGGATTATTGGGTTCCAGGATCAGACCGCCCGGATCGCGGGTCGGCGGGTTTTCAGGAACTCGCCGACGCCGCGCGCGGCCTGGCGGATGCGCTGTTCGTTCTCCACCAGCGCCAGGCGCACATAGCCTTCGCCATGCTCGCCGAAGCCGATGCCGGGGGCCACGGCCACGCCGGCTTCTTCCATCAGCTGTTTGGAGAACTCCAGCGAGCCCATCTCCTCGCAGCCCGCGGGCAGGGGTGCCCAGGCGAACATGGAGGCTTCCGGCCTGGGAATGTCCCAGCCGGCCCGGCCGAAACTCTCCACCAGAACGTCGCGCCGCTGCCGGTAGATGCTTCGCGCCTCCTCGACACAGTCCTGCGGCCCGTCCAGTGCGGCGCAGGCCGCCACCTGGACCGGCGTGTAGGCGCCGTAGTCGAGATAGGATTTGACCCGGGCGAGTGCGCCCACAAGGCGTTCCGAGCCGGCTGCAAAGCCGACCCGGAAGCCCGCCATGGAATAGGTCTTGGACATCGAGGTGAACTCGATCGTCCGTTCCTTCGCCCCGTCGACCTGCAGCATGGAGGGGCAGGGCGCGTCACCGAAATAAATCTCGGCATAGGCCAGGTCCGACAGGATCAGGAGGTCGTGTTTCTGCGCGAATTTCACGACATCCTTGTAGAAATCCAGCGAGGCGGTCTGTGCCGTCGGGTTGGAGGGAAAGCAGACCACGACGGCAATCGGGCTCGGGACCGAGTGCCTCGCCGCATGTTCGAGCCCGCGCAGGTATTCTTCCGGCGAGGGCGCGTGAACGTGGCGGATCGTTCCGCCCGCGATCAAAAAGCCGAAAGTGTGGATCGGATAGGAGGGCGAGGGCGCCAGGATGACATCGCCCGGCGCCGTGATCGCCTGGGCAAGATTGGCGAAGCCTTCCTTGGAACCCAGCGTGACGATGACTTCCTTGTCGGCGTCCAGATCGACACCGAAACGGCGTTGATAGTAGCGCGCCTGGGCCTTGCGCAGGCCGGGAATGCCGCGCGAGGCGGAATAGCCGTTGGTGCGCGGCTTCTCGGCCGTTTCCTTGAGCTTGTCGAGAATGTGCTGCGGGGTGGGCAGGTCGGGATTGCCCATGCCGAAATCGATGATGTCCGCACCATCGGCCCGCAAACGGGCCTTCAGGCGATTGACTTCTTCGAAAATATAGGGTGGCAAACGCTTCGTACGGTGAAATTCCATCGTTCTGTCCGACATGCTCGAATTTCCTCCCACTAACGCATGGCTCTGCGTCCTCTTCAAGGGGCTAGGGGCAGCGCAAGGCGTCATTTCGGGGGCTTGAGGGCCAAATTGCGGCGCGGGCCCGGCGCATGGCCAATCGGTAACTTGCTCTTTCCCGCTAATTGCGCAAATTTTTGCGTAATGGAGAAAATCATGTCGCTTCGCGAACCCCAATTCGGCGCCATCCTGTTCCGCGCCTCCCAGACGATCGGCGAGCAGGGTGTCGAGGCCTTCGAGGTGCTCGGTATCGATCTGGATGCGCGCTGGCTGTCCATCGTGCTGGCGCTCAACGCCAAGGGGCCGATGACCTCGACCCAGCTGTCGGCGCATATCGGCCATTCCCGCCAGGTGATCGAAAGCCGGGTGAAGCCGGGTGTCGCGAAAGGCGTCTTCACCGCGCAGCCCGACCCGGAGGACGCCCGCCGCACGGTCTACGGTCTGGGTGAGGCGGCCCGCCCGGCCATCGAGCGCGCCATCGCCACCATGGCCGAGTTCGAACAGGTCTACGACACGCTGTGGCGGGAGATCGGCGTCGATCTGGAGGCGGGCCTGCTGGCCATGGAGGCGGCGCTTTCCCGGCGTTCGCTGATCGAACGGCTCACGGAGCAGCGCGCGGCACCGGCCACGTCCAGCACGGGAGTCTCGTCATGATCCGCCGACTGATTGTCATATCCTTGCTCGCCCTAATGCCCGGCTGCGTCATGCTCCTGGCGACCCAGAGCCGGCCGGCCGCGTCCGCCGCGCCGCCTGTCCTGCAGGGCGGGAGCGGAACCGAAGCGGCGCATCTGGCCGGCGAGATCGAAGGCCTGCTCGTGCAGGCCTATGGCGGCGCGGCGCCCGGCGCGGGGATGATGGTGCTCGACGGGGACGAGACCGTG
Organism: Pseudomonadota bacterium; assembly: GCA_034659015.1. GTDB lineage: Bacteria > Pseudomonadota > Alphaproteobacteria > Caulobacterales > Maricaulaceae > Maricaulis. The sequence continues at coordinate 157,193 of JAYEGL010000017.1, read as the reverse complement.
CTGCTGGCCGCTGCGGGCCTCGCGGATCTGGAATGGCAGGTTCCGGCAACGGCCGACACCTCCTTCCGCGTCGGCTCGCTCTCCAAACCGCTGACCGCGATCGCCATTCTCCGGCGTGCCTCCGGCGGCGTTCTGGATATCGACCGGCCGGTCTCCGATTATCTGCCGGACCTTTCCGATGCGCTCGGCAGACCGACACTCGCCCAGCTGCTCTCGCACACATCGGGACTTCCCGATCACTTCCAGCTGCCCGACGCTCCGGCGATCATGCGCAACCCCACGACGCCCGGGAGCATCGTGGACCGGATGCGCGATGCGGAACCGCTCTTTCCGCCCGGCGAACGATGGGCCTATTCCAACTTCAACTACGTGCTTCTTGGCCTGGTCCTGGAGGCGACCGATCCGGCCGGGCGCGATTACGGCAGGATCATTGAGGAGGACATATTCGCTCCGCTCGGCATGACCGATTCCCACTATGACCGGCAGTCGGCTGTCCTGCCGCGCCGGGCCCGGGGCTATGACCATGACGGCGAAGATGTCCTCAACACGGTCACGTTCGATCCGTCTCACGCCTATGCCGCGGGGGCGCTGATGATGTCGGCGGCCGACATGGTGCGGCTGAGCCGCGCCCTGATGGACGGCGACCTTCTTCCCGAGACATGGCGCGCCCGGGCCTGGAGCGAGGCGTCAGGGCCTGACGGGCAGGGCTTCGGCTACGGGCTGGGCTTCAATGTCGGCACGCTGATGGGCGAGCGTGTGGTCTGGCACAACGGGTCGATCAACGGCTTCCAGGCCGCCTGGCTTATCCAGCCGCAGAGCGGGCGCGCCGTGGCCGTGCTGTCGAACGGGTATTACCGCCCCAATACGACGGCCATGGCGCGCCGGGCGCTGGCCCTGCTGGAAGGGCGGCGCCTGCCGGATCTGACGGCCGTGTCCGTCAGCGATGCCGAACTGGCCGGCCTGCAGGGCCGATACGCGCTGGCCGACGGCCGTATCCTGCAGATCCATGTCGACGGCGGTGCGCGCTACAATGTGGACGGCGGCGGCTGGCGCGAGCTGGCGGCGACGGCCGATGGCATCCTCTTCCGGCCGGACAGCCTGACGCATATCCGTCCGCGCCGGGACGATGCGGGGCTGGTGCTGGTGTCCGGGACCACGCTGGCCGAAACAGTAGCCGAACCGGTGCCCGGCCGTGTGGAAGGCGCGCGTTCGGGCATTCCGGTCTCTGCGGCCATGGCCGCGCGTGCCGCCGGTAACTGGCGCCTCGCCTCCGGCGATATCGTCCGGGTGCGGGCCGGCGAGGCCGGGGCGCTGAGCCTGCAGCTCCCGCAACAGCCCGCCCGGCGCCTGGTGGCGGAAACGCCGGATCGCTATTTCACGCGCGGCGCGCCGATCGAGCTGACCCTCCAGAACGAGGCCGGCCAGGCCGTGCTGAACCTTTATGGCAATCCCATGCCCGTGACGCGGGCTCCGGACTAGGCGCCGCGCCCGCCGGGGCGGTGCGGAAGGCGCAGACCCCGCGGCACCTCTTCTGCTTGACGCTCCAGCGCTTCCCCTCTACCTCGCGAGCTTTTCCACACTCACAAAGTAGAGAAAGTCCGATCCGATGAGCTCCGATCTTGCCCGAAACGCGAAAGCCTGGCCGTTTGAACAAGCGCGCCTGCTGAAAAAGCGTCTGGACAAGCTCGGCCGAAAATCGGGGCCGGTCCTGTTCGAGACCGGCTACGGGCCGTCGGGCCTTCCCCACATGGGGACTTTCGGGGAAGTGGTGCGCACCACGATGGTGCTGCATGCCTTCGACGTGCTGACCGATGGCGCTTACGAGCCGAAGCTGATCTGCGTGTCCGACGACATGGACGGCATGCGCAAGGTGCCGGACAACCTGCCCAACCAGGAGATGCTCGCGCAGCACCTGCAGGAACCGCTGACCGAGGTTCCCGATCCCTTCGGCACGCATGACAGCTATGGCGCTCACATGAATGCGCGCCTGCGCGGCTTCCTGGACAGTTTCGGCTTCGACTATGAATTCAAGTCGGCGACCGAGCTCTACAAGTCCGGCGCCTATGACGACATCCTCCTCAAGGCGCTGGAGAAGTATGACGACATCATGCAGGTCATGCTGCCCACGCTGGGGGCGGAGCGCCAGGCGACCTATTCGCCGGTCCTGCCGATCTCGCCCAAGACCGGCCGCGTGCTCTACGTGCCGATGAAAGCCGTCGATGCGGCGGCCGGCACGGTGACGTTCGACGACGAGGACGGCACCGAGACCACGGTTTCGGTCAAGGGCGGTCAGGTGAAGCTCCAGTGGAAGCCGGACTTCGGCATGCGCTGGGCCGCGCTGGGCATCGATTTCGAGATGTTCGGCAAGGACCACCAGACCAATGCGCCGATCTATTCGCGCATCTGCAAGATCCTCGGCGCCGAGCCGCCGACGCAATTCGTCTACGAGCTTTTCCTCGACCAGAAGGGCGAGAAGATCTCCAAGTCCAAGGGCAACGGGCTGTCGGTCGAGGACTGGCTGAAATACGCGCCGCAGCAGAGCCTGGCCTATTACAATTTCATCAAGCCGCGCACGGCCAAGCGCCTCTATTTCGACGTCATCCCGAAGGCGGTGGACGAGTATCTCCAGCATCTGTCGGCCTATCCGGACCAGGAAGCGGCCAAGCAGCTGGAAAACCCGGTCTGGCACATCCACAGCGGCAACCCGCCGTCGGAAACCTCGCCGATTTCCTTCGCCCTGCTGCTGAACCTGGCCTCGGCCGCCAGCGCCCATTCCAGCGATGTGATGTGGGGCTTCATCGGTCGCTATGTCGACGGGGCGACGCCACAGACGCATCCGCTGCTGGATCACCTGGCCGGCTTTGCCGTGCAGTACTTCACCGATTTCGTCGAGCCGACGAAAGCCTTCCGTGCGCCCTCCGACATGGAGCGGGCGGCCATGGACGACCTGCTGTCCCGGCTGAAGGCGATGGATGCGGACGAGCGCGACGCCGTGAAGATCCAGGACGAGGTCTATGCCGCCGGCAAGACGCAGGATTTCGACAATCTGCGCGATTTCTTCAAGGGGCTGTACGAGGTCCTGCTGGGCCAGTCCCAGGGGCCGCGTTTCGGCTCCTTCGTGGCGATCTACGGGGTGAGCGAGACCATCGCGCTGATCGAACAGGCATTGGCCGGCGAACTCGTAAAAGGCTGATTTTACTGGATGACCCGCTTGACGGGTCATCTTTTTTCGCTGCGACGTAAGAAATATTTGACATCATGTCGCTAATTCCATACGTATCGAGATGTAAAAAATATCATACTTCCTGACTGGAGTTTTTGACATGAGTTTCCAGGAAAAGAGCAATGCGGCGATGCTGGTCATCACGGCCGCCGTCTATGGCTGGTACTTCGTGACGTCGGCGGGATCGGTCTTCGGGGGCGGGCTGCCGCCGGAGGCGGCCCTGGCCGCCACCAATGTGAAAATGCTCCTGACCGTCCTCATCATCGTGGCCGTCTCGATCGTCGCCCATATTCTCATCGCCATCATGGCCCCGTCCCAGGCGAACGAGGCGGCGGACGAGCGGGACAAGCTGATCGAGATGCGCGGCGACCAGCGCGGCGGTTTCGTGCTGGCCCTGTTTGCCCTTCTGGCCATGGGCTTGGCCATGCTGGGCAAGCCGCCCTACCTGTTCGCCAACACGATCCTGGCGGGGCTTGTCGCGGGAGAGCTGGTTAAGGGCGTGTCCAAGCTGATCGACTATCGCCGGGGCGTGTAAGCCATGGCGAAGCCCACCCCCATAACCAACCGTATCCGGGCGCTGCGCTTCGATGCCGGCGAGATGACCCAGGCCGAACTGGCCGAGAAGATCGGTGTGACCCGGCAGACCGTGATCGCCATCGAACAGGGCCGGTACTCGCCCTCGCTCGAGGTCGCCTTCAAGATGGCCCGCGTATTCGGCGTGGGGCTCGAGGAGGTGTTTCAGTACCCGCAGAGCGCCGGTTAGAGGTCCACTTCCATCCAGGGCAGTTTGCGGTCCTTGAAAACACGCGAGGGACGCATCTCCACCCGGCGGGCCCCCATGTGGATATAGGCCGGTTCGGAATAAGGGTCGGACAGGATGGTCATCACGGTGTGACCGAGCTCGCGCAGCTGCTCCGCGGCATGATCGAAGAGTGCGCGGCCCAGTCCCGAGCCGATCGCTTCGGGAGCGATGAAGAGCAGCTCCAGCGACCCGCTCCGGGCTTCGGGATCGAGCTGGCAGACGCCCAGCACGGTGCCGTCATCCGCCTCGGCGACGGTGACAAGGCCTTGCGCAATGGCGGTGTCCGTCACCTTCAGATGGGGCGCGACCGCCGCCATGAAGGCGGCGTCATAACCCCAATAGGCCTTGGATTTCAGACACAGGCGCGACAGCGCCTCTTCCTCGCCGGGCCGGGCTGGACGAAGTCGCGGCTTGCCCACGCCTCAGGCCGAAGCCTGGTCGATGGCGCCGTGGCAGTGCTTGTATTTCTTGCCGGAGCCGCACGGGCAGGCCTGGTTGCGCGCGACGCGGCCCCAGGTCTCCGGGCGGTTCGGGTCCGGCGGCGTCGGGGCGCGGCGCTGGGTCGGGGCGATGCGCGGCGAGACGGGTTCTCCGTCCGGTCCGTCCATCTCGTTGCGGCCGGTGCGCGGATCGATGTGACTGGCCTCGATATTCTTCGGCGCCTCCGGCGCAGCCGGGGCGCGTTCGAAGCGGATCAGCATGAGCTGGCGTGTCACCTCGCCGCGCAGATTGTCCATCATGCGCTCGAACAGCGAGAAGGCTTCGGTCTTGAATTCGTTGAGCGGATTGCGCTGGGCGTAGGAGCGCAGGCCGATCATGGCGCGCATGGCGTCGAGATTCTGCAGGTGTTCGCGCCAGTTGATGTCGATGGCCTGCAGAAGGATCGACTTTTCGACCCGGCGCATCAGGTCCGGGCCGGCATTCACGGCTTTTTCCGCATAGGCCCTGTCGGCCGCCTCGACGATGCGTTCCAGGATTTCCTCGTCGGCAATGCCTTCCTCGGCCGCCCAGTCGGAGATCGGAAGGTCGAGACCGAACGTGTCCTTCACCTCATTCGTCAGGCCTTCGGTATCCCACTGGTCGGCATAGGCTTTCGGCGGGATGTGCGCTTCGACGAGGTCTTCGGCGGTCTGCTGGCGCATGTCCTTGATGACGTCGGACACGTCGTCGGACGTCATGAACTCGATGCGCTGCTCGAACACGGCCTTGCGCTGGTCGTTCATCACGTCGTCGTATTTCAGGACATTCTTGCGGATGTCGAAATTGCGCTGCTCGACCTTGCGCTGGGAGGTTTCCAGCGCCTTGGACATCCAGGGGTGCTGGATGGCCTCGCCTTCCTTCATGCCGAGCGTGCGCATGATGCCGTCCAGACGTTCCGGCGCGAAGATGCGCAGAAGGTCGTCCTGGACGGAGATGTAGAATTTCGAGCGGCCCGGATCGCCCTGGCGGCCGGTCCGGCCGCGCAGCTGGTTGTCGATCCGCCGGCTTTCATGGCGTTCCGTGCCGAGCACGTAGAGACCGCCGGCATCGAGCGCCTGCTTCTTCTTCTCGGCGATGTCCGCCGCGATCTTTTCCTGCTGTTTGGCGATCTCGGTCTCGGTCGGTTCCTTGCCGAGTTCCTTCTGCTCGTTCAGCCAGGCCGAGAGGCGCATTTCCGCATTGCCGCCCAGCTGGATGTCGGTGCCGCGGCCGGCCATGTTGGTGGCGATCGTGATGGCGCCGGGCACGCCGGCATCGGCGATGATGTAGGCTTCCTGCTCGTGATAGCGCGCATTGAGCACCTGGTGCTTGATCTTGCGCTTGGTCAGCAGTTCGGAGAGCAGTTCGGACTTTTCGATCGAGGCCGTGCCGACCAGCACGGGCTGGCCGCGCTCCACGCAATCCTCGATATCGGCGATGGCCGCGTCGTACTTCTCTTTCCCTGTACGGTAGACCTCGTCTTCCTCGTCGATCCGCGCGATCGGCTTGTTGGTCGGGATCTCGACCACGCCGAGCTTGTAGATGTCCATGAACTCGTCGGCCTCGGTGAGAGCCGTGCCCGTCATGCCGGCGAGCTTGTCGTAGAGGCGGAAATAGTTCTGGAAGGTGACCGAGGCGAGGGTCTGGTTCTCCGGCTGGATCTCCGTGCCTTCCTTGGCCTCGATCGCCTGGTGCAGGCCGTCGGACAGGCGCCGGCCCGGCATCATGCGGCCGGTGAACTCATCGATCAGGACGACCGCGTCTTCCTTGATGATGTAGTCCTTGTCCTTCACGAAGAGCTTGTGGGCCTTCAGCGCCTGGTTCACGTGGTGGACCGTGGCGATGTTCTCCACATCGTAGAGGTCGGCGTCCTTCTCGATGAGCTCGCGCTCCTTGAGAAGCTCCTCGACCTTCTCGTTGCCCTCTTCGGTCAGCAGGATCGAGCGGGCCTTCTCGTCGATCTCGTAGCACTCCTCGTCCAGCAGCGGGATGAGCTGGTTGATCGTCTGGTAGAATTCCGTCCGGTCCTCGGTGCGCCCGGAAATGATCAGCGGTGTGCGCGCTTCGTCGATCAGGATCGAGTCGACCTCGTCGACGATGGCAAAGCCGTGGCCGCGCTGGACCATCTCGTCGACCGTGTACTTCATGTTGTCGCGCAGATAGTCGAAGCCGAGCTCGTTGTTCGTGCCGTAGGTGATGTCGCAGGCATAGGCTTCGCGGCGTTCCGGATCGGTCATGCCGTGGGCGATCACGCCCGTCGTCATGCCCAGCTGGGCGAACACCTTCCCCATCCATTCGCTGTCGCGCGTGGCGAGATAGTCGTTCACCGTGACCACATGCACGCCCTTGCCGGTCAGCGCATTGAGATAGCAGGGCAGGGTGGCGACCAGCGTCTTGCCCTCGCCGGTCTTCATCTCGGCGATGGAGCCTTCGTGCAGCACGATGCCGCCCATCAGCTGCACGTCGTAGGGGCGCAGGCCGAGGGCGCGGCGCGCGGCCTCGCGCACCGCAGCGAAGGCGTCCGGCAGGAGATTGTCGAGCTTCTCGCCCTTGTCGAGCCGGTCGCGGAATTCCTGGGTCTTGGCCTTGAGGGCGTCGTCGGAGAGTTTTTCGTACTCCGGCTCCAGGGCGTTGATCTTTTCGACCGTGGGCCGCATGCGGCTGAGTTTGCGGTCGTTCTCGGTTCCGAAGATCTTGCGGGCTATGGACAGCATGTGCTCTGGCTTTGCGTACGACTAGACCGGCGTCCGGCGCTCGGGGTCCGTCCCGATCGCCGGAGACGCCAACATTGCTTTGAAACGTCAGGGTGACTTAAGGATGGGGGGGATGAGTGTCAATCAAGCCGCGCGGCGACCGTCGGGCGGCGAATTCCTCTAAAGGACTGCTGGCGTGGCATTTCTTCGACTTTTTGCAGGACTGTTGTTGATCGCAGGCGGACTCGCTTCGTGCGGCCCGGAACCGCGGCGTGCTGAGGACATGGTGGAGGAAACCGCCGCGCGGATCGCGCCCGACGAGGCCGATCCCGTCGTCGCGCGCGTCGATGGCACGGTGATCCGGCGCTCCGATGTCGAGCGCGAGGCCCAGTCCCAGTCCGGCGATGCCGAGGCCGCGCCGGCACCGGGCGAGGCGGAATTCGAACGCGTGCTCGACGAACTCATCGACCAGCGTCTGCTGGCGCTGGAAGCCCGCCGCCGGGGGCTGCACCAGTCCGAGGAAGCCCGCCGTCGCATGGCGCTGGCGGAAGAACGCATCCTCGGCAATGTTCTGGTGGAAACGGCGCTGGCCGATGCGGTGACCGAGGAGACGATCCAGCGCATCTATCGCGAGCAGGTCCGGCTCATCCCGCTGGGCGAGGAGGTGCGCGCCCGGCACATTCTCGTCGACACGCGGGCGGAAGCCGAGGCGATTGTCGCGCAGCTGGAGGCCGGCCGCGACTTCGCCGAGCTGGCGGTGGCGATGAGCCAGGACCAGGCGACGCGTCTGGAGGGCGGCGATCTGGGCTATTTCACCCGGCAGGGTGTGCTTCCCGCTTTCGGTTCGGTGGCCTTCTCGACGCCGGAGGGCGAGGTGTCCGAACCCTTCCGCAGCGAGTTCGGCTGGCACTTGCTCAAGGTCGTCGACCGACGCCGCCAGCCGCCGCCCTCGCTGGAGGCGCTGCGTCCGAACATCGTGCGTTTCTACACCTTCGACCAGCTGGAAGGCCTGATCGACGGGCTGCGCGAGGAGGCCGAGATCGAGCGGCCGCAAATCCTGATCCGGCCGGACCCCGAGCCGGCCGAAGCGGACGGCGACGTGCCGGAAGACGGCGACAGCGGGGACGAGCCGGGTTAAGCGGGCCTTTACCGCGTTTCTGCACCCGATCTTAAAGGAGTTCGCGCACGATGACGGTTGGTGCCCCCAAGCCGGTGATCCATGTCGCCGCCTGTGCCTTGCTGGATGCCGATGGACGCATCCTCATCGCCAGACGGCCCGAGGGCAAGCCGATGGCGGGGCTTTGGGAGTTTCCCGGCGGCAAGATCGAGGCGAACGAGACGCCCGAGCAGGCCGTGGTCCGGGAGCTGAGGGAAGAGCTGGGAGTAGAGCCATGCGAAAGATGCCTGCACCCCTTCGCCTTCGTGTCGCATCCCTACGACACATTCCACATCGTCATGCCGCTTTTCCTGTGCCGCACCTGGGACGGATTCGCCCGGCCGCTGGAGGGCCAGGAGATCGCCTGGGTCCGCAAGGAACAGCTGGGCAGCTACGATCTGGCCGCGGCCGACCGGTCGCTGGCCGCGGAAATCCGCGATCGTCTGTAGGGCGGCTGGCGGTCCGCTTCGCGCAGGACACGCGCGGCGCCACGGCGATCGAGTATGCGATGATCGCGGGGCTGATCTCCATCGCCGCCGTGGGCGCCCTGACCGTGATGGGGCCGGCCATCGCCGATCTCTTCACCCGCGCTTCCGCGCCCTTCTAGCGGCCGCCGCCGCCCGGTCCGGTTTTCTCGTCCAGTGAGCGTTCCTGCGTGCCCAGCGCTTCGGCCAGGCTGTGCGTGGCCGAGCCGGGCCGTTTGGGTTTGGGCTGGTCGGGGTGCGGCGCCCAGCCGCCGGCATGCACGATCTCGAACGTGGCGCGGATGCGCCCGTCCTCGTCCGAGAAACGCTCGGCATAGAGTTCCGCGGTGCGCAGGAAGAGCGCGCGGCCCGCATGCGTGCGCGGCCGTTCCGCCAGCACCGACGTCTCGCCCATGCCGCGCAGGTCCGCCATCAGCGCGAAGACATTGTTGTAGCGCACGGTGACCCGGTCGATATCGGCGACCGGCATGGCAAAGCCGGCACGCTGCAGCAGGGCCGCCATGTCGAACGTGCCGGCATAGGGGGAGACGCGGGCATTCACCCCGCCGGTCAGCTCGCTTTCCGCCGTCATCAGGCACTGGCGCAGCTCGGTCAGCGTCGCGCCGCCCAGCATGGCGGCGGCGAAGAAGCCGTCCGGCTTGAGCGCATGATTGATCTGCACCAGCGCGCCGGGCAGGTCGTTGGACCAGTGCAGCCCCCAGGGCGCGAGCACCAGGTCGAGGCTCTCCTCCGCGAAGGGCAGCGCCTCCTCGTCCAGGGCCAGGGCCGGGCGGTCGAGCGTCGCGGCGACGGCGGGTGAAAGATCCGAGGAGACCACCTCTCCCGCCTTGTCCCCGGCAGGTCGCGAGGCCAGTTCGTCGGTCAGCCCCGGGCCGCCGCCGAGAATGGCCGTGCGGTCGAAATCGCGGGTGATGCTCTCGATGCGATCGCAGATATCGTCGAATGCGCGACGCACCAGAAAGTTGTAGTCTGCCAGTTTCGCAGCCGCACGGTCGCGGCGATGGCGCAACAGTGTGCGGTCGAACAGGCGGGGAGGGGTGTCGGAACTCATGGACCGGGATATGCCGTCTCGGCGCCGCCGGGAAAAGGGGGGAGCTGCGTGATCGGCGGCCTCGCACACCGGCTGGCGGATCTCGCCTGGCCGCCGGTCTGCCCGTCCACGGGCCGGCCCGTGGACCACAGCGGGCGGCTCGATCCGGCCGGCTGGTCGCGCCTGACCTTTCTGGATGCGCCCTGGTGCGCGTGCTGCGGCTTTCCCTTTCCCTATGCCGGCGGGTCCGGATCGACATCGGCGACGCTGTGCGCGATGTGCGTCGCGAAACCGCCGGTTTTCGACCGGGCCCGTTCGCCTCTGGCCTATGACGATGCCTCCCGGCCGCTCGTCCTGGGCTTCAAGCATGGCAGCCGGCGCGAGATGATCGGCCGGTTCGCCGCCTGGATGGCGCTGGCGGGCGCGGATTGCCTTGACGGTGCGGACGGCCTCGTGCCCGTGCCGCTGCACTGGCGGCGTCTGCTGGCGCGGCGCTACAACCAGTCCGCCCTGCTCGGTGCGGCCCTGGCAAGGCGGACCGGCCTGCCGCTGGAGACCGAACTCCTGCTGCGCCGCAGAGCGACCTCCAGCCAGGCCGGGCACAGCGCCCGGTCGCGCAAGCGCAATGTCGCCGGCGCCTTCCACGCCCCGGTGCGCGGCGCGGTGGAGGGGCGCCGCCTGGTCCTGGTCGACGACGTGTTCACGACCGGCGCCACGGCAACGGCCTGCGCCCGGGCGCTGAAGCGGGCCGGGGCGGCGGATGTATCCGTTATGACATTGTGCCGCGTTGTCAGGTCTGCCGATCCGACTATCTAGGTCGGGATGTCTTGTTTACATGTCGGCGGTCGCCGCTGTTCAGCGCGACGGACACGATGCGGAGTTCGGATACATGGCTGAAGTGACCATCTACACCCGTCCGATGTGCGGTTATTGCGCCCGGGCGATCTCGCTGCTCAAGAAGAAGGGTGTCGCCTTCAACGAGATCGATGCGGGATTCGACCAGGCCAAGCGCAACGAGATGATGGAGCGCTCCAATGGCGGGCGCACCTTCCCGCAGATCTTCATCGGCGACGAGCATGTCGGCGGCTGCGACGAGATGATGGCCCTTGAACGGGCCGGCAAGCTGGATGCTATGCTCGCGGCCTGATGAGCAAACTCGACATTGCCCTGGTCCAGATGCGGTCCGGTATCGATCCGGCTGCCAATATCGACGATGCCGCCCGTCTGATCCGCGAGGCTGCGGCGACGGGCGCGCGCCTGGTCGCCACGCCCGAGACCACGCATATGGTCCAGAAGGACGCGGCCAAGGCCTTCGAGCGCATGCACCTGCCCGAGGAAGATCCGGCGGTGCCGGCCTTCTCCGCGCTGGCGAAGGAGCTGGGCATCGTCCTGCTGATCGGGTCGCTGGCCGTGCGTACCGGCGGCGAGCGTGCCGCCAACCGCTCCTTCCTGTTCGGGTCCGACGGTGCCCTGCTGGCCACCTATGACAAGGCCCACATGTTCGATGTCGGGCTGGGCAAGGGCGAGACCTATCGGGAAAGCGACAATTACGCGCCCGGCGAGACGCTGGTCGTCGCCGAGGCGGCGGGCGCGCGGCTGGGTCTGTCGATCTGCTACGATGTCCGCTTTGCCTATCTCTATCGCCGCCTGGCCCAGGCGGGCGCCCAGATCCTGACCGTGCCGGCCGCCTTCACCCGGCCGACGGGGCGGGCACACTGGGAGGTGCTGCTGCGGGCCCGGGCGATCGAAACGGGCAGCTATGTCATCGCGCCGGCCCAGAGCGGGCTGCACGAGGACGGCCGCAAGACCTGGGGGCATTCCATGGTGGTGGGGCCCTGGGGCGAGGTGGTTGCCGTGCGCGAGGATGACGAGCCGGGCGTGCTGACGGCCACGCTCGATCTGGCAAAGGTCGAGGAGGCGAGGCGGCGTGTGCCGGCCCTGGAACATGACCGGGTTCTGGTCGGTCCGGATGCCGACGGCGTTCCCGGCGGGGTGACCGGGTCATGATCCGCTATGCGCTGGTCTGCGAGGCCGATCACGCGTTCGAGGCCTGGTTTTCCGATTCTGCCGCCTGTGACGACCAGATCGCCCGCGGCCTGGTGGAATGTCCCGAATGCGGCTCGGCCGCGGTGAGAAAGGCCCTCATGGCGCCGGCCGTCGCGACCTCCCGGTCGCGGGAGGATGCGAGCCCGGAGCGCCGGTTCAAGCAGCTGGCGGACAAGGTGAAGGCGCATATCCGCAAGAATTACGATTATGTCGGCGAAAATTTCGCCCGTGAGGCGCGGGCCATGCACGAAGGCGAGAAGCCCGAGCGCCTGATCTACGGCGAGGCCAGCGTGGAGGACAGCCGCAGACTGAGCGATGACGGGGTGCCCGTCGCACCCTTGCCCGATGCCATGGCGCCCGTCCCGCCGAAGAAGGCCAACTGACGCCGCCCGCGGTTCTGTCAGACGTCGAGCTGTCCCTTGAGGACGCGGATGCCGGCATCGCTCCCGCTCGACCAGGCGATTTCGCCCAGCACAGCCTGGCCGTTCACTTCGAGTTGCACGGCGCGGCCCTTTTCGCCCAGATTGGGACCCTGCACCCCGACACCGCCATCGGATACGTCGCGGATCACGATTTCGGTCTCCTTCGTCGCCGAGGTCAGGCGTCCGGCAAGACCGTCGACCGGACGCCGGGCATAGCCCCGATTGTCCGCATCGGTGAGGTCGTTTTCCAGCGCATCCGCCAGGGTGTCGAGCTTGGCGATGACATCCTGACTGGCAGTCTCCAGCTCGCTCAGCAGGGCGAAGGCCTGCCGCATATTGTTGCTTTCGCTGGCTTGCAGGACTTCGCGGGCGATCTCGTGGACCCGGGCGTGCGGGGCTTCCAGTGCAACATAGGCGGGATGTTCGCGCACGCTGGCGATGTCGAGCCGGTCATACCACTGGCCCAGCCGGCATTCGTGATGGTCCGGCACGTCGGCGGCCTTGCCTTCGGTGCGGCCGACGACGATGTCGACGATGCGCTTCTTGAAGAAGACGTGATCGATTTTCGCCATCTGTATCAGGGAGCGGTGACAATCCGCCCGGAACCAGCTCTGGGCGTTCTGCATGAAGGCGTCGTTGGACGCCTGCAGGCTGTTATTCATTTCGCTCAGGCGGTCATTGTCGGAGCGTGCCCGGTCGGCGATGCCGGAAATGCTGCTCGAGATCTCCGAGCTCGTGCTCTTTTGCTGCTGCAGGATGCCGGAGATTTCCTGCATGCGCTGGTTCACGGTGGAGACCTGGTCGCCTACGGCCCGGATGGAGTTGTTGGCGCCGTCGATCGTCTCGCGGCCCTGTTCGACGGCAGAGCGTGAACTGGTGATCGCATTCTCGATCACGCTCATGCCGTGCTTGAGCGCGGTGATGCGTTCGGCAATGTCTTCGGTGGCCTTGGCGGCCTGGGTGGCAAGGCTTTTCACCTCGCTGGCCACGACGGCAAACCCCTTGCCGGCATCTCCCGCCCGGGCCGCCTCGATCGTCGCGTTCAGGGCCAGCAGATTGGTCTGGTCGGAGATCGTCTGGATCACGCCGAGGAAACCGCTGATCTGTTCGGCGGCCTCGTTGAGTTCGACCAGGCTGTCGGCGCTCTCCTGGGAGGTCCGGTCGATCTCTGCGATGGAGGTCGCGACGCTGCCCATGGCTTCCACGCTCTGGGTCAGGGACTGATTGGTCTGCTCGGCCTGGTCGGCGGCGTGGTCCGAGTTCTCGGCAATCTGTTCGGCCGAGGCGACCATTTCCTCGGCGGCGGCAGAGATGGATTCGCTGTTGGCGGAGGATTCCTGGGTCGAGGACTGCAGTACCGCCATGTTCAGCATCATCTCGTTGACGCTGGCGATCGTGCCGGCCACGCCGCGCAGATTGCCCAGCCGGGCATCGCGCTGGAGCCGGTCCTCGACGCGCCGGCGAATGCCGTTCTCATAGCCTTCCTGCGCCAGGCAGATGTCGAGGAAGGACCGGCCGATGAAGATCTGCAGCGCGGCTTCGGCCTTGCGGGACGAGCGGCGGTATTTTTCCATCAGCACCGGAATGGCCTGGGTGATCACGCGGCCATAGGTCGCCAGATACCAGTGCGAGGGCAGTCCGATACGCGTGTGGGCCTCTGCGATGCGGATGGCCCGGCCCTCGAAGTCCAGATTGGGTTCGTCGGTCAGAAGACCCTTCCAGTGGGCGAGCTGGCGGTCGCGGATGCTGTCGGCGCTGCCGGCGAAGGGGGCAAAGATCTCGGCCAGTTCCGGCTGCGTCCGGATATCCGCGTAGAAGGCGTCGAGAATGTCCTTGAGTGCCGGTTCGAGAACGCCCCAGATTTCCCGGCCTTCGCTGGCGTTCCAGCCGCCGGGGCGGAGAAAGGCAAGCAGGGTGTCGACGGACGTCGATCCGGAGGACAGGTCGGGCGTTTTCGCGGCAGCATTCATCGTGTCGGCATCCTCGATAGGTGTTGCCGGACACTCATCGGTGCGCGATTTCCAAAACCTTAATTTTCGACCGGTTTTTCTGCGATTGCCATATAGTTCACGGCCGTGTCGGTACCGATCGAAAACTGGTCGTTGAGCGGGTTGTAGAGCACACCCACCGGTTCGCGCATCTTCATGCCGCCCTCGCGAAGCGCGGCCCGGATTTCCGCCGGTTTGACCAGTTTGGCGAAACGGTGGGTGCCGCGCGGCAGCCAGCCCATGATCCATTCCGCGCCGACGATCGCCATGGCAAAGGCCTTGGAGGTCCGGTTGATCGTCGCGCAGATCATCAGCCCGCCCGGCTTTACCAGTTTCGAGCAGTCGACCAGGAAGGCGTGCGGATCGGCGACGTGTTCCATGACTTCCAGGTTCAGCACCACGTCGAAAGGCGGTTCGCCGGTTTCCAGAAGCTGTTCCGCCACGCCGTGACGGTAGTCGATCTTCAGCCCCTGCTCCCCGGCATGGACGCTGGCCGTCTTTACATTCGCCTCGGCCGCATCCACGCCCGTCACCGCCGCGCCGAGGCGCGCCATGGGCTCGCAGACCAGACCGCCGCCGCAGCCGATATCCAGGATGCGCAGCCCTTCAAAGGGCGTTGTGCCGGAGAGCCCGAAATGGCTGCAGATCGCGTCGCGGATGAAGCCCAGGCGGACCGGGTTGAACTTGTGCAGCGGCTTGAACTTGGACTCCGGATCCCACCATTCCGCCGCCATGCGCGAGAACTTCTCGACCTCGTCCGGATCGACGGAAGGGCGGGTGAGGGTTTCGGGCGCTGTTGCCGTTGCCATCGGCGTTTCTCCTTGCAGGCGAGCAGGCCTGTCATTGCGTTCAAGCGTTGCGCGCCGGGCCTTGTCCGCTTACCTAACCGCCGGCGCGGCGAGATCGGTCTTGGCCTCAATATGGCCTTGACGGTGCGGCTTATCGAGCCCGGTGCGACTATATGATCGCAGCCGGACGGCAGGGAAAGCGCGAGGGACACTGTTTGGGTAGGACGGACGCAATAACACGGGTGGTGGCAAAATTCGGCGGAACCTCGGTGGGTTCGGCCGAACGGATACGCCATTCCGCCGCGCTCGTTGCCGCCGCGGTCCGCCGCGGCGAGGCTCTGGCCGTGGTCGTCTCCGCCATGGCCGGCGAGACCGATCGCATACTCGGGCTGGCCGGCGAATTCGGCGCGGGACTGGGCGATGCGGAGACCGATGTGGCCCTGGCGGCCGGCGAACAGGTGTCCTCGGCCCTGATGGCCCTGGCGCTGCGCGAGGCCGGGCTGAAGGCCCGTTCCGTCCAGGGCTGGCAGCTTCCGGTCATTACCGACGGCCCGGCCGGTGCCGCCCGTATCGCCGGCATGGATGTCTCGATGCTCGAGGCCGAGATGGAGGCCGGGGTGATCCCGGTCCTGGCCGGTTTCCAGGGCATCACGCGCGAAGGCGATATCCGAACGCTGGGGCGGGGCGGGACCGATCTGTCCGCGGCCGCCCTGGCGGCGGCGCTGGGCGCGCGCTGCGACATCTACACCGATGTGGACGGGGTCTACACGACCGATCCGCGCATCGAACCGGCAGCGGACCGGCTCGATGCGATCAGCCATGACGAGATGCTCGAACTCGCCGCCCAGGGGGCCAAGGTGCTGCAGACGCGCTCGGTGGAGTTCGCCAAGTCGCGCGGCGTGCCGATGCGCGTGCTGTCCTCCTTTCTCGACGCGGGAGAAAGCCGCGGTACCGATGTCGTGGAGACGCAGGATATCGCGGAACGGCGGGTCGTTTCCGGCGTTGCCTATGCGCGGGACCAGGCCCGTATCGCCCTTCTCGGTGCGTCGAACCGGTCGGAACTGGCGGCGCGCACCTTCGCCCTTCTGGCGGATGCGGATATCGGGGTCGACATGATCGTCCAGGCGCAGACCCGCACGCCGGGCAAGGTGAATATCGAGTTTTCCGTGGCCCATCGCGACCTCGCCCGGGCCCAGGCGGCTCTTGACGCCGGCTTGTCCGGCGTGGACATCTCCTCGGAGACGGGGTTGGCAAAAGTCTCTATTGTGGGGGCAGGCCTGCGCCAGCGCGCCGATGTGGCGCGGTCGCTGTTCGCCGTGCTCGGCGAGCAGGGAATTACGGTCAGGGTTCTGGCCACGTCGGAAATCAAGATTTCCGCCCTTATCGATAATGATGCCGTGGAACGTGCCGTGCGGGCATTGCATGCGGCTTATGGACTGGAGCGGGCATAACCGGCATGGACGATCTGAAGACTTCACCCATGCGCGATCCGCGCCGTCTGCTCAAGCGCATGCGCGAGCTCATGGCGGTGCAGGAGAACGCCCAGGCGCGCCTGGACCATCTCACCGCCATGATTGCGGAAGAGGCAGGCTGGGATGTCTGCTCGATCTATCTCGCCCGCCCGTCCCACGCGCTGGAACTGTGCGCCACCTACGGGCTGAAGGCCGAGTCGGTCCACTCGGTGCGCCTGCAGCCGGGCGAGGGCCTGGTCGGCCTGGTGGCGCGCCGGGCACGCCCGCTGTCGACCTCCAATGCACGGGCCCACCCGGCCTTTTCCTACAAGCCGGAAACGGGCGAGGAGCCGTTCAATACCTTTGTCGGCGTGCCCATCCTGCGTGGCGGCCGCATGGTCGGTGTGCTCACCGCGCAGACCTCGCAGGAACGCCAGGTCGCCACCGACGAGATCGAGACGTTGCAGACCGTGGCCATGGTGCTCGCGGAAATCGTGGCGTCCGGCGATATCGTCGACGCCGAGGAAATGGCCGGCCTGGACGTGCGCCAGTCGCGTCCGGAACGCTTCCAGGGCGGGGCCTTCTCCGGGGGTATCGCCCAGGGCGTGGCCGTGCTGTTCGAGCCGCATGTCGAATCCGCCCGCCTCATCGCCGACGATCCGGGCCGCGAGGAGGAGCGTCTGGATATGGCGATTTCCTCGCTGCGCCTGCAGATCGACGAGATGCTGGACAGCGGGCGCATCCCCTTCGGCGGTCCGACGCGGGATGTGCTGCAGGCCTATCGCATGTTTGCCCATGACCGCGGATGGCTGGAACGCCTGCGCGAGGCGGTGCGCCGCGGTCTGACGGCCGAGGCGGCGGTCGAACGGGTGCGGAACGAGAACCGGGCGCGCCTGATGAAGGCGGCCGACCATACGTTCCGCGAACGCCTGCACGATCTGGAAGACCTGGCCAACCGTCTGCTGCGCCACCTCAACGGCGCCAATGCCTCCTCGGACCTGCCGGACAATGCGATCATCATCGCCCGCAATATCGGTCCGGCGGAACTGCTCGAATTCGACCGCGAGAAACTCAAGGGGATCGCGCTGGAGGAGGGCTCGGCCCAGTCCCACGCCGCGATCGTCGCCAAGGCGCTGGGGATCCCGCTGGTCGGCCGCCTGGAAGGCGCGCTCGACCAGGCCGAGGACGGCGATCCGGTGATCCTGGACGGCGAGTTCGGCGTGCTGCACATCCGGCCCCATCCCGACGTGGTGGAGACCTATGATGCGCGGATCCAGACGCTGTCGGAGCGGCGGCTGGCCTATGCCGAACTGCGCGGGCCCGCCGTCTCGGCGGACGGGGTGCGCGTGGGCGTGCACCTGAATGCCGGCCTGCTGATCGAACTGATGGCGCTCGACGAGACCGGCGCCGACGGGGTCGGCCTGTTCCGCACCGAATTCCAGTTCATGGTGGCAGAGACCCTGCCGCGCCTGTCGGCCCAGTCGGCGGTCTACAAGTCCGTGCTGGATGCCGCGGGCGAAAGACCGGTCGTGTTCCGCACGCTCGACCTGGGCGGCGACAAGGTGGCGCCCTTCGCGCCCTCGACCAAGGAACCCAATCCGGCCCTGGGCTGGCGGGCGATCCGCATGGGTCTCGACCGCCCCGGCCTGCTGCGCTACCAGCTCCGCGCCCTGATCTTGGCCGCCGAGGGGCGGCCGCTGAAAGTCATGTTCCCGATGATCTCCGCGCCCTGG
Source organism: Pseudomonadota bacterium (assembly GCA_034659015.1). Lineage (GTDB taxonomy): Bacteria > Pseudomonadota > Alphaproteobacteria > Caulobacterales > Maricaulaceae > Maricaulis. The sequence goes on along the minus strand of JAYEGL010000017.1, from coordinate 138,917 downwards.
GAAGTGCGGGCCGCGCGGGACATGCTCGATCGCGAGCTGCTTCACGCGGAACGGGCCGGCCATACCATGCCCTCTAGTGTCCAGGTCGGTATCATGCTGGAGACGCCCGGCATGGCCTGGGCGCTGGAGCATGCGATCGACGCGGTCGACTTCGTCGCGGTCGGCGCCAACGACCTGATGCAGTATTTCTATGCGGCCGACCGGCAGAATTCACGTGTTTCGGAACGATACGATGTGCTCAGCCCGGCGGCGCTCGATCTGCTCAAACGGGTACGCGATGTGTGCGAAAACCACGACACGCCGGTCTCCGTGTGCGGCGAAATCGCGGCCAAGCCGCTCGAGGCGGCGGTGCTTGTAGGCCTTGGTTACCGAAGTCTTTCCATGGCCGCGCCCAACATCGGCCCGATCAAGAAACTCGTCTCCGGACTGGATGTCGAAAAACTTGGCACCTGGCTTGCGAGCCGTCTTCAAAGTCCCGCGGACAGTCTCCGCCCGCTCCTCATCGAGGCCGGCGAGGCGGCCGGATTGCCCCGCGAGGCTGTTGAAAACGGTCGAGGGATTTGATCTTATAGAGCGGCATTAGGGAAAGATTACCCTTAATCGCGTTCTTGGGTGATGATCGCTCCGGGGAGAGAGCGGCGGATGGTTATGTCGGGTCAAGCGTCAGGTGCGGACTTTGTGCCGGTCGATGCCGTTTATGCGGACGACGGCGTCGGGTATGTCCAGCTCACGGCTGGGGACCGGCTGCGCGAGGCGCGGGCGAAGATGAGCCTGTCGCTGAAGCAGGCCGCCGAGCAGACCCGTATCCGTGCCGATTATCTGGAAGCCCTGGAAACCATGGATGCGCGCGGCCTTCCGGCCCGCACCTATGCGATCGGCTATCTGCGGACCTATGCCAGCTTCCTCTCGCTCGATCCCGCCGGTGTGGTCGAACAGTTCAAGCGCGAGGTCGATACCGAGACGGGCCGCGCCGAACCGACCACGGTCGTGCAGACCCGCAAGCCGATCAAGCTGCCGCGCGGTCTTGTCGGCGCGGTGATTATCCTGACGGCGCTGGCCGGCGTTGCCTGGTGGTATTCCCAGCAGGTCGGCACGGGCGGCATTCTGGGCAATCCGCCGTCGCCGCCCGATGCGGCCCCGGAATGGGCCCGGCCCGGTTTCGACGTGGCCGCGACCGCGCCCAGCCTGGACGAGATCTGGACGGGCCTGCCGCTGGGCGAGGCCGGCCTGGCTTCGGGCACGGTCGTCATGCGGGCCCTGTCCCCGACCTGGATCGAGGTGCAGGACGCTTCCGGCCGCATCCTGTTCGCCCGCGAGCTGCAGGCCGGCGAGGTCTACCGGGCGCTCGAGCCCGGCCTGACCGTGTCGGCGACCGATGCCGGCGCCATCCAGCTCGAGCGCGACGGCGCGATCGTCGGCACGCTGGGCGAGGTCGGCACGCCGGTCGAGGGTCTGCCGGTGCTGGCCCAGCTGGAACAGGCCGAGGGCGGTCCGCAGCCGCAATAATGTGTCGCACCCCGGTCGAAAGATCGCCGCAATGACGCTATATCCGCCCCGTGCGGCCCGGATGGCCGCGAAGGGAGTGACGGATGTCGCAAACCGGTAAGGATCCCCGCAGCGTTCGCCCCTGGCGCATGATCGAACGGCGCAAGAGCCGCACGATCCGCGTGGGCGATCTGGAGGTCGGCGGCGACGCCCCGATTTCCGTGCAGACGATGACCAACACGCCTACGGCCGATGCGGCTGCGACGATCGACCAGATCCGCCGCTGCGAGGAGGCCGGTGCCGACATGGTGCGCGTGTCCTGTCCGGACGAGGACTCCACGGCAGCCTTCCGCCAGATCGCCCGGGCCGCGAGCGTGCCGCTGATCGCGGATATCCATTTCCACTACAAGCGCGGTATCGAGGCCGCCGAGGCCGGCGCCGCCTGCCTGCGCATCAATCCGGGCAATATCGGGTCGATGGATCGGGTCAAGGAGGTCGTCCAGGCCGCCCGCGACCATGGCTGTGCCATCCGGATCGGCGTCAATGCCGGCTCGCTCGAGCGCCACCTGCTGGAAAAATACGGCGAACCCTGTCCCGAGGCGATGGTGGAAAGCGCGCTCGACCATGCCCGCATTCTCGATGATCTCGACTTCCGCGACTACAAGATCTCCGTGAAGGCGTCCGACGCCTTCCTCACGGTCGCGGCCTATATGGCGCTGTCCGAGGCGACGGATGCGCCGCTGCACCTTGGCGTCACCGAGGCCGGCGGGCTGCGGTCGGGCACGGTGAAATCCTCCATCGGTATCGGCTCGCTGCTCTGGGCCGGCGTGGGCGACACGATTCGCGTCTCCCTCTCGGCCGAGCCGGAGGAGGAGGTGAAGGTCGGGTTCGACATTCTCAAATCGCTCGGTCTGAGGACGCGCGGCGTGAACATCATCGCCTGCCCGTCCTGCGCCCGTCAGGGCTTCGATGTGATCAAGACGGTGGAAGCGCTGGAGGACCGGCTCGCCCATATCTCCGAACCGATTTCCCTGTCGATCATCGGCTGTGTGGTCAACGGGCCGGGCGAGGCCCTGATGACCGATCTGGGCTTCACCGGCGGCGGCGCCGGGCGCGGCAAGATGTATGTTTCGGGCCGTCCCGACCACAATGTTTCCAACGATGAAATGATCGAGCACATCGTCGAGATGGTCGAGGCGCGGGCCGCCGAAATGCGCGACGAGCGCGAGCGGGAAACGGCAGCGGAATAAACTTATGCGGCCCTGACAGCATGGCTCGCCTGCTGTCGGCGCTTCTGTCAAAAGCGATGCCGGTCTAGTAGAGAGCTACACGCATTGAGCGAGTTCGGATCCGTTAATTCACCGTGAGGGGGAAATCATGCCGCTTACTGTCTATGGTCTCAAGAATTGCGATACATCTCGCAAGGCGCTGAAGGACCTGGAGAAAGCGGGGCTTGAATACCGTTTCGTCGACATCCGCGACGAGGCCGACCGCGTGCGCAAGGTTCCGGCCTGGATCGATACGGTCGGCGCGGCAGGCCTGATCAATACGCGGTCCACGACCTGGCGGAACCTGTCGGCGGAAGACAAGCTTATCGCCGAGGACGACCCGGCGGGCCTGCTGATTTCCCATCCCACCCTGATCAAGCGGCCCGTGATCGAGCGGGCCGAGGGCGTCACCATCGGCTGGAATGCCGATGTCCGCAGCCGGATACTGGGCGACGCCGGCTAATCGACCAGCGCGAAAAGCTCGAGCCGGATGTCGTGTGCCGTGCCATCGCGGCGCAGGGTCACCGTCAGGGCGTCCGTGCGCCGTTCCGCACAACCGCGCTCGCGCAGCGGCAATCCGTCGAAATGCGTGACCAGGTCGCCGGGGCGTATATCCGCGGCCGCAGCCGGGCTGTCGGCGAGAATCGCGGCCACGCGCATCCCGCCGGCCTCTGGGCTGAGCACCATTCCGTGTCCGGTCAGCGGGGCGAAACGGATCGGGTCGCCCTGTGCAGCGCGCTCGATCCGCACGCGTGACCGGTCCGTGTCGAACGTCCACACGAAATGCCGCATGACCAGGCCGCCGATGATTTCCGTATCGGACGTGGTCTCCAGTATGGGGGCGTCCAGCCTGTAGGCGCCGATACGGGCCTCGCCGTCGAGCCGGGCTCCCAGACGCTGTTCGACATGGCGGAAGCGGACCGCGGCACCGGTCGGCCGGGGCGCCGCGAGGACCGGCTCGGGGGCGAGGCGATTGATGGCCAGGGCCGTCAGTGCCGCACCGCTGTCGATCAGCATGCGGCGCGCACCGCCGGGAAATTCGACGCGCAGCCAGGGCCGGTCGTCGGCGCCGCCGGACGCGAACACGGTGCGGCCGTCGGGCGGGGGCAGGCGGCCTTCGCTCAGACGGATCTGCCCGGCCGCATAGTCCAGCGTGACGAGCGCGCTGCCGAACGCGTCATGGGCGAGAATTCCGTCGATCTCGCGGCCCAGCGTGATCGACAGATGATCGAGCTCGCCCACCCGGGCCGGCAGGGTGTGATAGGTGACGCGGCCCGCCGTGGCATCCGTGATCCGGACGCGGGTTCCGTTGTCGATCCGGCGGCCGGAGACGCGCTCCAGACTGTCCGGATCGACATAGGTGATCGAGGCCCCCGTATCGTAGACGAACCAGAGTGTCCGGTCGCTGCCGGGCCTGTCGTCGCGCGCCTGGAGCGTGACGGGAACGAAGAAATAGCCCAGGCACATCTGCGTGGGCACGGGAATGCCGGAACCCGGCGATGTCTGCGCGCCGGCGCCGGGATTGCCGATCAGGCAAAGGGTCAGTAAGACAACGCAAAGTCTCAAGAAATGCGGCTCCATTGGCGGTTCGAGAACCGCCGTTGTCTTCAGGTCCCACAGGTTGCCGATGAAATCTGTTTGTGTCTATTGCGGCTCGAATTCCGGGCGGAACCCGGTTTTTGTCGAGACCGCACGGAATGTCGGCGCGGCGCTCGCCGGCCGCGGGATCCAGATCGTCTATGGCGGCGGGCGGGTCGGCCTGATGGGCGAGCTGGCCGATGCGGCACTGGCCGCGGGCGGGCGCGTGCAGGGCATCATTCCGGAATTCCTGGCGCTCAAGGAAATCGCCCATCTCGAACTGACGGATCTCCACGTCGTGCGCTCCATGCATGCGCGCAAGGCGATGATGGTGCAGCTCTCCGAGGCCTTCATCGCCTTGCCCGGCGGCATCGGCACGATGGAGGAATTGTTCGAGGTCTGGACCTGGGCCCAGCTCGGCCACCACACCCATCCGGTCGGCCTGCTCAATGTCGACGGTTACTACGACGATCTCGTCGCCTTCCTCGACCGGATGAATGGCGAGGGCTTCCTCAATGACGCACATCGCCGCTCGCTTGTCGTCGCCGACCAGATCGACACGCTCCTGGCCGCCTTCGAGACCTACCAGGCTCCCCCCGCCGATGTGCGGATCAAGACCGGCCAGACCTGAGGCGTGCCTGTCAATTCCAGCCTCAACATTTCTCCCGGACGGAAGCCCGCGAAAGCGGGCTGCAGATCCGGGATCCACTGAGCGATGGCCTAGCTCGGTCTCTCCAATCGTGGATCCCGGACAGCGCTACGCGCTTCCGGGAAAAAGCGTGTGTGTATGAAGCCCCGAGACCCCGACGAGCTTGCGCCTCCCGTCCCGGAAACCGCCGACGAGTATGGCAGGGGGCGGATAGGGCACCCGATATCCCTTCAAACACCGTCATCCCCCGGCTTGTCCGGGGGACCTCGTCCATCCTGTCGGCGGGTTTCGTCCGCCTGTTGTCGCAGCCCAATCGCCACGCGGCGAGCTGAGGTCCCCCGGACAAGCCGGGGGATGACGGGGGGTGAGTGTGGTGCGGATATCGGGCCCCACCGCGCTCCGCGATCCGGGGCCCAGCTTTCGCCGGGATGACGGGGTCTTGGAGCGAGGCAGGCGCTCAGCGCTCGGGCCCGTCTCCGCTGTCGGTGGTCAGCCCCTCTTCCGGGCAGCTTGTGCGCAGGGTGAAACTGGGCGCGTCCTCGTCGTCCGAGGCGCTGACCTCTTCGGTGCACTCCGTCTCGCCCTGGCCGAGCGCGCTGTCGCGAAGGTTGAAGTCAGGCTCCATCGGGTCCGGCTCGGGCATGGACTGCCGCGCCATCGGACGCGCGTCCGGACGGTCGATCGTCATGTCGGGCCGGGACAGTTCGGTCTCCGGCGGGGCGGGGCGATCGGTCTCCTGGGCCAGGGCCGGCGCAGCAACAGCGAACGAGGCGGCGAGAATCGTCAGGCGACGCATGCGTGTCTCCCTTGTTTTCCAAACCGCGCCGGACGCTGGTAAGCGGATGTGACAGGAATTTGACGGTGTTCAACCGATCCCCAGCTCGCCCCAGACCGCATCCACCTTCGCCTTCGTCTCGTCGTCCATGTCGAGTTTCTCGCCCCACTCCCGGGTCGTCTCGCCATCCATCTTGTTGGTGGCGTCCAGGCCGATCTTCGAGCCGAGGCCGGAGACGGGGGAGGCGAAGTCGAGATAGTCGATGGGCGTGTTCTCGACGGTGACGATGTCGCGCGCCGGGTCCATGCGGGTGGAGACGGCCCACATCACATCCTTCCAGTCGCGCGCGTCGATATCGTCGTCCACCACGATGATCCACTTGGTGTACATGAACTGCCGGAGATAGGACCAGGCGCCCATCATCACGCGCTTGGCATGGCCGGCATAGGCCTTCTTCATCGAGATCACGGCGATCCGGTAGGAACAGCCCTCCGGCGGCAGCCAGAAATCGGTGATTTCGGGGAATTGCTGCTGGATCAGCGGGATGAAGACCTCGTTCAGCGCCTCGCCCAGCACGGAGGGCTCGTCCGGCGGCCGGCCGGTATAGGTCGTCAGATAGATCGGCTTTTGCCGCATGGTGATGGCGGAGATCTCGAAGACCGGGAAATGTTCGACGGAATTGTAGTAGCCCGTATGGTCGCCATAGGGGCCTTCCGGACCGTACTCGTCCAGAAGGACATGGCCCTCCAGCACGATCTCGGCCTCGGCGGGCACTTTCAGCGGCACCGTCTTGCAGTCCACCAGCTCGGCCTTCTTGCCGCGAAGAATACCGGCGAACTGGTATTCCGACAGTGTGTCCGGCACGGGCGTCACGGCGGCCAGGATCGTGCCCGGATCGGCGCCCAGCACGGCGGCAGCGGGCAGGGGCTCGGGACGTTCCTTTTTCCAGCGCTGATAGTGCTGGGCTCCGCCGCGATGCTTCAGCCAGCGCATCAGGGTGCGGTTTTTCCCCAGCTTCTGCATGCGGTAGATGCCGAGATTGAAATCGTCGGTGCGATCCGCGCCCGGCCCCTTGGTGACCACGAGCGGCCAGGTGATCAGCGGCGCCGGCTCGCCCGGCCAGCAGGTCTGGATGGGCAGGCGGTCCAGGTCGATGTCCTCGCCGGTCAGCACCACCTCCTGGCAAGGCGCGCTCTTCACGGTCTTCGGGCGCATGGACATGACCGTCCTGGCCAGCGGCAGCATGTCGAAGGCATCCTTGACGCCGCGCGGCGGTTCGGGCTGGCGCAGGAAGGCGAGCAGTTCGCCCACCTCGCGCAATTCCTCGCCCGTCGTGCGGGCCTCGCCACCCAGCGTGACGGCCTGGGCGACCCGTCTCACCGTGCCGAACAGATTGACGAGACACGGCATTTCGCTCGGCTCGCCCTTTTCGTTGACGACATTCTCGAACAGCAGGGCCGGGCCGCCGGCCTTGAGGGTGCGGCGGTGGATCTCGGTCATTTCGCGGTCGGTGGAGACCGGCGTGGAGATGCGCACGAGGTCGCCCTCGGCTTCCAGCTGGTCGATGAAGTCGCGAAGGGATTTATACGCCATGCGGGTCGGGCTCCGGTCGTGTCGCTACCCCGAAACTGCAACTTCACGAAGGAAAGTCCAGCACGCGCTGCGCCGCAGGCGCAGACGTCTTGCGGATCGTCCGCATTTTAGTCGAGTTCGCCGCGAATTTTCGGAGAATTCTTGAGCCTTGCTTCAGACGGGGTTGGTAGATTGCGTTGTCCCGACCCCATCGAAGGTTTTCGCACATGCTCCACAGAATGGTTCTCGTTGCCCGCGCCCGGGTCGAACTCGCGCGGGGCGCGCTGAACGGCGACCTCGGCATTCTTCTGTCGGCGCACATGAAGGCGAGCGTGGACCGCGAAATGACGGGCGGGCTGGTCTGGGCCGGCGGCCATTTCCTGGACGTGCTGGAAGCCGACCGCGAACGGCTGCGCGACTTCTTTCACCATATTGCCGGCGACACGCGGATCTGCGAATTGCGCAGTCTGGAATTCCTGCCCATCACACGGCGCGAATACCAGACCTGGTCCGTCGCCGACGGCGGGCAGGCGCTGCACGATGTTGCGGCACTGGATGCCGTGAGCACCGGGCGCGCCGATGCCGTGCAGGTGCGCCGTCTGGTCAGCCAGTGCCTGCGCAGCGCCACCGTGGCGACGACGCCGCCGCTCGTGGCGGCCTAGCAGGCGTCAGTCCGTGTTGCCGGCCCGGTGCGGGGACGGCCGGTCGCGCAGCGCCGCGGCGACGCCGGCGGCCAGGTCGCTGGTGCCCGGGGGCACGCCGTTGGTGGCACCGAAGCGCACGATCACCAGGTCCTGAGCGGGCATGATATAGCCCAGCTGGGACTGGAAGCCGCGCATCATGAACGTGCCGTCTGGCAGGTTTTCATGATCTTCTGGCAGCCAGAACCCCATGCCGTAGGTACCGTCCGAGCCCTCGGTCGGCGCGCGCACCAGATCGACCCAGCCCTCCGGCAGCAGGCGTTCGCCGTCCACCATGCCGTCATTGGCATAGAGTTGGCCCAGGCGCGCCCAGTCATGGGCGGTGGCATAGAGATAGGACGAGCCCTGGAAAGTCCCGCTCTCGTCCGGTTCCAGGATGGCGGAATGGATGCCCAGCGGTTCGAAGAGCCGCGCACGCAGCCCGGCCACCTGTGCGCTCAGCGTGTCGCCGAGCTGCTGCTGCATGGCATGGGTCGCCAGGATCGTATTGCCGCTCATGTACTGCCAGTGTTCGCCGGGCCCGTGGAGGCGGTCCCGCGTGGCCGCGAAATGCGCCATGTCGGATTGCGTCATCAGCATGCGGGAATTGGGGTCCCAGCCGTCATTGCGCTCGGCGATGGCCAGGCCGCCGGCCATGCGCAGCATGTCCTCGATCGTGATGTCGGTCAGGCTGTCGTCGACCGCAGCCAGGGCAGGGGCCTGTCCTTCGGCCTCGATGTCGATCAGACCGTCCTGTTCCAGCACGCCGGCCAGGGTCGCCATGGCGCTCTTGGTCATCGACCAGCCGTGAAAGCGCGTCTCCCGGCTGGCGCCCGGCGCATAGCGTTCGGCGACCAGCCGGCCCTCGTGCAGGACAGCGACGCCCAGCGTGTTGCGCGGATCCGTTTCCGGATCGCCAAAGGCCGCGTCGATCGCGGCATTGAGAGCGGTCGCGTCGAAATGCCCGTCACGGTGAGCGGTGTCCAGCGGCAGCGGATCGAACGCCGCCCGCGGCGGCAGGGCCAGGTCGTCGTCGAATTGGCCGCGGCCATGCACGAGCGTGCAGCCCAGACCGTCGCGATAGACCGCACGCTGGCGCCAGAACAGGCCCAGAACGCCGGAGCGGACCTCGCGCGCTTCGGCATCCAGATCATAGCGGATCAGGGTCTCGGCCGGGCCGAGCAGCGGATCGACATAGATCGACTTGGCCTGTTCGGTATCCAGGCCCGACACGAAGGTGAGCGAGCAGACCTGCTTGGCAACCAGTCCGGTACCGGAGGGCAGGTAGCTGCGGCCCAGCGGCGACAGGTTGATGACCAGCAGGCCGCCCGCGACGATGAGCGCCGCAATGATCAGGATGAGGCGCTTGGCCATGATGTCCCCTTTTAAAAACCCCGTTGCCGGAAACCTAGGGCGTTCCGTGTGCCCGGACCAGATGTCCGCCGGTGTCAGCCCGGCTTGTCGAAGTCCGGCGCGCGCCGTTCCATGAAGGCGGCGGCGGCTTCGGCGAATTCCGGCGAGCGCAGCCGTTCGCCGAACAGCCGGCCTTCCAGGGTGATGCGCTCCTCCAGCGGGTCCGGGTTGCGGCGCATCAGCGCCTTGGCCTGGGCGAGGGCTTCCGGGGCCTTCGCGGCGAGTATCTTGGCGGCCTCGCGGACCGTGTCCATCAGCGCGTCCGGCGTGGTCACCGTGCCGACGAGGCCGGTTTCGCGCGCCCGCTCGGCGGACCAGGTGGCGCCGAGCAGGAGAAGCTCGGCAGCCACGGCATGCCCGAAGGCGCGCGGCATGGTCTGGCTGGAGCCGTATTCCGGCGCGAGGGCGAGATCGACGAAGGGCGTCTTGAAGCTCGACCGGTCGGAACAATAGACCAGGTCGCAATGCATCAGCAGGGTGACGCCGATGCCGATGGCCAGGCCGTCGACGGCGGCGATCACGGGTTTCTTCACGTGCAGCAGGGTCTGCATGAAATGCTGCACCGGCGTGACTTCGCTGTCATCCATGGCCGGCGGACGTTCCATGAAGTCGACGATGTCATTGCCCGCCGTGAACACCCCGCCTTCGCCGGTCAGGATGATGACACGCACGTCCGGGTCGGCATCGCCGCTTTCGATCGCCTCGGCGGCGGCCGTGTACATGGCCCGCGTCAGCGCGTTCTTCTTGTCCGGACGGTTGAAGGAAATTGTGCGGATCCGTTCCGCAGTATCGACCAGAACCATGTCGCTCACGCGAGCCTCCCTCGATCATGTTTTCGGGCAGGTTAGAGCATCTGGTACGGTCTTGGATAGGCTCTAGCAGTTGACGTAAACGTAATCCGCGCCGTTATGTCTCAGTGGCCAGGCGGGTGAGTACGCGATGCAGCATGTTGCTGTCTTCCTCGCCCAGGCGCGCTTCCAGCGCGTGATTGAGATCGCGCAGGACGTGGTCGGCAGCATCGCCCATGGCGCGTCCCTTCTCCGTGAGCGAGACCACCGCCGAGCGCCTGTCGGTCCGCGAGGCGGTCTTCACCACCAGGCCCAGCGCCTCCATCCGGTTCACCAGCCCGGTCACGGCCGGCGGGTTCAGCGACAGCGTCTCGCCGATATCGCTCATCCGCCGCTCCCCGCGCCGCGCCAGCAGGAAGAGGACCGCGGTCTGGGCCGTCGTCACGCCGGCGGTCTTCTTCAGACGCGCGTCGGCCTCCCGGTTCATCCGCCGGGCGGCAATCTCGAGCAGAAGGAAAAGCCGCCGGTCGACGGCGCGTGCGCGGGCCATGACGGTGAAACTGGTGCGATTCTGGGGGGAAGGGGAGATCGCGGCGAGGTACACGTATTGATTGCATTACAATAAAATTATATATAAAGTTGAGCGCGACGCTTCCAGGCTTCCCCTGCGTAAGCGGGGGAAGTGCCGAGCGTAGTGAGGCGATGGGGGAGAGTCATGCGCGACGACACCGTCATATCCATCCGGCGGGCCAGAACGCTGCGAAAATCGATGACAAGGGCCGAGCTCTGGCTGTGGCAGCATTTGCGCGCACGCCAGCTGTGCGGGCTCAAGTTCCGGCGCCAGCATCCGGTCGGTCCCTACATCGTGGATTTTGCTTGTCTGCAATGCCGGCTGGTCGTGGAAGTGGATGGTGCCACGCACTCCACTGACGCCGAACAGCCCCATGATCGTCGACGCACGGTCTATCTCGAGGACGCCGGCTGGCGTGTGCTGCGCTTCTGGAATACCGACCTCTACGACAATATCGACGAAACGCTCAATCGCATCGCCGAGGTCGCTGGTATGGGTGACAATGTGTCCTGATGCGCGCTGACGCGCTCCGCGGCGCCCCCTCAGTCGGCTTCGCCGACAGCTCCCCCGCAAGCGGGGCGAGCCCTGACGTCGCCCCGCCCAAGGCTTCCCCTGCGAAGCGGGGGACGTGCCGACCCCGGCCCTGAGCCGGGGGAGGCGATGGGGGAGAGTCACGCGAACCGCCACACTTTCGCGAACTGCACCTCCCGATCCTCCAGCTCGCGCATGACCGGCACCGTGTAGCGGGCGAGCTGTTCCAGCTCGCCCCGGGGCAGGAAGGCGCGGCCGGGATCGCCGATGAGGACCGTGGCGCCGCGGCGGTGAAGGCCGTGTAGCCAGTGGCCGACCCGCTCGCCGAGTTCGGCTTCGTAGAAGACGTCGCCGGCCAGCACGACATCCCAGCCGTCGTCGCGTCCCACGACATCCTCCAGCCGCGGCGAGATGGCGACGTGATTGGCGGCCGCATTGGCCTCGATCGCGGCGATGGCGAAGGCGTCGAGTTCGCTGGCCTCGACCGACCGGGCGCCGGCCTTCAGGGCGGCAATACCGGAAACGGCACCGCCGGCGGCGAAGTCGAGCACGGTGCGGCCGCGCACGAGTTCCGGATGGTCGAGGCAGTATCGCGCCAGCGCCTGTCCGCCGGCCCAGGCGAAGGCCCAGAAGGGCGGCGGCAGGCCCCGCGCGCCGAGGGCTTCCTCGCTCTGGCGCCAGATCTCGAAGGTTTCGACGGCCAGGTGAAGCGGCACTTCCGGCACCAGCGGCGGCGGCAGAAGGGCCGTACAGGCGCGCACGAAAGCCTTCGGATCGTCGTAGGGAACGGCCGGGTCGGTCACGGGATCATCCGCGGTTCGCGAGGGGTCAGACTATCGCGCCCAGGGCCAGGGTGGCCACCAGCAGGAGGCCACTCGTCCGGTTGGCCTTGAACAGGGCGAGGCAGCGCGCCCCGTCCTCGATGTCCAGCTTGCGGACCTGGTTGAACAGGTGCGCCGTGTAGAGCGTGAAGGGCAGGACGATCCAGGGCGTCGCCGCGGCGAACCAGATCGCCAGGGCGGCCAGCAGCGCGTTGGCGCCGTAGAAGCCGGCCACCCAGTATTGCGTACTCTCGCCGAACAGGCGGGCCGTCGACTTCACACCGACCAGCGCATCGTCCTCGACGTCCTGGTGGGCGTAGATCGTGTCATAGCCCAGCGTCCAGAAAATGCCGGCGGCATAGAGCGCGATCATGGCCGGGTCGATCCGGCCGGCTGCGGCCGTATAGGCCACCGGGATGCCCCAGTTGAAGGTCAGGCCGAGCCAGGCCTGGGGCCACCAGGTGATGCGTTTCATGAAGGGGTAGGCGGCCACCAGGAGGAGGGCGGCGAGGCCCACCCCGATGGCCAGCGGGGGCAGTTGCACCAGGACGAGGAGGCCGACCAGCGCCTGGGCGACCAGGAAGGTCCAGGCTTGCCTCAGCGAGACGGTGCCCGCCGCCAGCGGCCGGTCCGCCGTGCGGGCGACCCGTGCGTCCAGGTCCCGGTCGACAATGTCGTTATAGGTGCAGCCCGCCCCGCGCATGGCCACGGCACCGACGGCGAAGATCGCAGCGTACCACAGGTCGATCCAGCCCAGACCTTCGCCGATGCGGGCCAGCATCAGCCCCATCCAGCAGGGCAGGCCGAGCAGCCAGAAGCCGACCGGGCGGTCATAGCGGGCCAGGCGGAGATAGGGACGCACGGCCAGCGGTGCGCGATCCACCCAACTCTTCGGAACGGAATCGGCGACTCGCCGGTCATAGTTCAGGTTCATTATCGCTGTGTGGCAAAACCGGACGGGCAGTTCAAGCGAGACTTGACGCGCTGCCGCAGCCCCGCCAAAGCGGTGGCATGTCAACCGATCCGAGACTTTATGTGGGCCAGGACCTGGCCGCCGGGCAGTCCATTGCCCTGCCGAGGGAGGATGCCCACTACCTCGTCAATGTGATGCGGCGCAGCGCGGGCGATACGGTCCGCGTGTTCAACGGGCGCGACGGAGAGTGGCGCACGCGGATCGTGGAGGCCGGGCGCAAGGCGGCCGTGCTGGATCCCGTCGAACAGACCCGCGCTCAGACCGGGGTGCCCGATCTGTGGCTCCTGTTCGCGCCGGTGAAACGCCAGAAGACCGATCTCATGGTGGAGAAGGCGACCGAGCTGGGCGCGGCCCGGATCTGTCCTGTCAGCACCGCGCGCACCCAGAGCGAACGGGTGCGCACGGACCGTTTTCGTATCATCGCCAAGGAGGCGGCGGAGCAGACCGAGCGCCTCGACCTGCCGGAGATCGACGAGCTGGACCGGCTGGACCGCGTGCTGGACGGATGGGATCCGGCCCGCCGCCTGGTCTATTGCGACGAGGCGGGCGACGAGGACGGTCAGCCCTGGGGCGGTGCGCGCGGGCGCGGCCGGCCCATGACAGAGGCGCTGTCGATGCTGGAGCCCGGCCCGGCCGCCATACTGATCGGTCCGGAAGGCGGATTTTCCGAAGCCGAACGCAGCCGTCTCCGGGATCACGACTTCGTCATCCCGGTGACGCTGGGGCCGCGCATCCTGCGCGCGGAAACCGCTGCCATGGCTGCGCTGGTGCTCTGGCAGTCCGCTCACGGCGACTGGCGCTGAGCACAGGCGCGGCAGGAATCGCAGACCCTCACCCTTGTTATGACCGGAACGTCCACATATCTGTTGCGGACATTTGCGACAGAGCGGGGGCGCTTGGCATGAGCGGCACCTATAATCCGGGCGGCGAAGGCGCACCCGTCGAAAGCCTGGATCAGCTGACGGCCTATTTCGCGGCCGGCTGCAAGACCGAAGGCGAATTCCGCATCGGCACCGAGCACGAGAAGTTCGGCTTCGCGCTCGCCGATCACACGCCGCTTCCCTACGACAATGGCGATGGCCCGAATGTGAGGAAGATGCTGGAAGGCCTCGTCGCCTTCGGCTGGACGCCTGTCGAGGAGGACGGCATCGTCGTCGCCCTCAAGCGCAACGGCGCCTCGATCACGCTGGAGCCGGGCGGGCAGTTCGAACTGTCCGGCGCGCCGCTGGAAACCATCCACGAGACCTGTGCGGAGGTGAACGGCCATCTGCGCGAAGTGCGTGAGGTCGCCGACCGGATCGGCGCCGGCTTCCTGGGACTGGGCTTTTCGCCCAAATGGTCCCTGGAAGACACGCCGATGATGCCCAAGGCGCGCTACAAGCTGATGAAGGCCTACATGCCCAAGGTCGGCACGCTGGGCCATCAGATGATGTTCCGCTCCTGCACGGTGCAGACCAATCTGGATTTCGCCTCCGAAGCCGACATGGCGAAGAAGTTCCGGGTCTCCCTCGCGCTGCAGCCGCTGGCCACGGCCCTGTTCGCCAATTCCCCCTTCAAGGATGGCGGGCTGAACGGTTTCCTGTCCTATCGCGCGCATGTGTGGACCGACACGGACAATCACCGCACCGGCATGCTGCCCTTCGTCTTCGACGAGGGGTTCGGCTTCGAACAGTATCGTGACTGGGCGCTCGACGTGCCGATGTATTTCGTCAAGCGCAACAATGAATACCTGGATGCGACCGGCCAGAGCTTCCGCGACTTCCTGGACGGCAAGCTGCCCGCCCTGCCGGGCGAACGTCCGGTGCTCAGCGACTGGGAGGATCACCTCTCCACGCTTTTCCCGGAAGTCCGCCTGAAGACCTTCCTGGAGATGCGCGGTGCCGATAGCGGGCCGTGGAACACGCTGTGCGCCCTGCCGGCCTTCTGGGTCGGCCTGCTCTACGACACCACCGCGCTGGATGCCGCCTGGGACCTGGTCAAGGACTGGACGGAAGAGGAGCGCGAGGCGCTGCGCCGCGGGGCGGCGAAGACGGGGCTGAAGACGCCCTTCCGCGACCGTACGCTCCAGGACATCGCCCGCGAGGTCCTGGCGATCGGCCGCGAAGGACTCAACGCCCGCAAACGCCTCAACGGCCACGGTGAGAACGAGGCGCTCTTCCTCGACGATCTCGACGAGATCGCCGAGAGCGGACGCACCCGGGCGGAAAGCCTGATCGCGCGTTTCAACGGCGAATGGGGCGGTTCGATCGAGCCCGTGTTTACCGAGTGCGCCTACTAGCGGGCGTCTTCCGTACACCGAAAAGTGTAGCCGTGCTGCGGCTGCAGCGGCGCCGCAGGCTTGAGCCCGGCCTCCCCGCATGGTCAATTGCCCGTTCGGCAAAAGCCCGCGTGGGGCGGGTACTGGGGAGATTTGCGTGACGGATACGACCGCAACGCCGGGCGCTGGACCTGAACGGGACACGTCCTTCTTCGGCCATCCGAAAGGACTGGCCATCCTGTTCATGACGGAGATGTGGGAGCGCTTTTCCTATTACGGCATGCGCGCCCTGCTGATCTTCTACCTGACTCAGCACTTCCTGTTTTCGGATCAGCGTTCGGCCCTGATCTACGGCGCCTACACCGCGCTGGTCTACGTCATGCCCGTGATCGGCGGCATGCTGGCGGACCGGTATCTCGGTTCGCGCAAGGCGGTGACCTTCGGGGCGATCCTGCTTGTGCTCGGCCACTTCGGCATGGCCTTCGAGGGCAATCAGGCCCAGCAGCACGTGAACTTCCAGGGGGCCGCCTACGAGATTGTCACCGAGGGCCGCGGCGACGATGCCGAGCGTGTCGTCGTGACGGACAGCGGTGAGTCCGGAATCGCCTTTACCGGCGAGGGCATCCAGGTCGCCGATCCGGCTGCCACGGGGCTGCCCGCACTACTTCCGGCGGGCGAGTACGAGATGACCGTCACGCAGAACCCGACCTTCCTGATGATCTTCTACCTCTCGCTGGCCCTGATCATCTCCGGCGTGGGCTTCCTGAAGGCGAATATCTCCACGATCGTGGGTGCCCTCTACGCGCCGGGCGATGCCCGCCGCGATGCCGGTTTCACCATCTTCTACATGGGCATCAATCTGGGCTCCTTCATTGCCGTTCTGGCCTGCGGCTATCTCGGCCAGGTCTATGGCTGGGCCTACGGTTTCGGCCTCGCCGGCATCGGCATGCTGCTGGGGCTGGTCGTCTTCCAGTTCGGCCAGGGCTGGCTGCAGGGCAAGGCCGATCCGCCGGAGCCCGCCAAGCTGAAGGAACGCGCCTTCGGACCGATCAACAAGGAAATCGCCGTCTATCTCGGCGGTGTGCTGATGGTCCTGGTGTCCTGGCTGCTGATCATGAACGAGGCCTTCGTGGGCGACCTGCTCAACGGGTTCGGCCTTCTCATGATGGCCGTCATCATCGGCATGTCGCTCTTCGTCTTCGGCCGTCCGGACGACGGCAAGAACCCGGCCTCCGAGCGGCTGATCTTCATCCTCGGCGTCGCCATCATGGCGGTCCCGGTGCTGATCCAGGCCGCCGGAACGCTGGGTGTGGACGTGTCGGGCCTGCCGGCCGCGATTACCGCCTGGCCGCTGGCCGTCGGCGCGATCATGGTGGCCGCGATCGTCGTGATGGACGTGGCCAAGATCAAGTCGGTCGACCGCGACCGCATGCTGCTGGCACTCTTCCTGATCCTGCTGCAGCTGCCCTTCTGGGCGCTGTTCGAACAGGCCGGCTCCTCGCTCAACCTGTTCACGGACCGGGCGGTCGACCGCACCCTGTTCGGCTTCGAAATCCCCGCCTCCTGGTTCCAGTCGCTCAATGCCGGCTTCATCTTCATCCTGGCGCCGTTGTTCGCCTGGCTGTGGATCGCGCTGGCCAAGCGCAACATGGAGCCGAACACGGTGGTCAAGTTCGGCCTCGGCATCCTGCAGGTCGGTCTAGGCTTCATCGTGCTGGTGCAGGGCATCAACATGACGGGCACGGACGGCCTGACCCCGATGATCTGGGTCGTGCTGATCTACCTCCTGCACACCACGGGCGAGCTCTGCCTCTCCCCGGTGGGCCTGTCGATGGTGACCAAGCTGTCGGTGCCGCGTGTCGTCGGCATGATGATGGGCGCCTGGTTCCTCGCCTCGGGCTTCGGCAATTACGTCGCCGGCGTCATTGCCGCCTCGACGGGTGCGGAAACCGTGGGCGGCGAGATCGTCGATCTCGCGGCGGCCAAGGCGAACTACGCCACGGTCTACTGGAATGTCGGCCTGGTGGCCGTGGGGATCGCCGTGGCGGTCTTCATCCTCTCGCCCTTCCTGAAGAAGCTGGGCCATGGCCGGGTCGGCGGCGTGTCGCACCCGACCGAGACCGAGGCGGGCGGACCGTCCATGGACCGCTCCTCCGACGCGCCCTAGGCGTTCGGAACAGCGCAATGAAACGGGCCGCGGAGCGAGATGCTCCGCGGCCCTTTCTTTTGCCGGCGAGGGCGGCGGCTCAGCTGCCGCGATTGCAGGCGTATTCGGGGACTGCGGCTTCGATCTGGACGGTGCCGGTCTGCCGGTCGACCGTGATCTCGGCGTATTGCAGCAGGTCCATGCCGATCACCATGGCCGGTTCACGCTCCCAGCCGAGATGGCGGAAGATGTCGAGATCGGACTGCAGGACGCGCAGGCCCGGAAAGCACAGTCCGCCGAGCTCGAACTGGCGGATGGACAGCAGGCTCGCCTCCTCGATCTCCCGGCCGTCAATGCCGCCGACCGTCATCGAGCGCATGACCATGTGGCGATTGCCGACCAGGCGGTCGAGCGGGCGGTTGGCGATGGTCCGGGCGCTGCCACTGTCCAGCATGACCCGCACCGGCCGCGTCGTGCGCAGCATATGGGCTTCGCCGACCAGGAGGCCGGCCGGATCGATCGTGCCGTCGGAGCGGGTCGCGGGAGCCGGGTCGAGCGAGAGGCGCCCGCTGGCGAAGTCCAGCGCATAGCGCTGCGCCAGGATGGCGTCGGCGCCGAGCAGTCCGGCGACCGTGGCGGGCTGACCCTCTTCGACGGGGATGATCACGCTGGTCAGGTCGATCGGTGCCTGGCCGTTGAACTGCAATCCTTCCAGCTCGAAGCGCTCGGCCTCGAAGCGGGTGGTCAGGGCCTGGACATCGTCGACATGGTCCCACTGCGACTGGAAGCCGAAGCGTTCCGCCACGCTGGCCGCGATCGCCGTGTGGCTGGCGCCGGTATCGAGAATGAAGGGGAAGGGCCCGTCCCCCCCGATGGTGACGGGCAGAAGCAGGTGGCCGCTGGGCGCGCGCTCGAGGGCGATGTCCTGGGCCGGTGCGGCCTCCCCGGGCACGGCGAGGCCGGTCATCAGCAGCGCGCAGGCCGAAAGGGCCGTGGCCAGACGAGGGGATGTGAAACGGGCATGCGACATGATCCTGCCTCCCTGCAGGTTCGCCAGCAGCCCCTTGCTGGTCGTTTCCTTTTGATTATCCGGCGCCTTTGCGGCGCTCTTTCGCTTCAGCCTTGTGTCGATACTAGGCCAGCCGGCCTGCCGGCGGCAATCGGGACCCGGCCGGAACCGGATCCCGCCGCAATCACTAAAACGTGTCCTGGAGCCGCAGATAGGCAATCTGGCCGTTGGAGATATTGCGGTACTCGATGGCGTCGATGAGGCCGCCGGCGCGCGAACCGTCATAGAAGACCCGCCGCCGGTCGTCGCCATTGTTGAAGACGCCGTCCACGCCGGCGCGCACGGTCATGCCCAGCCAGCGCGTGGTCTCCACATAGACGTCCAGGTCGCCGTCGGTATTGTCGTAGCGCCGGTATTCCTGGGCGCGGAAGACCTCGCCGTCGGAGACCCAGTGATAGTCCCAGCCCCAGGCCATCTGCCGTTCGGGGAAGGTCTGGCGGAAATCCAGGCTCAGCTCCCATTCGCGCACGCCCGACCAGTGCCGGTCCTCGCCGGTCAGCGGGTCGTCGACATGGGTGTCGTACCATTCCAGGAAGACGTCGATCACGGCATGGCTCAGGCCCAGCATGTCGAGCGGCGAGGTGAGGTTGCCGGTGACGCGCAGATTGGTGCCGTCGCCGATATTGCCGGGTGCGTCGAACACGCCATTCGGCGTCACGACGGGAATCCAGCCGTCGAGGTCCTGGATCCAGTCATGCCCGATCTGCAGGGACATCGAGCCGTCCTCGCCGAAGCGCCGTTCCCACTCCGCCTCGAGCGTCCAGGTCCGCTGGGGCACATAGTCCGGATTGCCCAGCACGGAATTGCCGTCGGCCACGTCGACGGAACTGGCGAACTTGTCGAATTCCAGCTGGTCGACATCGCGCTCGGCCGTCACGCGCAGCCGGTTGCGGGCGTCCTGGCGCCAGTTCACGGTCACGCTCGGCTTGGCATAGGTGAAGCTGCGCGACTGGTTGGAATCGCCGGTCTGGACGATCTCCGAGAACTCGTAGCGCAGACCGCTTTCCACGCTCAGCCGGTCGTTGACCGACCAGACATGATTGGCGAAGACCTCGCTGCGGGTTTCCTCCACCCGCGTGGTGGAAACGGGCAGGGGGATCGGCGTCACCGTCGTGCCGTCATCCTCGAACAGGTCGAGATCGGTGTCGCGGGCATTGACGGCGGTTTCTGCGCCGATCTCCAGCGAGTGGCGCGCACCGGGGTCCCAGGACAGGGTCTGGCGCAGCGCCGTTTCCTCGTAGTCGCCAGCATAGCTGACAATGGTGGCCCCGGCGAAGCCGGTGATCACATCGTAGATCTCGTAGGGCTCCGGCCCGTCGCGCCAGCGTTCGCGGCTGGCCAGCAGGATGGTCTGCGATGACAGCGTGTCCGTCAGATCGCGATTGTAGGTGAGCGTGGCCGACGCTTTCGAGCCGTGGTTCTCGGTCGCATTCTGCTCGATGGCGAGCGGACTTCCGGTGGCATCGTCCAGGAAATCCACGGCGCGCCGGTGCCATGTCCAGGCTTCCGCCTGGCCGTCGAAACGCAGCCGCGACCGATCATCGATGGCCCAGTTGAGGGACAGGCTTGGCGCGATTTCGGCATAGGTGCGCTGGTCGGACACGTTGGACAGGAATTCCAGCCGGTCGTCGCCGTCGTGGAAGGCGTGGCGGCGGCGCAAGCGATTGCCCTCGAAACCGGCCTCGACTCCCATCACCACGTCCAGATTGTCCAGCGGAATGGAGTAGGAGAGCTCGCTCCAATTCCCCAGCCGGCCGGAATCCGACAGCAGGAGGCGCGAGGCCCAGGAGCCGGCCCGGCCGGCCCCGTCGCGCAGGATCACGTTCACCAGGCGCGAATGGCCGCGCATGTCATACTCGGGCAGGGCTTCCTGGATCAGCTCGATGCGCTCGACATCGTCCACCGGGATGCGCTGGAGCACCGTGTCCAGGCCCAGCGACTTGTTGGACGGGCGCTGCCCGTTGATCAGGAGATTGCCGAAACTGTCGCCCAGCCCGCGCCGGTCGGTATCGCCCTCGGAGAGCGAGAAACCGGGCACCCGGTCGACCATGTCGCGCGCCGTGACCGGCGAATAGCTGGCAAAGAAGACCGGCGCGTAGATCGCGATGCCGGCCTGTGTCTGGATGGCGGCATCCGCCATGCCCGCGTCCGCGTCGTCGCGGACGGCAAAGGCCGCTTCGCCGATAAGTGCGGCGGACGCGGCTCCTGCGGCCACGCTGATTACTGTCCCTCGCATCGTACCCCTGAAGAATCTGTGCCTGCCCAGCGTCCCCGTCACGCTGGGTAGTACGGATCCCTAACGCATAATACGTAAGCTTTCGTAACGTCATTCACACGGGCGTGTTGCTGCGCTGCGTCATCAGCTGCCGGCGCCGCCCACGGTGAGTCCGGAGATCTTCAGGCTGGGCTGGCCCACGCCCACGGGGACGCCCTGTCCGCCCTTGCCGCACACGCCGACGCCGGGATCCATCGCGAAATCGTCGCCGATCATGTCGATATGGGTCAGCGCGGTGGGGCCGTCGCCGATCAGGGTGGCGCCCTTCACCGGCGCGGTGATCCTGCCGTCCTTGACCCGGTAGGCCTCGGTGCACTGGAAGACGAACTTGCCCGAGGTGATGTCGACCTGGCCGCCGCCGAAATTGACCGCATAGATGCCGTCCTTGAGGCTCTCGATCATTTCCTCGCGCTTGTGCTGGCCGGCCAGCATGTAGGTATTCGTCATGCGCGGCATGGGCGCGTGGGCATAGGACTGGCGGCGTCCGTTCCCGGTCGGCGCCTGGCCCATAAGCCGGGCATTCATGCGGTCCTGCATGTAGCCGGTCAGGATGCCATCCTCGATCAAGACTGTGCGTTCGGTCGGCGTGCCTTCGTCATCGATGGTCAACGAACCGCGGCGTTCCGGCATGGTGCCGTCATCGATCACGGTGACGCCCCTGGCGGCGACCTGCTGGCCCATGCGGCCGGAGAAGGCCGAGGTGCCCTTGCGGTTGAAATCGCCTTCCAGACCATGGCCGACCGCCTCGTGCAGC
Source organism: Pseudomonadota bacterium (assembly GCA_034659015.1). Taxonomy (GTDB): domain Bacteria; phylum Pseudomonadota; class Alphaproteobacteria; order Caulobacterales; family Maricaulaceae; genus Maricaulis. Next base: position 117,312 of record JAYEGL010000017.1, on the reverse strand, counting down.
AGCACGGCGGGCCAGCCCGGGCCCAGCACCACGTCGAACACGCCCGCCGGCGCGTCGACGGCGTCCAGATTGACGCGGGCGATGCGCAGCGCCTCGTCGGCCAGCGGCTTCCAGGCATCCGGCGCGATCCAGCGGTCGAACTCGGCGCGCCCGCCCGCTCCGGCCGAGCCGGTCTCGCGGCGCCCGTCGCGTTCGACCGTGACCTGAACGTTCAGGCGCACCAGCGGACGGATATCCGTCTTGATGTCGCCGTCGGCGCGGATGATGGAAATGTCGCGCTTGGACCCGGCAATGGAGGTGGAGACCTGCACGACGCTGGCGTCCTTGGTGCGGCAGTAGGCGTCGATTTCCTGCAGCAGCTTCACCTTGGTATCGAAGCCGGGATGCGCGACCGGATCGACGGCATCGTAGAGCTTGCGGTTGGTGCCGGCGGGCGGCGGCGCCATCACGCCGGCATGGCCGCGCTTGACCGCGCCGGCGGTTTCCGCGGCGCGCTTGACGGCCTCCAGCGTCGGGTCGGAGGAGTGGGCATAACCGAAGGCCTCGCCCGCCACGCAGCGCAGTCCGAAGCCGCGATTGGAGTCGAAACTCGCCGATTTCAGGCGGCCGTCGTCGAACACGAGGGATTCGGACAGCGCGGTTTCCAGGAAGAGTTCGCCGTCATCGGCGCCCGACATCGTGTCGGCCAGGACCGGCGTGACGTCGTCGACATCGAAGTCGAACTGATGGATCGGTTCGTCGGACATGGCGGGCTCTCCCACGGGCAGCTTCTCCCCATGACATAGTGGACGGCGCGCGGCGAGGGAACACGCGCACGGCAATGCCGTGCCGTTCGATGCAGCTGGGCGCCGCAGCCGGGAAAGACCGAGCCGGGCATTTTGAAGTCCTGAGACGTTTGGCCGCATACTGAGTCGGGGCAGGCGGCCTATAGTCGCAGTGACTTTCCGGGGTTTCGTTCGCGAATGCTTCGCAGTTTCGGAAAGACCGGGAGGATAGAGTAAGCTTTTTCAATGAGTTGCCGGTTACTGGCCTATCATGTGTGAATGCCGGTACAAAAAATGCCGTTGACGGCCTGACAGCGCCGGACCCGGGCTCTATATTCCGCCGCAATCGGCAGGGGATTCCCTGCCTTAATGCCTGACTTGTATGGGGAAGCCATGCGATTCCTGACCGCACTTGTGCTCACTTGGACGACCGCCGCCGCTGGCGCACTGGCAACACCGGGCCAGCCGACCGACGGAGGCCTCGGGCTTCAGCCGGCCGTCACGCCGATCATGGAGCGCGTGACCAGTTTCCATAATATCCTTCTGTGGATCATCATTCCCATCACCCTCTTCGTGATGGGCCTGCTGCTGTGGGTGATGATCCGCTACAACCGCAAAGCCAATCCGGAAGCCAGCAAGAACAGCCACAACACGCTGCTCGAAGTGGTGTGGACGGCCGTGCCGGTGATGATCCTGATCGTGATCTCGGTCTTCTCCTTCCCGCTGCTCTATTTCCAGGACGAGATCCCGGAAGCGGATTTCACCATCAAGGCGACGGGGTATCAGTGGTACTGGGGCTATGAGTATCCCGACCATGAAGCGCCGGAATACATCTCCTCCATGGTGGCCGAAGAGGATCTAACGGGCGACCAGCTTCGCAACCTGTCGGTCGACTATCCGCTGGTCGTGCCGGTCGATGCCACGGTGCGTCTCCAGGTGACGGCGGCGGACGTGATCCACAACTGGGCCATGCCGTCCTTCGGCACCAAGATGGACGCCATTCCGGGGCGCATCAACGAGACCTGGTTCCGTGTCACCGAAGAGGGCACGTATTACGGCCAGTGTTCGGAACTGTGCGGCATCCGCCACGCCTTCATGCCGATCGAGGTCCATGTGGTCTCCCAGGATGCGTTCGACGCCTGGGTCGAGGCCGGTCCGGGCTCGGACGAGGCCAATGCCGTCATTGCTGAATATACCGCCGCGCGGGAAACGCGCCTGGCGCAACTCGACTAGGGATGGGCTGAACCATGTCTGCTGAAGCCGCTACGCACGACGATCACACCCCGAGCATGTGGGACTGGCGCCGCTGGGTGCTGTCCACGAACCACAAGGACATCGGCACGATGTACCTGGTCTTCGCGATCTTCGCGGGGATCATCGGCGGTGCCCTGTCCGGCCTGATGCGCTGGGAGCTCATGGAGCCGGGCCTGCAGGTGTTCAACAACGGCTTCTGGGGCAACGAGCACAATTACAACGTCGCGACCACGATGCACGGCCTGATCATGATCTTCTTCATGGTCATGCCGGCCATGATCGGCGGTTTCGGCAACTGGTTCGTGCCGCTGATGATCGGCGCGCCCGACATGGCCTTCCCGCGGATGAACAACATCTCCTTCTGGCTGCTGCCCTTCGCCTTCATCCTCGCGGTGATGTCGATGTTCGTCCCCGGAGCCGGCGGCGACATGGGCTTCGGCGGCGGCTGGGTGCTCTACCCGCCCCTGTCGACCAGCGGCCATAACGGCCCGGCCATGGATCTCCTGATCCTGTCCCTGCACATCGCGGGCGTCAGCTCGATCCTGGGTTCGATCAACTTCATCACCACGATCTTCAACATGCGCGCGCCGGGCATGACGATCCACAAGATGCCGCTCTTCGTGTGGTCGGTGCTGGTGACGGTCTTCCTGCTGCTGCTCTCGCTGCCGGTGCTCGCCGGCGCGCTGACCATGCTGCTGACCGACCGCAATTTCGGCACGGCCTTCTTCGATCCGGCCGGCGGCGGCGATCCGGTGATGTACCAGCACCTGTTCTGGTTCTTCGGTCACCCGGAAGTCTACATCCTGATCCTGCCGGGCTTCGGCATCATCTCGCACATCGTGTCGACCTTCTCGCGCAAGCCGATCTTCGGCTATCTCGGGATGGCCTACGCCATGGTCGCGATCGGCTTCATCGGCTTCATCGTGTGGGCGCACCACATGTACACGGTCGGCATGCCGGTCGATCTGAAGGCCTACTTCATCGCGGCGACCATGGTCATCGCGGTGCCGACGGGCATCAAGATCTTCTCCTGGATCGCGACGATGTGGGGCGGTTCGATCGAATTCCGCACCCCGATGATGTGGGCGATCGGCTTCATCTTCCTGTTCACCGTGGGCGGTGTGACGGGCGTCGTGCTGGCCAATGCCGGCGTCGACCAGTCGCTGCACGACACCTACTACGTGGTGGCGCACTTCCACTACGTGCTGTCGCTGGGCGCTGTCTTCGCGATCTTCGCGGGCTGGTACTACTGGTTCGAGAAGATCTTCGGCGTGAAGTACAACTCGATCCTGGCGCGCCTGCAGTTCGCCTTCTTCTTCATCGGCGCGAACGTGATCTTCTTCCCGCAGCACTTCCTGGGGCTGCAGGGCATGCCGCGCCGCTATGTCGACTATGCCGACGGGTTCGCCTTCTGGAACTACGTCTCCACGGTCGGCTATCTGATCATGCTGGTGGGTATGGTTCTGTTCTTCCTGGTGCTCATCGACGCGATGATCCGCCGCCGGAAGGCCGACGCCAATCCGTGGGGCGAGGGTGCGACGACGCTGGAGTGGACGCTGTCTTCTCCGCCGCCCTTCCACCAGTTCAACGAGCTGCCCAAGATCAAGTAGGTGGCGAATTGGACACGCTGACCCAAACCGGTGTCTCTCACGCAGAGGGCGAGGCTGTCTCGACAGCCTCGCCCCGCGACTTTTTCGACCTGATGAAACCGCGGGTGATGACGCTGGTCGTCTTCACCGCCTTTGCAGGTCTGGTCGCGGCCCCGGTCGATGCCGATCCCTTCCTGGCCTTCATGTCGATCCTGTGCCTGGCCGTGGGTGCCGGCGCCGCCGGTGCGCTCAACATGGCCTATGACGCGGATATCGACGCGACGATGAAGCGCACGCGCAAGCGGCCCGTGCCGCGCGGCGCGGTGTCGGTGTCGAACGCCTACGGCTTCGGCGTGGTGGCGGCGATCCTGTCGGTGCTGATGATGGCGCTGGCGAGCAATTACCTCGCGGCGGGCCTGCTGGCCTTCTCGATCTTCTTCTACGCCGTCGTGTACACGATGGTGCTCAAGCGCTCGACGCCGCAGAATATCGTCATCGGTGGCGCCGCCGGCGCCTTCCCGCCGATGATCGGCTGGGTCGCGGCGACCGGCGAGATCTCGCTCGACGCGGTCATCCTCTTCATGATCATCTTCCTGTGGACGCCGCCCCATTCCTGGGCGCTGGCGCTCTACAAGTCCGGCGATTATGCCACGGCCGGCGTGCCGATGATGCCGGTTGCCAAGGGGGCGAAGTCGACCCGCCTGCAGATCCTGCTCTATTCGCTGGTCCTGGTCGTGTTTGCCGGCGCGCCGGTGCTGACCGGGCTGGGCGGTCTGGTCTATGCGGCGACCTCGCTGGGTGGCGGCGCGCTCTTCCTGCTGCTGGCTGTGCGGGTCTTCAATTCGCGCGCCGGCGAGGCCGGGTCCGCCGAAGAGGGCGAGCTCTATGCGGTGCGCGCCGGCGACAAGGCGGCGCGCGATCTCTTCGCCTATTCCATCGGCTATCTGGCGGCGCTGTTCGCGGCGCTGATCGCCGAGCACGGGCTGGGCGCCTACATCGCCGTTCCGGGAGTGTCGTGATGAGCGATCCCAAGGACAATTTCGGTTTCCACCACCGCGAGGGCCGGGCCACCGGCGAGCATGTCGCCCTGACGCCGGAACAGGAAAAGGCGCGCAAGAAGCGCAATGTCTACATCGCGCTGGGCCTGGTCGCCTTCATGGTCGCAGTCTTCCTCGTGACGGTGGTGCGTCTCAGCCAGAATGCCGGAGGTGTGGCCGGATGATCCGTCTGCCGCAAAACAAGAATATGCGCGTGGCGCTGTTTGCCGGCGTGACCGCGATCTCCATGGTCGGTGCCGCCTTCGCGGCCGTGCCGCTCTACAATCTCTTCTGCGCCGTGACCGGATATGGCGGCACGACGCGGGTCGCCATGGGCGAGGCGGGCGCGATCCTCGACCGCGAGGTCACCATCCTGTTCGACGCGAATACGGACCGCGACCTGCCCTGGGAATTCCGTCCCGTGCAGCGCTCCATGACCGTGCGTGTGGGTGAGACGGGACTGGCCTACTACACCGCGACCAATAATTCCGACGTGCCGGTGACGGGTGTGGCGACCTACAATGTCGCGCCCTTCAAGGCCGCGTCCTATTTTTCGAAGCTGGAATGTTTCTGCTTCACCGAACAGACCCTGGAACCGGGCGAGAGTGTGGAAATGCCGGTGCTCTTCTTCGTCGATCCGCTGATCGACGAGGAGCGCCGCCTCGACGACGTCACCACGCTCACCCTGTCCTATACGTTTTTTGAAACCGAGGGGGATGCGGCCTCGTCCGACGCCGCGCCTTAGCATTGAACCTTGACGCCCCGCCCTGTAATCAGGGCGCATCAGGGGCTGATTTGAGATCGCAGGAGATTCGCGATGGCTGGGCATGCCGCTAAGCACGACTACCACCTGGTTGACCCGAGCCCGTGGCCGTTTGTGGGCTCGCTGGGTGCCTTTCTGCTGGCCGTGGGTGCGGTCGGCAACATGAAGGGACTGGTCGGCGCGGAGCATCCGCTGGCCTTCATGTATGGCGACGGGTCCTGGGGCGGTCTGCTCCTCGGCTTCGCCTTGATCCTCTACACGATGATCGGCTGGTGGGGCGACGTGATCAAGGAATCGCGCCGCGGCGACCATACGCCGGTCGTCGACCTGCACCTGCGCTATGGCATGATCATGTTCATCGCCTCGGAGGTGATGTTCTTCGTGGCCTGGTTCTGGGTCTTCTTCGAATACGCCATCTTCCACGAAGTGCGCATGGATCCGGGGCTGGCCCAGTGGCCGCCGGCCGGGGTGGAGACCTTCAATCCCTGGCACATCCCGCTGATGAATACGCTGATCCTGCTGCTCTCGGGTACCACGGTCACCTGGGCGCACCATGCCCTGCAGCACGGCGACCGCAAGGGCGCCACGCTGGGCCTGATCTTCACGGTCGTTCTGGGCGTCTGCTTCACCTCGCTGCAGGTGATCGAATACATGGAAGCGCACTTCGCCTTCTCCATGGCCGATGGCGGCAATCTCTACGGGTCCGCCTTCTTCATGGCGACGGGTTTCCACGGCGCGCACGTCATCATCGGCACCATCTTCCTGGCCGTCTGCCTGTTCCGCCTGATGGCCGGACAGTTCACGCCCGAGAAGCATTTCGGTCTCGAGGCGGCCGCCTGGTACTGGCACTTCGTCGACGTGGTGTGGCTCTTCCTGTTCGCCTTCATCTACGTCACATTCGGCTAGGGGCCATACGGCCATGACCAAACCCTCCCCGTTTCAGGCCGGCGTTTCAGGACGGTGTCCGAAATGCGGGGAGGGGGCCATGTTCGACGGGCTCCTGAAGATCGCGCCGCGCTGCGATGTGTGCGGCGCGAGCTTCGACAAGGCGGATGTCGGCGACGGTGCCTCCGTTTTCGTGATGTTCATCGTCGGCTTCCTCGCCGTCGTGCTCTACCTCCTCGTCGAGGTCGCTTTCCGCCCGCCCTGGTGGGTGCACCTGATCTTCCAGCTCCCCTTCATTCCGACCGTCTCGATCCTGCTGTTGCGGCCGATCAAGGGGCTCCTGTTCGCCCTTCAGTTCGAACACGACGCCCAGGAGGCGCGGCTCGACGACTAGGCGCGGCCGGGGCCGCTGCCGACAGGTCGGGCAGACAAGGACCGGGCATACGATGCCGCATTTCCGACCGCTGCCGCTTCTCACCGTCTTCAGCCTGCCGGCGCTGGCGCTGCTTCTTGTGCTGGGCACCTGGCAGGTCCAGCGCATGGCCTGGAAGGCCGAACGGATCGAGGCCTTCGAGGCGCGCGGCGAGGTCGCTGATTTCCGGACTGCCATCTGCAACGGTTTTCAGGGCGCCTATGGGCCCAGCGTGACCGGTCCGGCGCCGCTGACCGGCGAGACCCTGCGATACTACACGCTGCGCGACCGCCCCGGCTGGGCGCGGGTCGGCGTGATGCGCGTCCCGGCCTGCGAGGCCGGCAACCCGCCGCAGCTGGTTTTTGTGGAGACCGCCTTTGAAAGCCTCATCGACGGCGCACGCGAGCCGGTCGGCCGCTGGCGCATCGAACCGCTGCCGACTGCAGGGGCCTTCGCCAGCCGCAACGATCCGGATACCAATCAGTGGTACCGTTTCGACCGTGCTGCCATGGCCGACGCGCTCGGTGTGAATGCGGAGCGCGTGGCGACGGTGTGGGCCCGGGCCGATCGCGGCCTGCCGCAGAGCCTGGCCCAGACGCCGCCGTCGCGGCATTTCGGCTATGCGCTGACCTGGTACGGGCTGGCACTGGCCCTGGTGGGGGTCTATCTGGCCTTCCACATCGCCCGCGGCCGCCTGCGCCTGTAATGCGGCACGGGCCGGGCAAATGATGTAGAGAGAAGGCGGACGTAAAGCCGCCCGGACGGGAGAATTGGACAGGTGGCAGTTTGGCGCGAAACTCCGTGGGACGAACCGCTGATCGGCGAGGGCATCCGGCTGCGCATGCCCAGGATCGACGACTATGACGCCTGGGCGCGCCTGCGCAGTGCCAGCCGCGCCCACACCGAACCCTGGGAGCCGGCCTGGACCCAGGACGAGCTGTCCAAGGGCGCCTTCCGCCGCCGCATCGAGCGCTACGACGCCGATCGCAATGCCGGCACGGGCTATCCCTTCTTCGTGCTGCGCGCGCGGGACAATGTCCTGCTGGGCGCGTGCAATCTGAACAATGTGCGACGTGGCGTGCTGCAAAGCGCCGATATCGGCTACTGGATCGGCAGCCCCTATGTGCGCCAGGGCCATACCCGTGCCGCCGTGCGCCGGGTGCTGTCCTTTGCGTTCGACGAGCTGCGGCTGCACCGGGTCGAAGCGGCCTGCCAGCCGGCCAATACCGCCTCGCGCACCCTTCTCGAACAGGTCGGCTTCACCCATGAAGGACGGGCGCGCGCCTATCTGAACATTGCCGGCGAATGGCGCGATCACGAGCGCTACGCCATGCTGTCCACAGATCCGCGCACATGACCGGCACCGACTATGAAAGCGGTGTGCGGGCCGCCGGCGCGGTGGCTTTCGCCTGCGACCTGGAGGCGGGCCGGGTGCGCTTCACCGGCGACGTCTCGCGCTTCGGACTGGGCGAGGCGGAGCTGGACTGGCCCGGCTTTCTCAAACGGCTCGGCCCGGCCGACCAGACCCGTCTCGAACGTGCGCTGACCCAGGACCGCATCGATATCCGCCTGCGCGTGATCGGCGACAATGCCCGCCTGTCCTATGTCCGGCTTCTCGGCGGGCGTATCTCCGACAAGCGGTTCGAAGGCCTGATGACCCCGGCAGGCAGTACCGCCGACGGCGCCGGCCGGATCAGCGAGGAACGGGCGCTGGCCAATGGCGTGGAGGCCGGAGAGGTGCTGGCCTGGTACCAGCCGGTAATCGCGCTGGATACCGGGCGGCTGGCCGGGTTCGAGGCGCTGGCGCGCTGGGAACGTCCCGGCGTCGGCGTGCTCTCGCCGGACGATTTCCTCGACATGGCCGACGATCTCGACCTGCTCGAACGCATCTCCGACCAGGTGCGTGCCAGTGCGGCCGCCGACCTGTCGTCCTGGCGTACGGCCCATGCGGCAGCGGCGCCCCTCTTCGTGGCGGCGAATGCCACGGTGTCGGAACTCGTCGACCCTGCCTTCTGCGACCGTCTGGCCGATACCGTACGCGCCGCGGAACTGCCCGCCGGCGCCTTCAAACTGGAAATCTCGGAAACCGAGATCATGCGCGACCCGGATCGCGCGGCCGATGCCATGAAACGCCTGTCCGGCGCCGGTATCGCGCTGGCGCTGGACGATTTCGGCACCGGCTATTCCTCGCTCGCGCGGCTGGACATGCTGCCCTTCGACGTCGTCAAGATCGACCGTTATTTCGTCCGCGCCATGGGCGCCGACGAGAGCGCCGGCACGGTGGTGCGTTCGGTCATCCAGCTGGCGACGCATTTCGGCATGAAAGTGGTCGCCGAAGGCGTGGAAAGCGCCGAGGCCGCCGAACGCCTGGCCGAGATGGGCTGCCAGTTCGCCCAGGGCTATCGCTATGCTGGCGCACTCTCACCGGACGCGGCGGAAGATGCCGTGGTCAACGGCATCGAAGGCCGCTTCGGCGCGGCCGGCTAGAACAGGCTTCCCCTGCGAAGCGGGGGAAGTGGCGCCCCCGGCCCTGAGCCGGGGAAGCCGATGGGGGTGAGTGCGCGCTACGCGCTCCGCGCCGCTTCGCGTCGCCCCCTCAGTCCGCTTCGCGGACAGCTCCCCCGTAAACGGGGCGAGCCCCTGTTTCTAGCGCGGCTTCAGCCGCTTGATCGTGCCGGAGAAGTTGAGGCAGGGCTCGCCCTGTGCCGTGATGACGCCGCGCACGAAGATCAGCGATCCGCCCGCGCGCATCACTTCTCCGCGTGCCTCGATGTAATCGCCGACCGAGGCGCCGCGCAGGAACTCCGAGGTAAAGGCGACCGTGACGCCATAGCCGGTCGGCGCCAGCTCGTCCTGGGCGATGCCGAACAGGGCGAAGTCCGCGAAACTCATCAGGCAGCCGCCGTGGATCGACTGCATCCCGTTGAGCTGTTTGTCCTGAACGCGGAAGGCGCAGACGGCTTCGCCGGCGTCGTCCTTTTTGAAATAGAAGGGTCCGGCGGACTGTTCGAACGGGTCGTCGGGCCAGTAGCGCCAGCCGGCGAACTCGCCGTCTTGGACAATATGAGCGGTCATGACGTGTCTTCTGGTGGTTTTGTCGGAGGGGCCGCGCCTCAGGCGTGGCCGGAAAGGATGGAGAGGTGTTCGGGCGTCACGCCGATCCGGTCAAGTGCGGCGTCCCATTTGTCCGCATCGGCCGTGTCGAAGATCAGGGTCTCGTCGGGCTCGGTGACCAGCCACGCATTGGACGCCAGCTCGTCCTCCAGCTGACCGCCGCCCCAGCCGGCATAGCCCAGCGCCAGCAGGCTGCGCCGCGGCGGATGGCTTGACGCGATTGCTTCGAGCACGTCCCGCGTGGCCGTGAGCAGGATGCCGTCGCACACGGGCAGGGTGGATTCCTCGGCCCGGAAATCGGTGGAATGCAGAACGAAGCCGCGCTCGCGATCGACCGGACCGCCGAGCAGAACGGGCCGGTCCGGCGCGTCCCCGGCATCCTCGATACCCAGCTGCCCGAACAGTTCGGGCATGCGCAGCCCCTCGACCGGTTTGTTGATCACGATCCCCATTGCATGGTCGGCCGAGTGATCGCACATCAGGATCACCGTGCGATCGAAACGCGGATCGCCGATGCTCGGCGTGGCCACGAGAAGCTTGCCGTTCAGGAAGCTCTCGTCCACATCTGTGTCGGTCGTGCGGTCCATGGGCGCCATGTTCGCCGCAAACAGGGGATGCGTCCAGCCAACTTCCCGCTATCTTGCCGTGCGGCAATCCGCCAACACGAACCCACAGGAGAAACGAGATGACGCTTTCGGTCGGAGATCGCCTTCCCGAAGCCAGCTTCATGACGATGACGGCCGACGGGCCGACGAAGCTGACGACAGACGACGTGTTCAAGGGCAAGACGGTGGCGCTGTTCGCGGTGCCCGGTGCCTTCACGCCCACCTGTTCGGCCAAGCACCTGCCCGGCTTCGTGGAAAAGGCTGACGAAATCCGGGCCAAGGGCGTGGACACGATTGCCTGCCTGTCGGTGAATGATGTCTTCGTCATGGATGCCTGGGCCAAGGACCAGAAGGCCGGCGACGATGTCGTGATGCTGGCGGACGGCAATGGCGACTTCGCCAGGGCCACCGGTCTGGAGATGGACGGGTCCGGCTTCGGCATGGGCACGCGCGCGCAGCGCTTCTCCATGATCGTGAAGGATGGCGTCGTGTCCGAACTCAATGTCGAGGCACCCGGCGAATTCAAGGTCTCGTCGGCCGATCACATCCTCGGTCAGCTCTAGTCAGCTGCAGGTGCGAGCTGTCGCGCGGTCGTTCACCCGGCCTGAAGACGTCAGTCCGGGTGAACGCCGACGCTACGTCCAGAATCATGCCCCGGTTGCGGGTCCGGACCGTGCCGCGGCATGCCGCCGGCGCAGGGCGGTCCGAACGGTCTGAAAACGGCCGGACCGGCCCCGGCCGGCGCCGACTGCACAAAACCGCGAATTGCCTCGAAATTTAGGGAATTTGGAAGCGAGGTGGCAAGACCCCGGCGCTACACGTTTGCCCGCAATCGCCAACAACCTCGCTGAGTGAACGTGATCATGAAAAAGCAAATCCTCTCCGCCTGTCTGTGCCTGTCCACCCTCGCCGCTCCCTTTGCCCTGACCGGCGCCGCCGCCGCGGCGGACGGTCCCGACCGTGAAGCCGTCGAACTCGTCGCCCCGGAATATCCGCGCGGTGCCGAACGCCGCGGAATCGAGGGCTCGGTGCGCGTGTCCTATTCGGTCAGCCCGGCCGGCGAAGTGATCAATGCGGAAGTCGTCGAAGCCACGCCGGCCGGCGTGTTCGACCGCGCCGCCCTGTCTGCAGTGCAGAGCTGGCGTTTTGCGCCGGCTTCCGAACAGACGGACGGCCACACGCGGAATCTGGAATTCCGCCTGAACGGATAGACTGCCAACATCAGTGACAGTCCCGGGGCCGCGACCTGCAAGGGTTGCGGCCCTTTTTGTTTGGGCTGCGGAATGCTGCATTGCAGCACAGGTTGTCTTTGTTCTGTGGCCGAAAAACATCGTTCGTTAAATGCATCGTAAGGCACGCTATCCAGAATTCCCGAACGTTTGAACGCTTCAGCCGGAAACACGGCGACGCGGATGGGGGCGGAATTGGCGGACGGTATCAAGAAGTCGGCTCTGGGCGACACGGACATCGCAACGGCGAACGAGGTCCTCTCGGCTATTGCGAGGGTGCAGAGCGAATTCATGGCAGGTGCCCGCGGGTCTCAGCGCGAGGCGTTCGACGAACTGCTCGACACCGTCCTGCGCCTCACCCAGAGCGAATACGGTTTTATCGGCGAGGTGCTTCACGAGCAGGGTCAGCCTTATCTGAAGACCTGGGCCATTTCCGACATCGCCTGGGACGACCGGACGCGTGCCGTTTACGAGGCCGGTGCCGCGCAGGGCCTGGAATTCCGGAATCTGGAAGGCCTGGTCGGCCACGGTCTGAAGACCGGCGAACGGGTGATCTCCAATGCGCCATCCATGCACGGGGCCGCTGGCGGCCTGCCGGACGGTCATCCGGAACTGCGCGCCTTTGCCGGCATCCCGCTCTCCAGCCATGGGGAAGCCGTGGCGGTGCTGGGACTGGCGAACCGGCCCGGCGGCTACAGCGATTCCATGCTGGACGAGTGTGCGCCGCTGCTCCAGACGATCGGCGACCTGATCCATGCGCGGCGCGTATCGCGGGCACGCGACGATGCCCTGCGGCGCCTGGCCGCGTCGGAACACCGGTTCAATCTGGCGCTCGACGGCATCTCGGCGGGGATCTGGGAACTCGACCTGGAAACCGGGCGCCTGTTTACCTCCAATCGTCTGCTGGAGATTATCGGACGGCCGGTCAGCAGCGGGGATTCCCGGGGCACCTATGCCGAAGACGGGCTGGAATTACTGCTCTCGCGGGTCCATCCGGACGATCGCGAACGGGTTCGCACCGGGCTCGAGCGGACCTGGAAGACGCGTAAACCCCTCGAGATGAGCTATCGCTTCGCCCATGCGGACGGACACTACCTGCACCTCTTCGTACGGGGTCAGGCGGAATGGGATGCGGGGGGAAAAGCCGTGCGGATGGCCGGATCCGCCGAAGACATTACCGAACGGATGCGGCTGGTCGAGATCGAGGAGCGAACCCGCACCCGGCTCAGCGCCGTGACCGAACTGGGCGGTATCGGCAGCTGGGAAATCGATCTGGTCACGGGCGATGTTGAATGGGACGCGACGGCCCGGCGGATTTTCGACGTTGCGCCTGACGAGGAGATCACCCGCGAGGGCCTGATCGACTTCGTGCCGGACGACGAGCGCGAGAATGTCCGCGAGACCATCGAGGCACTGGCCGGCGATATCGGGACCTGGGATATCGAACTGCCCATGCAGACCCGGACCGGGCGTCGCATCTGGGTGCAGATGGTCGGCAAGCCGGTGACGTCGCACGGACAGGCCGTCAAGCTGATCGGTTCGTTCCGGGACATCACAGAACGCCGGTGCCGGGAGGCCGAGCTGGCAACGCTGTCGAAGCGCCTGTCGATGGCGCTGGAGGCCTCCGCCGTGGGCGTCTGGGAATTCGGGATCGACGAACCCTATTTCTGGTGGGACGAGGCCTGCAACCGGATCTTCGGGCACGAGGGACACACGGGGGAAATGACCTTCCAGCACTGGCGCGACTGCGTGCATCCGGACGACTTCCACAGGGTGATGGCCCAGGTGGACGAGGCGACGGAAAGCCGCGGCCCGGTCTGTTTCGAATACCGCATCATCCTGCCCGACGGGGAGATCCGCCACATTCGCGTCAACGCGGCCATCATCGAACGTTTCGACGGCAAGCGCGTGATCACCGGCACCAATTTCGACATCACGGGGGATGTGCGCACGGCGCAGGAGCTCGACCGCCGGCGCAAGGAGGCCGAACAGGCCAATGCCGCCAAGTCGCAATTCCTGGCGAATATGAGCCACGAGATCCGCACGCCGCTGAACGGCGTTCTGGGCATGGCGCAATTGCTGAAGATGACCGGCCTGGACCAGAAGCAGGCGGGTTTCGTGGAAACCCTGCAATCCTCCGGGCGGGCACTGCTCGACCTGATCGAGGACGTGCTCGACATTTCCAAGATCGAGTCGGGCATGGTGGAGATTGCCTCCGCCCCGTTCGACCTGCACGACATGGTGGCCGACGCGCTGCGCGTGGTCGAACCCATGGCGCGCGAGAAGGGGCTGGCTGTCAGCTGCAATGTTGCACCGGACGTGCCGGCCGTCGTGGAGGGCGACAAGACGCGTCTGCGGCAGGTCCTGATCAATATTGCCGGCAATGCGGTCAAGTTCACCGAGGAAGGCGCGGTCGACGTGCGGGTCGAGACCGCCGCGAACGGCCGCATCTTCTTCGAGGTCGACGACACCGGCCCGGGCATCCCCGAGGACCGGCTCGAGCACGTCTTCGACCGGTTCGCCCAGGTCGACGGCTCCTCGACGCGCAAGCATGGCGGAACCGGGCTCGGTCTGACCATCTGCCGCGAAATCGTGCAACTGTCCGGCGGCGAGATCGGCGTCGACAGCCGTCTGGGCGAGGGCGCCCGTTTCTGGTTCGAGCTTCCCCTGCCGCCGGCCGAGATCGAGGACGATCCCGGCGCTGACACTGCCGGTCCCCGGTCTGGCGAGCACGGGGCCGCGCGCGAGGGGCGCATTCTGGTCGTCGACGATGTCGAGACGAACCGCGTTGTAGCCGCGGCCCTGGTGCGCAATATGGGCCATGAGGTCGATACAGCCGCGGACGGGCTGGAAGCTCTCGAAGCGCTGGCCAATTGCCGGTACGACGCCGTCCTGATGGATATCCAGATGCCCGGCATGTCCGGTGGCGAGACGATCGAGCGGATCCGCCAGTCCGGCGAGGACTGGGCCGGTATGCCGGTCTTCGCTGTCACGGCCGACGCAACCACCGGCGCTCGCGAGCGCTATCTGGCGCTCGGCGCGACGGGCTATCTGTCCAAACCGCTGGACCTGGAAAGCGTGCGCAGGGTTCTGGACGAGGCGTTGTCGCCGCCGTCTGCCGACCGGGCCGAGACCGGTTAGCGCGCCTCGGCGAGGCCTTCGCGGGCGAGCGCGTCGGCCCGTTCGTTTTCCGGATGGCCGGTATGGCCCTTGATCCACTGCCAGTCGATGTCGTGCTGGGCCGTGAGCGCGTCGAGGCGCTGCCACAGGTCGACATTCTTCACCGGCTTCTTCGCGGCGGTCTTCCAGTCCTTCTTCTTCCAGCCATGGATCCACTTGGTGATCCCGTCGCGCAGGTAGACGCTGTCGGTGACCAGGGTGACGGTCCGGCCGGGTTTCTTCAGCGCTTCGAGGGCCTTGATCGCGGCCAGCATTTCCATGCGGTTGTTCGTGGTCTCCGGCTCGCCGCCCTTGAGCTCCTTGCGATGGCCGTTCCATTCCAGAATGGCGCCCCAGCCGCCCGGTCCGGGATTGCCGGAGCAGGCGCCGTCGGTGTGAATGACGATGCGGGTCAACGGATCACGTCTTCCAGCGGAATGTCCTGGGCCTTGTAGAAGGTCAGCCGGTCGAAATAGCCGCGCTGCAGGGCAATCTGCCCGTCGACGACATGGAAGAATCCGCAGCCGCGCAGGCCGGTCGGGTCGGTCCATTCCAGGATGGCCCACTCGCCGTCCTCGAACAGGGTCTCGATATGGCAGACCATGGTCGCGCGGTCGAACTCGGTCTCGAACAGACGGCGGATATTCTCGCGGCCTTCCAGCGGTTCGTAGGCCACCTGGTGGTTGACGGCATCGGGATGGTAGAGCGCGACGAGCGCATCCACATCGGCCCGGTTGAAGGCATCGACCCAGGTCAGGACCGTTTCCTTCGGCGATCGGCTCATGCGTGTGTCTCCGGATATCTTTTTGCCATGTCGGCCAGGCCGGCACGGATGAGCTCCTCGAGCACGTCCAGGTCTATATCGTCCAGCTTGTTGATGTAGAGACAGGACTTGCCGAGCTTGTGCTTGCCCAGGCGGTTCAGGATCTCGCTATGGCCGGTATAGCCGGGCAGGATATAGACGACCATGCTGGTCTTGCGCGGCGAAAAGCCGGTGCGCATGAAATCGCCCTCGCGGCCGCTGTCATAGCGATAGTGATACTGGCCGAAGCCGATGATGGCAGGGCCCCACATCCTCGGCGTTTCGCCGGTGATGCGGGTCATCATCTCCAGCAGCACCTGCGCATCGGCGCGGCGCCCCGGATGTTCGACGGACGCGATGAAATCGGCCGGGGAAACCTGCGTAGGCTTGGTCTTGTTCTCGTTCATGCAGGCCTCAAAGTATGCGTCCGACGACCGGGTCGAGATAGACGACGGCGGTCACGGCCACGCTGGACATCACGAACGCCGTCAGGAAGGCAGGCCATCCTGCCCGGGTCCGCATCGCGGTGACCGCCAGCAGGGCCAGAAGTATCCCGATCACGGCGAGATGGACAGGGTAGGGGCCCAGGCCCAGCATTTCGCCGATCCGTGCCTCGTCATTGGGATTGACCAGGATGGAGATGGCGAATGCGAGAATGCGCATGAAGGCGGCGGTGAATACCAGGGCAAAGCCCGGCAGGGGAAACCGCCGGGCCAGAACGACCCCGATCAGGGCCTGGACCAGGGTTACGACCGGCCCGCCACTCGTCATCGTGATCTGCGCCCAGAAGCCGGGATTCGCGTCCGGATCCGCGGGACCGGCCTTGTTGAGCTGGAGATACATGTCCAGGCCCCACAGCCGCCCGCCGGCCCAATGTCCCGCCTCGTGAACCAGAAAACCCAGAACGCCCGCGATTGCGACGAAACCGGCCAGACGGCCCAGTCGCTGCCACGTCATGTGCGCGCCGGCCGGCATGGCCTAGGCCACGGCGCGCGGCAGCTTGAACACCACGTCCTCGTCGGTCACGCGGACATCCTCGACGCTCACATCGAAGCGTTCGCGGAAGGCCTCGATCAGGCCCTGGACCAGGTCTTCCGGCGCCGAAGCTCCGGCCGTGATGCCCACGGTGGAGACCTCGCCCAGCGCGTCCCAGTCCACATCGGCCGCGCAGGACACAAGTTCGGCGCGCGGTGCGCCGGCCCGTTTCGCGACCTCGACCAGGCGCACCGAATTGGAGGAGTTGGGCGCGCCGATCACAAAGACCATGTCGCTGCGCGAGGCGACGGCCTTCACCGCGTCCTGGCGGTTGGTGGTGGCGTAGCAGATGTCTTCCTTGTGCGGCGCCTTCATGTCCGGGAAGCGCGCCTGCAGCGCCTCGACGATGGCCGAAGTGTCGTCGACCGACAGCGTGGTCTGGGTGACGAAGGCCAGCCTGGCCGGGTCGCGCGGTTCGAAGTGCTGCGCATCCTCGACGGTTTCCACCAGCGTGATCGCGCCGTCGGGCAATTGTCCCATCGTGCCGACGACTTCGGGGTGGCCGGCATGGCCGATCAGCACGATCTCGTCGCCATTGGCGAAATGACGCTGGGCCTCGACATGGACCTTGGAGACGAGCGGGCAGGTGGCGTCGACAAAGATCATCTCGCGCCGCTGGGCCTCTTCCGGCACCCGCTTGGGCACGCCGTGGGCGGAGAACACGACCGGCCGGTCGTCCGGGCACTGGTCCAGCTCCTCCACGAAGATCGCGCCCATTGCTTCAAGCCGTTCCACGACATGCCGGTTGTGGACGATTTCATGACGCACATAGACCGGTGCACCGAAGCGCTCCAGTGCGCGCTCGACGATCTGGATCGCCCGGTCCACGCCCGCGCAGAAGCCGCGCGGAGCCGTCAGCAGGAGGGTGAGGGGTTGGCGGGGCGCGCTCATCGGCTCGCAATCTCCTTCAGCGATGCCGTTGCGGAAGCCGCATACGCATCGTATGACCGTCCTAACAAAGTGCCCGGCCGCTATCCAGTGGCGGGGTCCGTTTCCAGGACAGGTAGTGCACAATGTATCTCAGTCACGTGCGTTCTTTCGCCGCTCTCGCCGCCGCCGCCGGAATGCTGGCGAGCTGCCAGTCCGTGTCGAACGTGCTCGACTCGCCGGAACCGAATATCGGCCCGTGCCCGTCGGCCCTGTCGCTGTACGACGCGCACCGCCTGGTCGAGATCAATGGCGAGGAGATCAATTACGAGAATGTCGGCTTCACCGCCGAAATCATCGGCGTGCGCTCCTTCTGCAGCTATTACGGCGAACGCCCGATCCTGGCCAATCTGGAAATCGACATGGGTTTCGGCCGCGGTCCGGCGGCGCGCGGCAATGCCCACACCTATGAGTATTTCGTCGCCGTCACGCGGCGCGACATGGCCGTGATCCACAAGGAAGTCTTCCCGGTCCGCGTCGAATTCGATGCGGGCGAGGATCGTGTCTACCGGACCGAGGAGATCGAGGCGATCTCCATCCCGCGCGCCGAGGAAGGCACGTCCGGGGTGAATTTCGAGCTCATCGTCGGTTACGAACTCACGCCGGAACAGATCGAATTCAACCGCTCCGGTCAGCGCTTCCGCGTGGCGGCCGGCCAGGACTAGACCCATGCCCTCGATTGCCGACCAGCTCAGCGACGTGCTGGGCGACGCGTTTGCTTCCCTCGAGCTTCCGCGGGAGCTGGGACGTGTCACCCCGTCCAAGCAGAACCCCGATATCTTTCCCTTCCAGTGCAATGGCGCCATGCCGGCGGCCAAGCAGGCGGGCAAGCCGCCGCGCGAGATCGCCCAGGCCGTGCTGGACCGGATCGCCGGCGATGCCCTGATCGAGAAGGCCGAGATCGCCGGGCCGGGTTTCATCAACCTCCTGCCGGCCACGGCCGCGATCAATGCGCGCGCCGCGGCGATCGCTGCGGATGCGCGCGCCGGCGCGCCCTCAACGTCACATCCGCGCCGCATCATGATCGATTTCGGCGGCCCCAATGTCGCCAAGCCGATGCATGTGGGACACCTGCGCTCCTCGGTGCTGGGCGACAGCCTGCAGCGTCTCTTCCGCTTCCGCGGCGACGCGGTGATCTCGGATATCCATCTCGGCGACTGGGGCCTGCAGATGGGCCATCTGATCACCGAGCTGGAGGAAGAACAGCCCGGTCTTCCCTATTTCGACCCGGACTTTAAGGGCGAGTATCCGTCCGAACCACCGGTCGATATCGAGGATCTCGCGCGGCTCTACCCCCAGGCCTCCAAAAAGGCCAAGGAGGATCCGGAGCGTCTGGCGAAATCGCGCAAGGCGACGGCCGAACTGCAGGCCGGCCGCAAGGGCTATCGCACCCTGCTGCGCCACTTCATCGACGTGTCGGTCGCCGCGCTGAAAAAGGATTTCGGGGCGCTGGGCGTGCATTTCGACCTGTGGAAGGGCGAGAGCGACGTGCACGACCTGATCGACGGCCTGGTCGCCGACTTCAAGGCGCGCGGTGTGGCCGAGCAGAGCGATGGCGCCTGGGTGGTCCGGGTCGCCCGCGAGGACGACAAGAAGGAGCTGGCACCGCTCATCCTGGTCACTTCGGAAGGCTCGTCGCTCTACGGCACGACCGATCTGGCGACCATCCTCGATCGCAAGCAGAGCGTCGGCCCGGACCTGACGCTTTATGTCGTGGATCTGGCCCAGTCTGACCATTTCGAGCAGGTCTTCCGCGCCGCCGACAAGGCCGGCCTGGCGCCCGAGGGCACGCTGGAACACGTCAAGTTCGGCACGGTGAACGGCAAGGACGGCAAGCGCCTGCGCACCCGCGACGGCGGCACCTTCCGCCTGGCCGACCTGATCGCCAGTGCCATCGAGCGTGCCGACGAACGCCTCAAGGAGGCGGGCCTCGCCGAGGATGTCGGTGCGGACGAGCACGACCGGGTGGCGCGCATGGTGGGCCTGGCGGCGATCAAGTTCGCCGACCTGCAGAACTACCGCACCACCAATTATGTCTTCGATCTCGACCGTTTCACCAGTTTCGAGGGCAAGACCGGTCCCTATCTTCTCTATGCCGCCGTGCGGGTGAAATCCCTGATGCGCCGCGCCGCCGAGGCCGGCGTCGAACCCGGGCCGATTTCGGTACACCAACCGGAAGAACGCGATCTCGTCCTGGCGCTGGACGCGTTCGGCCCGGCGCTGGAACAGGCCTGCGAGAACCGCGCGCCGAACGCGATCTGCGACCACGCCTTCACGCTCGCCCAGGCCTTTTCGAAATTCTATTCGGCCTGTCCGGTTCTCTCCGCGGAAGGCGAGGGCGTGAAGGCCTCGCGCCTGGCCCTGGCCGAGGCGACGCTGAAACAGCTGGAGCTCTGCCTCGACCTGCTGGGACTGGAAGCGCCGGAGCGCATGTAGGGCGGCATCGTCTGCGGATGCCTGGCGTCCCGGCGGTCCTGTTGACACTGGCCGAGCGGGCGATTGCCGGCGTAAAGAGGCCTCCTCAATATTCTGAAAACTCCCGATTTGCCAATTCGGCAAAATATTGCGACATTCGTAAAATGTTTGAATCGCAAGTGGCGCGGAGCTGGAAATGTTGTGGCAATCCCGTGAATTCGATGATCATGAACAGGTCTGCTTCTTTTCGGATGAAGCAACAGGCCTCAGGGCGATCATCGCCATCCACTCGACAACGCTGGGCCCAGCCGTCGGCGGTACGCGTTTCAAGGAATACGAAACCGACGCCGAAGCGATCGACGACGCGCTGCGCCTGTCCCGGGCGATGTCCTACAAGTCGGCGCTGGCGGGGCTTCCCTTCGGTGGAGGTAAGGCAGTCGTCATCGGCGCTCCGGCTCGCCTGAAGGGCCGTCCGCTTCTTCACAGCTTCGGCCACTACCTTAATCGTGTGGGACCGTATTTCGCTACGGGTGAAGACGTCGGAATGACCGTAGAGGACATCGATATCATTCGGGAGGTCTCGCCATTCGTCGGCGGCACGTCGGATGGCGCGGGAGACCCCTCTGTACACACCGCGGCCGGCCTGGTTCACGGGCTGCACGCCGTGGCGCGTTGCAGATTCGGCAAGTCGGACCTTCAGGGACTACGGGTGGCCATTCAGGGGCTTGGAGCCGTTGGATGGCGCCTGGCGGAGCGTCTGCACGCCGCCGGAGCGAGCCTCGTCGTAGCGGATGTTCGAGCCGAACGAACCGAGGCGGCGGCAAAGCTGTTCGGGGCGGTAGCGATGCCTCCGGAGCAGATCCACGCGGCCGATGTGGATATCTACGCACCCTGCGCCCTGGGGGGCGTCATTACGGACAGACACGCACGGGAGATCGTTGCCGGCGCTGTAGCCGGAGCCGCCAACAACCAGCTGGCGTCCGAGCGGGCGGGGGAGATCCTGGCCGAGCGGGGAATCCTGTTTGCCCCGGACTACGTCATCAATGCCGGCGGTGTTATCAGCGGGCTCGAGGCGGCAAGCCAGATGCCGGGCCGCGCCCGCGAGACGCTCCTCCCGCTCGACGAGCGCCTCACGACAATTCATGACCGGTTGGTCGAAATATTCGAACGGTCCCGGCGAGAACGGACGCGGCCGGAGCTCGTGGCCGAGGCGATTGCGCGTGAATTGATCGGTCGCGCGCAGCAGCTGCACCTGCAAGGCGATCCGCTGAAGGCGGAAGCGGAAACCCTGTGATGTCGTCAGACGATAACCCCCGAGCCGGGCGCCACAGCAGCGCTCTGCCTCGATCCGGCAGACCGGAAAATGTCCAGCTTGCCAAGCGCCAGCACACTCGCTATCGAACGACCAATGGCCAAGAAGACAAAATCTCTAGCAGATATCGAGCCTCAAGAGTTGATCAGGCCCGGGCCGACACTAAAGGCCTTTCGCACTGAGCGAGGCCTTACTCTCGCAGAACTCAGTGCGAAGACCGGCCTTCAAACGTCGACATTGTCAAAAATCGAAAACGGCAAGGCAGAGTTGACGATCGACAAGCTGCTAAGGATCTCGCTCGCGCTCGACATCAATATCGCCGATGTTTTTGCCACGCCCCGCAGCCCGCAATTGTCCTCCCCCAACAGTTCGATCCGTTGCATAACGCGGGCGGGCGAAGGCAAGAGCGTATCGTCGCCCGGGGGCAGTTATGTGTATCAGGCTTATGACCTCCTGAAAAAGAACATCACGCCGATCATCGCTGAAATAACGGCGCGTTCGCTCAAGGAGTTCGGGCCGCTACATCGCCATGACGGGGAGGAATTTATCTATGTCATGGAAGGCGAACTCGCCCTTTACACCGACACATATACCCCGACCCATCTGAACCAGGGTGACACCGTGTATTTCGACAGCGGCATGGGGCATGCCTATGTTGCTGTGGGTGAAGCGGCTTGCAAGATACTCATAGTGTTTTCCACTCCAGACGATGCATCGCTGGGCTTGGTCGAAGGCGCGCTCCCTTCCCCAAACTGACGTCGCAATCCTGAGGCATCCAAAGCGAGTGCCCAGGTTCTCGGACATGCCTCCGTCGAATTTTTCCCTTTGAAGCCTTTTCTGACGACGGCATCGGTTCGCGTCGTGGCGGACGGGCACGCCCGGCAAAAAGCAATCAAGACAAATGGAAGAGGTGAAAGGCTCCGGAGATGCGCCATCGCTCGCGGCGGCGGGTGAGCGCATGGGCCGGCAAGCAATTTCGTGTTTTGCCAATTGGAATTTGCATAATTGGAAATAATTGGCATTATCGCAATATGAGATCGGTCGGTGTAGGTGAGACAACGGAGACTTGCCTGACTGAGCCAGATGCCAGGAGGGAGAGCATGATGATATTCGGGGAGAGACATTCGCCAGGCCGGACCCGGAGAGCGCTGTTGGCCACGGCCGCAGCACTGTCCCTGGGCGCACCAGCCTGGGCGCAGGAAGCCCAACCGGCCCGGCAAGGCGAGGAATCCGGTTCGCTGCAGAACTCGGTCACTGAAACCATCGTTGTCACGGCAACACGGCGCGCGGAACGACTGATCGACGTTCCCGCAAGCATCCAGGCGGTCGATCGCGAGGAGCTGGAATTGCTCGGGGCCGTCGATTTTTCCGACTATGCACGCACCCTGGCGGGCGTTTCGTTTATCGACGCGGGCGCCGGGCGGTCGCAGATATTCATCCGCGGGGTCTCCACGGGCGGCGATATCGGTCAGGGCAAGGAGGCCACCGTCGGCGTCTATCTGGGGGAAACCCCGATCTCGGAATCCTCGTCGCAACCGGATATCAAGCTGTTCGACATCGAGCGCGTCGAGGTGCTTCGCGGGCCGCAGGGAACGCTCTATGGAAGCGGTTCGATGGGCGGCACACTTCGCGTGATTCCCAGTGCGCCCGACTTCGACGAAATGTCCGGCCGGATCCAGGCCACCGGGTCTTCAACCAACGAGGGCGGGCTCAACGGTGCACTGAATGGCTGGGTGAACGTGCCGATCGCCGAGAATGTCGCTTTGCGAGTGGTCGGCTATACCATTCACAATGACGGGTTTCTGGACGACGACTATGCCGGCGCCGGGTCCAGCTCCGGCGAGGACATCAACGACGAGGATACGTATGGCGGACGCCTGAGTCTGCGGGTACAGCCGACGGACCGGCTCGACATCCTGCTCACCGGCATCTACCAGAACGGCGAGTTCGGCGCTTTCGAACAGGTCACGGACGCGTTCGACGATCTCGTTATCCATCAGAGTGCCGACCAGCCGTTCGAGGACGAGTACAAGATCGCGAATCTGGACGTCACCTACGAATTCGACTTTGCCAGCCTGACCTCCTCGACCTCTTTCTTCGACCGACGCCGCTATCTGGAAAACGATATCGACTACTTCCTCGAAGCGGTTGCGGGCATCCCCCGCGGGTATTCGCCCCTGCTGTACGAGGCCAATACGTTTGCGCAGGAAATCCGGCTTGCGTCCTCCGGTAGCGGTCCCTTGAGCTGGATCGTGGGCGCCTTCTATCTCGACCGGTCAGAAGACTTCAGTCAGACGATCAATGTCAGCGGTGTGCCGGTACCCGACGACCCGGCAGCCAACCTGTTCTATCTGGATCGCTTCTCCGATGTGACGCAGCTTGCCGGCTTCGCGGAAGCCGACCTGGATCTGACCGATCGGCTCACTGCAACCGTCGGCGTTCGGGTCACGAATGTCGAGCGGAGCAACCGTGCGGTCCAGGACGGTCTCTTTTTCGGCGTGCGGACGGATTTGTCGGGCGACTTTGACGAGCAGTCCACAACGCCGAAATTCAATCTCTCCTACCAGGCCCGGGACAATATCCTGTTCTACTTCCAGGCGGCTCAGGGGTTCCGCATCGGCGGCGTGAATCCCGGCCTGCCCCCCTGCGATCCGGCGGCCGGCTGTGTCGTGGACGTCGCGGATACCTACGACTCCGACAGCCTGTGGAGTTACGAGGCGGGCGCGAAACTGCAGCTTCTGGACGATTCCTGGACGATCGCCGCTTCGGTCTTCCACATCGACTGGACCGATATCCAGCTCAGCGTGAGCCGGGGCGACGGCTTCGACGGCTTCCTCAATTCGGGCAATGCGACCAGCCAGGGTTTCGAGATCGAGACGACCGCACGGCTCAACGAGTTCGTCAGAGTGGGCGGGCAGATCACTTATACCAAGGCCGAACTGGACGATATTTCGGCCGGCCTGGCCGGCGTCGCCACGCCGGGGCAGAGGTTGCCGGACGTACCGGAGTGGAGCTCGGCGCTGAATGTCGAGGTGGGCGGCACCGTCCTGGGAGGACGGTACGGCTATGTTCGCGGGGATCTTCAGTTTGTCGGGGACAGACAGAGCGCCCTCGGTCCCGCATCGACCGAGCTGTCTGCCTACACTCTGCTCAATCTGAGGGCGGGGTTGGATGCCGGGCCGTACCGGTTCTCGGTATTCGCTCAAAACGTGACCGATGAGAGAGCCGAGTTGTCGCGTACGTCGATCGCCGGTGTGCGGTTGGGGCAACCTCTCGCACTGGACCGGGTGACCATCAACCGGCCCCGGACGATCGGGGTCTCGGTCAGCCGGGAATTCTAGAAGCAGGCAATCAGTGCTGACCGAGACCGTTCTCGTCGAGCGGCGTCGGTCCGATCGCTGGAAGACGGGGTTATTGCCGGCCCCGGGAAGCGAATATCGAGGTATCCAATGACGACGTGTTCCAGACTGCTGAGTGTCCTGCTTGTTGCATCGGTGTGGATGGGTTCGGTGGGCGCGGCGGCGCAAGAACCGGAGACATCTTCCACGCTTGCAAGACAGGATGTGCAAGACATCCTTGGCGATGCGAGGGCCATCCAGACACCGCGAGGCATCGAGCAGCTCGTGGAGGTGAATATCGGTGGCATCCCGCAGTGGCTGTCCATCCGCGGGCGAGACCGCCGCAACCCCATTCTTCTCTTCATTCACGGTGGGCCGGGCGTGACGGAAATGCCGGTCAGCTGGTTCTACCAAGGGCCGCTGGAAGACTATTTCACGGTCGTGCAGTGGGATCAGCGCGGCAGCGGAATGACGGCGGCGTCCAGCGACCAGGCCGACATCATCCCCACCGTAACGGTCGAACGAATGGTGGAGGACGGAGTGGAAGTGGTCGCCTACCTTCGCGAGCAGTTCGACAAGGACAGGGTTTTCGTGCTCGGCCATTCTTGGGGGAGCCTGATCGGGCTCGAGATCGCCCAACGGCACCCCGATTGGTTGCACGCCTATATCGGCATGGGACAACTCATATATGCGCGGGGAAACGAGGAGGCCGGATACCGGTTCGCGCTCGAACAGGCCCGCGCACACGATCACCAGACCGCGATCCAGGAGCTGGAGGCCATCGCGCCCTATCCGAAGCCGGAAGGGGAAGTCTCCGTCGGCGACGTCATAACCCAGAGACGGTGGCTGACCGTCTTCGGCGGGATGACCTGGGGACGTTCAAGCCTGAACTACGAGAATAATCTGCGGTCGCTTTCGCCGGAGTATTCCGACTCCGATCTCCTCGCCGACGCGCAGAGTGGCGCTGTGGTCATGCAGCTGCTTCCTCAATTGGGAGGCGTTGACTACCGGGACGTGACGGAACTCGAAACGCCCCTGTTCCTATTCCTTGGGCGCTACGACCATGCGGTGTCCTCTGAGATCGCATTCGACTGGTTCAGCGATCTCGAAGCCCCCTACAAGCGGGCTGTCTGGTTCGAGCATTCTGCACATATGATGCAGTTCGAGCAGCCCGGGCGTTTCGTTGTGAGCCTGGTCCAGGAAGTTCGCCCTATTGCCGAGGCCGCCGGCGACGCGGCGCCCGAGGACGTTGCGGGGGTGGGGCCGTAAGCGTACCTCTGGTCATTGCGATCCCAGCTGCGCTGAGGCTTGAGCGGGCAAACAAGCTTTATCGCCATCGGCTCCGGATCGGGGCCGGGTGGCCACAGCCGGCGCGGATGTAGCCGCCTTGCATCATTGACTCTCGGCCGCGGAATCATAGAGTCCGCTGCAATCGCGAAGCGGGCGCATAGCGCGCTGCGCGAGACCAAACTCCCCGCGGGAGAGACCGGCGAACAAAAGCCGGCGCCGAAGGCGCAACCGCCCCGGAAACGCTCAGGCCGAAGGACCGCGGGAGAGACAAACGCTGGAAAGTGGACGGGGTGACCCGTCCCACCGACGGAGCAAGCCCGCCCCGCCATGATCGGATGGTATAAAGGGGTGCGCGGAATCTCTCAGGTTATCGGGACAGCGGGGGCGATGGCTTGCAGGCATCTGGGCCTGCGGGATCGCCCGGATGCAAGGACCCGATGATGACCGGCACGCTTTTCAAGACTCCCCTTCACGCGCTCCATGTCGAGCTGGGCGGCAAGATGGTGCCGTTCGCCGGCTATGACATGCCCGTCCAGTACCCGCTGGGCATCATGGGCGAGCACAAGCATACGCGCGAAAAGGCGGGGCTGTTCGACGTCTCCCACATGGGCCAGGCGCGCTACAGAGGCGACGAGGCCGCTCTGGAGGCCCTGATTACGGCCGACCTTACGGCGATCAGCGCCGGGGAACAGAAATACACGCTGCTGCTCAGCGAGACCGGCGGCATTCGCGACGATCTCATGGTGTCGCGCCCGGACGGGGAGGGGATTTTCCTCGTCGTCAATGCGGCGACCAAGGATCACGATTTCGCGCTGATCGAGAACGCCACGGCCGGCAAGGGCGAGCTGATCCGGATCGAGGACCGCGCCCTGATGGCCCTGCAGGGTCCGGCGGCGAAGGATGTGATGGAGCGCGTCTGCCCGCAGGCCTGCAAGATGGTCTTCATGCAGTGTGGCGCCTTCGAGCTCGATGGTGCGGACGTGCTGGTCTCGCGCTCCGGCTATACCGGCGAGGACGGGTTCGAGATTTCCGTTCACGAGGACGATGCCGAACGCATTGCGCGCCTGCTGATCGACCAGCCGGAGGTCGAGCCGATCGGACTGGGCGCGCGCGACTCGCTGCGCCTGGAAGCCGGGCTCTGCCTTTACGGGCACGACATGGACGAGACCCGCACGCCGGTCGAGGCCTCGCTGATCTGGGCCCTGTCCAAGACGCGCCGCGAGCGCGGCGATTTTCCGGGCGCCGACGTGATCGCGGCGCAGATCGAGGCGAAGACCTGCCAGAAGCGCGTCGGCCTGACGCTCTCCGGCGCGCCGGCCCGCGAAGGCGCCGAGATCGCCAGCAAGGATGGCGACGTCGTCGGCATCGTCACCTCCGGCGGGTTCGGCCCGACCGTGAACGGCCCGGTCGCCATGGGCTATGTCGATCGCGAATACATGCAGCCGGGCACCGAGGTGGACATCCTCGTGCGCGGCAAGGCACGTCCGGCGAAGATCGTGAAAATGCCGTTCGTGCCGGCCAATTTCTACCGGGGCTGACCCGGGGTCCGGCTGACGGACCCGAACCGAATACACCGTGATTATCTATCTGGGACTATCTATCTGGGGCAGGGAGACACGCCATGACCACACGCTATACCGAAGACCATGAATGGATCAGCCTGGACGGCGACACCGCCACGATCGGCATCACCGCCTATGCGGCGGGCCAGCTGGGCGACGTCGTCTTTGTCGAGCTTCCCGATGTCGGCAAATCGCTGAAGAAGGGCGACGAGTTCGCCGTCGTCGAGTCCGTCAAGGCGGCCTCGGAAGTCTATGCGCCGGTCGATGGCGAGGTCGTCGCCATCAATGACGCGCTCGAGGGCGAGCCGGCCAAGGTCAATGAAGACCCGTCCGGCGAGGGCTGGTTCGTGAAGCTCAAGATCTCCGACGCCTCCCAGCTCGACGGGCTGATGGACGAGGCGGCCTACAAGGATCACACGGGCTGATCATGCTGCGCACGCTGCTCCGCCCGGCTGTCCTGATCCCGTCTGCGGCCTTTCTCGCCGCGATGGTGATCTTCGCCCTGCGCGACAGTCCGGCGGTGTGGTTCGCGCTTCTGATCGGCGGCGGGGCGGCCCTGCCGGCGATCGCCATCTATGTCAGCCGCAATTCCGGCCGGGCCGAAGCCACGCCGGACAACAACACCTCCAAGCCGGAGTAGCTTGATGCGTTACCTCCCCCATACCGACACCGACCGCAAGGCGATGCTCGAGGCGATCGGCGTCGCGTCCATCGACGATCTCTTCCAGGACGTGCCCGACGCGGCGCGGCTGGACGGGCTGATCGATCTGCCGACCCGGCAGGGCGAGCTTCAGGTCGAACGTACGCTCGGCGCCATGGCGTCGAAGAACATCGCCGCCGGCCAGGCGCCCTTCTTCGTGGGGGCCGGGGCCTACAAGCACCATGTGCCCGCCACGGTGGACCATCTGATCCAGCGCTCCGAATTCCTGACGGCCTACACGCCCTACCAGCCGGAGATTTCCCAGGGCACGCTGCAGACCCTGTTCGAGTTCCAGACCCAGGTCGCGCTCCTGACCGGCATGGATGTGGCCAATGCCTCCATGTATGACGGCTCCACGGCCTGTGCCGAAGCGATTATGATGGCCGCCCGGGTGACGCGCCGCGACAAGGCGGTCATGGCCGGCGGCGTGCACCCGCACTATGTCGAGGCCTCGAAGACGCTGGCGAAATATTCCGACGTCGAGATCTCCGTCACCGACCCGGACACGCGCGACCTCTCCGAGGCGATCGCCGCCATCGACGAGGAGACCGCCTGCGTCGTGGTCCAGACGCCCGACGTGTTCGGCCGCCTGCACGATTTGCGCGCCCTCTCCGAGGCCGCGCACGCGAAGGGCGCCCTGGTCATCGCCGCCTTCACCGAATGCGTCTCGCTGGGCCTGGTGGAAAGCCCGGGCGCCATGGGCGCCGACATCGCCGTGGGCGAGGGGCAGTCGATCGGCGTCGGCCTCAATTTCGGCGGACCCTATGTGGGCCTCTTCGCCTGCAAGGACGACCGCCGCTTCATCCGTCAGATGCCGGGCCGGCTGGCCGGCGAGACCGTCGATGCCGACGGCCGCCGCGGCTATGTCCTCACCCTGTCGACGCGCGAACAGCATATCCGCCGCGACAAGGCGACCTCGAACATCTGCACCAATTCCGGCCTGTGCTCGCTGGCCTGGACGATCCACATGACGCTGCTGGGCGAGCGCGGCATCACCACGCTGGCCCGCCTCAATCACGAGACCGCCTGCGAACTGGCCGACCGCCTCTCGGCGATCGACGGTGTGGAGCTCGTCACCGATGCCTTCTTCAACGAATTCACCCTGCGCCTGCCCAAACCGGCGGCGCAGGTCGTCGACGAGCTGGCCAAGGCCGGCGTTCTCGGCGGGGTCCCGGCCAGCCGGCTCTATCCCGGCCAATTCGAGGACCTGCTGATCGTCGCTGCGACGGAAACCAACACCGAAGACGATATCGCCGTCTTCGAAAAAGCGCTGCGCGGAGTACTTTAAGATGGGCATGAACACGCAAGGCCGTCCCACCCGCATGGCCGAAAACATCGAAACCGGCGGGTATTCCGACACCGTGTCCGGCAGCCGCGGCCTCGATCAGGCCGAGCCGCTGATCTTCGAGCGCGGAAACCTGGAACATTGCGGCGTCGACCTGCCGGAGCCGAAGGGCATGAAGACGCGCCTGGGCGGTCTGGACCGCAAGGGCGATATCGGCCTGCCCGGCCTCGCCGAGCCGGAAACCATGCGCCATTATGTGCGCCTGTCGCGGAAGAACTACTCCATCGATCTGGGCCTCTATCCGCTCGGCTCGTGCACGATGAAGCACAATCCGCGTCTCAACGAGAAGATCGCCCGCCTGCCGGGCTTTGCCGACGTGCACCCGATGCAGCCGGCCTCCACCGTGCAGGGCGCCTACCAGCTGATGGGCGAGCTGGCCCACTGGCTGATGACGCTGACCAACATGCCCGCGGTGGCGCTGTCGCCGAAGGCCGGCGCCCATGGCGAGTTCTGCGGCATGATGGCGATCCGGGCGCGTCTCGATGCGGACGGCCAGACCGGACGCCGTCGCGTGCTGGTGCCCGAATCGGCACACGGCACCAATCCGGCGACGGCCGTGCAGTGCGGCTTCACGGTGGACGAGATCCCCGCCGACAAGACCGGCCGGGTCGACATGGAAGCCCTCAAGGGCAAGCTGGGCGACGATGTCGCCGGCATCATGCTGACCAATCCGAACACGTGCGGCCTGTTCGAGCGCGACATTCGCGAGATCGCCGACCTGATCCACGAGGCCGGCGGCTATTTCTACTGCGACGGTGCCAATTTCAACGCCATTGTCGGCCGGGTGCGCCCGGGCGATCTCGGCGTCGACGCCATGCACATCAACCTGCACAAGACCTTCTCCACGCCGCATGGCGGCGGCGGTCCGGGCTCCGGCCCGACCGTGCTCTCCGACGCGCTCGCGCCCTATGCGCCGGTGCCCTACGTGGAAAAGCAGGGCGAGACCTGGAAACTGGTCGAACAGGCCGAGGATGCCGAGGGCGAACCCTTCGGCCGCATGGCGGCCTTCCACGGCCAGATGGGCATGTTCACCCGCGCGCTCACCTACATGATGAGCCATGGTTCGGACGGGCTGAAACAGGTCGCCGAGGATGCGGTGCTCAACGCCAACTACATCCTGGCGCGCCTCAAGCACGTCATGACGCCCGCCTATGAAGGCACATGCATGCACGAGGCCCTGTTCGACGATCGCTTCCTCAAGGATACGGGCGTCTCCACGCTCGACTTCGCCAAGGCGATGATCGACGAGGGCTATCACCCGATGACCATGTATTTCCCGCTCGTCGTTCACGGCGCCATGCTGATCGAACCGACCGAGACCGAATCGAAGGGCGGGCTGGACCGTTTCGTCGAAGTGCTCGAAGCGCTCGCCGAGGCCGCGAAGGCTGGCGAGAGCGATCGCTTCCTCGCCGCCCCGGTGCATGCGCCCACCAAGCGCCTGGACGAGACGAAGGCGGCGCGCCAGCCCGTGCTGCGCTGGACGCCGGCCCGCGATACGGCGGAAGCGGCGGAATAAGGGCTTCCCCTGCGAAGCGGGGGACGTGCCGACCCCGGCCTTGAGCCGGGGGAGGCGATGGGGGAGAGTCTGCGCGCTTCGCGCTCTGCGGCGCTTTCGCGCCGCCCCCTCAGCCGGCTGCGCCGACAGCTCCCCCGCAAGCGGGGCGAGCCCTTTGCGCGGCGGGCCACCTGTCCGGACTGCGAAAAATTCAGGGCGCCCCCGCTGACATCCGGCGGGGGCGTCACTATTTTATGAGGCAGGGTGTCGATCCGGCTCCGACGCGAGTTCCGGGTGCACCGCAACAAGCCGCAAGCTGCCGCACAGCTTGGAAATATTACGCCGGTGTCAGAACCGGTGCGCAGATGCAACAACCCGCAGCAGACTCTGGCCGTTGCCCGAATTTCGGCTTTTTTGTCTCGCATTGGGGTCATGTTTACGCGTTTAGTGTTGTCTGTCCCGATGGGCGCCCCGTTTGGAAGAGGCGCGCCCATGAAGGACGGGGTTGGAGATGGTCACGGCGATGAATGAATCCCTCAATGGATGGGCCCAGCGGAACGCTTTCGGCGCGGTCGTCGTGCTGATCATCCGCACTGTGTGCGTCGCCATCGGCCTCGCGCTCATGGTGCTGGCCATCCCGCTCGGCTTCATCACGCCCTTCATCCCGATCGGGCTGCCCATGGGCCTGCTCGGCCTCGTGCTGGTGGCCGCGGCGTCGAAGACGCTGCACACCTACATCACCAACACGCTGCGCCGCTTCCCCTGGGTGTGGAAACGCGTCCGCTTCGCCTTCGGCGAAAAGGAAGCCGCGGAATAGCGCGGCACGCGACCTAGCGCGCGCCCGGAGCGCCCGCGGAATTTTCGACGAGATCCGTCAGACAGCGCATGAAGACGGCCTGGTTGGTCAACTGGCCGCCGGGTGAGGGTGTCGCCGGTTCGATATCCGACATGCAGGCGCAGAAGGCGGATTGCGCCTCCGGCCCCATTGGTTCGGACAGTGAGAGATGCCAGGTCACGGGCGGTTCGCCGCCGCAATTCACCGTATAGTCGTGCTCGAACCGTGCCGGTGCACCGGAGCGCAGCTCGCCCGGCTCCCCCTCGCAGGCCGCCAGGGCTGCGCCCAGCGCGATCATGCAGCCCGGCCATCTCATCGATCCGTTCCCCGCGTCGCTCGCCAGCTCTGTTAGCCGGCGGCTGGGGGGCAGGCAAGAAAAAGGCCCGCGGCGCAGACCGCGGGCCTTCTTGCATCCGGTATCCGGTGCGACCTAGTTCAGCTGTTCGCCGACAGCCTTGATGTCGGCATCGACGATCTTGTTGAGATCGGTCTTCTTCAGCTTGGTCTTGAGGATTTCCTCGGCGGCGCTGGCGGCCAGTTCCGCAGCGGCGGCCTTTACCTCGGCGGCCGCCTGGGCCTCGGCCTGGGCGATGCGCTGTTCGGCCATGGCCGTGCGACGTTCCAGGCGTTCGGCCATGTCCTTGCGCGCTTCGGCCTTCAGCGTCTTCGCCTCGGACTTGGCCTGGGCGACGATGGCTTCGGCTTCCGCCTCGGCTTCGCGCTGCTTGCGCTGGTAGGAGGCCAGCATTTCCTGGGCCTCCTCGCGCAGGCGCTTGGCTTCGTCCAGCTCGCCGCGGATCGCATCGGCGCGATCGTCCAGCGTCTTGGCGATCGACTTGTGGACGCCGAAATAGATCAGGACGCCGAAGAAGGCCAGGAAGGCCAGGAAGGTGTAGAAGGTCGGCTCGGCCGGCTGGGCCGCCAGCCATTCGCCGAGGCTCATGGCTTCGCCATGTCCGCCGGATTGTGCAGCGTGCGTGGTCATGGCCTAGGCCTCCTTCGCCTTCATGAGGGCGTCGACGGTCTTGCCGGCATCGGCCTCGGAGACCTCGACGCCGGCCAGGGCCTCGACGGCTGCCGCCGTGGCCGACGCGGCGATGCCGCGGACCTCGGCGAACGCCTTGTCCTTGGCCTTGCGAATGGCCGCTTCGGAGGCTTCCTGCTTGGAGGCCAGCTCGGCTTCCACTTCGGCGGTCTCCTTGGCGATCTCCGCGTCGAGCGCCTTGCGCGTGTCCGCGGCGATCACATGCGCCTTGGCGCGCGCTTCGGCCAGCGACTTCTCATAGGCCTCGCCGGCGGCTTCGGCGTCGGCCTTGGCCTGGGCGGCGGCGTCGAGATCGTCGGCGATCCGGTCGCGGCGTTCCTCGATCGTCGTCTTGATCTTCGGCAGCACGAACTTGTCCAGCGCGACGTAGAGCGCGATGAAGCTGATCGCCAGCCAGAAGAGCTGCGACGGGAAATAGGTCGGGTCGAACGGCGGGAACACGCCTTCGGAGGCGTGTCCGGCAGCGTCTGCCGCGTGCTGTGCGACTTCGGAATGCGGTGCGTGCGTCATGGGACGCCGGCTCCCTTAGACTAGTGGAGCGAAACGGTTGCGGCCGCGCCCGATGGCGCAGCCGCAATCGCGGATACTTAGACGACGAACAGCAGGATCAGGGCAACCAGCAGGGAGAAGATGCCCAGGGCTTCCGTCACGGCGAAGCCGAAGATCAGGTTGCCGAACTGCTGCTGGGCAGCCGACGGGTTGCGCATCGCGCCTTGCAGGAAGGAACCGAAGATGTTGCCCACGCCCACAGCAGCGCCCAGCATGCCCAGGCAGGCCAGACCGGCGCCGATGTATTTGCCCATTTCTTCCATTTTAGAACTCCCTTTGAGGATCTGTAGCAGTTGGTTGGGTTGGTTGGTCGACGTCTGCGGTCAGTGACCCGGGTGCAGGGCGTCGGAAAGATAGATGCAGGTCAGGATGGCGAACACGTAGGCCTGCAGGAAGGCGACCAGGAATTCCAGCGCCGTCAGGCCCAGCGTCATCGCGAACGGCAGGATGCCGATCACATAGCCGCCCACGCCGAGACCGGCGCCGAGCATCACGATGAAGCCGGCAAAGACCTTCAGCAGGATGTGTCCGGCCAGCATGTTGGCGAACAGACGTACCGAGTGGCTGATCGGACGCGAGATGAAGGAGATCACCTCGATCAGCGACACGAAGGGCAGGATGTAGACCGGCACGCCGGACGGCACGAAGAGCTTGAGGAATTTCGGGCCGTTCTTGAAGACGCCATAGATAATGACGGTCAGCCAGACCAGCATCGCCAGGGCGACGGTGACGATCAGGTGGCTGGTAATGGTGAAGGAGTGGGCCCCCGGCGCCGGGAAATACGGGAACATGCCGAGCATGTTGGCGACCAGGATGAAGATGAAGAGCGTGAAGACGAAGGGGAAGAAGCGCAGCGCGTCCGGTCCCGCCGTCGAGCGCAGCATGTCCGCCACAAACCCGTAGATGATCTCGGCGACCGACTGCGAGCGGTTCGGCACCAGGGCGCGGCTCGACATGGCCAGGGTGAACAGGATCACGGTCAGCACCGTGGTCAGCACCATGAAGAGGCTGGAATTGGTGAAGGCCAGATTCAGGCCGAAAGCTTCGAACGGAACCAGTTCGTGAACTTCGAACTGCTTGATCGGGTTGGTGTCTGCCACGCCCGGCCTCTCTTACATCGCTGTTGCGGCCAAGGCCGCGATTCTTCCGGCAGAGCCCCGGAACACTAGGGTTCCTGCGACTCCGAACTGATCTCTTTCGCAGCCCTTACGACATTCAGCGTACCGGCTGCAAACCCTAACATCGTTCCGGCGATCATCCCCCAGGGCGCGATGCCGGCGAAATAGTCGAGCGCAAAGCCCAACGCCCCGCCGACCAGCACGCCGCCAAAGAACTCTGATCCGTAGCGCATTCCCAGCGACCAGGCGGACGTCTGGGTGTTATCCGGTTTCGGTCTGTACTTGTCGCGCCGCGCGTCGATGCGCTGCTGCAAGGAGTCCAGATCGGTTTTGGATGGGTCGCGCTGGCTTTCGTCTTTGCGTGACATGATTGACCGGTCCGCCGACGGAAGAACAGCCCCCCGTAGGCGCGCGCACACTATCCACGGCCCCCCGGCAAGTCAAGCAAGGCCGCAGGTGCGGTAACTTTCAGAAATTAAAGAGAAAAATACCTACTCGGCGGCGATAAGCTGTTCGGCGCCCACCAGGTCGACCGAGACGAGCTGGGAAACGCCGCGTTCGGCCATTGTCACCCCGTAGAGCCGGTCCATGCGCGACATGGTCAGGGCGTTGTGCGTGATGACCAGGAAACGCGTCTCGGTCAGGCGCCGCATCTCGTCCAGCATGCGGCAATAGCGGTCGACATTGGCGTCGTCGAGCGGCGCATCGACCTCGTCGAGCACGCAGACCGGTGCGGGGTTGGACAGGAAGACCGCGAAGATCAGCGCCGAGGCGGTCAGCGCCTGTTCGCCGCCGGACATCAGCGACATCGTGTCCATCTTCTTGCCCGGCGGGCAGGCCATGATTTCCAGGCCGGCTTCCAGCGGGTCGTCGCTCTCGGTCAGGCGCAGCTCGGCATGACCGCCCTCGAACAGGGTGGCGAAGAGATTGCGGAAATGCCCGTCGACAATGTCGAACGCCTCCAGCAGGCGGGCGCGGCCCTCGCGGGAGAGCTCGTCCACGGCCTTGCGCAGGCGGGCGATGGCCTCGATCAGGTCGTCGCGCTCGCGCGTCATCTCTTCCATGCGCTGGGCGAGTTCCTCGGCTTCCTCGTCGGCGCGCAGATTGACGGCGCCCAGCCGCTCGCGGCCCTGGCGGGCCTCGTCCAGCCGGCGCTCCAGCTCGTCCGGGCTGAGTTCGGAAATCTCGTCCTCGTCGACCCGTTTGGACAACGTGCCCGGCGCCTCGCCGGTGGCATCCTGCAGCCGGTCCGTCGTTTCGTTCAGCCGTTCCTTCGCACCGCTCAGCCGGGCCTCGGCCGCGGCGCGTCCCTCCCGCGCGGCAGAGGCGGCGGCCTCGGCCTGGCGGGCGGCGCTGTCGGCCTCCTTGACCTGACCTTCGGTGGTGGACGCCGCTTCGCGCGCCTCTTCGGCGGCGCGTTCGGCCTCCTGCACCTTGCCGGTCAGGGCGAGAATCTTCTCCTCCAGAACTTCCGGCTTCGCGCGCGTGGTTTCCAGCGTCTGGCGCGCCTCGTCACTCTGCGTCTCGATATCGGCAATGCGTGCTTCGGCCGCCTTGCAGCGTTCGGCCCAGGCATCGTGATCGCGCTTGAAGCCCATGCGGCGCTGACGGCGGTGCTCGCCCTCGCGGCGGGCGGTGTCCAGGGCGGCGCGGGCGTCGGCGGCCTGGCGCCTTGCCTCTTCGGCCGCGTCACGCGCAGCATCCAGCGCCTCGGTGTCGCCTTCGGAGGCCTCCGCTTCGGCGAGCAGTTTCCTTGCGGCTTCGAACGCCTCCCGCGTCTCGGCTTGTTCCGCTTCGAGCCGTTC
The DNA here is from genome assembly GCA_034659015.1 of Pseudomonadota bacterium. GTDB lineage: Bacteria > Pseudomonadota > Alphaproteobacteria > Caulobacterales > Maricaulaceae > Maricaulis. Next base: position 80,928 of record JAYEGL010000017.1, on the reverse strand, counting down.
GATGCGTTCCTTCAGTGCGGTTGCGCGGGCGGCATCCTGGGCGCTTTTCTCGCGCAGCGAGGAGACGCGGGCGAGCCCGTCGCGCACGGCCCTATCGGCCGGGCCGATGGCGGCGCGGGCTGTCTGTTCCGCCTCGCGAGCCTTTTCCGCGGCGGTTCGCGCCCCGGCGTCGGCGGTGCGGGCCGTTTCGAAGGCCGCTTCCTTGTCGTCCAGCTCCTGGCGGACGGCCTCCAGCCGGTTGCGGTTTTCCAGACGGGCGACGGCTGCGGAGGGCGCATCGGCGCGGGCGATCAGCCCGTCCCAGCGCCACAGATCGCCGTCGCGCGTGACCAGACGCTGGCCGGGCTTGAGTTTCGCCGCCGCCTCGGCGGCCTTCTCGGCCTTGATCACGCCGATCGCATCCAGCCGGGCCTTCAGGGCCCTGGGCGCTTCGACATGATCGGACAGGGGCACGCAGCCGCCGGGCAGCATGTCCGCCTTTGCGCCCATCTCGGACCAGTGGCGTGCAGCGCTTTCGTCCAGCGAGGCGTCGAGATCGTCGCCCAGCGCGGCGGCGAGGGCCTGTTCATAGCCCGGGCGGGCCCGCACGGCGTCCAGCGCCGGGGAGACGGTCTCCTGCATGGACGAGGCGAGCAGGCGTTCCAGCGCCTGGGCCTCGCGCTCCAGCGTCTCGCGCTCGGTGGAGATATCACGCCAGGTCTGGGCGGCCGTCTCCAGGGCGGCATCGGCGGACTGGCGTTCCGCTTCGGCCGCCTCGAGAGTTTCGCGGGCATCGGCCAGCGCGGTCTCCGCCGTTTCGGCTTCGGCCTGGGCCGTCTCCAGTTCGCTCATCGCCGGCGAGGCTTCCAGGCGTTCGCGCTCGGCGCCTGCGGTCTCGATTTCCCGGGCGATCTGCTCCAGCCGCGTTTCATAGCGCGCCAGGTCGCGCCGGGCGGCTTCGATGGCGGCACGCTTGTCGGCAGCTTCGCGGGCGCGTTCGTCAAGAACCGCCTCCATCGCCTGACGATGCGTTTCCGCCTCCTCGGCGGCGGTCCTGGCACTGTCCAGCGTGGCGCTTTCGCGCTCGATATCGGCATCCAGCCTGGCGATGGCCTGGGCGGCCTCGTCGCGGCTGGCCTGGGCGTCCTCGACGATCTGCCGCTCGCGTCCGGCGGCCGAGGCCAGCTCTTCGAGGCGGGCCTCCAGGCTGGCGATATTGCGTTCCACATCGGCGGCATCGCGCTCGAGAAGGTCGCGTTCGCGTTCGAGCCGGCGCAAGGCCGCGGCCGCTTCGGCCTCGGCCTGGCGGGCAGGCTCGCGCGCGGCGGCGAGCACTTCGGCCTGGGTGCGGGCCTCGGCGGCGTGCGACGTCGCGCTTTCCGCGGCATCGCGCTTTTCGGCAAGTTCGGCCTCGGCGGTCTCAACCGCCGTGGCGGCCTCGCGCCAGCGATTGAGCCAGACGGCGGCTTCAAGCGCCCGGATCGAGGCCGACAGCTTGCGGTAGCGCGCGGCCTGACGGGCCTGGCGCTGCAGGGCGCCATGGCGGCCGGTGACGTCGTCGATCACCTCCTGCAGGCGCTCCAGATTCGCCTCGGCCCCCTTGAGGCGCAGCTCGGCCTCGTGCCGGCGGGCGCGCAGGCCGGACACGCCGGCGGCCTCCTCCAGGATGCGGCGGCGGTTCTGCGGCTTGGCGGCGATGAGTTCGGAAATCTGGCCCTGGCGCACGAGGGCGGGCGAATTGGCGCCGGTGCCGGCATCCATGAAGAGGAGCTGGACGTCCTTGGCGCGCACTTCCTCGCTGTTGATCTTGTAGGCCGAGCCGGCGCCGCGGGTGATGCGGCGGGTCACCTCCAGCGTGTCGGCGTCGTTGAAGCGGGCCGGGGCCAGCTTGTCCTCATTGTCGACGGTCAGCACCACCTCGGCATGATTGCGCGAGGGGCGGGCATCGGTGCCGGAAAAGATCACGTCTTCCATGCCGCCGCCGCGCAGCGACTTGGCCGACGTGGCACCCATCACCCAGCGCAGGGCTTCAAGCAGGTTGGATTTGCCGCAACCGTTGGGTCCGATCACGCCAGTAAGGCCCGGATCGATCCTCAGCTCTGTGGGATCGACGAAAGATTTGAATCCGGCCAGCCTCAGCTGTGTGAACTTCACCCGACCTCCATTGTGCCGCCGACTGCCCCAATATGGCAGGTGAATGCGGCACTTTCCTGATGCAATCTACTGGTCCGAATCGGACTCGTTCAGGAAGTGAAGGACGATTCGGCGGAAGGAGTCTCCGGTCATCTCGCCGGGAGGCCTTTCCCCGTTGATGGTAAGCGGTTCTTCGCCATAGTAGAAGAGCGAACCCTGGGCGCGTGTCGTGGCGATGAGAATATCGTCATCGATCACGAATGAGGGCGTGCCGGGTATCTCGTACTCGGCGGCCTGCTGGGCCATGGCGTTGAGCGCCTCATTCATCGCCGGATCCTGCAGACAGGCCGAGAATTCCTCCGGCGTCAGCCCGACTTCCCCGGCGATATCATTGTATTCGCCCAGAACGTCGCCACCGGCGCGCGCCGTATCGAAGATGTCTTCCTGGCGTTCGAACAGAAGGTCGGCGGCCTCGAAATACCGCTCCTCGGCGGCGCATTCGGCCAGGATTGTGCTGGCGGCGGCGAGCTGGACCGGATTGGTCAGGATCGGCCGGAACACCCAGCGCACGCGGCCGGTATCGACGAATTCCTCTTTCACCATCGGCCACACCTCTTCCTGGAAATGGGCGCAGTGCGGGCAGGCGAAGGAGGCGTATTCCACGATCAGCAACGGTGCGTCGGGGTCGCCGATCGCGTGGTCGCCGGGCTGTTCGGCCTGGGCGGGATGCTGGGCGAGGGCGGCGGGCAGGGCACTGAGGAGCAGCGCCGCGCCGGCCGCGACATGTGCGAGCGTGCGGATCATTCTGCCGCCTCGCCGGCGTCTGCTTCCGGGCTGCCGCCGGCCTCGGCGACAAGATGGTCGATCAGCCGGCGGAAGGTCTCCGCATCGACACGGCCCGGCAGGGGCTCGCCGTCGATGACGACCTGCTCGCCGTCGAGGAAATAGGTGAATTCCGTCTCGCCCGGCGCCCGGCGGGCCTCCAGCATGCGGCCGTTGAAGATGAAGCGGGGCGTGCCCTCGATCCCGTCCTCGATCGCGCGGTCATGCGCGGCGACGATCGACTGGTTGACCTCCTCGTCATTGAGGCAGGCGATGAATTCTTCCTCGCTCAGCCCCATCGAGCGGGCGATGGCCAGATACTGGCCGCGGGCGCTGCCCTGGGTCTGGGCGGCCTGGAAGATGGCGCGCTGCTGCTGGAACAGCAGATCCACCATGTCGAAATAGCGGTCTTCCGGCACACAGCGGGCCAGGGAGAAGCCGGCGATGGCGAATTGCGGCGAGCCGGTGATCATTTCGCGCAGCACGTAACGCATCTGTCCGGTCTCGATATATTCCTCCTGCAGCACCGGATAGACGTCCTGGTGGAAGGCCGCGCAGTGCGGGCAGGCAACGGAGGAGTATTCGATCATCGTCACCGGCGCGTCGGGATTGCCCATCCCGCGATCGCTGGCGCGCTCGTAGTTCGATTGCCCCTCTCCGGGGGCGTCGCCGCCGCCGCAGGCGCCGACGAAGAGCGCGGCGGTCATGGCCGCGGCCGTGAAGATGTGTCGCGAGAATGTCATTCCGGGGCTCCCCCTGCCTAATCTCTGTGTGTCGCGCGTCAGTGTCCGTCGCGCGCCTTTACCGATTTCGCGAAACGGTCGAGGGCGGACAATAGCCGCGCCTCGGGCGAAGTCTCCACCGTCTCGCTCACATGTGAAGCGGATTGCCGCCTTTTCACGTCCGCCGTGTTTCCCGATGCCGGGCGCGCGGCCTTGCCCTGCACGACGCGCAGACGGGTCGGTGCGCGATCGCCGGAATGGGTGCGCACGCGCTCCAGGATGCGCTGGGATTCCGCTTGCAGGATGGCGCCGGCCGGGCCGCGGGCCTCGATGACGAGCGTGTTCACGCCGCCGGCACGCTGGATGGTCTTCGGGGCGCTCCAGTCGGCCAGCCGCTTGCCGACGATTTCCGGCCAGTGCTCGCGCAACTGCTCCACGCCGACGCCGAAGCGCCGGGTCAGCGGTTTCAGCACCCGCTCGGCAGCCCGGCCTGCCGACGGGGCGGGCTGGATGGCACGCCGGCCGCGCCGGGACGCGATGTAGGCGCTGGCGGCAGCTTCCAGAGTTGACGAGGACGGTTTGCGCTTCATGGTGGGCACTCTCGCCGCGAACACCGCTGCCCGCAAGTCCCGAAGGCCTGAAGACCGCACGCATGTCCGAGACAAAGGATATAGACCGCCTGCGCCAGACGCTGCTCCACTGGTACGATCGTGAAGGCCGGCGCCTGCCCTGGCGGATCCGGCCGGAGGACCGGGCGGCGGGGCGAAAGGCCGATCCTTATGCGGTCTGGCTGTCGGAAATCATGCTGCAGCAGACCACCGTGCCGCACGCCACGCCTTACTGGTACCGCTTCCTGGAGCTGTGGCCGCGGGTCGGGGATCTGGCCGCCGCGCCGCGCGAGGACGTGATGCGCGAATGGGCGGGGCTGGGCTATTACGCCCGGGCGCGCAACCTCCACGCCTGCGCCCGTCATGTGGCAAAGGAACTGGGCGGCGTCTTCCCGGACACGCTGGACGGGCTCAAGGCCTTGCCCGGGATCGGCGACTATACGGCGAATGCCGTCCTGGCGGCGGCGTTCGACGGGCCGGGCAGTGTGGTCGACGGCAATGTCGAGCGCGTCATCACGCGGCTCTACCGGCTCGCCACACCGCTGCCCAGGGCCAAGCCGGAAATCCGGCGCCTGGCCGGCGCCATCGCCTCGCCGGACCGGCCGGGCGATTATGCCCAGGCGATCATGGATCTGGGCGCCACGGTCTGTACGCCGCGATCGCCGGACTGCACGGCGTGTCCCTGGAGTTTCGCCTGCGACGCGCACGCGGCGGGGGACATGACGCGCTATCCCCTGAAAGAAAAAAAGAAACCCAAGCCGGTGCGCCTCGGTACCGCCTGGCTGGTCAGGGGCGAGCAGGGGCTCTGGCTGCGCCGGCGGCCGGACAAGGGCTTGCTGGGCGGAATGGTCGAAGTGCCCTCGACTTCCTGGGCAGTCGCACCGCCGGATGAAGCGCCGCCCTTCAAGGCCGACTGGGTCTCGCGCGGCGAGGTGCGCCACGTCTTCACCCATTTCGAGCTTCGGCTCGACGTGCGCGAAACCACCCCCGCCGCGGACTGGCAACCGGAAGACGGCTATTGGGCCGCCGAAGACCAGCTCGACAAGCAAGCCCTGCCTAGCGTCATGCGCAAAGTGGTGAAGCTGAGAGGTTGAGGCGCGTCTCTCCCGACACGCTGCGCCCCGTTTTCGCGGGGCCTCCTGCCAGGATGACAAAGAGGGTGTTTTTATCTCTCCCATTTTTCCCGGAAGCGCGTAGCGCTATCCGGGATCGACGATTGCAGACGCCGGGCGAGGCGATGGCGCCGTGGATCCCGGATCTACAGCCTGCTTTCGCAGGCTTTCGTCCGGGAAAAATGTGAGTGGAAGGAGAGAAGCCCCTCCCGCCGGTTTCCCCGGATTTATTCCGGGGCCTGCCGGTGTTTCAGACGCAAGCTCAACCGGACCCCGGCACGGGGCCGGGGGAAGTGGAAGGCGGGGAAAGTGCAGGGTGGGGGAAGTGGAAAAGTGGGGAAGAACGGCAAAAACAGAGCGGGGCGGCCGGCCTCAGCCGTCCAGCGTGGCCCGGATTTCGGCGCGCAGCACGTCGATCGGGGCGAGGCCCTGCTTGGTGCGGACGTGCCAGTAGGTCCATCCATTGCAGGACGGCGCGCTTTGCAGCTGGGCGCCGACCTGGTGGATCGAGCCGGCGCGGTCGCCGGCAATCAGCGTGCCGTCGGCGCGGACGCGGGCCGTGAACCGGCCCTTCGGGCAATAGAGCGTATCGCCCGGCTTCACCAGGCCGCGTTCGACCAGGGCGCCGAACGGGATGCGCGGCTGGGCGCGCTTGGACTGGGTGACCGAGAGCGCCTCGGTCGAGGCCGTCGTGATCGCTTCGAGCCGTTCGCGCGCGACCTCAAGATACTCCGGATCGCGCTCGATCCCGATGAAATGCCGGCCCAGGCGCTTGGCGGCGGCACCGGTCGTGCCGGTGCCGAAGAAGGGATCCAGCACGATGTCGCCCGGATTGGTGGTCGACAGCAGAACACGGTGCAGCAGGGCTTCAGGCTTCTGCGTGGGGTGCGCCTTCTTGCCGTCCTTGCCCTTCAGGCGTTCGCCGCCCGAACAGATCGGCAGCGTCCAGTCGGAGCGCATCTGCACACCGTCATTGAGCGCCTTCATGGCGGCATAGTTGAAGGTCGGGCGCGCTTCCTTGCTCTTGGCCGCCCAGATCAGCGTCTCGTGGGCATTGGTAAAGCGCGTGCCCTTGAAATTGGGCATCGGGTTGGACTTGCGCCAGATGATGTCGTTGAGCATCCAGAAGCCGGCGTCCTGGAGAATACCGCCGACGCGGAAGATGTTGTGATAGCTGCCGATCACCCAGATCGCGCCGTTCGGCTTGAGGACGCGGCGCGCCTCTTCCATCCAGCCCCAGGTGAACAGGTCGTACTGGTCGAACCCGCCGATCTGGTCCCAGTCATTGTCGACGGCGGCAACCTTTGAATTGTCCGGCCGGTGCAGATCGCCGCCGAGCTGGAGATTGTAGGGCGGATCGGCGAACACCAGATCGACGCTCTCATCGGGAAGCGATTTCATCACTTCCACGCATTCTCCCTCGAGAATCTGGTCGATCCGGGACTCCGCCATGACACGCCACTCCACTCGTTCTTTCGAGGGATTGTTTTCCCGCGTCTATGGCTAACGGGCCGTTAAGCTTCGATCAAGTTATCCACAGTCCGGCGCACCTGGGGAAAACTCCAGAGATCGCCGCGCCTCGCGGACCGGCGCATAGCTTGTTCGATGGATCGGGCAGGGACCGAGCGCCATCAGCCGCTCGCGGTGGGCCTTGCTGGGATAGCCCTTGTGCCCCTCGAACCCGTAGCCCGGCCAGCGTAGGCCCGCTTCCGTCATCAACCGGTCGCGCAGTGTCTTGGCGAGGATCGAGGCGGCGGCGATTGCCGGTTCGCGCGCATCGCCTTTCACGATCGCTTCCGCCGGGCAGGGCAGGCCGTCGGGCACGCGATTGCCGTCGATCAGGACGCGCCCGGGCCGCACGGGAAGCCGCGCCACGGCACGCGCCATGGCGTGCATCGTGGCATGGAGAATATTCAGCCGGTCGATTTCCGCCGGTTCGGCAATGCCGATGCCGACCCAGGCCGAACGCCGGATCGCGTCGGCCAGAACCGCGCGCCGCCGTGCGCTCAGCGTCTTGGAGTCGGCCAGCCCGTCGATCGGCCTCGCCGGGTCGAGAATCACGGCTGCCGTCACCACCGGCCCGGCGAGCGGACCGCGTCCGGCCTCGTCGACACCGGCCGTCCTGGTCTCTGCAATCCGGCCGGCGGCGTTAAGGTAATCCTCGGTTTTTTCGGGGATGTTCACGGTCAGAGCAATTCTTTCGAGGCGCCTAGTGTATCGCGTTTTCTATTGCGTGACGGTCGAACACGACCTTCGGCTCGTCGCGGTGGCCGCACTTTTGTGTGCCTTGTCCGCTTTCGCGGCGGTGGGCATGGCAAGGCGCGCCCTCTCCGCAACGTCCGAGCGTCAGTCCTTGTGGCTGATCGTGACCGGATTCGTCACCGGTGTCGGCATCTGGGGTACGCATTTCGTCTCCATGCTGGCCTATGAGGCGCCGCTGCCGATCCGCTATGGCGTCGTGGGAACGGTCGGCTCCTTGCTGGTGGCGATCCTGGTCACGACCTGCGGCTGGACCCTGGCTGTCCGTGTGAAACACGCCCTGGGCGCGCCGGCGGGCGGCGTGCTCGTGGGGGCGGGCATCGCCACCATGCATTTCATGGGCATCGACGCGATGGATGTCGGTGCGTCGATCGCCTGGGACCAGGATCTTGTGCTGACGGCCGTCGCGCTGGGCTCGGGGTTTGCCGCGTTGGCGGCCACGCTGATGGTCCGCCTGCCCACGCGCCGCGGCCTGGCCGTGTCGGCCCTGCTGCTGCTGTGCGGTGTCGTCAGCCTCCATTTCATCGCCATGAGCGCGATGGACCTGGTGCTTTCGGTGCCCGGCATAGCCGGGGGGGCGGCCGTGTCCTCCAAACTGCTCGCCATCACCATCGCGCTGGGCGTGGTCTTCGTGGTCAGCGTGGGACTGGCGGCGGCCGCGCTGGACCTCCATCTCGGTGCCCGGCGCAAGGCCGAGGCCGAACGGATGCGCGCCCTGGCGGATGCCACATTCGAGGGGATCGCCGTGGTGCGCGACGGCCTCATACGGGACATGAACGTCCCCCTGTGCGAAATGCTCCGTCTCAAGCGTGACGATCTCCTGGACATGCCCGTCGGCAAGCTGGCGATGGACGCGTGCGCATTCACCACGCTCGATCAAATCGGGGAGGACAGCCCGATGACCTGCCGCCTGCGCTGCCGCGACGGCGAGGCGCTGACGGTTCAGGTGCGCGCCCGGCGAATGGATATCGGAGGCGGGGTGTCGCAGGTGCTGGTCTTCCGCGATGTGTCCGCCGAGGAGCGGGCCCGCGCGCGCATGACCCATCTGGCCCATCACGATACGCTGACCGGCCTGCCCAACCGGCTGAAATTCCGCGAGGCGCTGGAGGAAGAGCTGTCCCGGGCCTGGCGCGAGGACACGATGGTGGCCGTCGCCGTCTTCGATCTCGACCGCTTCAAGGAAGTCAACGACGTGCACGGCCATGCCACGGGCGACGCGCTGCTCAAGGCGGTTGCCGAGCGCATGCTCGATTCCCTTCCGGACACGGCCATAGCCGCACGCCTGAGCGGCGACGAGTTCGCCGTTCTTTTGCCGCGCGTGTCCGGGCACGACGAAGTGCTGGGCATCGCCCAGCGCGTGGTCGACCATGTCGGACTGCCGCTTTCGCTCGACCAGCTGACGCTGACGGTCAGCGCGTCCGGCGGTATCAGCATCTTCCCGCTGGACGGCGAGGATCCGGACCGGCTCATGAACCAGGCGGACCTTGCCCTCTATCATGCCAAGGCACAGGGCCGGGATCAGGTGCGCTGCTTCGACCCGGCGCTCGGCCGGATGCTGCAGGAGCGGCGGATGCTGGAGGCGGATCTGGCTGTCGCGATCGAGGACGAACTGCTGGAGCTGCACTTCCAGCCGCAGGTGCGTCTCGGGGATGGCGAAGTGGCCGGCTACGAGGCTCTCGTGCGCTGGAATGACGGGGCGCGGGGCTATGTCCCGCCCGGCGAGTTCGTGCAGATCGCCGAGGAAACCGGCCAGATCCTGAAACTGGGCGAATGGGTGATCCGGGCGGCCTGCCGCGAGGCGGTCAACTGGCCCGACGGGCGCCGGGTGGCGGTCAATGTCAGTCCGGCCCAGTTCCGCCAGGGCAATCTCGTGCTGTGCATCCAGCAGGCCCTCAAGGCGTCCGGCCTGGCGCCGGAGCGGCTGGTCATCGAGATCACCGAGGGCGTACTGATCGATGACGAGGAGCGGGCGCTGCAGGTTCTGGGCGCGCTCAAGGCGCTCGGTGTCCGCCTGGCCATCGACGATTTCGGAACCGGCTATTCATCGCTGGCCTATCTGCGCACCTTTCCCTTCGACAAGATCAAGATCGACCGGTCCTTCATGACCGGTATCGAGCACGATCGCGAAGCGCAGATCATTGTCCAGGCGACGATCGACCTGGCACGGGCGCTGGGGATCAGCGTCGTGGTGGAGGGCGTCGAAACCTTCAGCGAACTCGCTGTCCTGGGATGTCAGCCCGACCTGGTGCTGCAGGGTTTCCTGGTGTCACCGCCCATCACACGCGGCCAGCTGGCCGGGTTTGACGATCAGTCCGCCGGCCTGCGCCGCCAGGTCGTCGATCAGGTCCGTGCCGGAGCACAGATGTACCGCCGGCAAGCCTAGAGAATTTTCACTGAATTCAGGGTCAGTGAAAATTCTCTACCCCCTTGTTTTATCGCATTTTCGAACCGCGAAACCGGTACCCACTTTCGCTGAAAATGCTCTAGAACAGACTCGGCTGTCCGGCCGAGCCGAGCGGGCGCTCGAAACGGGAGAAGTCGAGTTCGGCGCGCGGTTCGGTGAGGCCGTATCGGCGGATGGCAGCGCGGACCCGCCTGGCGACGAGTTCCGCCAGCGGACCCTGACCGCGCCCGCGCGTGCCCCATTGCGGATCGTAGTCCTTCCCCCCGCGCATCTGCCGGATCAGCGACATCACGCGAGCGGCCGCGTCGGGGCGGGCCGACTGGAGCCATTCGCGGAACAGGTCCTTGATCTCCAGCGGCAGGCGCAGCAGCACATAGGACGCGTTGGCAGCCCCGGCCTTCGCGCCGGCCTCGAAGACGGCCTCGATCTCGCTGTCATTGAGCGCGGGAATGATGGGCGCCATCATGATCGTCACGGGCAGGCCGGCGCTGCTGAGCCCGCGGATCGCGTCGAGCCGGCGATGCGGCGCGGCGGCGCGCGGTTCCATGTCGCGCGCCAGCTTCCGGTCCAGCGTGGTCACCGAGATGGCGCCCTTGGCCAGGCCGTCGGCGGCCATGGGACCGAGAATGTCCAGATCGCGCAGCACCAGGGCCGATTTGGTGATGAAACTGACCGGGTGTCTGTAGCGCGCGAAGACTTTGAGGATGTCTCGCGTGTGCTCCAGCCGTTTCTCGAGCGGTTGCCAGGCATCGGTGTTGGCGCCGATCACGATGGGTCTGGGCGTATAGCCCGGCTTGTTGAAGAAGGCTTCCAGCAGGGCCGGGCCGTCGGACTTGGTGAAGATCATGCTCTCGAAGTCGAGGCCCGGGGAATAGCCCCAATAGGCGTGGCTGGGCCGGGCATAGCAGTAGACGCAGCCATGCTCGCAGCCGCGATAGGGATTGATCGACTGGTCGAAGGAAATGTCCGGCGAGTTGTTGGTCGCCACGATGGAGCGCGAGGCATCCTTCAGCACTGTGGTGCCCAGACGCGGCGGCTCCGCATCCTCGTCGGTCCAGCCATCGTCGAAGGCCTCGCGTGCGAACGCCTCGTAACGGCCCGACGCGTTTGACCGAGCGCCCCGGCCCCTCGCGCCGGCCCCCGGGGCGGTGGGGGATCCGGCCGAGGCGGCCGCCTGAGGGGCGTTTAGGGCGTAGCCACCTGGGCGCTCGGTCATGAGCGCACTATGACTCAGCGCCGGAACAAATCAAGAACAAAATTCATCGACCCCGCAATCCGGGCCATGGGCAAGCCGGCCGGCCAGGTCCGGTCAGCCGACTTTCCGCAGATCGACGAGAAAGCCGGAGATATTGTCCCGCAGCGCATTGAGGCTCTGTTCCTGGCGCAACAGGATGTCGGTCGAACCGATCACGCTCTCCACCGAGGACTGGGTCGCTTCGGTGGCCGAATGCACCACGCCGATCCCGTTGGAGACTTCACCGGTACCGGCGGCGGCCTCGCTGACATTGCGCGCAATCTCGCCCGTTGCCGCACTCTGTTCGGTGACCGCGGCGGCGATGGCGTTGAAGGCGGTGTTGATGTCCCCGATGGCCGAACTGATCGTCGAGTTTGCGTCGACAGCGCCGGTCATCGTGTGCTGCAGATCCTGGATCTGATGACCGATTTCGTCGGTGGCGCGGGCAGTCTGGCCAGCCAGCGACTTCACCTCGGAAGCGACGATGGCGAAACCCTTGCCGGCCTCGCCGGCGCGGGCGGCCTCGATGGTGGCGTTGAGTGCCAGAAGATTGGTCTGGTCGGCGATGGCCTCGATCAGTTTCACGACGTCGCCGATTTTCCCGGTGACACCGTTCAGGCCTTCGATGGTGGCATTCATCGCGCGGGATTTCTCCACGGCGCCGGAGGCGAGGTCGGCGGAGCTGACCACCTGCCGGTTGATTTCGGAGATGGAGGAGGTGAGTTCCTCGGCCGAGGCTGCGACGCTCTGCATGTTGGTGGAGGCCTGTTCCGCGCCGGCGGCGGCGCTCGTACAGCGTTCGCTGGCCTCGCTGGACCGGGAGTAGAGCTGGTCGGCCGTGCCGCGCAGGGAGCCGATCGTGTCGGAGACCTGGTTCATCACGTCGGCGAGCTGCTCCTCGAGCCGGCCGGCCAGTTCGATAAAGCTCTCATGCCGGCTCTTGATGCCGTACAGCGTGGTGTTGATCGCCTGTGCGGCCTTGCGGAAGGAGCCCACCATGCCGGTCTCGGGAATGAGCCGGTAGTGCTTGTTCTTGCGCACGTATTCCACACAGGTCTGGCTTTCGCGCAGATAGGCGTCGGTGCGGTCGATCAGCAGGTTGATCGCCAGTTCCATCTCGGCGATCTCCGGGTCGTCGGAGACGCCGATGATGCGCTGTTCGAAATCGCCTTCGGCAACGGCACGGACGATGGCGGCGGCACGGCGGATGGCCTTGCGGTCTTTGTTCTCAAACATCCCGGGGCTCCTAGCGATAGCCGCGACGCAGGCCCTGGCCCAGCGTGCAGATGAATTCGTCGTACTCCTTGCCGAGATCGGCGAGGTGGCGGTTCAGCTTGTCGGTCGAGGCTGCCAGGCCCTGCTTGGCGTTCTCGTGCCGGGCTTCTTCCTCGCGCAGTGCGGCATAGAGCGGGATGATTTCCTCGTTGAGGATGCGCGCGTCCGGCTTGCGGCGGTTGGAGTGGAAGCCGATGATGTCGCCCTTGTCGTTGAAGCTCGGCGTGACGTGGGCGTAGACCCAGTAGTGGTCGCCGTTCGTGGCGCGATTGACTACATACGCGAAGATCTCGTTGCCGCCCCGGATGGTGTCCCAGAACAGCTTGAAGATGCAGCGCGGCATGTCCGGATGCCGGATGAAGCTGTGGGGCTGGCCGAGCGACTGTTTCTCGGTCACGTTCGATACCTTCTGGAAGATATCGTTGGCGTAGGTGATGCGACCTTTCAGGTCCGTCTTCGTGACGATGACCTGGTCGGTATCGAAGCGGCGTTCGACGCCGGTGAGATGCGTGTCCCGGGGCATGGCTTGTGTCTTTCCGTTTGCGATAACAGCCGGGATTTCGGGGGCCGGACTGATGCCAGTATTCGCCGGGGACGGTCGCGGTCTCAGGGTTAAGCATTGGTTGCGGGCGGCTGGTCATAATAGATTATTGCCAGCGCGATTTGCGCCGCACCTCGTGAGAAAACCACAATAAAATTTGTTGTTACAGAGATGCGTGGCGTGCCGCTCAGCCCGCGAGGCGGGCCTCGAGAGCGAGCATGTCCAGCCAGGCCTTCCGTTTCTCCGGCGGGCGCCGGAGAAGATAGGAGGGATGGAAGACCGGCAGGACGGGAATCGTCTTGCCGGCGGGCTCGCCGGCCGCATCGAGCAGTGCATACTCGCCCCACTGACCGCGCAGCCGGGTAATGCCCGTCGATGTCCGCATCAGCGACTGGGCGGAAATGCCGCCGGCGACCACCAGGACCTCGGGCGCCTTGAGCGCGATGTGGCGTTCGATGAAGGGCAGGCACATCGTGATCTCTTCCTGGGTCGGCGTGCGGTTTCCCGGCGGGCGCCAGTTCAGGATGTTGGAGATGTAGAGATCGTCCTCGCCAAGCCCGATCGAGGCGAACATGCGGTCGAGCAACTGCCCCGACCGGCCCACGAAAGGCTTGCCCTGTTCGTCCTCGTCCTTGCCTGGCGCCTCGCCCACCACCATGACGCGGGCCTCCCGGTTGCCGCGGGCGAAGACGGTGTTGCGGGCAGTCCGCTTGAGCGGGCAGTCCTCGAATCGCTCGATCGCGGCGTGCAGCGCGTCGAGCGTGTCGGCCTGTGCGGCAAGCTCGCGGGCCGAAGGGCCGGTGCTCTCCGGCTGGCCGTAGCCGGCTGCACGGGCCGCGGCGGCGGTGGCTGTGCGCTGGGGCGGGGCGGCCGGGCGCGCCTCGTCCGTACGCCTGTCACGGCCTGCCTGTGCGGACCGGGTCCCGGCCTGATTCGCAGGCACGGACCGGGGGCGCTGGATCGGAGCGTCCAGCGCGATCCCGGCGTCCTCCCACCAGGCGATCAGCGCCTTCAGCGCTTTTTCGTCATGCGGGTCAAGGGGGGCGGTTGGGTCTGACATGCCTTACGCGGACGTTAACGTAATAACTTTGATCCGGACAGCCGGACGCGCTAGATGGTTATTCGATCCTAGGGTATGACCGAGGGCCTGCAAGCGGGGCAGTGCCGAAATCTAGCGAGAAAGGGGTGGGAACTCTAATGACCGACGCACCGATCGAACGCGAGTCCATGGAATACGATGTGGTGATTGTCGGCGGGGGACCTGCCGGCCTGTCGGCTGCCATCCGCTTGAAACAGCTCGCCGCCGAGGCGGACCAGGAGATCTCGATCGCCGTGCTGGAAAAGGGCGCCGAGGTCGGCGCGCACACCCTCTCCGGCGCCGTCGTCGATCCCAAGGCGCTCAACGAGCTCATTCCCGACTGGGAAGAAAAGGGCGCGCCGCTCAACGATCCGGTGAAAACCGACATTTTCGAAGTGCTGGGCGAGGCCGGTTCGGTCAGCCTGCCCACGATTTTCTTCCCGCCGCTGATGAGCAATCACGGCTGCTATATCGTCTCGCTGGGCAATGTGTGCCGCTGGCTGGGCGAGCAGGCCGAGGCCATGGGCGTGGAAGTCTATCCCGGCTTCCCGGCCGCCGACGTGGTCGAGGAAGACGGTGTCATCAAGGGTGTGATCACCGGCGATTTCGGCCTGGCGCGCGATGGCGGTCACAAGGACGGCTACCAGCCCGGCATGGAGCTGCGCGGCAAGTACACGCTGGTCGCCGAGGGCGCGCGCGGCTCGCTGGCGAAAAAGCTGATCGACCGCTTCAACCTGTCCGAGGGCAAGGAGCCGCAGAAATTCGGCATCGGCCTGAAGGAGCTCTGGAGCGTGAAACCGGAGAAGCACAAGCCGGGCATGGTCAAGCACACGATGGGATGGCCGCTGGACAACTCCACCGGCGGCGGCTCCTTCATGTATCACTACGGCGACAATCTGGTGTCGATCGGCTTCGTCGTTCACCTCAACTACAAGAACCCCTGGATCTCGCCCTTCGAGGAATTCCAGCGCCTGAAGACGCACCCGGCGATCCGCGAGGTGCTGGAAGGCGGAGAGCGCATTTCCTACGGCGCCCGCGCCATCACCGAGGGCGGTTTCCAGTCCGTGCCCAAGCTGGCCTTCCCGGGCGGCGCGCTGATCGGCTGCTCGGCCGGTTTCGTCAACGTGCCGCGCATCAAGGGCAGCCACAACGCCATGAAGACCGGCATGCTGGCGGCGGAAAGCGTGTTCGCCGCGCTCGGCGCCGAGCGGGCCCATGACGAGCTGAGCGAATACCAGACGGCCTACGAGAACTCCTGGGTCGCCAAGGACCTCAAGAAGGTGCGCAACGCCAAGCCGCTCTGGTCGAAATTCGGCACCACGGTCGGCATCGCCCTGGGCGGTCTGGACATGTGGTGCAACACGCTCTTCGGCGGCTGGTCGCCCTTCGGCACGATGGGCCATGGCAAGACCGATGCGGCCGCGACCCAGCCGGCCGGCAAGTTCAAGAAGATCGATTATCCCAAGCCGGACGGGAAGCTCACCTTCGACCGTCTGTCCTCCGTCTTCGTCTCCAACACCAATCACGAGGAGGACCAGCCGGTTCACCTCAAGGTGAAGGACATGGACCTGCAGAAGGCGTCCGAGCTGGAAGTCTATGCCGGTCCGTCGGCGCGCTATTGCCCGGCCGGCGTCTATGAATGGATCGAGGACGAGACGACGGGCGAGGAGCGGTTCCAGATCAACGCGCAGAACTGCGTTCACTGCAAGACGTGCGACATCAAGGACCCCAACCAGAACATCAACTGGACGACGCCGGAAGGCGGCGGCGGTCCGATGTATGCGGGCATGTAGCCGGCGCGACAGCGCTTGGCCCTTGCACCGCCGCCGGAGCGGAGCGAGCATGACGCCATGACAAGCATCCTGCGCGCCTGGCCTGCGCTGCTGGCGGCCACGGCCCTGACATCCTGTGTGAGCGTGCCGGCCGAGGAGGAGACCTCGGTCTATGGCGCCTTTCTGGCTGCGCGCTATGCGGGTGTGAACCGGGATGCCGAAGGCGCGGCGAGCTATTATCTCGAGGCGCTCGGCCAGTTGCCGGGTAACGAGGTTCTCACCGACCGCGCCTTCATCACCTCGGTCATCGCCGGCGATCTCGACCAGGCCTCCGGCCTCGCCGTCGCCGCCGCCGAGGCGGGCGATCCCAGCCGTCTGGCCACGCTGTTCCATGTTGCCGACCGGATTGCGCGGCGGGACTACCGCGAGGCGCTGGAGACGCTGGAAGGCGGGCCGGACTATGGGCCCTACAACGCCTTCTTCCGCGATATTCTCTGGCAATGGGCGCTGATGGGCGCGGGCCGGAGTGCGGAGGCGCTCGAGGCTGTCGACGCGATGCAGGCGCCCGGCTTCCTGTCGTCCCATCTCTGGCTGCACAAAGCGATGCTGTTCGAGGCGGCGGGCAATCCGGCCGCCGCGGAAGCGGCCTATCGGTCCGCCGTCTACACCTCCACCTTCCGCCGTCTGGCCACGGAGATGTTTGGCGGCTTCCTGATGCGTGAGGGCCGTCGCGAGGACGCGGTCAGCGTGTTCGAGACCTATCTGAACAGCGATCCCTCTGAAGCCAGCATTCTGGCCTTGCGCGACGATGCCCGCCGCGGGGCGAGGGCGCCGCGCCGTCCGGACATTTCCGGTCTGGCGGCCCGGGCCGCGCTGGGCCCGACGGCCGATCTGGCCGCCCAGGCCGACATGGATCTGACCGTGATCTACATGCGCATGATCCAGCGCCTCGATCCTGACCTGGCACCGCTGCACGTCGTGCTGGCCGGTACGCTGGACCGGATCGGGCTGCACGATCTGGCCCTGGCCGAATACGCGGCCGTGCCCGACGGTCCCTTCCGGCTCGGTGCGGAAGTGGACCGCATCGTCCTTATGGCGACGCTTGGCCAGGTCGACACCGCCTACGCCGCCGCGCGCGACCTGTCGGACCGGACCGGCGAGCCCGAAGCGATCCTGCTGCATGCCGACATGGCGCGCATTTCCGGCGACTGGGCCACGGCTGCCGGGCTGTATGGCCGGGCGCTTGAGTTGAACCAGGCGCGCGGGCTGCCCGACGACTGGCGCTACCATTATTTCCGCGCCTCCTGTTTCCTGATGATGGACGATTGGGACGCGGCCGAGGCGGAGTATCTGGAAGCCCTGGAACTGGCGCCCGACCAGTCCACCGTGCTCAACGATCTGGGCTATATGTGGATCGATCGCGGCGAGAATGTCGAGGACGCCTTCGAGATGATCTCCCGGGCTGCCGAAATGGCGCCGGAGAACGGCAATGTCGTCGACAGCCTGGGCTGGGCCTACTACCAGATGGGCCATTACGAGCTGGCCGTCCAGGAGCTGGAGCGGGCCACCGAACTCAATCCGGGCAGTGCCACGGCGAACCTCCATCTCGGCGATGCCTACTGGCAGGTCGGCCGCTTTCTCGAGGCCGGTTTCCAGTGGCGCCGGGCTCTCGATCTGCGTCCGAGCGAGGCAGAGCAGGCGGCGCTCGAATACCGGCTGGAACACAATCGTCCGCCGGAACACACGCCGGTCTACGCCGCGATCGATCCGGCTGCAGACGGCGGAGAGGCGGCCGAGCCGTGACGACCGCCGAGCTTCGCGAGTTCGCGCCGGCCAAGGTCAATCTCACCCTGCGTGTCGGCCGGGCCCGGGGCGATGGCTATCATCCCCTCGACAGCCTGGTCGTGTTTGCCGACTGGGGCGACGAGGTCCGGGTCGCCGACAGTCCCGCCTTCCTGCTGTCCATGTCGGGCGAGCCGTCGCGCCGGCTGGCCGGCGGGGGCGACAATCTCGTGATGCAGGCCGCCATTGCGCTGCAGCGCGCGGCCGGCATCGACCGGGCGGCGCGCATTCATCTGGCCAAGGCGATTCCGGTGGAAGCCGGCCTGGGCGGCGGATCGGCCGATGCGGCGGCCACATTGCGCGCGCTCAACCGGCTGTGGGGGCTGGACTGGCCGCTCGACCGGCTGGCCGAGCTCGGTCTGGACCTGGGCGCCGACGTGCCGGCCTGCCTTTATTCCCGGCCGCTGCGCATGCGCGGCATCGGGGAGTGGATCGAGATGGTCGATATCGGGCCGGACATTCCTGCCCTCATCGTCAATCCCGGCGTCTCCGTGCCGACCGGTCCCGTTTTCACGGCTTTCGATGCACGCGATCCGAAGCCCCTGGCCGAGGGACGATGGTTCCAGGGCGATCTGGACGGCTGGCTGGCCGGCGAGTGCAATGATCTGGAGCCGGTTGCCATCGGCCGCGAGGGTGCGATCGGCGATACGCTGGAATGGCTCCACGCCCAGGACGGGGCCTGGCTGGCGCGGATGACCGGATCCGGCGCCAGCTGTTTCGCGCTCTTCGAGACCCTGGACCAGGCGCGCGCCGCCGAGGCGGCCTATCCCAGATTCGCCCGGGCCGCGATGCTCGGCACGCCGGCTGCCGATCCGCAGGTGCCGGCGGCATGATGGCGAGTCTCGTACCGGCACTGACGGCTTTCGCCGTGGCGTTGATCGTGGCCGGAGCCCTGATGCATGCGGGCATCCTCGACCGCCCCAATGCGCGGTCCAATCACGCCCGGCCGACGCCGCGCGGCGGCGGTCTGGGCGTCATCGCCGGCATCTTCGCGGCCTGGCTCGTCCTGCCGGTGCCGGACCCCGCGCTGGGGGCCGCGCTGGCGGGGCTGGGGATATGCGGCGCGGCCGCGGCCGTGCTGGGTCTTCTCGACGATCTTTTCACCCTGTCCGAGGCGCTGAAATTCCTCGCCCTGGCGCTGATTGCGCTGGCCGCGGCGGCCATGACCGGCCCGGTCACCGCGCTTGTGGTGCCGCTGCCCTGGCTGGTGGGTCTGGCCGGTTCGGCGCTGTGGATTTTCACCACCGCCAATGCGGTGAATTTCATGGACGGATCGGACGGGCTGATCGCCGCCGTGCTGGTGCCCGCCGCGCTCGCCCTGGCGGCGATGAGCGAGGGCGTGCTGGCCGGCAGTTGCCTGGCCGTGGCCGGCGGCATGGCCGGATTCGCCGTCTGGAACGCGCCGCTGGCCGCGCCGCGCGGGCGTTTGTTCGGCGGCGATGCGGGCGCGCTGGGCGTGGCCGTGCTGATGTCGGGGCTGGCGCTGCACTGGGCGGCGACGGGGCCGGCCGGATCGGTCTGGCTGGCGCCGCTGCTGCTTCTGCCCCTGCTGGCCGATGTCCTGCTCACCATGGGCGCCCGGGTGCGCGCCGGGCGATCCGCTTTCGTGGCGCACCGCGCCCATGCCTACCAGCTGATGATTGCCATGGGGGCAAGCCACCGGCGTGTCGCTGCGGTCTGGGCGGTGTGGAGCCTGGCCTGCGGGGCGCTGGCGCTGAGTGCCCATCTGGCCGGACCGGCCTGGGGCAAGGCGGTCGCGCTGGTCCTCGGAGCGGCGGCTTTCACGCTCTTCCACCGCGGCGTGCGCAAGCGCGCCGAGCGGGCGGGGCTGGATATCTATCAGTAGGGATTAGTAGGCGCGCTCGACCACGAAGTCGGCGAGGTCTTCCAGGGCGTGGCGCCACGTATTGTCCGGGAAGACGGAAAGGGCGCGGCGGGCGCGGGCGGCGTGCTCGCGGGCCTGTTCCACCGTGGCGGCAAGGGCGCCATGCCCGTCCATAAGCGCCAGGGCCCGCTCGAAATCGCCGTCGGACTGGTCGCCCTCGGCGATCACCCGGCGCCAGAATTCGGCCTCTTCGCCTTCCGCCTTCTGCAGGCACAGGGCAACCGGCAGCGTCACCTTGCCCTCGCGGAAATCGTCGCCGGTCGACTTGCCCAGCTGGGCGGCCGCGCCGCCATAGTCCAGCGCATCGTCGACCAGCTGGAAGGCCAGGCCGAGTTCGCGGCCATAGGTTTCCAGCGCGGCTTCCTCGGCATCGGGCCGGCCGGCGACGATGCCGGAGACCTGGGCCGCCGCGGCGAACAGGGCGGCCGTCTTGGCGTCGATGATCTGCATGTAGGTGTCGACGGTGACGCCGATATCCTTGACCGCGGAGAGCTGACGCACCTCGCCCTCGGCGATCGTGGAGGCAGCGGCCGAAAGCACGCCCAGCGCCTTCATCGAGCCGGCCTCGACCATCAGCGAGAAGGAGCGCGCGAACAGGAAATCGCCGACCAGCACGCTGGAGGCATTGCCCCAGACCAGGTTGGCGGCGGCCTTGCCGCGGCGCATGCCGCTCTCGTCGACCACATCGTCGTGCAGAAGCGTGGCGGTATGGATGAATTCCACGGCCGCGGCGAGGCGGACCGGCGCCATGTCGGTATGGCCGATCATGTTGGCCGCCGCGACAGTGATCATCGGGCGCACGCGCTTGCCGCCGGCCTCGATGAGATAGCGGGCCAGTTCCGGTATCAGCTCGACATGGCTGTCCAGGCGCTCGAGGATGAGCGCATCGACGCGGCGCATGTCGTCATAGGCGATGGTGGCCAGCCGTTCGGCGGCATTGGCCGGGCCGGGGGCCTCCGCCGTGTCGGCTTTCAGCATGCTGTCCAAGCCAGCGATCCTCTTGCACCCTTGGAAACGGATCGAGACAATAGAAATCCGATCCCCGCCCGGCAAGCCGCGGAGGCGGTGACGAAACAGCACAGGGAGACAAAGACGCGTGAAGGACGTTCTCAAGACGGCGGATCCGGTGAAGCTCTCCTTCGCCCAATCCGTGTTGCGCGATGCGGGGATCGAGAGCTTCGTGCTCGATGAAGGTATGGCGTCGATGTATGGCGGCGGGATCGAGTTCGTGAAAAAGCGTCTTTCCGTGGCGGATGAAGACGCCGAGGCCGCGAAGCGCGCCCTCGACGAGGCCTTCTCGGAGACGGAGTGAGCACCGCGGCAGAGGTCAGCGAGGACCGTCTGCTCGACGGGCAGGTCCTGCTGCGCCAGCCGGTCGGCGGCTATCGCGCCGGCATGGATGCGGTCCTGCTGGCGGCGGCGCTGGACGCGCGGCCGGGCGAGGAACTGGTGGAATTCGGCTGCGGAGCGGGCGCGGCGCTGCTGTGCGCGGCCTGGCGCCTGCCGGGCGTGCGCCTGACCGGCTACGAAAAGGACCCGGCGGCGGCGGAGCTGGCGCGCGGGAATATCGCCGCCAATGCGCTGGACGGCACGGTGGAGGTCGAGACGGCCGATATCGCCCGGCTGGGCGCCGGCCATGGCGCCGACCAGGTCTTCTTCAACCCGCCCTTCTTCGACGACCCGTCTTCCCTGCGCGCGCCGAAGGACGGCAAGCGCGAGGCCTGGCTCACCGGAGACGCGCCTCTGGGCATCTGGATCCAGGCCGCCGCGCGCAGCCTCAGCGCCAAGGGCCGGCTTACCCTGATCCACCGCGCCGACCGGCTGGGCGATATTCTGCATGCGCTGGAGCGCAGTTTCGGCTCGGTCGTCATCAAGCCGGTCCAGCCGCGCGCGGACAAGCCGGCCAAGCGCGTCATCGTCGCTGCGCGCATCGGCGGCCGGGCGCCGCTGGTCCTGCTGCCGCCCCTCGTTCTGCATGAAGGGAAGGGCCATTCCGCCGAGGCCGACGCCATCCTGCGCGGCCGTGCCGTGGTGGAGATGAGCCCGTGATCGCCATGTCACGTCTCATCCTTCCCCTTGATGGCGAAGGAGGGGTCGGAAGGGGTGAATCCCGGTGGCGCCTTCGAAGAGCGAAATGGCGGGCACCTCGCCCCCACCCCATCCACCACGCCTCCGGCGCGGTCCCCCTTCCCCGTCAAGGGGAAGGATGGTTGGTCCCGGCGCTTGATAGAGGGTACCAATACCCCATGATCGCCACCGCCCTTCTTCTCCTGCTCGCCGTCATTCTCTGGCTCGCCTTCGCGCGCCGGAAGTCGGCCAGCCGCGACCAGGCTGCCGAGGCCGCGCGCAAGGCCGTGGAGGCGCGGCTGGAGGGCGGTGCTGCGCCGCAGCAGGATGAGGACTCGCGTGCTTGATTAGGCGGGCGCGCTTGCCTAGTGTCCGCCCACATTGACTGCCGCGTTCTATACCGCCGGGACATTTGCCACATGGCCGCCGATACTGCGCCCTCCTTCCAGGAGCTGATCCTGCGTCTTCAGACCTATTGGGCGGGGAAGGGCTGTGCCATTCTCCAGCCCTATGACGTGGAGGTCGGCGCGGGCACGCTGCACCCGGCGACCACGCTGCGCTCGCTGGGGCCGCGCCCCTGGCGCGCCGCCTATGTCCAGCCCTCGCGCCGTCCCGGCGACGGGCGCTATGGCGAGAACCCGAACCGGCTGCAGCACTACTACCAGTTCCAGGTCCTGCTGAAGCCGTGCCCGGCGGATATCCAGGATCTCTATCTCGGCTCGCTCGACGCCATCGGCATCGACCGCGACCTGCACGATGTGCGCTTCGTCGAGGACGACTGGGAAAACCCCACCGTGGGCGCTTGGGGCCTGGGCTGGGAAGTCTGGTGCGACGGGATGGAAGTTTCCCAGTTCACCTATTTCCAGCAGGTCGGCGGGCTCGACGTGGACCTTGTCTCCGGCGAGCTGACCTACGGGCTGGAACGCCTGGCGATGTATGTCCAGGGCGTGGAGAATGTCTACGATCTGGATTTCAACGGCGCCAAAGGGGATCAGGCCCTGAAATACGGCGACGTCTTCCAGGAAGCCGAGCGCCAGTATTCCGAATTCAATTTCGAGCATGCCGACGTCGACATGCTGATCGAGTGGTTCAAGGGCGCGGAGAGCCAGTGCATGGCGCTGCTCAACCTCGACAAGCCGCTGCCCCTGCCGGCCTATGATTTCTGCCTGAAGGCCTCGCACCTGTTCAACCTGGTCGACGCCCGCGGCGCCATCTCGGTGGCCGAACGCGCCAGCTGGATCGCCCGCGTGCGCGAACTCGCCAAGGGCTGCGCGGAAGCCTGGGTGAAGTCCGAGCGCGCGTTGGTGGAGGGGGCGTGATGGCGAATTCCCTCTCTCACGCGCATTTTTTCCCGTCTCACGCGCATTTTTTCCCGTTTCACGCGCATTTTTTCCCGGCCGGAGAGCCGGGATCAACCGCGTTCGGCCTCACGCTCCATGTTGGCAAGTGGATCCCGGATAGCGCTGACGCGCTTCCGGGAAAAATGGTGCCGGGAGGGACATTGAAATGAAACTCCCCCTGCGCGGCGGGTGCCAGTGCGGCGAGGTCCGCTACGAGATCACCAAACAGCCGCTGACGCTGTATGCCTGCCATTGCACGACCTGCCAGCAGCAATCCTCTTCGGCCTTCGGCCTCTCCATGCTGGTCGAGCGCGACGGCTTCCGCTTTCTCAAGGGCGATGTCGCGGCCTTCCAGATCCCGACCGAGTCGAAGTCGAACAAGCTCGGCCTGTTCTGCGGCAAGTGCGGCACGCGTATCGCCAACGACACGGAGGGCCGGCCGGCCCTGTCGGTGAAGGCGGGTTCGCTGGACGACCGCGCCCATCTCAAACCCGTGGGCCATATCTGGGTGAAATCGGCGCAGGACTGGATCGTGTTCCAGGAGAACACGCTGATCTACGAAGCCGCGCCGGACGACAGCTATTACGCGCTCATGGAGCGCTGGGCGGCGCAAGAGCACGCCTCGTAACGGAAACACATGATGTCCGAACTCCTGTTTGAAATCTTCTGCGAGGAAATCCCCGCGCGCATGCAGCCCAAGGCCGAGGCCGAGCTGGAGCGCTTGCTGGGCGAGAAGCTCAAGGCGGCCGGGCTCGCCTGGTCGTCGCTGACCACCTTCGCCGGGCCGCGCCGGCTCGGCCTCGTCATCGACGGCCTGCCGGTGAAGACGGAGGATGTGCGCGAGGAACGCAAGGGGCCGCGCGTCGGCGCGCCGGACAAGGCGGTGGAGGGCTTCCTGCGCGGCGCCGGGATCGACAGCCTGGACCAGTGCGAAAAGCGCGAAGACAAGAAGGGCGAATTCTGGGTCGCCCTCATCGAAAAGCCCGGCCGCGCCACGGCCGAGGTGATCGCCGAGGCGATCCCCGAGGTGATGAAGGCCTTCCCCTGGCCCAAATCCATGAAGTTCGGCGAGGGCGAGAAGGCCCAGCGCTGGGTGCGTCCGATCCAGCGCCTGTTGTGCCTGTTCGACGGCGATGTCGTCGATTTCGAGGTGTTCGGCATCCGCACCGGCAATCTCACCGAAGGCCATCGCCGCATGGGCCGCGGCCCGTTCGAGATCGCCGGTTTCGCGCAATACACGAAAGTGCTGCGCGAAGAGGGGCATGTCATCCAGCAGCGCGAAGAACGCGAGGCGATCATCCTGGAGGGTGCGCGCAAGGTGTGCAGCGAGGCCGGTCTGGAACTGGTGGAGGATGCGGGCCTGCTCACCGAAGTGGCGGGCCTGGTGGAATGGCCGGTGCCGCTGCTGGGCGAGATGGATCCGGACTTCCTGGACCTGCCGCCGGAAGTCATCACCCTCACCATGAAGACCCACCAGAAGTATTTCGCGGTGAAAAAGCCGGGCGAGACCGGCGTGACGTCGAAATTCGTCGTCATCGCCAACCAGGTCGCGCCCGACGGCGGCAAGGCCATCGCGGCGGGCAATGCCCGCGTCCTCTCGGCCCGCCTCTCCGACGCCCGCCACTTCTGGGACAATGACCGCAAGACGCCGCTCGACGAGATGGCGAAAGAGCTGTCGAAGGTCACCTTCCACGAAAAGCTGGGCACGGTCGCCGACAAGGTCGAGCGCGTCGCCGCGCTGGCCCGCGAACTGGCCCCGGTCGTCGGCGCCGATGCCGATATGGCCGAAAAGGCCGCCCGCCTGGCCAAGGCCGATCTCGTCTCCGAGATGGTCTATGAATTCCCCGAACTGCAAGGCGCGATGGGCCGCTATTACGCCCTCGACCAGGGCGAGGCGCCCGAGATCGCCGACGCCATCAAGGACCACTACAAGCCGCAGGGCCCGTCCGACGCCGTGCCGACGGCACCGGTCTCCGCCGCCGTGGCGCTCGCCGACAAGCTGGACACGCTGGTGGGGTTCTGGGCGATCGACGAGAAGCCGACGGGCTCGAAGGATCCGTTTGCGCTGCGGCGTGCGGCGCTGGGGGTGATCCGGATTTTGCTGGAGGTTCAGTTTAAGGCGCCTCTGCGCGATGTGATCAAAGGCCAGCTTATCGCGAGGAAGCGTGAGCGCACTGCTTCGCTGGTTCGTAAGTATTGGCCCTGCTGCATTATTCTGGATAGCGGCAACGACATGACTGTTTGGCCTAGTGAACAGGAATTTGAGTTTCCCGATCGTGCTGAGCTAATTGACAAAGCAGTGGAGACCTCAGAGGAGGTGGATGTCTTCGTTCATCCATATGAGGTTACCGAGCTGTCGAATGAGGCAGGCGTCGAGCTGAATATTCGATCCATTTCCGTTGGCCCCAAACAAAAGGTCGACGGTCCCGTTGCTCATGTTGCGCACGAGCTCCTCGCCTTCTTCGCTGATCGCCTCAAAGTCTATTTGCGCGACGAAGGCATCCGCTATGATGTAATTGATGCTGTTTTTGCCCTCGGCGACGACGATCTGCTGCGCATCTCTCGGAAATCGTATGCGCTTGAAAAGTTCTTGCGCACAGATGACGGCGCCGCCCTCCTCTCCGGCTATAACCGCGCATCCAATATCGTGCGGGACGAGGAGAAGAAGGACGGGGTGTCCTATGAAGGCGAGCCGGAAAGCGACTATCTCGCTTCGGCGCCGGAAGACCAGGAACGCGCGCTGATCGCCGCCGTGAACACGGTGAGGGGGGAGGCGGAGCAGGCTCTGGTTTCCGAGAATTTCGAGGCCGCGATGGCCGCGCTGGCGACGCTCCGTGCCCCGATCGATGCCTTTTTCGAGCACGTGACCGTTAACAGCGAAGATGCCGCGTTGCGCCGCAACAGACTTTTCCTATTGTCGCAGATCCGCACGGCCGTCCGCGCCGTCGCCGATTTCGACAAGATCGCAGGCTAGGGCATCATGCTTTTCGTTGCAGGCAGACCCATCGCGTACTTGCCAGAGGCAGGCCCCGGCCGCCTCACGGAAACATTGACCCCTGTGTCATCCCGGCCGGATGCCCCGCATATGGCGGGGCGCAGGGCCGGGACCCATAAACACCGGCGTTCGCCGGAAGCAGGCGCGGTATCGCCGCCGCGGATATCGGGACACGCACCGGGCGTATGGGTCCCGGACCTCCGCCCGGCCCAAGGCCGGGCATACATCCGGGATGACAAGGGTTTTGCGGTGTCGACCGAAGCCCCCTCATCCGGCCCTTCGGCCCACCTTCTCCCCGAGGGAGAAGGGGGCGGTGCCGCGCACACCTCCCTCTCCCTGGGGAGAGGGCCGGGGAGCGGGGGGAAACACCGCGGACTGCCATTGAAGACCAGACCGGGCGTATGGGTCCCGGACCTCCGCCCGGCCCAAGGCCGGGCATACATCCGGGATGACAAGGGTTTTGCGGGTTCGTCCCGATCCCCCTCATCCGCCCTTCGGGCACCTTCTCCCCAGGGAGAAGGGGGTGGCGGCACACGTCACCTCGCACATCCAACTCCAGGAGTTCGATCGTCATGAACGCACAGACCAAATGGGTTTACGCCTTCGGTGGAGGCGACTCGGAAGGCAAGGCCGACATGCGCGAGCTTCTCGGCGGCAAGGGCGCCAACCTGGCCGAGATGGCCAAGCTGGGCCTGCCGGTTCCGCCGGGCTTCACCATTACGACCGAGGTCTGCACCGCCTATTACGAGAACGACCAGGCCTATCCGGCCGATCTGGAAGCCCAGGTCGAGACCGCGCTGGAGAAGCTCGAGGCGACCGTGGGCAAGCAGTTCGGCGACCCCGCTAATCCGCTGCTGGTCTCCGTGCGTTCCGGCGCCCGCGCCTCCATGCCGGGCATGATGGATACGGTGCTCAATCTGGGCCTCAACGACGAGACGGCCGAGGGGCTGGCCAAGCTGTCCGGCGACCGCCGGTTTGCCTATGACAGCTATCGCCGCTTCATCCAGATGTATTCCGACGTCGTTCTGGGCCTCGACCACTCCCTGTTCGAGGACATTCTGGACGGGTTCAAGGACGATAACGACTACACGCTCGACACCGAGCTGTCGGCCGACGACTGGGTGGAGATGGTCGGCGAGTACAAGAAGGCCGCCGCGCGCGCGCTGGGCCGCGAATTTCCCGCCGATCCGCGCGAACAGCTCTGGGGCGCCATCGGTGCCGTCTTCGGCTCCTGGATGACCGAGCGGGCCAAGACCTATCGCCGTCTGCACGATATCCCGACCAGCTGGGGTACAGCGGTCAACGTCCAGGCCATGGTGTTCGGAAACATGGGCGAGACCTCGGCCACGGGCGTCGCCTTCACGCGCGATCCGTCCACCGGCGACAAGGGCTATTACGGCGAATTCCTGGTCAATGCCCAGGGTGAGGACGTGGTGGCCGGCATCCGCACGCCGCAATGCCTCACCGAGGCGATGCGCGAGAAGATGGGCGACGACAACCCGTCCATGGAAACCGCCATGCCGGAAAGCTTCGCCGAGCTGGAGAAGGTCTTCGACAAGCTGGAACGCCATTATCGCGACATGCAGGACATCGAGTTCACGGTCGAGGCCGGCCGGCTCTGGATGCTGCAGACCCGTAACGGCAAGCGCACGGCCCGCGCCGCGCTGAAGATCGCCGTCGACATGGCGATGGAAGAGCTGATCACGACGGACGAGGCGGTGATGCGCGTCGATCCGGCCCAGCTGGACCAGCTGCTTCACCCCACGCTCGACCCGGAAGGCGAGCGCGACGTGCTCACCCAGGGCCTGCCCGCCTCGCCGGGGGCCGCGTCGGGCCGCGTCGTCTTCGACAGCGACGAGGCGGAAGAGCGCCGCAAGCTGGGCGAGAAGGTCATCCTGGTGCGCATCGAGACCTCGCCGGAAGACATTCACGGCATGCATGCCGCCGAAGGCATCATCACCGCGCGCGGCGGGATGACTTCGCACGCCGCCGTGGTGGCGCGCGGCATGGGGCGTCCCTGCGTGTCGGGCGCCGGCCAGATCAAGATCGACTATGCCAACAAGCAGTTCACCGTCGGCCGCCGCGTGGTGAAGGACGGCGAGATGCTGACCATCGACGGCGCCACGGGCCAGGTGCTCTACGGCGAAGCCAAGATGATCAAGCCGGAACTCACCGGCGATTTCGCTAAGCTGATGATCTGGGCCGACAAGCACCGCCGCATGAAGGTGCGCACCAATGCGGAAACGCCGGCCGACTGCCAGACGGCGGTCGATTTCGGCGCCGAGGGCATCGGGCTGTGCCGCACCGAGCACATGTTCTTCGAGAGCGACCGGATCGCCGCCGTGCGCGAGATGATCCTGTCGAACGACCAGGACGGCCGCGTCACGGCGCTCGACAAGATCCTTCCCATGCAGCGCGAGGACTTCAAGGAGATCTTCCGCATCATGGGCGAGCGGCCCTGCACGATCCGTCTGCTGGACCCGCCGCTGCACGAATTCCTGCCGCATTCCGAAGAGGATGTGGTGGACGTGGCCAAGGCGACCGGCCTGCCGGCGGATCAGCTCTTGGCCCGCGCCCGCGACCTGGCCGAGAGCAATCCCATGCTGGGCCATCGCGGCTGCCGCCTGGGCATCACCTATCCGGAAATCTACGAGATGCAGGCCCGCGCCATTTTCGAGGCCCAGGTCGCCGTGGAGAAAGAGACCGGCTTCCAGCCGCTCGCCGAGGTGATGATCCCGCTGGTGGCGACCGCCGCCGAGCTGTCCATCCTCAAGGCGCGCGTGGCCGGTGTGGCCAAGGCCGTGGCCGACGAGAATGGCGGCACGCCGAAATACCTCATCGGCACGATGATCGAGCTGCCGCGCGCCGCGCTGCGCGCCGGCGATATCGCCAGGGACGCGGAATTCTTCTCCTTCGGCACCAACGATCTCACCCAGACCACGTTCGGCCTGTCGCGCGACGATGCCGGCAAGTTCCTGGGCGACTATCTGGAAGCCGGGATTTTCGAGAAGGATCCCTTCGTCTCGCTCGACAAGGACGGGGTGGGCGATCTCGTGCGCATCGCCGCCGAGCGCGGCCGGGCGGCGCGTCCCGATCTCAAGCTGGGTATTTGCGGCGAGCATGGCGGCGATCCCGCCTCGATCGATTTCTGCGAGGATGTGGGACTGGATTATGTCTCCTGCTCGCCCTATCGCGTGCCGATCGCCCGTCTGGCCGCGGCCCAGGCGCGTCTGCGCCGGCAATAGGGGCGGAGCCGGGAAAACACCGCTGCGGTGTGGCGAACGGGTGACATCTGCGTGTTTGCACGGCGCTTGCATGGCTGCCGGGCGTTTTCGGATGGCTGTAGCAAGTCAGTGCAAGAAAAGGGAAAATCCCGGCCCGCCTTGAGATCGGCAGGTCATGTCTTATTTGTAATCGAGAACCGGTGTTGACCCGGATCGCGCGCTCCCATAGAAGCCGCCATCCTTTTTTATGAAGGTTTCGGTTACGCGCGACATGCTATCCGTGGAATCCGCAGAGTGATTCGGCGAATGGCCAGAATGGACAGAGATCGGATGAATCTGGACGACGTACGCAGCCAGCAGACGCAGGTCGCGACAGCATTTCACGTGCTGGCGGCCCTTCTGCTGTGCGCGTTCACGATCCTGGTTCTGAACCTCGCCTCGGCCCGGGCCCTGGAGCAGGACGAGACGCTGCAATGGCAGCGCCTGGCCGGCACCTATCTCGCGCAAGGCGATATCGACGAAAGCTGGGATGCACCGCGTGCGCTGCGCGTTGCCTCGATCCTGCTGGAAGCCGACGCCGAGGCCGGTGCCGTGCTGACGGCGCGCTCGCTCGACGATCTGCGCACCTTCGACAGCTCCCACTTCTCCACGGCGGCCAATCTCACCGCGGAAGTCGATTGCCTGTCGCGCGCCATCTACTACGAGGCGCGCTCTGAGAATTTCGTCGGCCAGCTGGCCGTCGCCCAGGTCGTGATGAACCGTGTGCGCCACCCGGCCTATCCGGACACGATCTGCGGCGTGGTGTTCGAAGGCTCCGAACGCGTCACGGGCTGCCAGTTCACCTTCACCTGCGACGGCTCGACCGGCTACACGCCGCGCGGCCGCTCCTGGCGCCGGTCGCAACTCGTCGCCCAGCACGCTTTCATGGGCTTCGGCCGCGACGTGACGCGCCGTGCGACGCACTATCACACCGTCGCCGTCGATCCCTACTGGAACGACAATCTGGTGCGCACGCGCCGGATCGGCACGCATATTTTCTACCGCTTCCCGACCCGCCGCGAACGGGCCGCCGGCATCCTGCGCGAACGCGACGCCTAGGGCGCAAAAAGGGGACAGGTGGAATTAGCGGGCGTGTGCGCCTGTGCCATCGAGACGCGTTAATTCCACCTGTCCCCTTTTTTTCGCTTGCAGGTGTCCCCGCCAGCGCGCCTCGCCCGCGATAGCCCTTGTTAAGGATATCCGGCGATACTCGCGCGCAATCCCGACCGTGCCGATACGCAAAGCGGAACCCCTTCATGGCCCAAGCCGATCCCGACCGTCTCTGGCTGTGCATGGCCGACAGCAACCGCACCCGCGTGGTCTCGCGGGCGCTGGCCAAGGGGCTGGGCATGACGGTCTATATGGGTCCGACCATGGACGAGGAGGGCCCGATCGCCCTGGTCGTCGCCGACGACGCCCATGTCAAACGCATCGCCGAAGCGAAGGGCAATGCCGCGCCGGGGCAGACCTCGCTGCTGGTCACGGCGGCAGCCCGCCGCGCCGGGGCGGACATCTTCCTCGACCACGACACCGATGCCGGCACGCTGACCAATGCCATCGAGGGACTGAAAGCCTATCGCGACTATGCGCTGGCCGTGCCGGAAGAACAGGATGCCGGCCGCGGCGCCATCGCCACGCTGAGCGACGGCGAGTTCGCCGTGCAGACCCTGGCCGAGGCGCGGGACGTCGCCTTCTTCATCGGCCGCGCATGCCCCAATCCGCGCCAGGTCTCGGTGGGCCTCTACGTGCTGATGGCGAACGGGATCGAGCACGGCAATCTGGAATTCGACGCCACGGAGAAGGCCAAGGGCCTGGCCGATGGCAGCTGGGCGCGCAAGCTGGCCGCCCGCATCGCCGAGCCGGCCTATGCCGAGCGCCGGGTGCGCGTGCGTTTTCATCGCGGTGTGCGGACGCTTTCCGTCCTCGTCCAGGATGACGGGCCGGGCATCGATGCGGAAACTGCCGAGATGGCCAACCCCGCTCGCGCCGGCTATCGCGGCAAGACGGCCCGCCTGGCCCGCTCCATGGGCTTTTCCCAGGTCAACTGGCTGGGCACGGGCAATACGGTCGAAGCCGCCATCCTGCTGCCGCAGGAAGACACCGTGGAACGGCCGGCCCGCGCCGCCGGCCAGTCGGTGAACGCCGGCTGAACCACCGCGTCAGCACCCGCTCATCGCCGGTTCGCTACTCCTGTCGCCAACACGCGACGAAGGAGTGACGCGATGACCCCGATCCGCAAACTGTCCGCCCTGGTCCTGTCGGCGAGCCTCATGGCCACGCTGGCCCCGGTGTCCACCGCCTCGGCCCAGACCGCCCTGGAGCAGGCCCGGTCTTCGATGACGGGGCCGCGCAGCTGCGCCATCCTGGTCTATCTGCATAACGACCGCGGCATGGTGATGCCCCGGACCGGCGGCGCGCTCAGCGGCAGCTATCGTTTCCACATGTACCAGGTGAACCGCTCGAACGGCCTGGACATGCGCCTGTCCGGACGCGTGGCGTCCACCCGCAGCGACTACAATGTCCTGGCCCGGGGCCAGTTCGAACTGGGCGGCTATAACCGCACCGCATCGCGCAACGAATTTCGCCGGAACGGACCCGAGCCGCTGCGCGCGGATCCCGAACTGGAAGCGTCGCTGGAAGTCTATGACGAGGCCGGCCGGGTCACCTGCCGTACCGAACGCATGCTGATCCTGCCGCTGGACGTGCGTTTCGGCGGCGGCGCATCCGAACGCGTCGGAGTGAGCCTGCGCCGCCGCTTCTGACCTGTATCTCTCCCGCCGGCGCCGCTTGTTGGCGCCGACCCGACTTCGGCCCGGATCCGCGCGATCCGGGCCGTTTTTTGTGCCGGCGCCCGTTTCATGAACGAAATCAGATATCTCGTTCATCCGGCTGAGCGAAGTCTGAACGCAGCTCTCAGCATCCGCTCATCGCACCTTCGTTACACCCGATCACAGGCTTCGATGCATTGGGCGTCGGCCAGTTGGAAGGAGTACACATCATGAAAGCACGTCTTCTCATCGCCAGCGCCCTCGCGGCGGTTTCCGTTCTCGGGACGGTCGGTGCCGCAGAGGCGCAGTCGCGCAACCGCGTGAGCATCGCCCAGCAGGGCTATAACAACGACATCGCCGGCCGCCAGAACGGCTATCGCCAGCGCATGGTCATCAACCAGCGCGGCGAGCGGCAGTATGTCACCGTCATCCAGGACGGCGCCCGCAACGGCACCACGGTCGGCCAGCGCGGCCGCTACAACGAGGCCCATGTCGACCAGTACGGGCGCTCCAACGACGCCGTGGTCGGCCAGCAGGGCCGCAACAACTACGCCACCAGCGTCCAGACCGGCCGCCGCAACATCTCGGGCATCTCCCAGATGGGCCGCAACAATACGGCTGTGACCGACCAGTACGGTTCGAACAATGCCGCCGGCGTGATCCAGGTCGGCAACGGCCAGGACGCCCGCGTGACCCAGACGGGCAGCGGCAATGTCACCCTGGTGATCCAGGGGGAACACTAGAGCCGCGACCGCGTCTCCGGAGGGCCGCCTGCTGCGGCCTCCGGACCCGCGCGGCCCGGATCGACAGCAAGCAGAAAGGAGGCTGTCATGACGTTCAAACCGGCATTTCTCACCTCGGCTGCCGCAGCGGCGGGCGTATGGTTCGCCGCCCAGGCCGAACCGTTGGCCGACCCGGCGCTCGAGGCCGCGCACACGCTGTGCGGTATCGACGTGGCGGAGACCGGGGACGGGCTCGTGCTGACCGCCTGGAGCGCACCGGAATACACGTCGAACTGGCGCATGGTGGTCACCCAGCGCACGGGCGGCGGCGGTTTCGACATTGTCCAGGAGGGCGAGGTCCCCGCCGGACAGGGACCGGTGGTCGTGTCCGACCTGCTGCTCGATACGGACACCGATTTCTCGGCCCGCCTGACGGCCTGGGACGCGCAGGGCGATCCGGTCTGCCGCATCGGTGACCGCATCTAGATCGTCGCGGTGTTTCGCATGTTTCGCCTCCGGCCCCGGTGCCGGGGGCGATGTTTTTTGGACACGCACGTCAGGCTTTGCAGGGCGGGGCCGGAGGGGTGGCGAAACATGACGCGACCCTCGCATCTTATAGTATATTATTTATAAGCAATTGAATATTAAGGAGAAATCGGACAATATTAGTCGGCTGTTAACCATATGAGGCGGAATGTCGCAGGCATGGGGATGTAGGGAGGGAAACATGCCACAGTCCTCGCAAGGTGTCCGTCTGGAGTTCTTCGGCCTCACACCGGAGGCCAGGGCCGCGCTGGTTGAACTGGCCGCGGACATGGACGGGAATCTCGACCGGGCACTCGACAGTTTCTACGACCGGGTTTCGCATGCGCCGGAGATCGACCGCTTCTTCAGCGACGATACGATGCGGCAGCATGCCAGGCAGAAGCAGCGGGCCCACTGGGACGGGATACTGACCGGCCGGTTCGACACCGACTATTTCGACACGGTCAGCCGGATCGGGCGCGTTCACTGCGAGATCGGTCTGGAGCCCCAGTCCTACATTGCCGGATATGCCGAGGTCGCCTCGAACATGATATGTGCGCTGATGCAGGGGCGCGGCCGGCGCCGGCCAGAGCCGGCATCCGTGGACGCGCTGATCCGCGCGATCTTCCTCGACATGGCGATGGCGATCTCGACCTATCTGGAATCCTGTCAGCTGCAGGAGCGGGCGCGCCGTGACGAGGTGGCGGACAGTTTCGAGCGGAACATCGCCGGGGTGATTGCCAATCTCACCGCAGCGGCCGATCAGCTCGAAACCTCGGCGGACACGATGAATGCCGCGGTCGAGGCCACGACAGCGGAAGTGAATGCCACGGCAGCCGGCGCCGAACAGACCTCGCAGAGTGTCAAGTCGGTCGCCGTCGCCGCCGAGCAGATGCATGCGGCCGCGCGGGAAATCGCCGACCAGGTGTCCCGGTCCACCGAGCGCACCGGCGCGGCCGTCGACCAGGTCGGGTCTGCAGCCGCCACCATGGGCGATCTGAAGAGCGCGACGGACGATATCGGCGGCATTGTCAGTCTCATCCAGGCGATCACCGAACAGACCAACCTGCTGGCCCTCAACGCCACGATCGAGGCGGCGCGTGCCGGGGAGGCCGGCAAGGGCTTCGCTGTCGTGGCGTCGGAAGTGAAGGCGCTGGCCGGCCAGACTTCGAAGGCCGCCGACCAGATCAGCAAGCGGATCGCCGACGTTCAGGGGGCGACCGCGTCGGCAAGCGATGCGATCGAGACGATCCACCAGACGATCGAAACGGTGAACGAGGCCTCGGTGAACATCAACGCAGCGGTGGAGGAACAATCCGTCGTTATCCGGGACATCGCCGACAATGCGTCCAGCGCGGCCCGCGGCAACGAATCCAGTGCGGCGGCGGCCACAAAACTGAAAACATCGATCGGGGAGGCGGGCGATGTGTCCGGCTCCGTGAAGACGCTCGCCAATGCGTTGCGGTCGGAAATGAGCGACCTGAATGCGCGGGTCGGGGATTTTCTCGAACAGGCGCGCGCCGGGTAGGAGGAGACGATGTTCCTGTGCAGACTGGCCTTCTTCAGCCGCCGGAACTGGTATTTCGATACGCCGGACGAGAATAACGGCATCCTCCGCTCCATTCTCGGAGCGGGGCTGCGCAACAATGCGAAACGCGGCCTGAGCGGGGTTCTCGTCGTGGACGGAAACCTGTTCGTGCAGATCCTGGAAGGTCCGCGCGTCACGCTGTCGAACACCTTCTGCCGGATCCAGAATGACAGCCGCCATGGCGGCCTGGTCCTGACCGGGTTCGAGGAAGTCCCGGAAAGGCTCTTCCCCGACTGGAGCGTTGTCGTGCGCGATGCGCCCAAGGCGCTCCGCGAAGTTCCCTGGATACCCGAACCGGAGGCGGCGACGTTTGATACGCTGGTGCACAACGCCCACCGCCTTTTGAAATCCGGATCCGAGTTCAAGCGTATACAGCTCGAACGCGAGCTGCCCTGACCGTCTCATAGTAAAATATTGCTGGATCGGGTGCGGCCGTTGCGTTTGGTAGCGGTTGTCAAAATCATAAAAAAAGTGTGGTCTCCCGGGCATGGATTGGGCGCGTAAAATTAAAGAGTTGCGGTTTCTGGAGAATTTGAAGCAGGACGCATTGGCTCAACAGCTGGAGGTCAGCCAGGCGAGTATCTCGCAGTGGGAGCGTGGCGTGTCGCAGCCGCCGCCTCACATCAAGGCGAAACTGCGCCACCGGCTCATGGTGTCCCCCGGCGAGCGGATGAGTGCCGCCATGCGGACCAGCGTTGTGGAAAGTCCCAATCTTTGCGGGCTGCTGTCGATGCGTGACGGCGATGTTGTGGTCGAACTGCTCAGCCATGACAGTTATGGCCTGTTTCCGCTTCTCACGCCGGCCGATATCGGCAAACCCCTGCGCGGCAAGCTGGGGCCGGACGTCGATCGTCTGCTCGACCGCCTGGTCGGAGAGGGGGCGTTCGCCGGTCGCGTGCAGCACGCCAAACTGTCGGCCACGGCCCGGCGCAACGGTCTGAAGGCGTCCGGCATCATGACGGTGACACCGGTCTGCGCGCAGGAGAGCAGCTGCCTCCTGCGGTGCGAGGTGCGGTTGCTGGGACCCGGCGAGGATGTCCCCGCCCTTGAACGGATCACGCACTTTTCATGGGACGAAGTGGACGCTTGAGCTAACCTGTCTCCCCTGAAGCATGGGAGAATGTGATGGTCATCAAGCTCCTGGCCGCATTGGCCGGCCTCGCCGCCGGCGCGCAGGACCCTTCCGGGGTGGATGCTTTCCAGCCCCAGGGTTTTGTGGCGACGCTTACCGTGCCGATCGAGGCACCGGTCGCCGAGGTCTTCGACGCCGCAACGGGCGACATCACCGGTTGGTGGGATCACAGCTTCTGGCCCGACCCGGCCGAGATGGTGATCGAGCCGCGCTTCGATGGCCGCTTCTACGAGCGCTTCGAGGCCGGCAGCGAGAATGGCAGCCTGCATGCCCGCGTGATTTTCGTGAATGCGCCGACCCAACTGCGTCTGCACGGTCCGCTGGGTCTGTCGGGGCGGGCGGTCGATCTCGTCTCGAGCTGGCAGCTTGAAGAGGCCGACGGCGGTGCTGCGACCGACTTCACCGTCGAACTGCATATGAGCGGCGAGGTCGATGCCGAGCTGGCCGGTGTGGTGCGCGGCGTATGGCAGCACTTCATCGCGGAGCGGCTTAAACCCTATGTCGAGGCCGGCTGCCACCGGGCTCCGGACACGCCCTGCGCGGCTTTCGAAAACTAGCCGGGGTTGGCGTTCGCGGCCTCGCGACCTATTTCAGAGATATGCGAGACGAGACAACATTACCTGCCGAATTGCCGCTCTTCCCGCTGGGCGGAAGTATCCTCCTGCCCGGCGAGCGCCTGCCGCTGAACGTGTTCGAGCCGCGTTATCTCAACATGGTCGACGATGTGCGGGCCGGTGGCGGGCATATCGGTATCATCCAGGTGCGGCCCGGCGGCACGTCGGAACGTCCGGCCCTGGCTGCGGTCGGCACGGCCGGCCGGCTGGATCATTTCGAGGAGACCGATGACGGGCGCTATCTGATCACCCTGACCGGGATCAGCCGCTTCGTCCTGGCCGAGGAGTGCGACACGCCGACGCCCTATCGCGTTGCGCGTGCCGATTACGGGCCGTTTCGCGGCGACATGAAGCCGCGCCGCGAAGTGGCGGGCGATCGCGACCGGCTGATCCGGATGCTGCAGGCCTGGTTCCAGACCGAACACGTCGCGGCGGACTGGGAGAGTGTCGCGGAGGCACCTCTGGTGACCGTGGTCGACCAGCTGTCCATGTCGGCGCCATTCGGCGCGCTCGATCGCCAGAGACTGCTGGAAGCGGTGGATACCGAGGCGCGTCTGGGCGAAATGGAGACCATACTCGCCGAGCGCCTGGCCGGCGGGGCGGACGGCCCGGTGCAGTAGGCCGACGCGGATCGCCGGCGTGCGGAGCGCCTATTCTTCCTTCAGCCAGGCCCTGGCCCTGGCCTTCGACTTGAAACACGCGGCCGTATCACCGAGACGGGCATGCGCCTCGACGAAGCCCCCGGCCCTTTCGGCCTGGTCGGGCCGGATCACATAGGCGACCCGGTAGCCCTGGAAGGTGCGCGCCACAAAGCGCATGCGTTCCGCCCATTCCATCTCCGACAGGGTCAGGACCGCGCTTCGCACATCGTTCAGGATGAGACGGGAATCGATCTGCTCGGCGATCGTGCTGAAGGCACGGGCCGGCGCCTGCTCGGATCCGCTGCCCAGCTCGCCATCGGAATGGAGCTCGATAATCCCGTCGGCAACCGACAGGCTGAAGCCCTGCATGGAATAATTGGCGGCCACGATTCTCTCACCTTCTGCCGGGACCATCCTGTCAGCGCTCTGCCGCACCGTCGATGCATTGCTGAATCCAGTCCTGAGCCTGTTTGCGCGAGCGGAATCCCGCATTGCGGCCGGCCATGCCCGAATGCAGCTCCAGCAGCCGCCGGGTGCGCCCGGCCTGGTCCTCGCGGTCGATCACTGCGAGCGGCAGGTCCCGGCACTGCCGCGCGAATGCATGGGCCCGCTCTTCCCACTGCTGGTCGCTGAAGGCGTAGTCCGCACCGCGCAGGTCGAAGATCACAGCCTGGACCGTGCCGTCCGAGACGAAGCTGTCGAAGGCCCGTCCGGCTTCGCGGCTGCTCGTCTCCGTGCGTTCGCCGTCGGAGCGCATTTCCAGCACCGGGCCTTCGATGCGGAGCTCGAAGCCTTCCATCGAATAAGAATGCGACATATCCCCTCAACCGTCCCGTTTTGTCTCGGAAAACGGGGTTTCTAACGCAAAACATGCCGAGAATATGACGTTGTCGTAAAATATCCCGCTATTGGCGGTCATGGCGGCCATGCTTCAGCGGGATCCCGGCCCCGGCGGGCGGGCCTTCAGGCAGGCGCAATGCCGCATCTCCGCTTCGCACAACCCGTCGAGCCAGGCGTCCAGGGCGGCGGAGAGAATGCGTTGCTGGGACTGGCCCGTCTGGACCGAGACCGTGCGCAGCCGGCGTTTCTGTTCGCCCGTGAGCCGGACTTCGGCCCGGCCCGTGCGGGCGATGCCGGCATGGGGATCGGCGGCGAGGTCCGGCGGTTCGCCACCCGCGCAGCAGGCCTGGCGCGGCGTGTCCGCATCCGCGCCCGCGCCGGCGCGTTTGGGCGGCAGGAGCGGGCGGTCGCGGCGCTGTTCGACATCGCGACGGTCCTCGGGCGGGCCGGCGACGGTCCGGGCAGGGGGCCTGTCGACATGGCTGGTGGCGGAAAAACCGGACGGGATGGCCGGCGCAGCCTCGCCCTTTCGGGCGAGCAGTCCGGCGTGAAGGCTGGCATACTTGCTCATGATGGCATCTCCTCCCGTCGCTCAGGCCAGGTGGCGCCGGCCGAAGGGCATGTGTGTGCGCCGGCGTTCGCCCTGGCCCTTGGGCGGGCCGGTATCCGCCTGGCGGCGCTCCACCCCGTCCCAGTTGGAATTGGAGGGTTGCGGGGGCTCGGGCGGTTCGCCCCGGGGCGCCCCGGCGCCGGTGCCGAAGCGCGGCGGCAGGGCATAGCCCGGCCGCTCCTCCATCGGCACCTCCTCCGCGCTGTCCTCCAGCCCTGCCATGCCGGCGCGGGCGGGGGTGAGGATATCGTCCTCGAAAGTCTGGCGCGGCGCCCGGCCCAGCATCGCCATGGCATCGCCGCGCATGCGGAACAGCCGGTCCTCGAAATAGGCCCACAGATGCGAGACCTCCTGCGCCGAGCGGCCGGTCTCGTTGACCTCGCCGACCGTGCGCCCGTCGATCATCGAGGCGGCGAAATCGACGCGGTGATGCAGGGTGACCGGCGCCACGGTGCCGTGCTGGGAGAGGGCCACCGCCGTCTCGCCGGTGATCCGCGCCCGCGCCGTGGCGGAATTGACGACGAAGACCAGCGGCTTGCCCTGCATCTGCACGATGTCGACCGTGGGCCCGACGGCGCGCAGATCGTGCGGGCTGGGCCGGGTCGGCACGACGACGAGATCGGCATGGGTGATCACTTCGGCGATGGTGGAGGTGACCGCCGGCGGCGTGTCGATCACGATCAGCCGGTAGCCGGCGCGTTCCAGGAAGGCGATGTCGCGGGCGAGGTCGGGCACCGAGACCTGGGCGAAGGCGGGCGTCTCCAGGGCGCGGGCATTCCACCATTTCGCCATCGAGCCCTGGGGATCGGTGTCGATCAGCGCCACCGGACCGGCGCCGCAGCGCTCGGCCTCCACGGCCATGTGGGCCGACACGGTGGTCTTGCCCGACCCGCCCTTCTGCGAGGCGAAGACCACGACCTGGGCCGTGCGCTGGCGCGCGCTCTCATCGGACATCGCTCACCTCTCATCCGCCGGTGCGGCGGTCCCTCTGGTGCATCCGTCGTCCATGAAAACAGCGATGTCTTGCGCGCCGGATAAGCGGCGCGGCCGGATTTAAGGCGAATTTTCGCCGTATTGTCGCAGTTTGCTGGGACACACGCCTCGCATGCCGCGCGGGAACGCTTCGTCGCGTCCGCACGTTGTGAAGGCACAGAACAAACGACAAGGGACGCACGACATGTCGCAACAGACCGCCACATCCGGCGATATCCTCCGCATCATCGTGGCCATCATCCTGCCGCCGGTGGGCGTCTTCCTGCAGGTCGGCCTGGGCGCGCAGTTCTGGATCAACATCCTTCTGACCCTGCTGGGCTATATCCCGGGCATCGTGCATGCGGTGTGGATTATCGCCCGCCGCTAGAGGCTGACGGCCCATGCCAAAACGCCCCGTCTCCCGGGCCGAGGAACAGGCGCGGATCGAGCGGCTCGCCCGCTGGCTCGATGCGCGCTTTTCCATCCCCGGCACGTCCATCCGCTTCGGCCTGGACAGCCTGATCGGCCTCGTGCCGGGCGTGGGCGACATCGCCATGTTCGCCCCGGCGCTCTACATCATCGCCCGCGCGGTGACGCTGGGCGCGCCGGCGCACCTGGTGATCCGCATGGCGATCAATACCGGGCTCGACCTGGTGATCGGCGCCATCCCCGTGATCGGCGACCTGTTCGACCTGGGCTTCAAGGCCAATCTGAGAAATGCCCGCCTCCTGTCGCGCTGGCTGGAGCGGGCGGACGAGGGCTAGCGCCGGGCGCCGGCCGCCGTTTTCCCACCAATCCAACACGCGCCCTTTCCCGGACGGCGCAAAGCGCCGAGCCGGGCGAGAGCCGGGATCGACCGTGAGGCCGCCTCGCTGGTTTTCGCTCAAACACCACTTTTCCCGGACGGCGCGCAGCGCCGAGCCGGGATCGACTGAGCCATCGCCTCGCTCGTTTCAGGCCATCGTCGATCCCGGATAGCGCTGACGCGCTTCCGGGAAAAATGCGTTTTGTGGCAAGGGACGAGAGGTCCGGCGTCATGGGCGTTCCTGCGGCTCCCCGTCCGCCTCACACGCCTCCGTTTCCTCCAGATCCGCCAGGAAAGAGCCATAGATCAGGCCGCCTGGCGGTGGCGGTTCGCGGCCCTCGCGGCGCGCCTGCTCGCAGACCTCGCGGTAGAGATCGGCGGCGGCCGCGCGGTGCTCGTCGACGAGTTCGCGCCAGCGCGCCGGCGGCTCGGGCTCGTCCGCCTGGTACCAGCCCGGCGGCAGCAGGACCTGCCGCACGAGACTGCTCCGCATCAATGTGGCAACCGGGTAGAGCGCCTCCCAGGCCGCCGGCTCGTCCTCGGGCCCCGGGATGAGGCCGACCGCCACCGCCTGGAACGCGTCGCCGCCGGCGCGGCCTTCCTTGAAGGTCAGGCCCGAGGCCGGCAGCCGGCCCTGATGGATCGCCTTGCGCTGGGCCTCGGAAAGCTCGCGGAAGAGGTCGCGATACACCCGGAATTCGTCGATGATGCGATCGGTTTTTTCGCCCGGATCCAGCGGCGCCTCGGCCGGCTTCACCGCGCCGCGCCCGCCTTCACCCGATGCCGCCAGCGCGAAGAAGCGCTCGGCCAGCCGCGCCGCCCGGTCCGCCTGCACCAGCCGTCCCGCCTCCATCGCCGCGATCGAACGCGCCAGGGCCTGCTGGCCCGCCGCCATGGGATCGGCCGGAACCGGCTCCGGCGGCGTCGTTTCGGGCGCGCCGTCCCCGCGCGCCGGCCGGTCGGGCGGCGGCGCGTCCTCGGCCAGGTCCGCCAGCCGCCACTTGCCCGCCGCCGCCCACTGGTAAAGCGTCGGCACCGGCACGCCGACCTGTTCGGAGACTTCCTGCATCGACAGGCCCTCGCCCCGGAGCACCCGGGCCCGTTCCTCCAGACGTTCGCGCGCGGCGCGGCTGCGTGTGGTGTTGCTCATGGCGGTGAGTTTAAGCGCGGCGGGGGAGGGTGGGGATAACCTGTCCCCGCGAAAGCGGGGAGCCAGCACGTTTCCCGCCCCTCCACACACGATTTTTCCCGGACGGCGCAAAGCGCCGAGCCGGGATCGACTGATCGACCGCCTTGCTCGCTTCAGGCAATGGTCGGTCCCGGATAGCGCTGATGCGCTTCCGGGAGAAATGTGTCTTTGAGGGAGAGGGACGCGCGGTCGGCGGCGATGGGCGTTTGCCGGTGGAAAGCGTGTGAGTCCCCACTTCTCATCCACTCACGATTTTTCCCGGACGGCGCAAAGCGCCGAGCCGGGATCGACTGATCGACCGCCGCGCTTGCCCTCGGCAATGGTCGGTCCCGGATAGCGCTACCGCGCTTCCATGAAAATACAACCTGTGATATATAATCCAAATGATCGCACCCGAAGCCGTCTACATCATGGCCAGCCGGCCGCGCGGCGTGCTCTATGTCGGGCGCACGAAAAACCTCGTCTGGCGCATCTGGCAGCATCGCACGGGCGCCATGAGGGGCTTCACCCGCCGCTATGGCGTGACCCAGCTGGTCTGGTTCGAATGGCATGACGGC
Source organism: Pseudomonadota bacterium (assembly GCA_034659015.1). Taxonomy (GTDB): domain Bacteria; phylum Pseudomonadota; class Alphaproteobacteria; order Caulobacterales; family Maricaulaceae; genus Maricaulis. The sequence goes on along the minus strand of JAYEGL010000017.1, from coordinate 38,634 downwards.
TGGGAAAGCGCCGCCGCCCGCGAAGCCCGCCTCAAACGCTGGCGCCGCGCCTGGAAATTCGCCCTCATCGAACGCGGCAATCCCGGCTGGTCCGACCTCTGGTTCGACATACGCGGCGATTTCGATGAACCGGTGGCGGGTGCCGGTGGGCTGGAGTGAGGCGGATTGCGGCGCTTTCTCCCGGACGGCGCGCAGCGTCGAGCCGGGACCCACGGAGCGACCGCCTCGCTCGCCCTTAGCCATCGTCGATCCCGGATAGCGCTGCCGCGCTTCCGGGAGAAATGCGTCTTTGTGGGAAAGAGAGGAGAGGCCTGGCGCCATCCGCGCGTGTGGGCGCAAACCGTGTGCCTCCCTATTCCTCGTCCAAACACGCTTTTCCCGGACGGCGCAAAGCGCCGTATTCCTCCCGGCCAAACCCAACGATTTCTCCCGGACGGCGCAAAGCGCCGAGCCGGGATCTACCGTGCGGCCGCCTTGCTCGTCCTCGGCCATCGTCGGTCCCGGATAGCGCTACCGCGCTTCCGGGAGAAAGGCGTCTTTGTGGGAGAGGGAAGAGAGGCCAGGCGCCATCCGCGCGTGTGGGCGCAAGCCGTGTGCCTCCCTGTTCCGCGTCCAAACGCACCTTTCCCGGACGGCGCGAAGCGCCGTATTTCTCCCGGCCAAACCCAACGATTTCTCCCGGACGGCGCAAGGCGCCGAGCCGGGATCCACGGAGCGGCCGCCTTGCTCGTTTCAGGCCATCGTCGATCCCGGATAGCGCAGCCGCGCTTCCGGGAGAAATGCGTTTTGTGGGAAGGAGAAGAGAGGCCAGGCGCCATCCGCGCTTGTGGGTGCAAACCGTGTGCCCGCCTATTCCGCGTCCAAACGCACTTTTCCCGGACGGCGCGCAGCGCCGTATTCCTCCCGGCCAAACCCAACGATTTCTCCCGGACGGCGCAAAGCGCCGAGCCGGGATCCACGGAGCGACCGCCGCGCTCGTCCCCGGGCTATCGTCGGTCCCGGATAGCGCTGTCGCGCTTCCGGGAAAAATGCGTTTTGTGGCGAGGGTAAGAGAGGCCAGGCGCCATCCGCGCGTGTGGACGCAAACCGTGCGCCCCCTGTTCCGCGTCCAAACGCACTTTTCCCGGACGGCGCGAAGCGCCGAGCCGGGATCGACTGTTCCACCGCCGCGCTCGTCCTCGGCCATCGTCGGTCCCGGATAGCGCTACCGCGCTTCCGGGAGAAATGCGTCTTTATGGGAAAGGGAAGAGAGGCCTGGCGCCATCCGCGCGTGTGGGCGCGAGCCGTGTGCCCCCTGTTCCCCGTCCAAACGCACTTTTCCCGGACGGCGCGCAGCGCCGAGCCGGGACCTACGGAGCGACCGCCTCGCTCGTTCTTTACAATCGTCGGTCCCGGATTGCGCGTTGCGCTTTCGGGAGAATGCGATTTGTGGGGGAAGGGACAGTGGTCCTGTATGCGAGGTCTTTGCCTATGGAAACAATGTGTGTTCCCATTCCTAAAGCCTATGCGTCATAGTCCTCAAAATATTCACCGACCGTCAAGCATGATACTTTTGCGGTTTGTGAAATTTCTTTTTTTGACTTTGACATATGAAATACTTGGCCCGTGACTAGGACGTGCTCCGCACCAGTTTTCTGTGTAAGCGTGACGCACGCAGAGACAATTTCGATGTCTTCGCGCCTAGTTGTGAGTATGTCCATAATATTCAGTTTCTTGGCCAACTCTCTAGCGTGCGACCGCACGGACGCACGTGATGCGATGCCACGTGAATTGCGAAATGGTGAAAGCTGCTTGTATATTTCCGAGTTTTTATCTTCAAAAATTGTCGGCGACTCTCCAGACAAAAAATATGCTTTTTCCTTTTGAAATAACTCTATGACTGCGCTGATCTGGAAATTGTTCTTGCTTTCAAAAATTGAAACAAGGGCATCTGAATCAAATATGACTATGCTGTCAGTCATATTCACATGCCTAGTTCATCAAGTCAAAGCGAGACGCGGCCTCGCTGAAAGTAGCGTCTTGATGCTGCTTTTTTATTCCGATGTATTTTGATATATCATTCGGATGCATCGCCTTTCTTTCGAGCGCCTTTTTGAGAAGAACGGGTAGCAACGCGCCATATTTAGCTACTTTGTGCTTTCCTTCATCGCGCTCCGGCGGAGACCCAGCTCCCCCTCCATCCTTCGGTTCGAATGACGAGTGGATAAATGAATATTGAGATCGCCATCTATTAAACTCTTCCCTGTTAATAATATTACAGTGTCGGAGCTGTATGGCCATCATGTATTTGCTGGTTCCAAGTTGATTGGCAAAATAACCGACAAACAACACAATATTCGACTGTGGATGGGGGTTCTTTGGCCGTATCGCCCTCAGCAGCCGCCCAGGTGCCAACGCGAAAGCGGCGACCGCGTTGCAAAAACGCTCTTCGGCATTGTTGGTCAGGAATGGATCTGAGACACCGGCATGGCCGTTGCATACGTGCGCGTACTCATGAACAAGCGTAAATGATCGGGCGCCATGGTTCTCGTCGGCCTGATTGAAAGCAATCGCCCAAACGTTGTGATCGACCACAGCGAGGCCGCGAAAGTCTGAACGTTCTGCTTGAACACCAAAGACAAATATATTCCGGCGCTCGATGGCATTTCGTAGATGCAAAAAAAGGCTTCTTCGATCCTTCAGGGTCAACTGAAGCGTGTCTGTTAAGCCCAGATCGGCGCGAACAAGCTCTCCCGCTTCTTTTGTGTCCGAAGGAAGCTTCCTCACGTTGGGCTTAGTGGCGCCAATCAATTGGGCGGTTCTTAGGAAACGCTTGACGTCACGAAGTGCTTTCGCACCTTTCACAGACAGTTTCGCGGGGCCAGGCTTGGCTGAACGAAAGTCCACCAATGCCGGTTCTGGAGAAAACTTTTCATCGGCAAAAAGTGCATATGGATTCACACCATTCACTTCAGCAATGAAATTGATCTGGCTCTCGTTCAGCGAAAACAGCCCGCGTGTCGCCGCATCAAGCTCTTCTGTTGATAGCTGAAGAGCATCAGCCAACGCGGAACGGGATACCGGGCCACTTTCGACCAAGCTGTTGAGAGAATTTAGGTTGAGGCTCTCGATCATATACGTTTAGTGGTTACGCATGAGTGTTGCACTTACAGATATAACGTCGTTAGCAGAATTTCTAGCGGCATTTGGATTCGGTGTTTCCCTCATCGCATCGCCGTTCAATTTCGCTGTGCAGGCAATGGACAAAAAACTCGCTAGCGCAAGAATCTACATCGAGCACTTGAAGGCAGAACAACTCTCAGATGTCCATATAGCTGATCAGGCGCTGGAAAAGCCGGAAGCTGCATATCAGAACGCAATAGATTTGTATGAATTTGCAATAGACAAGGTTCATCCTACAAACGTTGCGGCTGCTTTGTGTGCGATATTGTTGGGATCTTTCTTCGCTGTTGTCCTGCTGTCGGCTGCGCTCTGGCCCGATGCGCAGGTGCCAGCTGGTGCGGTGATAATGGGCACTGTAGCCGCTGCGCTGCTGTACGGGGGGGCGATCCTGTCCGTTCATACTGTAGCTAATGCTAGGTTCGAAAAAGTTAGCAGTGAGCTCGCGAAAGTCTACGAGCTCTAGTTTCCTACTCCCCCTTCAACCCCATAATCTCATCCCTAAACTCCGCCGCCCACCTCCGCAAAGGCTTCGGTGGACAAGCCGTCCCGCCCTCCTGCGCCCTACGGGCTTGGGAGGGTGAAACCGCTGCTAGTCTCCGCGGAGTTGCATGATTTCGTCCCGGAGTTTGGCAGCGGTTTCGAACTCCAGATCCGCAGCCGCCTCGCGCATCTGCTTCTCCAGCTCCGCGATCACGGCGGTGATGTTCTCGCCGCCCAGGGCGGCCTGACCGTGATCGGAGACGCCGGACGGCTTGCCGGTGGATTTCTTGCCGCGGCCCTTGCTCGCCACGCCGCGTCCCTTCGCCTGGGACTCCATCACCTCTTCCAGGATGTCGCTGATGCCGCGGGTGATCGTGGTGGGGGTGATGCCGTGTTCCTCGTTGTAGGCGATCTGCTTGGTGCGGCGGCGGTCGGTTTCGTCCATGGCGCGTTGCATGGAGCCGGTGACCCGGTCGGCGTAGAGGATGACCTTGGATTCCGAATTGCGGGCGGCGCGGCCGATGGTCTGGACGAGGGACGTCTCGGATCTCAGGAAGCCTTCCTTGTCGGCGTCGAGAATGGCGACGAGGCCGCATTCGGGGATGTCCAGGCCCTCGCGCAACAGGTTGATGCCGACCAGCACGTCGTAGACGCCCAGGCGCAGGTCGCGGATCAGCTCGATGCGCTCCACCGTGTCGACGTCGGAGTGCATGTAGCGGACCTTCAGGCCCTGCTCGTGCATGTATTCGGTGAGGTCCTCGGCCATGCGCTTGGTGAGCGTGGTGACCAGGGTTCTGAGGCCCTTGTCCGCCGTGGCGCGGGCCTCGTCGATCACGTCGTCGACCTGGGAGGCGCCGTCGGCGGCCACCGGGCGCACCTCGACCGGCGGGTCGATCAGGCCGGTGGGGCGGATGACCTGTTCGGTGAAGACGCCGCCGGTCTGGTTGAGCTCCCAGGCGCCTGGCGTGGCCGAGACCTCGATGGTCTGCGGGCGCATGGCGTCCCACTCCTCGAATTTGAGCGGGCGGTTGTCCAGGCAGGAGGGCAGGCGGAAGCCGTGATCCGCCAGGGTTTTCTTGCGGTTGTAGTCGCCCTTGTACATCGCGCCGAGCTGCGGGATGGAGACATGGCTCTCGTCGGCGAAGACGATGGCGTCCTCGGGCAGGTATTCGAACAGGGTGGGGGGCGGCTCGCCCGGCTTGCGCCCGGTCAGGTAGCGGGAATAATTCTCGATGCCGGCGCAGGAGCCGGTGGCCTCGAGCATTTCCAGGTCGAATTCGGTGCGCTGCTGCAGGCGCTGGGCTTCCAGCAGCATGCCCTCCTTTTCCATCCAGGCGAGGCGTTCGCGTAGCTCCTTCTTGATCTGCACGATGGCCTGGTTGAGCGTCGGCTTGGGCGTGACGTAGTGGGAATTGGCGTAGAATTTCACGCTCTTGAGGTCGGCGATGGCCTTGCCGGTCAAGGGGTCGAATTCGGTGATCGCCTCCACCTCCTCGCCGAAGAAGGAGATGCGCCAGGCGCGGTCGTCATAGTGGGCCGGGAAAACCTCGAGGCTATCCCCGCGCAGGCGGAAGCTGCCGCGGATGAAGGCGGCGTCGTTGCGGGTGTACTGGAGATCGACCAGTTTCCGCATGATTTCACGGGGATCGACCTCGTCGCCGGGCTTCAGCTCGAAGGTCATGGCGGTATAGGTCTCCACCGAGCCGATGCCGTAGATACACGACACCGAGGCGACAATGATAACATCGTCGCGTTCGAGAATGGACCGCGTCGCGGCGTGGCGCATCCGGTCGATGGCCTCGTTGATGGAGCTTTCCTTCTCGATATAGGTGTCCGTCCGGGGCACGTAGGCCTCGGGCATGTAATAGTCGTAATAGGAGACGAAATACTCGACACTATTATCAGGAAAAAAGCTCTTGAACTCGCCGTAGAGCTGGGCCGCGAGCGTCTTGTTGGGGGCCAGGATGAGGGCCGGGCGCTGCACCGCCTCGATGATCTTGGCCATGGTGAAGGTCTTGCCCGTGCCGGTGGCGCCGAGCAGGACCTGGTCGCGCTCCTCGTTCTGCAGTCCCTCGACGAGCTCGGCGATCGCCGCCGGTTGATCGCCCATGGGCTGGAATTCGGAGACGCATTTGAAGCGTTCCCCGCCCTCGGACTTTTCCGGGCGTTCGGGCCGGTGCGGCGTCCAGTTGGCCGGTTTGGCCGGCACCTGGTCGAGCACGAAGTCTTCCGGCGCGGTGAGGGTGTCGTCGACGGTGAGCTTGGTCATGGGCGAAATATGCGCATTCCGGGCGCGCGCGGCCAGTGCCGGGGGTGCAGGCAGGGTGAGGTCCCTGCCAGCATTGTGTCATGAGGGCTCATACGCCATGAGCGGACGGTCACCGGGCGTTAAGCATGCATGGGGCAGTATGGGGCCTCAACAAGGGAGGTCGCCATGTCCGAACTGGCAGACAGTGCAGTCAACATTCTCCTGGTGGATGACAGCCCCTCGGTGCGCACCGTGCTGCGAACCCTGCTCTGCGGCCTTGGCGTGACCCGCATCTACGAAGCCTCGACGCGCGAGGAAGCCTTCATCATGGCGCGGGTCTGCCGGCCCGACCTGGCGCTGATCGACCATGATCTCGGCCGCGCCTCGGGTGTCGATCTGATCGCCGGTTTCCGCGATGCCGCGACCAGCCCGATGCCGGAACTGCCGCTGATCATGCTGGCGCCGACGGGCATGGAATACATCGCCGAACAGGCCCGTGCGGCCGGCGCCGATGCGGTCCTGCCCAAGCCGGTCACCGCGCGCATGCTGGGCGAGCGCATTATCCAGCTCACGCAGCAGGTCGAAAGCGAGGACGAACTGGCCAGCAAGCAGGCCTGACGCCCTGAGATCCACTGGCCCGTCCGCAGGCGGACCGGCCTTCTGTACGGCGATGACATGCTGGACGGACTGAGAATCCTGGTTGTCGAGGACATTCCCTCGATCCGCACCCTGATCGTGCGTCTGCTCGAACGGCAGGGCTGCGACGACGTCTATGCGGTGGGCGATCTGGAGAGCGCCTTCACCTATCTCGACACGCTCGGCTTCGACGCCGTGCTGCTCGATTACGAGCTGGAGCGGGAAAACGGGCTCACCCTGGTCAAACGGCTGCGCAAGGATGCCGGCGCACGCAATCACGATGTCGCCGTCATCGTGCTGACCGGTCATACCGAAACCGTGGTGATGCAGGCCGCCGTGCAGGCCGGGGCCAATTCCTACCTGGTCAAGCCGGTCAAGCCGGAGCGGCTGGGCGACCGCATTCTCGACGTGCTGGCCCACAATCAGCGCGAACGTCCGGGCGACGACCCGGATGCTCCGGACCGGCCGGACGCGGACACCTACTGGGTGCTGGAAGGCTGAGCGGGCAGGCCTGTGCGCGGCATGGCGCCGATGCTGGCCCATTGCTCCGGAAAGATCAGACCCTCGGTATCGAAACCGCGTTCACGGAGATCCGTCAGTCGGGCTTCGATGAAGGCCGCGCCGGGCTGCGGATCGCGGGCGAGGATCCACAGATAGCGGCCCTCGGGGCCCGACACGACCGCCCAGCTGTAGTCCTCGGCCAGGTCGATCACCCAGTAATCGCCGTAAAACGGGCCGAAAAAGCTGACTTCCAGCTTCGCGGTGTCGGCCGGGTCGGGATAGCGGGCGCGGCCCTCGGCGATATCCAGCGCGCCGTCGAGCCCGTTCGTCCAGCATCGATTGATCACGGCCACCGTGCCGTCCGGTTGCGGCGTGTAGAAGGCGGTGACGCCATGACAGTCGCGTTCGAAGGCATGGTCGGCGCGGGCGATCTCGAACCAGAGCCCGGCATAACGCTCCAGATCGACCGTTTCGACGGTCTGCGGCGGGCTGTCCCCGGCCAGGCGGTCGCGGGGCGGCGAGCACGCGGCCAGCGCGATGACGGGCAACAGGATGAGCGGGAGCAGCGGGAAGCGGCGCATGACGGTCTCCGGTCGGCGGGGCGTACTCCCCGAAGTAGGCGGCTGCAGCGCCGTGTCCAGGTCTGCCGGTCAGGCGTCGTCGTAGACGTCGGCCTCGATCACGGCATCCAGGCCCAGTTCCAGCTGATCGCCGAGCATGGGCGCGCCGAGCAGGTATTGGGCGGTGGAACCGGAACGGCGGGCCCGGGCCTCGCGCACGGCATCGGGGAAGTCATTGCCGTCGAAATCGCCGCGCCCGATCCAGTAGAGCGCCACCAGTTCGGCCTGGGCCTCTTCGTCCAGTGACTCGATCCAGTCCTCCAGCTCGGCGCGGATCGGATCGTTATCCCCGGTCTGCAGCGTCTCGACCGAATCGGTCTCGCCGCTGTCGGGGTCGCGCTCGTAATCCTCGATCGTTTCCTTGCTGTCATAGGCCCGCGCCTGGAGAACCAGTTTCCGGACCATCTCTTCCGCGATGTTCATGACGGCGTCCCTTCCCTTCGGCTTTGACGGTCTTTACGCGAATGGGCACACTACCACGGAACAATCCCGGCCGTGAGACGCTATCGCCCGCTGCGGCACTTGGGCACAGGCAGGGGCGCTGGCAGGCGGGATCAAGACTTGGTTAAGAACGAGGGGGCACACTCTCTCTCGCTCATCTGATTCACCACGGCTTCCAAGAGATCTCATGTCGGGCAGTTTCGATCGCATCCGCGTCCTGATCGTCGAGGACAATGCGCACATGTCGACCATCCTGCGGACCATCCTGCAGGGGTTCGGCGTGCGGACGATCGTGGAAGTCCGCGATGCGGCCGACGCCTTCGAGACCATGCGCGACGTCAATCCGGACTTCGCTCTGGTGGACTACATGCTGGGCGATCTCAACGGGCTGGAGTTTACCCGGCTGGTGCGCACCGCTTCGGACAGTGCCAACAAGTATCTGCCCATCATCATGGTGACCGGTCACACCGACCGCTCCAAGGTGCTCGAGGCGATCAATGCCGGGGTCAACGAATACCTGGCCAAGCCGGTGCGTCCGGTGGACCTGTTCCACCGCATCACCGCGCTGATCGAGCGGCCGCGCCGCTTCATCAAGGCCTCGACCTATTTCGGGCCGGATCGCCGCCGCCGGCAGGATCCGCGCTATAACGGTCCCTGGCGCCGCTCGACCGACGAAGAGCGCTCCGAAGCGAGCTAGGCGAGCCTCCCGGCGTTCGCGTCACGCCGCCGCGTCCAGATCCACCTTCCTGTAGACCGAAAACACGATGACGATCTCCTGCGCGCCGACTGCCTTGCGCTTGCGGATGATCGTGCCGAAATCGGGGTTGTTGACCAGATAGTCCGGTCCGATCCGCACGACTTCCTCGCGCGCGATCAGGGCCGTGTCGCAGCTCAGCGGCGCACCGCATCCGGAATGGCAGGCCATCGCATCGGCCTGCTGAAGGACGCCGGCCATCCGCCCGCCGGCTGCGCGGTCGGAGATCATGACGCGCCCATAGGGGTCGAATCCGACATCATCGAGATCGAAGACAATACCGATAGTCGCCGACATGGCACCCTCCCGTGTTGCACGCACAGGATGTACACCTTTTGTTCTGCGCGTGCAAGCTGTCTAACGGGTGGCCGACAGCAGGGTGTCGATCTCGCTGTCCTGTGTGCACCAGCTCGTCACGAAGCGGGCCGATCCGTCGGGCCAGGCATAGAAGCCCGCGCCGGCCGTGCGCAGACGAGCGGCCAGGGTTTCGGGCATGCGCGCAAAAACCTCGTTGCCGGCAACGGGATGGAGAATGTCGACACCGTCCATGGATCCCAGCCCCTTGGCGAGCCGGGCCGCCTGTGCATTGGCCGAACGGGCAAGATCGAGCCAGAGGTCGTTCGCGAGCCAGGCATCGAACTGGGCGGCGAGAAACCGCATTTTCGGCGCCATGTGACCGGCGCGTTTCTGGCGGGCCTGGAGTTCCTCGAACCGGTCCATCACGGACGGGAAAAGGATCACGGCCTCCGCGCCCAGCGCGCCGTTCTTGGTCGCCCCGAAGCAAAGCGCGTCCACGCCCGCCTTCCAGGTCAGCGCGGCCGGGGAACAGTCCAGCGAGACCAGCGCATTGGCGAAACGCGCGCCATCCATGTGCACGAAGGCCGGACGCTGATGGACCCGGTCTGCGCGCTCGGCCACCTCGGCCGGCGTATAGGCGCTGCCGCTTTCGGTCAGATTGGACAGGGAGAGCACGCGCACCGGGCTGGAATGGACGAAGCCTTCGGGTATCTCGCCCAGGGCCCGGTCCAGGGATTCCAGCGATATGCGGGCGTGATCGCCGTGCAGCGGGATCAGCTTGCCGCCGCCGGTAAAGAATTCCGGCGCCCCGCGCTCGTCGCGGTGAATGTGCGCCTCGTCATGGCACAGGATGGCGCCATGGTTCGGGCACAGGACCGAGAGGGCGAGCGAATTCGAGGCCGTTCCGGACACGGCGAAAAGGACTTTCAGCTCCGTCTCGAAGATGTCTTTCAGCCGGGACTCGACGCGCGCGGACAGGGTGTCGGCACCGTAGGACGCCTCGAACCCGCTATTGGCGGCGGCGATGGCCTCGATCAGGGCCGGATGGGCGGGGGCAGTGGTATCGGACAGGAAATTCATGGCGCGCAATGGACGGCGCTCGCGCCGCCGCGTCAATCGCCGAATGCGGGATCGGGGATGAGGGGCGGCAGGGAATCGCGCATCTGGTCGGCCGAGGAGGTGGCGTGCGCCGCGGGGTCGGCGAGGACGGGCTGGCCGGCCAGGTCGCGCACCGGCAGGGCTTGGCCGGAGAACAGGGCGCGGATCTCGCCGGCCTCCAGGCCTGCGAAGGCCGCTTCGGCGCGGGCGATGTTTTCGGGGCTGGCGAATTCCAGCATCGGCAGGCCTTCCGAGCTGTCGGCGGGCGGACAGTTGAGGGCGTCCCGGTTGGCATCCGATGTCGACAGGCAAAAGATCTCGCGCACGGCATAGCCTGTCGATCCGGGCCCGGATCCTCCGGGCAGGGGCCGGGCATGGCCGATGAGTTCTGCAGGGCGTAGCGGCATGCCGCCGCCGCCCTGCGCATCGTCGTCGTCTTCTTCCGCTTCCTCCTGCTCCGGCGCAGGCGGCGACGTCTCGTCGGCGGTGTCGGCGACCGGTTCGGCGGCGGACGCTCCGGCGGGTTCCGCTGCGATGCCGGCGGGCTGCGGCGCCGTTTCCGGCGGCGGCTCAGGCGGGTCCGCTGGCGTTTCGGGCTCGTCTGCGGGCTCCGGCGGAAGGGTTACCAGGACGACGTCCAGCGGCGGGCGCGGCTCGACCGTGGCGAACCGGTGCGGCAGGACAATCAGCAGAATCAGCAGCACCCCGTTCGCGGCAATCGACAACGCGCCGGCGAATAGACGGCGGCGTACGGTCTCGGTCGGGGGCGCGAACAACGCTACGCCCAATCCAGCCTCCCTTCGGCCCCCGCCGTTCTTCATGCATAGCGAAGCCGGTGGCGGGTGACCAGAGCGCGGGCGGACGATGACGGATCGGTCAGCGGGCGGGGTACCCGGTGTGAGGTGGCGGAGAGCCGCGCCATGGACCGCCAGGGGTCCGGGCCATGCGATGGCAGCGGTCTCCCCGCCGGTTGCGCAGGACCGGGTGAGCGCCGGTCCCGCACAAGGCTGTTTCCGGCCGCGTCAGCGGGTCTGCGCAGATGCCGCGGCAGTCCGGGCCGTCGTTTCCGGCAGGCTCGTATCGGCCCCTGAACCGGTCCACAGAAAGACTGAAACGGCGAATGCGGCGATCGCCAGGATGAGAGCGATGCCGCCCTGGGAACCGCTGGACGATTTGTGGTGTGCAGACATCATGAACATCTCCCCGAAACGCACCGGCCGCCCCGCCTCGCGAGGGTGAGGCAGGGAGCGGCCGGCCTCCCTGTCCCCGAAAAGGCTGGGCGGTGAAGACGGGTGAGGCGGGGCGAGAATGCGGCGATCCGAGGGAAAATTGGGGCGACACGGGGGCAGGAACAAGCGCCGAGCCTGCTGACAGCACTGACGGCGCCCGGGTCTTGCCCGGGTCTTGATGGCGTGTCCGGATCGAATCCGGTCGCTGCGGTTTCCGCCCGTGCTCCGGGCTGCGGATCGTCCGCCATGCAGAAATGCCGGGCAGGGCGGGCGATACTGCATGGCTGGGGGATTGGCGGGCCCGGCAACGCCGACTAGGGTTCAACGCTTCGCACGTTTGACCCGGGACACAGCCATGACGTTTACGCCCTCCGCTGCGCTGCAGCGCGTGAAGCCCTCGGCCACGCTTGCCGTTACCCAGAAGGCCCGCGATCTCAAGGCGAAAGGCATCGACGTCATTTCGCTCGGCGCGGGCGAACCGGATTTCGATACGCCGGACCATATCAAGGATGCGGCGATCGAGGCGATCCGCCGCGGCGAGACCAAGTACACGGCTGTCGACGGTATTCCCGAGCTCAAGGACGCCATCGTCAAGAAGTTCCGCCGCGACAACGGTCTGGAGTACACCGCGGGTCAGGTGCATGTCTCCACCGGCGGCAAGCCGGTGATCTACAACGCCCTGCTGGCCACGCTGAACCCGGGCGACGAGGTGATCATCCCGGCACCCTACTGGGTGAGCTATCCGGAAATGGTCAATCTGGTCGGCGGCACGCCGGTGCCCGTGCGGGCGGGGATCGAGAGCCGGTTCAAGATCACGCCGGAACAGCTTGAGGCGGCGATCACGCCGAAGACGCGCTGGCTGATCCTGAACTCGCCGTCGAACCCGACCGGCATGGGCTATACCGCCGACGAACTGCGGGCGCTGGCGGATGTGCTGCTCAAGCATGAGCAGGTCTGGATCATGACCGACGACATGTACGAACACATCGTCTACGAGGGCTATGAGTTCGCCACCATCGCCCAGGTCGAGCCGAAACTGTACGAGCGCACGCTGACCATGAACGGAGTGTCCAAGGCCTACTCCATGACCGGCTGGCGCATCGGCTATGCCGGCGGTCCCCAGCCGCTGATCAAGGAGATGGCGAAGGTCGCCTCCCAGACGACATCGAACCCCTGCTCGATCAGCCAGTGGGCCTCGGTCGAGGCGCTCAATGGCGATCACGGTTTCCTGCAGGCGCGCAATGCCGCCTTCCTGCGCCGCCGCGATCTCGTGCTCGACGCGATCAATGCGGCAGACGGTCTCGTTGCGCCGACGCCGGAAGGGGCGTTCTATGTCTTCGCCGACTGTTCGGGCACGATCGGCAAGACGGCGCCGGACGGCACGACGATCGAAAACGATACCGACTTCTGTTCCGCCCTGCTGGAAGCCGAGGCGGTGGCCGTGGTGCCGGGCATCGCCTTCGGTCTGGAGCCGGGTTTCCGGATCTCCTACGCCACGGACGACGAGTCCCTGGTGGAGGCCGGCAAGCGTATCCAGCGGTTCTGTGCAGCGCTGGCGTAGATATAGATTACGTCGATAGCGACCCCAATAAATCCTGATTTGAATTATGGGGTTTGCGGGGCCATATAGGATCTGACGCCGCGGCCCTGCCGCACGCGAACCACAAACGGAGAACACAATGAGCATCAATATGGGTCTGTCCGAAACGCAGCGCGAGACAATGGCCAAAGCGGTCACGGCAGTTCTGGCGGATACCTACGCGCTCTACTTCAAGACGCACGCCTATCACTGGAACGTCACCGGTCCGCGCTTTCACGACCTGCACGGCCTGTTCGAGGAACAGTATAACGAGCTGTGGGCCGCCACCGACGAGATCGCCGAGCGCATCCGGGCCCTGGGCCTCGTGGCGCCGCGTACCTATGGCGAGATGACCGAGGCCGCCACGATCAAGTCCGGCGGCGAGGAAACCGAAGCCAACGACATGCTCAAGGATCTCGTGAAGGGTCATGAAGCGGTCGTCGCGACGATCCGCAAGGCGCTCGAACTGGCCGACGACAACGGCGACGAGGCCACCGCAGATCTGCTCGCTCCGCGCGTTACGGCGCACGAGAAGGCAGCCTGGATGCTGCGTTCCACGATCGGCTGATCCCGCGCAGCCAGCGGCCCCGGTGCCGCAGATGAATGCGAAAGCCCCGGTGCTCCGCCGCCGGGGCTTTTTTGCGTTCCGGTATGGGGACGAAAAAAATCGCCCCGGCCGAAAGACCGGGGCGATCAGGGTATTTTGCGGGCGGGGGAGCCCGAAAAGGGGTATGCGCCGGGCTCTTAAGGGGAGGAGACGGAGCCCGGCGCTAAGTGCATACCTGATGGGGAGGAGACGGGTATGCAGAACTCAGATGGGGGATCTGAGGGCGCGACGTCGCCGCCGCGTTGGCAGGGTGTATGACGCAATTGCGAAACCGTCACCAGAGCCAGAACGTCATGCCGGTTATGCAGAATTGCGGGTAAAACACATTTCTGCCATGCATTCCGTCCGCTTTCGTCACAGAGCCGGTCAGCTCTGCCAGCGGCGTGCCTGTTCGATCAGGAAATCCCGGAAAGCCACGATGCGGCGCGAGCCCCGCAATTCGCTCGGATAGACGAAATAGACCTCGAAATCCGGTCCTTCCAGATCGGGCAGGACGCGTTCCAGGCGCGGATTCTCGCGGGCCACATAGTCGGGCAGGGCGGCGATGCCCATATTCGCCTCGACGGCTTTCATCACGCCGTAGATGGTATTGACCTCGACGACGGCCGGCCGCGGCGGCGCATCCGGGTCGCGGCCCAGCTTGGCAGCCCAGTCGAGGCCGGGGATCGGGGCGAGCTGTGGCGGGCCGTAGTGGATGATCGAGTGATCGTCGAGATCTTCGGGCGTCTGCGGTGTGCCGTGGCGCTGCAGGTATTCGTGGCTGGCATAGAGGTGCTGGCGCACGGACAGCAGCTTGCGCTGCACCAGATCGTTCTGGGTGGAGGCCCAGGGACGAATACCGACCTCGGCCTCCAGCCCCGCCAGGTCGAGCTCGTGGTCGTCGAGCATGAGGCGGATACGGATGTTGGGATATTGCTCGTGGAATTCCGACAGCCGCGAGGCCAGCCAGATCGCGCCGAGCGCGGTCGGCGCGGTCACCTTGAGCTCGCCCGACGGCTCGTCGCGCGCGTCGTGAACCCGGGCTTCCGCGACGGCGACCTTGCCGTGGATCTCCCGGGCCGCCTCGTAGAGCAGATTGCCCGGCTCCGTCGGGATCAGTCCGCGGGCATGACGGTGGAAGAGCGTGACGCCGAGATCGTCCTCCAGCGCGGCGATCTGGCGGCTGACGGCGGACTGTGACAGGCCCAGCATATCGGCGGCCTTCGTCAGCGAGCCCGCCTGCGCGGCCGCGTGGAAGGTCTTCAGCTTGTCCCAGTCCATCCGCCTGCATCTCCCCGGATTCGTCTCCCAGACGCGCAGTCTATCTGTATGGGCACAAATCGCGAGGGTAGAATTGCTGCGGACCGGCCCTGGCGAACCGGCCCGCAGTCAAGATGCGCCCGTCAGGCGTTGATGTTGGCCATGCGGGCTTCGGGATACCGCCCGCCCTTCACATCGTCGGCGAGCCGGTCAAGCCGGGCGCTCTGGGCCTCGCTGAGGCGGACGGAACCCGCACCCAGATTGGTTTCCAGATTGGCCAGCTTGGTCGTGCCGGGAATGGTGAGGATCTCCTCGCCGCGCCCCAGCACCCAGGCCAGCGCGACCTGGGAGGGATGGGCGTCGAGTTCGGACGCGACGGTCTTGACCTCCTCCACCAGGGCGAGATTGGCCTCGAAAGCGCCTTCGGCGAAGCGGGGCTGGTGCGCGCCCTGACGGAAATCGTTTTCCGCGGGCTTGCGGTCCCGGGTGAAGCTGCCGGTCAGCAGGCCGCGGCCGAGCGGGGAATAGGCGACAAGCGATGCGCCGATCTCCCGCACCGCCGGCAGCGGTCCGTCCTCGATATCGCGGCTGAAGATGGAATATTCCGACTGCAGGGCGCTGATCGGATGCACCGCATGGGCCCGCTTGAGGGTCTCCGCCGAGGCTTCCGACAGGCCGAGCGCACGCACCTTGCCTTCCTCGACGAGTTTCGCCATGGCGCCCACCGTTTCCTCGATCGGGCGTTTCAGGTCGACGCGGTGGAGATAGTAGAGGTCGACATGGTCGGTCTTCAGAAAACGCAGCGAGTCCTCGATGGCGCTGCGCATGTTTTCCTCCGACCCGTCGACATCAAGGAACGCCCCGGTCTGCTTGTCGCGCACCGGGCCGAACTTGGTGGCGATCACCACCTTGTCGCGGCGGTCGTGGAAGGCCTCGCCGAGCAGGCGCTCGTTCGCACCCATCCCGTAGAGCTGGGCCGTGTCGAAGTGGTTGACGCCGGCCTCGATGGCCGCGTGAAGCAGGGCGACGCCGTCGCTGGCATCGACGGCCGGGCCGTAGAATTCCGACAGGCCCATACATCCCAGGCCGATCGGGTTCACGTGAATGCCCGAATGTCCGATTTCGCGTGTTTGCATAATGGTCTCCCCGGATGGAGATGGTTTTTGGAAATGCCGAATGGCGGAACGCACCCGTGCAAATGATGTGAGTGCTCACTCACAATGGGGTGTGAAAGTCCGGATCGCAAGTCCTCCGCAGCAATCTAGCGCGGACGGCGCCAGGAGTCCCAGGCGGTGTCGATGGCACTTTCGAGGTCCGCCTGCGACCATGCATGGCCGGCGATGGCCTGTTTCAGCATCGAGACCATGGGCGGGAAGAAGAAGGCGCGCAGCACGTCGCCTGACGCGTCCCGGATCTCGCCGGCGTGCCTGCCGTCGCGGATCAGGGTGGTGACATGGCGTACGAAGCCTTCATGGACCGGGCCGTGGTCCCCGCTCGAGAGCGGATACTCGCCAAAGCGCTGGCCATAGGTGAAGGCCGCCGGGTCGGCCCGGTAGGCATTCCACACGCCGCGCCAGAGCTGGCGGAAACGGTCCTCCACGGAGCCGGACGCATCGGTCTCGGCCATCACGCTCTGGAAGACGCGTTCCTTGATGCCCGAATAGACCGCGATGAAGAGCGCGTCCTTGCTGTCGAAATGCCGATAGAGCGTGCCTTCCGCCACGCCGGCCCGTTTCGCGATGGCCGCTGTGGTCGCTGCCGAGAACCCGTCCTCTGCGACGAGTTCGAGCGCAGCGCGCATAATCTTGTCTCGGGTGGAGGGCGGTGTGGCGGTCATCCCGCCAGTTAGCGCCATGCAGGCCGGCGGGTCCAGCGTCCGGCGCGGCTATTCCTCGTTGTCTTCAGGCGTGTCCGGCGATTGCCGGCCCGAGAAGCTGGGCGAGAGATTGACCTGCGGGGCATCGGGGTCGGCCTGCTGCGATGCGTTGCCTTCGGCTTCCGCCGCGGCGGCCTGGGCCGGCGTCAGATCGACCGTGTAGACCCGGCCGCCTTCGCCGCTGCGCCACATCTCGATGCGCCGCTCGATCACGTGCTCCATCAGGACACGGCCCGTATCGGGCATGGTGTAGCAGTCCAGATTGTCCAGATTGATGCGGTTGAGCCCGCGCGGGACCGAGATCTGGACCGGGCTGCCGCTGCCGGTGCAGCCGACCACGCCGTTTGTCATGTCGGCAATATCCCAGGTCGACACATCTGCCTCGATCGGACGGTCCGGCGCCAGTTCCTCGGCGGTCGCCTCGTTGGCATAGCGCGAGAGATGGGCGCGCAGATCGGTCTCGAAATCCGGGAAGAGGTGGCGGGCCTCGCCGTAGAGTTCGGAAACACGCAGCGTGTCGCGGCCGCGTTCGACGCCGCGCAGCGAATTCACGAACTCGCCGGCATTGCGGTCGAGCTGACGCCAGACATCATCGCCCGTATAGGCTTCACGCAGGATGGACGGGCCGCCGATCGACCCGTTGTGGAATCCGTAGATCACCCGCGGATCGTCCCAGAGGTGGTAGACGATGCGAAGGCGGATATCGTTGAGGCTGAGCGGGACACCCGCCACATTGAGGATCTTCGCGTCGAACAGCGGCTCGCGCGTGCCCGCGGCCCGCGTGCGGTCGATATGGCTTTCCGGATAGCGCGCCAGGATATTCTCGATCACTGCCGCATTGTGCAGGTTGAGCCAGTAGGCGAGCTGTTCGTCGCGGTTCAGGGCGTTGAAGTCGATCCGGTCGGGCAGCGCCTCCATGGCGACGCGGAATTCATGGACCGCCTCCTCGTAGGGCTCGTCCATCAGGTGATAGACGACACGGTTCGCCTCGTAGCGGTAGCGGCTGATATTGCCGCGATAGATGCGGCTGCCGGTCACTTCCGGACGTCCACGGGCGGGCTCCCGGTTTGACGGGGGAACACGGAAGACGACATCGGCCAGAACGTCCGACCAGGCGGTGTAATCGATCTGCCGGCCGGAGTCCGGATTATGGGCATAGAACGTGTCGATCCCGGGCCCGGAGGCGACTGCCGGCGTCTGCGCGTCGGCCGCCCCCACGGTGAGTGCGGAAGACAGAAGCAATACCGAAACCAGACGTCGCATAGCGTATCCCAACCCGGGTCAAAGACCCGTCAATGTTTATCAAGCGTGACAGACAGGCCCAAGTTGCAAATCGGAAAGGTGGCGCGAGCGCCTATTCCAGGCCGGCGAGATAGCGTTCCGCCTCGAGCGCGGCCATGCAGCCCATGCCGGCCGCCGTGACGGCCTGTCGATAGACGTCATCGGTAACATCCCCGGCAGCAAAAACACCCGGGATCGATGTCTTCGGCGTCCCGGCTTCCACGACGAGATAACCGCCTTCCTTGGTTTCGAGCTGCTCGGTGAACAGCTCGGTCGCCGGCGCGTGGCCGATGGCGACGAAGAAGCCGTGGGCCGGGATCTCGGAGGTTTCCCCGGTCTTCACATTCTTGATCCGCACGCCGGTCACGCCCAGCGGATCCTCGTCGCCGAGCACTTCCTCGACCACGCTGTCCCAGACGATCTCG
Organism: Pseudomonadota bacterium; assembly: GCA_034659015.1. GTDB lineage: Bacteria > Pseudomonadota > Alphaproteobacteria > Caulobacterales > Maricaulaceae > Maricaulis. Next base: position 20,161 of record JAYEGL010000017.1, on the reverse strand, counting down.
ACCTTCTCGTGCTTGAAGAGCCGGTCCTGCATGACCTTCTCGGCGCGCAGGCTGTCGCGGCGGTGCACCAGCGTCACCTTGGAGGCGAAATTGGTCAGGAAGAGCGCCTCCTCGACGGCCGTATTGCCGCCCCCGACCACCACGACCTCCTTGCCGCGATAGAAGAAACCGTCGCAGGTGGCGCAGGCGGACACGCCGAAGCCCTGGAATTTCTGCTCGCTCTCGATGCCCAGCCATTTCGCCTGGGCGCCGGTGGCGATGATGACGCTGTCGGCGGTGTAGGTCGTGCCGCTATCGCCCTTGAGCACGAAGGGGCGCGATTTCAGATCGGCTTCCACAATGATGTCGGACACCATTTCCGTGCCCATCTTCTCGGCCTGTTCGCGCATCTGTTCCATCAGCCAGGGACCCTGGATGACGTCGGCGAAGCCGGGATAATTCTCGACATCGGTGGTGATGGTCAGCTGGCCGCCGGGCTGAAGGCCGGCGATCAGGACCGGGTTCAGCATCGCGCGGGCGGCATAGATGGCGGCGGTATAGCCGGCGCTGCCGGAACCGATGATGATCAGGCGCTCGTGACGCGTCTCGGACATGGAAAACCTCGGATCGTTCGTGCGGGCGGGCCAGCGCCCCGTTTCATCGTGTATTCGTCTCGGGATTCGGTGGGTTCCCTATATAGGGAATCCGGCGCCGCGTGCACGCCCCTGCTGCTGCGCAGCTGTCATGAAGCATGAGCGGGCAGGAGGGCCCGGACCATGGCCATGTCCCGGGCGCCGGGCCAGCCCATCGTGTCGAACGGGTCATCCGGGGCTTCGCCCGAGGCGATCAGCCAGGCGGCGTAGAGATGGGCGGAGCGCGTTCCGCTGCGGCAATGCAGCACCACCTTGCGCTCGGTATCCGATTCCAGCAGCGCCCCCAGGCGCACGGTCAGCTCGGGTGACGCTCCCCAGGGACCGCCGATCGGCAGTTCGGCATACTGCATGCCGCGCGCGGCCGCGGCTTCGGCCATGTCGAAGGGCAGGCCTGCCGTTTCCTCGGGCGTGCGGGAATTGACGACGAGACCGACACCCTCGCCGGCCCAGCGATCCAGGTCGGTTTCGGAGGGCTGGCTCGCCAGGGCAATGCGCCCGTGACGGCAGACCACGGGATCGGTGTGTCGGGAAGACATGAAGGGCAACCTCATTTTACGGGTTCCGGCCGCCAGCGTTCGATCAGCGCCCGGGCGATGCGATCGGTTTCCGCCAGCGGCGGGCTGGTCCAGGTATCGAGCTCGCCGAGGAAGGGACGGATATGTCCGCGTGCCTCAAGGGCGGCGTGCAGGCGGGAGAATTTGCCCGGCTTGCCGGCCATGGCGAGCAGATAGACCGGCCGGCCGGTCGCCGCGGCTTCGAGGATCATGTTGGTCGATTCCTCGGTCACGAAAATCCAGTCGGCGGAGGCGAGAAAGGCGAAATACGGGTTCTCGCCCTCCCCGTCGAAGAACCAGACGCGGGGATCCTCTGCGAAGCGGGCCGCAAGCGCCTGTCGCACAGCCTCCGGCGTGCGGCGCGAGACCGTCACCATCACCCCCAGCCCGCGCTCGACAAGGCCGGCAATCCGGCGTTCCAGATAGTCGCCGATCTCCGGCGTGATGCGGAAGCGTTTGGAGGCGCCGCCGACAAGCACCGCGGCGCGCGGCGAGGGCAGGGTGTCGATCCGCGTGGCGAACTGCGTGCGCGCCGCGTCCAGCTGTGCCCGGGTGATCCGGTTGGGAGAGCCGGTCATGGTCAGCACATTGCCGCGTGCCAGCCGGTCGTGTTCCGGCGCGACGATCAGGTCGAACGTGTCGTAGCGGCTGCGCGGATCCTGCACATAGACGAAAAACGTGTCGGAGAAGATGCGGCGATGCTTGCGGGCGACTTTCACGGCCGCCCGGCCGCAGCCGATCCACAGATCGGGATGCGAGGCGGCGGGCAGGGTGACGAAGCCGTCCTTGCGCACCGTCGCCCGCTCGATGCGCGTCTGGACGCCGAGCGCGCGGGTCACGGCTTCGGCAAGGCCGAGCGCCTGGTTCTCGATCCCCCGGCGCCCGTCCGAGACAATCCAGATCGTGAATTCCGGCAAGGATTGAGACGCTTCCGACATGCACGGACTTAGACGGCGCGGCGCTTTCTGCGTCAAGGCCGGAGCCCGCTTGACCGTGGATGTGACGTGTGTAACATGATGCGACGAATGTAGCGCATCTATGACGGAGACCGCATGTCTGCCTCACCGCCCTCCCAGGCCGAACTCGCCGTTCTCAAACACCTCTGGAAAGCCGGTGCGCAGAGTGCCCGCGAGGTCCAGGCCGCGATCGCCGAAGATACAGGCTGGTCCTATTCCACCACGCGCACCCTGCTCACCCGGATGACCGATAAGGGGCTGATTGCCCGCAAGGATGTGCATGGCCTGTCCGTCTTTTCCGCGAAGGTCGAGAAGGTCTCGCTGATGGGGCGCATGATCCGCGATTTCGCGGCCAATGTACTCGACATGGACGGGCCGCTGCCCGGCACGGCGTTCGCCTCGAGCCGCCTGTTCAGCGAGGACGAGGCCGAAGCGCTGACCCGCCTGCTCGAACAGTCCGGCGAGGCTGGTGAGGGGGAGGCAGAGCAATGAGTGAACTGCTGAATGCCCTGCTTGTAGCGGCCGGACTGTCCGCGGTCGCCGGCGGTCTCGCCTGGGGGCTGGCCCGGTTCATGCGCCGTGGATTGCCGGACACCGATCTTCCGCTCTGGCGGGCGGCGCGCCTGGCGGCGCTGCTGCCCCTGCCGCTCGCGCTTGTCATTTATGCCGTGCCGCAGCGGATCCCGGCGATGGAGGGTGCGCTCTCTTTCGAGCCAGTGTCCGGCACCGCCCACGGGCCGCTTCCGCTCGCCGCGGCTCAGGCGCCGGCGGGCTGGGCGACGGCCCTGCCGTCCCTGCCGTCCCTGCTGCTCGCGCTCTACCTGACCGGATTGGCCGTCAGTCTTGCATTGGCCTTTGCCCGGCATCTGGCGCGCCGCCGGATGATGGCCGCCAGCCGGATGGCAGGCCGGGACGAACGGCGAGCGCTCGAGACACTGGCCGAACGGATCGGCGTGCGTGCACCGGAATTGCGGATCGGGCCGGACACGGCCTCGCCGGTCCTGACAGGCTGGCGCGGCGTGGTCCTGGTCCCTGACGCGCTGTTTTCGCGTCCCGACGCGCTCCGCTTCGCACTGGCGCACGAGCTTACGCATCTGCGGCGCGGAGACGAGCGCGACCGTCTCGTCGGGGCCGCGCTGATCAGCCTGTTCTGGTTCAACGTCCCGCTGCTCTGGATCGAGACCGAACTCAACGCGGCGCGGGAAATGGCCTGCGACCGCGACACGCTGGAGGCGCTGGGGGGCGCACGGCGCAAGGCCTACGCGTCTGCGCTGATCGAGACCCTGCGGATCGCGGCCCCCGCCGCCTCCGCTTTCGGACCCCATGACAGGAGACACCGCGAAATGCGTATCAAAGCCATTATGTCCTCGTCCGCCGCCCGCAAGGGCCGCGCCGGCCTGCTGGCCGCGACCGTGCTTGCCGCCGCATTGCCGGTCGCCGGCGCCCAGGCGCTGATGACCGAGCGCCGCATCGTGAGCGAACAGGTCCCGTCAGTGTCCGAGACCCGGACGATGACGCCGGAGGCGGGTGAGGCCACGCTGTCCGCCCAGGACGCTCAGAACAACGATGACTGGCAGGCATCCATCGACCGGCTCACTCCGGTCATCGAGCGTGCAGAGAGTTCGGCCTATGACCGGGCGATCGCGCTGCAGCTGCGGGGCCGGGCCTATTACGAGCTCGACCGGATCGAGGACGCCATTGCCGACTGGCGGGCGGCGATCGCGACCGGGGCGATGACCGCGGAAGAAACGGATAATCTGCGCACCAATATCGGCCAGCTGCTGATCGCAACGGAGCGCTACGAGGCCGGCCTGGCCGAGCTGGAATCCGTGCTGGCAGGGGAGGAGCCGGATCAGCGCATGATGCGGATACTGGCCCAGGCCTATGCCCAGGCCGGCCGGTTCGACGACGGGCTGGGCTATGCCCGCACGGTCTACGAGACACGCCCCGCCGAGAACAATTTCAACCTGTTGCTCTACTACTACCAGGAGCTTGGCATGCAGGCCGAGCTAACCGCTCTCGAGGAAAACTACGAGCCCCCGGCAGCACCCGATGCGCCCAAGGCCATCCGGCGCCCGGCGCCGGTTGCTCCGGCCGCCGAACCCGCCGCCCAGGCCGAGCCGCGCCCGGTGACGGCCCCTGCACCGGCGCTCACCCATCGTGTTGCCCACGGGCGTGTGACCAGCCGCTACGGCAATCGTCCCGCCCGGCCCGCCGGTGCGCCCGTCTTTCACCATGGCACCGATATCGCGGCCGAACGCGGTACGCCCATCGTGGCGCCGGGGGCCGGTGTCGTGGTCCATGCCGCGGCCGGGTTCAACGGCGAGGCGGCCTGGGGCAACACCGTGGCGATCGATCACGGCAATGGCTGGCAGACCGTCTATGCGCACATGGAAGGCTTCGATGTGAGCCCGGGTGATCGCGTCACGCCCGGCCAGCAGATCGGGCGGGTCGGCTCGACCGGCCGCTCGACCGGCCCGCACGTCCATGTCGAGTTGCGCCACAATGGCGAACGGGTCGATCCGGCCGGCTACCTGCCGGGGCTCTGACAGACCGGTTCCTCCGGCGCCGCCGGAAACCGCACAACAAAAAGCCGGCGCCCCGATGGGGTGCCGGCTCAATTTGTTCACAAGCGAACTAAAATGGCTATGCGCCCCAGTTCACTTCCAGGATTTCGTAGCTTTTCAGCCCGCCCGGCGCATTCACCTCGATGACGTCGCCGACTTCCTTGTTGATCATCGCGCGGGAGATCGGCGAGGAGATGGAGATCTTGCCGGCCTTCACGTCGGATTCGTCGTCGCCGACGATCTGGTAGGTCGCCTCTTCCTCGGTGTCCTCGTCCAGCACCGTGACAGTGGCGCCGAACTTGACCTGATCGCCCGACATTTTCGACGTGTCGATCACCTGGGCCCGGGCCAGCTTGTCCTCGAGTTCCTGGACACGCCCCTCGATATAGCCCTGGCGTTCCTTGGCGGCGTGATACTCCGCATTCTCGGACAAATCGCCATGCTCGCGCGCCTCCGCGATCGCCGCGATCACTGCCGGGCGTTCCACGGATTTCAGGTGTTTAAGCTCTTCGTCGAGGGCTTTGTGCCCGGCGACGGTCATCGGGATCTTGTTCATACGACCACTTATCTTCGGGAATGGGAGACAGGCTAGCCTCCGCGAAGTTGACCATCAAGAGTAGGTCTGCAGGGCCATCGGTTCAAGCGCTCCGTCATCAATACGGCGCAAGGACAGAATCGCGGCCCGCGCCGCCGAGGCGGTCGTGTAGCACGGTATCTTCATGTCCAGCGCCGTACGGCGGATGGAATAGCTGTCCAGATGGGATTGCCGGCCCTCGGTCGTGTTGAAGATGAGCTGCACCTCGCCATTCTTCATGAGGTCGACGATGTGCGGCCGGCCCTCGAACACCTTGTTGACGCGGGTCACCGGCACGCCGGCCTCCTCGAACACGGTGGCGGTGCCGCCGGTGGCGAGGATCTTGAAGCCGAGCATGACGAGGACGCGGGCCGGCTCGATCATCGAGGCCTTGTCGCCTTCCTTGAGCGAGATGAAGACTCCGCCGGAGCGCGGCAGCTTCACGCCGGCGCCCAGCTCGGCCTTGGCAAAGGCGGCCTCGAACATGGTGTCAATGCCCATTACCTCGCCGGTCGAGCGCATCTCCGGGCCCAGCACCGGGTCGACGCCGGGGAAGCGGGCCCAGGGCATCACGGCTTCCTTGACCGAGATGTGTTTGGGCGCCGGATCCTTCAGTCCGAAATCCTTCAGCTTGGCCCCCGCCATCACCTTGGCGGCGATCTTGGCGACGGGCTGGCCGATCGCCTTGGCCACGAAGGGCACGGTACGCGAGGCGCGCGGATTAACCTCCAGCACGTAGATTTCGCCGCCCTTGACCGCGAACTGCACGTTCATCAGGCCTTTCACGCCGATCGCCTTGGCCATGGCGACCGCCTCGGCCTTGAGTTCGTCGACCATCTCCTTGGACAGGGAATAGGGCGGCAGCGAGCAGGCACTGTCGCCGGAGTGCACGCCGGCCTCCTCGATATGCTGCATCACGCCGGCCACCCAGACGTCCTCGCCGTCGCAGATCGCGTCGACATCGACCTCGTCGGCATCGGTGAGATAGCGGTCCAGCAGGAGCGGGGACTTGCCGGAGACGTGGACGGCCTCGCGCAGATAGCGGTCGAAACTGTCGATCTCGCGGACGATTTCCATCGCCCGGCCGCCCAGCACGTAGGAGGGGCGCAGCACCAGCGGAAAGCCCAGCTCCTCGGCCTTGCGGCGCGCCTCCTCTTCGGACGAAGCAATGGCATTGGGCGGCTGCTTCAGGCCCAGCCGGTCGAGCAGGTCCTTGAAGCGCCAGCGGTCCTCGGCCAGGTCGATCGCGTCCGGCGCGGTGCCGAGGATCGGCACGCCCTCGGCCTCCAGCTCGCCGGCCAGTTTGAGCGGGGTCTGGCCGCCATACTGCACGACCACGCCGAGCAGCTCACCCTTGGCGCGCTCGGTCTCGATGAGTTCCAGCGTGTCCTCGGCGGTCAGCGGCTCGAAATAGAGACGGTCGGCGGTGTCGTAATCGGTCGAGACGGTTTCCGGATTGCAGTTCACCATGATCGACTCGATGCCCATCTCCTCGAAGGCGAAGGCGGCATGGCAGCAGCAATAATCGAACTCGATGCCCTGGCCGATCCGGTTCGGTCCGCCGCCCAGGATAATGGCTTTCTTCGCATCCGAAGGATTGCTTTCGCAGTCGGCGGTCTCGGCCCCGAAGGCGGGCGTCTCGTAGGTGGAATACATGTAGGGCGTGGCGGCGAAGAATTCCGCGGCGCAGGTATCGACGCGCTTGAAGACCGGGCGCACGCCGAGGGCGCGGCGCGCCTTGCGCACATCGGTTTCCTCGCGCTTGACCAGCTGGGCCAGGCGCGCATCGGAAAAGCCCATCGCCTTGAGGTCGCGGAAGCCTTCCGCCGTTTCCGGCAGGCCCAGCGTGGCAACGTCTTCCTCGGCGTGAACGATGGCCTCGATCTGGCGCAGGAACCAGGGCTCGTAGAGCGAGACGGCCTGCACCTCGTCCACGCTCAGCCCTTCGCGGAAGGCCTGGGCGATGACGCGCAGCCGGTCCGGCGTGGGCAGGGAAAGGGCTGCGCGCACGGCTTCCTTGCGGGCTTCCTCATTGGCGGCTTCCTCGACGCCGGGGATTTCGACCTCGTCGAAACCGGACAGGCCGGTCTCCATCGAACGCAGCGCCTTCTGCACGCTTTCGGCAAAGGTGCGGCCGATCGACATGGCCTCGCCGACCGATTTCATCGAGGTGGTCAGCTTGTTGTCGGCGCCGGGATATTTCTCGAAAGCGAAGCGCGGGATCTTGGTGACGACATAGTCGATCGTCGGCTCGAAGCTCGCCGGGGTCGCGCCGTCGGTAATGTCGTTGGCGATCTCGTCGAGCGTATAGCCCACGGCCAGCTTGGCGGCGACCTTGGCGATCGGGAAGCCGGTGGCCTTCGACGCCAGGGCCGAGGAGCGGGAGACGCGCGGGTTCATCTCGATGACGACCATGCGGCCGTCTTCCGGATTGACCGCGAACTGCACGTTCGAGCCGCCGGTCTCCACCCCGATCTCGCGCAGCACGGCCAGCGAGGCCGAGCGCATGATCTGGTATTCCTTGTCGGTCAGGGTGAGGGCAGGGGCGACGGTGATCGAGTCGCCCGTGTGCACGCCCATCGGATCGATATTCTCGATCGAGCAGACGATGATGCAATTGTCCGCCTTGTCGCGGACGACCTCCATCTCGAATTCTTTCCAGCCGACGATGCTTTCCTCGACCAGGATCTCGTTGACCGGCGAAGCATAGAGGCCGTTGCGGCAGATCTCCTCGTATTCCTCGACATTGTAGGCGATGCCGCCGCCCGTGCCGCCCAGGGTGAAGGAGGGGCGGATGATGGCCGGCAGGCCGATCTCCTGCATCACCGCCTCGGCCTCGGCCATCGAGTTGACGGTGCGCGAGCGCGGGCTCTCCAGGCCGATCCCGTCCATGGCGGTGCGGAAGCGTTCGCGGTTTTCCGCCTTGTCGATCACGTCGGCTCGGGCGCCGATCATCTCCACGCCGAACAGGTCCAGCACGCCGCGCTTGTCCAGTTCCAGCGCGCAATTCAGCGCGGTCTGGCCGCCCATGGTCGGCAGCAGCGCGTCCGGGCGTTCCTTCTCGATCACCTTGGCGACCATGTCCGGCGTGATCGGTTCGATATAGGTGGCGTCGGCCAGTTCCGGATCGGTCATGATCGTGGCCGGGTTCGAGTTGACCAGGATGACCCGGTAGCCCTCGGACTTCAGCGCTTTCACCGCCTGAACGCCCGAATAGTCGAACTCGCAGGCCTGTCCGATGACGATGGGGCCGGCGCCGATGATCAGGATGGATTCGAGGTCGGTGCGTTTGGGCATCAGCGAAGGCCTTTTTCTCGTGCGCGCGCACCCGTCGCGGCTCCCCGGTGCGGGGCGCCGTGCAGGTGCGTCGGTTTTGGTGCTGAAGCGGGTACCTAACGCGGAATCGGCGGTCTGGCGAGGGGGAAACTGAGGGATTTGGTGCGTTAGGGGCTAAGGGGTTGCTTTTTAAAGTATAAGCCGGGGCGTTTTGTGCGCGTTGCCGTGTTCAGCGCTGCTGACGCAGCGCCCCCTCAGTCCGCTAACGCGGACAGCTCCCCCGTAAACGGGGCGAGCCCTGAACAAGGCTTCCCCTGCGAAGCGGGGGACGTGGCGACCCCGGCCCTGAGCCGGGGGAGGCGATGGGGGAGAGTCAGCGTTCGCAAAGGTCCGGCAATCGGGAGAGACCGCACCGGCGGCCCCTGTGTGAGAGAGCGGGCGGAACCGGTGCCGTCACGCGCGAACCGCAACGGCTGGGGTATGGGTTGATACGGTGGCGTTCCCGATTGCCGGGAGGATACGATTCAACTAATCTCGGAAGAAATTCAAGTTAAACTTTAATTCATGAGACCCGTCATGCCCGAAACCGCCGTGCCCGCCCGCAAGGATGCCCGCATCCGCAGTCTCAGCCGCCTGCTGGCGGCCGCAACGCTCGGGCTGATGGTCCTCCTGCCGCTGACGGTGATGGGGGCCTGGTTCTGGCCCGGCCTGGCCGGTCTCACCGAGGGGCCGGCGCCGGGCAACGGGCTGGGCGGGCCGTCGCTGGACTGGTTCGTCATGCCGTTGCGCCTGGGTGCGGCCGGCATCGCCGCGATTTCGGCCCTGATATCGATCTACGGGCTGTGGGGCCTGCACGGCCTGTTCAGCGCCTGCGCGGAGGGCCGCTATTTCTCCGCCGACGCGGTGATCGGTTTCCGCCAGTTCGCGCTGGCCAGCCTGGTCAACGCGCTCTGGTCGCCGGTCGAGCACACGCTGATGGGCGTCTATCTCTCCGTCGCCAATCCGCATGTGCCCAACGCGCTGGAAATTTCCTTTTCCTCGCGGGACGTTCAGGCGATCGGGCTGGCGCTGCTCTTTTTCCTGGTGGCGCATATCCTCGCCGAAGGGCGCCGCAAGCACGAGGAATTGGAGCTGATCCTGTGAGCGAGGAGGCAGAAGACAGCCTGCCCGGCGAGATCGTCGTGCACCTCGATGTCTGGCTCGCCCGTCGCAAGGTCCGTTCGAAGGACCTGGCCGACCGGATCGGGGTAAGCGAACAGGCGCTCTCGATGATCAAGACGGGCAAGATCAAGGGGGTGCGCTTTTCCACCCTGATCGCGCTGTGCGATGCGCTGGACTGCCAGCCTGGCGACCTATTCGAATTCCGGCGCAAGGAGTGACAGGTTGCGCCAGAGCATCGGCTGCACGTCACTGCGTGTGCCCGCGACCCGCTCGCTCACCATCCAGTGCGCCCGCTCGTGCAGCAGGGGGATGATCGCGGTCTGATCGAACAGCCGGTCCTGGGCCTGCTGATAGGCGAGTGCGCGGCCTGCCGGATCGGTCTCGCGCCGGGCGCGGGCCATGGCCTCGGCAAAAGCCGGATCGTGCCAGTTGAAATTGTCGGCGAACCCGCCCGGTGCGAACGGGTCGAGCATGAAGAAGGGATCGGACTTCAGACCCCGGTTGAAGCTCGCCACGGCAATATCGAAATTGCCGGCATCCACCGCCTGGTAGAGATCGGTCGGATAGGTCACCAGAATGTCCACATCCACGCCGACGCGCCGCCAGTCGTCGGCGATGGCGACCGCGATCCGCTCGTCGTCGCCGGGCGTGGTGCGCACTTCCAGCGGCCGGTCGAGGGGAATGTCCTGCGTCGCGGTGCCGGACGTCGAGCGCGGGGCGAGCGTGGGGATGACGTGGCGGGTCGGCTGTGCCGTGCCGGCGAAGAACTCGCGGGCGATGAAATCCCGGTCGATGGCCTCCGACAGCGTTGCGCGTACCCCGGGCGAGCCGAGCGGCCGGCGGGCGTGGTTGATCTTGAGATAACGCAGGATCGGTGCATCGAAACTGCGGAAACGCGCGCCCAGCCGCTCGCGCAGGAAGGCGATCTGGTGGGCCGGCGGCCGGTCGGCGAGGTCGTAATCGCCCGCGCGGAACAGGCGCACGCGGGTCGAAGCGTCCTGCACGGCGTCAAGCCGAATGGCGGGGATCGCGACGGTACCGGCGGCGTAGTAGGCCGGGTTGCGCGTCATCGACAGATGCAGCTGGCTCTCCCCGCTCAGCGTATAGGCCCCGGCGGTGACCATGTGTTCCGGGCGCACCCAGTCCAGTCCGACGCGGTCGATGACGTGGCGCGGAAACGGATAGAATTCACGCATCAGCGTGGGCAGGAGGCCGAGCGGGTCGGTCAGCCGGAATTCCACGCTGCGCGCGTTGAGCGCGCTGACCCCCAGGGCTTCGGGCGGCTGTTCGCCGGCCAGCACGGCGCGGGCATTCTCGATGGCGAAGAAATCGCCCAGACGGGCAAAGCTCTGCGCGGGGTCGACCAGGCGGCGCACCGACCAGACCACATCCTCGGCGGTGAGCGGGTGTCCGTCGGACCAGGTCAGCCCCTCGCGCAGGTGGAAGAACCAGCGGCGGCCCTCATCGCGGAATGACCAGCTCTCGGCCAGGCCCGGTGCGACCGAGCCGTCCGGCGCATACTCGGTCAGTCCGGCATGGAGTTGCTTGTAGGCGAGTGCCGCCGAGGCAAACTCCCCGCGCGCGGGATCGAGGCTGTCGGGAAGGTTGGTGGTTGCCACACGCAGGAGACCGTCCGGCGGTCCGGCGCGATCGCATGCGGCCAGTCCGGTCGCGGCCGAAGCGGCCAGGAGCGTCCTTCGGTTCAACATTGCAACATGATGCCGTGATTTGCCGGTGAGGGAAGCCATGTCCTGCATGGCCGGAGCCGGTTCAGCCCGCCGTGTCCGCCGGTTTGCGCCAGAAACGCAGGCGCGGCCGTTGCGGCGGGGCGGTCTGTGCCGGCGGATCGGCCGGCTGTTCGAAGGCATAGCCGCGCGCCCGGATATGCGCCATCACCGACCGGGAATTGGCGTCCAGGGCAAAGTTCCCGGGCACCCGGGCGGCCCAGAGCGCGGCCTCGGGCAGACGGCCCAGCCCGGCCGCAAGCGTCATGCGTGACAGGGCATCCTCGATGCGGTCGCGCTCGTCGAGCGTCAGGGTGCAGGCCGGGCCGCTCGCATCGGGATCGGGCGGCGTGCGATACTGTCCGTCCAGAACCGCCTGGTAGAGTTCGCAATCGGCTGCCAGAAAGGCTTCCAGCTTCGCCTTCTTCGCCGCCGGCAGGGACAGGTCGCGGTCTGTGTCCGACACATTCACCCGATAGCCGGTCAGCTCCAGCAGGGGCTTCAGCGCGGGGTGACCGGCCAGGATGCGGCAATCCTCGCCGATCGAGTCCAGCCGGGCCAGAAAGTCCATCTGCACGTTGCGCGCCCGGTCGGTGAAGACATGGCTCTGCTCGCGGATGCTGGCGTACTCTTCCGGCGCGCCGGCCAGCACATCGTCTATGAAGCCCTCGAAATCGAGATCCTCCGGGATGGCCACCTTGCCGCTGGCGTGGCTCGCCGCTCGCATGTCCGGGCGCGAGCGGAACTTGTACCAGGAGCGCATCCAGTCGACCGGCTCGCGGATCACACCGAAGCGGTAGAGTGTGCCGGCCTCCGGCCCGCCCCATCCGCGCAGGCGGTCGCGCGCCTGGGCATAATCGAAATGCTTGCCCAGCTGGGGCCGGTAGAAGACCGCGTCCGCCACCGGGTAGAGCAGGTGGTGGATCGTCGAGGACGCCACCTTCGTGTTGGAAATGAAGAGGAAGCCGCCGGACTGGCTGAAGATCGTCATGGTATTCAGAGCCCGATCCTGCTTGCAGCTGGTTGAAGCGGCGCGCCACCGACAGTCTAGCGGCTCCGCGCGGGTGCGCCAGTCATTGGCGGGCAGAGCCGCATCAGGCGTCGGTACGGGTCTTCAGCGCGCCCATGAAGCGGTCGAAGACGCCGAAACTGTCCTGCGGGCCGGGGCTCGCTTCCGGGTGATGCTGAACGGCCCAGACGGGCTTGTCGGTCAGTTTGAAGCCGGAATTGGACCCGTCGAACAGGGAAACATGAGTCTCCACCGCATTGGCCGGCAGGGTGGATCCGTCCACGGCGAACCCGTGATTCATCGAGACGATTTCCACCTGGCCGGTTTCGTTGTTCTTGACCGGGTGATTGGCGCCATGATGGCCCTGCGGCATCTTCGCGGTCTTCGCGCCGAGGGCGAGGGCCAGCATCTGGTGACCCAGGCAGATACCCAGCGTGGGAATGCCGGCGTCGATCACCGCCTTGATGGTCGGCAGGGCGTATTTGCCCGTCTCGGCCGGATCGCCCGGACCGTTGGAGAAGACCACGCCATCCGGTTTCAGCGCCTCGATCTCGTCAATACCTGCCTTGCCGGGCAGGACGGCGACGCGGGCGCCGGCGCCGACCAGAAGGCGCAGGATGTTGGCTTTCACGCCGTAATCCAGCACGACGACGCGCGGTCCGCCCTCCGAGCCGTGGGCATACCCCTCGCCGCGGGTCCAGCCGCCTTCATTCCAGTCGCCGCCTTCCTTGCGGGCGACATCGCCGGCCAGTTCGCGGCCTTCCATGCCCGGTGCGTCCGCGGCGGCGGTCCTGAGCGCCTCGATATCGATATTGCCGGCCGGATCGTAGGCCATGGCGCACATCACCATGCCCTTTTCGCGGATGCGCCGGGTGAGGGCGCGCGTATCCACTCCGGTCACGGCGACGATGCCGCGAACGCGCAGCCAGTCCTCGAAGCTCGTTTCGGCGCGCCAGTTGGCCGGCGGCGTGATCTTTGCGCGGCTGACCATGCCCACGGCGGCCTTGCGGGCCGGTTCGCTGGCGGCTTCCTCGTCTTCCGCATTGGCGCCGACATTGCCGACATGCGGGAAGGTGAAACACAGGACCTGCCCGGCATAGGACGGATCGGCCAGGATTTCCTGGTGCCCGGTCATCGAGGTGTTGAAGCAGAGCTCGCCGATCGCCGTGCCCGTGGCGCCTGTGCCGTGGCCGAGAAAGACCTGTCCGTCCGCAAGGGCGATGGCGCCGGTTGCCTGGGAGTTGGACTTCGACATGGGGCTCTCCTGCCTTGCGGGGGACGCGGTGGGCGGCGGCGAAGAATCGCGCCGCGGCAGCGTCCGGATAAACGGCCGTTTCGCTAGTCCCTTCGCAGGACCGGGTCAATCCCGCATGGGCGGGCGGGCAGCGTTTCGATCAATCTTTATGACACCGGAGGCGTCGGGGGTTGATTATTCTCCATCTTGGGAATATTCACCCGGCCCTTGTTTCGGAGCCCGCAAGGGCTCGCATGGGCAGACAGTCAGGATCAGACCCGTATCGCTCGAAACACTGGCGTGTTGATTGAAAACGCGCGATGAAAGTTCTTCACACCGGAGATCTCGTGACGGGTTGCCAATCGGCGCCCAGAATGGACCAGTTGCTCTCATGTCGCTTCGTGACCAGATTACCGATGACCTGAAATCCGCCATGAAGGCCGGGGACAAGACGCGCCTGTCGACGCTGCGTCTGATTTCCGCGGCGGTGAAGGACCGCGATATCGCGGCGCGCGCGGAAGACCGCTGCGCCGGCTGCGAGGACACGGAAATCATGTCTCTCCTGCAAAAGCTCGCCAAGCAGCGCGAGGAAAGCGCGGAGACCTACGAAAAGGCCGGCCGTCTCGATCTGGCCGAAGCGGAACGCGCGGAAGCCGAGATCGTCCGCGAATTCCTGCCCAAGCCGATGGACAGTACGGAAATCGAGCAGGCCGCCCAGACCGTGGTCAGCGAGCTCGACGCTTCCGGCCTGAAGGATATGGGCCGCGTGATGGGCGAGCTGAAGACCCGCTATGCCGGCCGCATGGACTTCTCCAAGGCCGGTGCCAAGGTGAAGACGCTCCTCGCCGGCGCGGCCTGATTGAAGACGTGACGGCGCCCGCTTTAGGGCGCATCATGACCGGCTGAGAAACCGGACGGGCGAGGCTGGCACGTTTTCATGCGGCTGGGTGAGGATTTCATCGACGAGATCAAGGCGCGGGTCCGCCCGTCGGACCTGATCGGCCGCTCCGTGCAGCTGAAACGCCAGGGCCGCGAATTCGTCGGCCTCTCGCCCTTCAAGAAAGAGCGTACCCCCTCCTTCTTCGTCAATGACGACAAGCGCTTCTACCATTGCTTTGCCTCGGGCAAGCATGGCGACGTCTTCACCTGGCTGGAGGAGATGGAGGGGCTGTCCTTCATGGAGGCCGCCGAGCGGCTGGCCGGCGAGGCCGGGCTGCGCCTGCCCGAGCCGGATCCGGACGCCCAGGAAAAATCGGTTCACCGCAAATCCCTGGTGGAATGGATGGAGGCGGCTCAGGCTTTCTATCTGCGCGCCCTGCGCCAGCCGGAAGGCGAGGCGGCACGCGACTACCTCAAGGGACGCGGGTTGACCGGGCAGGACTGTGTGCGTTTCGGCATCGGTTACGCGCCCGAGGGGCGCACCCGGTTGAAGGACGAGCTGGTGACCGCCGGGGCGCCGGTGGAAGATCTGATCGAGTGCGGGCTCCTGATCCAGCCGGACAGTGGCTCGCCCTACGACCGTTTCCGCGACCGCATCATGTTCCCGATCCACGACCCCCGCGGCCGGCTGGTGGCCTTCGGCGGCCGGGCGCTGTCGAAAGAGGCGCGGGCGAAATATCTCAACTCGCCGGAGACCCCGGTCTTCCACAAGGGCGCCGTGCTCTATCGTTACCCCGAAGCGCGCAAGGCCGCGTCCGATCCCAAGCAGGACATTCGCGGCCTGATCGTGGCGGAAGGCTATCTCGACGTGATCGCCCTGGCCCGCGCCGGGCTGGAGCATGGCGTGGCGCCCCTGGGCACGGCGGTCACCGAAGACCAGATCCGGTTGCTCTGGCGGGCCGGCGGCGAGCCGGTGATGTGCCTCGACGGTGACACTGCGGGACGCGGCGCGGCCTTCAAGGCGGCCGAGCGGGCCCTGCCGCTGTTGCAGCCGGGCAAGACGCTGCGTTTCGCCTTCATGCCGGAAGGCAAGGACCCCGACGATCTCCTGCGCGAGGAAGGCGCCAACGCCCTGCGCGCCATTTTCACGGAGACGCGTTCGCTGGCCGATCTGCTCTGGGAGCGCGAGGTGAATGCGGAACCCCTGGACGATCCGGATCGCCGGGCGGGCTTTCGCCGCCGGGTCCGGGCCCTTGTTTCGCAGATCGCCGATACCGATATACGCGAAGAATACCGGCGTGAATTCGATCAGCGCATGGAAAAGCTGTTCGGCAGCCGGCCGCAAAGGAGCGGCTTCCGCAAGGGTGGGCAGCGTGGAACGGTACGGCCTACGCTCGAGTTAAAAAAGATGTCGCCGGCGCCGGGAAAAAAGTTGTCGCGAAGGGGCTGGCATCTGGTTCTTGCTGCGATCGAGTTTCCAGACATCGCTTATGAGCACGCTGAACTATTGTCGGGATTGCCCCTCGGTTCGCTTGACTCACTACGTGACGCCGTTTTAGACGCCTGCTCTTCTGGGCAGTCTCTGCAACCCGAAGCGCTTAAGGCTCAATTGGCCGAAGCCGGATACGCGGCAGATTTGAAGCGGCTTGATAGGGAACAGAGGCCGATGAGAGCTGACTTCGATGGCTCGGATATAACGGCAAGAGCACGGTCCGACATTTGGGCTCGGTTCGCGTCGAGCTATATAGAGCAATGTGAGGCCGCAGACCGACGTGCCGAGACTGTAGCAAGGTATGATGAAGAGTTAGAACGGACTGATTCCGAGCGCTTTCGGCGGCTTACAGAAGTTATGCTGCGGGAAAAACAGCGCCGAATTAAACCTGAAGACTGAAGAAATTCGAATTGCGCGCACTGGGCAGCGCGACAAGGGACGAATAGATGAGCAAAACGGCCGAAGCCAACGACGCATCGGAACCCCAGGACGGACCGCTTCTCGACCTGACGGATCAGTCGGTCAAGAACATGGTCAAGACCGCCAAGAAGCGCGGTTACGTCACCCATGACGAGCTGAATGCCGTCCTGCCGAGCGAGGAATTCTCGTCCGAGCAGATCGAGGACGTGCTCGCGCAGTTGTCCGAGATGGGCATCAATGTCGTGGACAGCGAGACCGATGTCGATGACGACGCGGGCGATAACGGCAAGGCCGCTGCGTCCGCCGACGGGGACGAAGCCGAATCCGACGACGAGGAGGAAAGCGACAGCCGCGCTGTTGCCGCCGCCAGCGGCAAGTCCGCCGTCGTGGGCCAGAACACCGGGTCCTCCGCCGACCGCACCGACGATCCGGTACGCATGTATCTGCGCGAGATGGGTTCGGTCGAGCTCTTGTCCCGCGAGGGCGAGATCGCCATCGCCAAGCGCATCGAGGCCGGCCGCAACGCGATGATCCGCGGCCTGTGCGAAAGCCCGCTGACCTTCGAGGCCATCATGGTCTGGCGCGACGAGCTCCAGGAAGGCCAGGTCCTGCTGCGCGACATCATCGACCTGGACGCCACCTATGGCGGCCAGCAGGCCGAAGCCGAGGGCGAGGACGGCGAAGAGGGCGAGGGCGGTGCCGAAGGCGCGGCTCCGGCCGCCGCACCGGCCGGCGCTCCGGAAACCGCCAAGACCGAGCCCGAGGCGGACGACGAGGACGACAAGACCGCCAAGAAGCCGTCCAAGGATGATGACGAGGACGGCGACGAGGAGACCGAGGGCTCCGGCGAGGACGATGACGAGGATGACGACGACGATGACGGCGCGTCCCTCTCCCTGTCCGCCATGGAGGCCGAGCTGCGCGACGGCGTCATGGAAATCCTCGACTCCATCGCGACGGACTTCGCGGCGTTCCGCAAGCTGCAGGACAAGCTGGTCGCCGCCCGTATCGAGGGCAAGGACCTGACCAAGCAGAGCCGGGAGAAGTACGAGGGGCTTCAGAACTCCATCGTCACCCAGCTCAACACGATGCACCTGAACAATGCGCGTATCGAGGCGCTGGTCGAACAGCTCTATGCGATCAACAAGGAACGCATGTCGCTGGAAGGCAAGCTCTTGCGCATGGCCGACGCCCACGGCGTTCCGCGCGCCCAGTTCATGGACAGCTATTTCGGCAACGAGCTGAGCCCGGACTGGCCGTCCTCCATGAAGGGCACGTCCAAGGCGTGGGACCGTTTCATCGAGCGCGAGGCCACCGATGCGGGCAAGATCCGCGACGATCTGGCCGATCTCACCCAGCGCGCCGGCGTGCCGATCGAGGATCTGCGCCGCATCGTGCGCACCGTCCAGAAGGGCGAGCGCGAGGCCCGCGTGGCCAAGAAGGAGATGGTCGAGGCGAACCTGCGCCTGGTGATCTCCATCGCCAAGAAATACACCAATCGCGGCCTGCAATTCCTGGATCTCATCCAGGAGGGCAATATCGGCCTGATGAAGGCCGTCGACAAATTCGAGTATCGCCGCGGCTATAAATTCTCCACCTACGCCACCTGGTGGATCCGCCAGGCCATAACGCGCTCGATCGCCGACCAGGCGCGCACCATCCGTATTCCGGTGCACATGATCGAGACGATCAACAAGATCGTCCGCACTTCCCGCCAGATGCTGCACGAGATCGGCCGCGAGCCGACGCCGGAAGAGCTGGCCGAAAAGCTCGCCATGCCGCTGGAAAAAGTGCGCAAGGTGATGAAGATCGCCAAGGAGCCGATCTCCCTGGAAACGCCGATCGGCGACGAGGAAGACAGCCATCTGGGCGACTTCATCGAGGACAAGAATGCCGTCCTGCCGATCGATGCGGCCATCCAGGCCAATCTGCGCGAAACCACGACCCGCGTGCTCGCCTCGCTCACCCCGCGTGAGGAGCGCGTGCTGCGCATGCGGTTCGGCATCGGCATGAATACCGACCACACGCTGGAAGAAGTCGGCCAGCAATTCTCGGTCACCCGCGAACGCATCCGCCAGATCGAGGCCAAGGCCCTGCGCAAGCTCAAACACCCGAGCCGTTCGCGCAAGCTCCGCAGCTTCCTGGATAACTGACGCGAAGCGTCATCCCGGATGCGTTCCGGGATCCGGACGCGACACGCTGAAAAGGCCGGGCTCCATGCCCGGCCTTTTTTTGATCTCATATTCCTGCCTCATTCCCCCTGTGTGCTGCCCGGTAAAAGACGAGGGGATATCATGTTGAAATCGTTCGTGACTGCGCTGGCGCTGGCCGGTGCGACCTTGGCAAGCGCTAGCGCCCAGCCGTCACCGCATCTCGACCCCGTCGATGCGGCCGTCGAGCCGCTGATGGAAGCCGGCCACTTTCCCGGGATGGCGATCGCGGTGCTGCGCGAGGGTGAGCCCGTTCATGTCGGCAGCTACGGTCTGGCCTCGATCGAGCACGCCGTGCCGGTCACGCCGGACACCGTGTTCGAACTGGCCTCGCTGACCAAGCACATGACGGCACTGGCGGTACTGACACTCGCGCAAGACGGCCGGATCTCGCTCGACGATCCTGTAGGCGACTACATTCCTGGCGCGCCGGAGGCCTGGTCGGGCATCATGATCGATCATCTTCTGAGCCATACCGGCGGCCTCGCCCACCGTTTCGAGGACAAGCCCGGCGGCGAATTCCTGCTCAACTACACCACGGACGACATGCTCGCCTCTGCCATGGCGACGGAGATGGTCGCCGAACCGGGCGAGGACTGGAACTATTCCGACCAGGGCTATTTCCTGCTCGGCCTGGTGATCGAGGCGGTCACCGGCGAGGCCTATGGCGAACACCTGCGGGCGCAGTATTTTCGTCCCCTCGGGATGGATGCCACCGGGCTGCTCGACCAGTCCGCCATCGTGCCGCACCGCGCGGAAGGCTATGCCTGGAGCGAGGGTGGAGGGCTGGTGCGCAACCGCCGGGTCTGGCAATTCGGTCTGACCTCGCATTTCGGCGTGACCTCATCCCTGAACGACATGATGGCCTGGGAAGCGGAATTGTCCGAGCCGGATACGATTGATGTGCTAGCGCTGGCAGCATCGTCGCGGATCCAGCGCCCCTTTGACACAGGCGAGAGTTGCGAGACATGGGGCTATGCCCGCGGCTGGATGGCCTATCATCGCGACGGGCGCACCCTGGTCAGCCATGGCGGGTATGCGGGCACGGCCTATGTCCGCGATCTGACGACCGGCCTGTCGGTGATTGTCCTGACCAATCGCGAAGACACGCCGGACGCCCTGTCGCCGATGGCAATCGCCTGGGCGGCGGCACACGCGGCGGACGCCGCCATCCCCGAAAACGGCCCGGCCTGCTGGGAGTAGCGGTCCCGCAGTCGGGTCTCTCCTGTGCCAGCCGGCCTCCTGGAGCATTTTCACTGAATTCAGGATCAGTGAAAATGCTCCATCCTCTTGTTTTGCCGCATTTTCGAAACGCGAAACCGGTACCCACTTTCGCTGAAAATACTCTAGGTCATAAACTCATAAACGGGATTCCGTTTTTGGTCGAAGCCTGATTCAAAGTCCTTGAGGAGGATATGGATCATGGGCCGTCGCCGCTACGAGTTGACCGACTTCGAATGGTCTATCATCGAA
>JAYEGL010000016.1:30691-184931 GCA_034659015.1 Pseudomonadota bacterium | reverse complement strand
TCGATGATAGACCATTCGAAGTCGGTCAACTCGTAGCGGCGACGGCCCATGATCCATATCCTCCTCAAGGACTTTGAATCAGGCTTCGACCAAAAACGGAATCCCGTTTATGAGTTTATGACCTAGCCAAAAACTAGCGGAGGGGACGATTCATTTCGCGATCGGACCACTTCCGCTCGCGCTGGGCGCAAATCGAGCGATATTCAGTCCGGCTTGGGCAACGCTGCGAGCGGGTGCGTATGGGATGCCCAAGCTGGCGGAGGGGGAGGGATTCGAACCCCCGGAGCCTCGCGGCTCAACGGTTTTCAAGACCGCCGCAATCGACCACTCTGCCACCCCTCCGGATGCGCAGCAGATAACGGAGAAGCGCCCGCCGGCGCAAGCGCGGATGCAGAATGGCCGAACGCGGGCGCCGGGGCATCTACCGGTGCCTGGCAAACAGGGTTACTCTCCCTTCACCAATCCGCGATAGGTTGAAGCATTCGTCAGCCAGCCAAGCAGCCGGAGCGCCCGTGTCCAGACTGTCTTTCCTCCTCACCGGTGGTCTGATCGCAATCTCGCTGTCCGCATGCGCCTCGTCGCCCGAGCGCTATTCGCGCTATCCTGCCTCGGTCCCGGACAGCGCAGCACCGTCGGCCCCCCGGGTCGATGTCGACGTGGCCAGGCTCATCGCTTCCGACGACCGGCACCAGAAGGTCGGGACGCCGTACCGGGTGGGGAACCGGACCTACCGGCCGCAGCGCGACGACCGCTATGACCGGGTCGGGATCGCGTCCTGGTACGGACCGAATTTTCATGGCCGGCCAACGGCTAACGGTGAAGTCTTCGACCAGTACGCGATGACCGCGGCGCACACGACATTGCCGATACCCTCGATCGCCGAAGTGACCAATCTGGAAAACGGCCGCAGCGTCATCGTGCGGGTCAACGACCGCGGCCCCTTCGTGGATGACCGCATCATCGACATGTCGCGCGCCGCGGCCACCGAGCTGGGTTATATCGGCACCGGGCTGGCCCGGGTGCGGGTGCGCTATCTGGGTCCCGCCCATCCCGACGCCCCGCCGCCGGGCCGTAATGTCCGCGCCGTGGACCTGTCCGGCGTGCCGGCAGCGGAGCCGGAACCCGTCCAGGTCGCCGAAGCCGTGCCGGCACCCGTTGAAACACCCGAAACCCCACCGTCCTGGACGCCTCCGGCGGCCGGGCGCGGGGTCACGCTGCAGCTCGGCGCCTTTTCCGATGCCGGCAATGCCGACCGGCTGGCGCGGCGCGTATCGGGCGCCGGAGAGGTCTGGGTGGAGCCCGGCCAATCCGACCGGGGGCCGGTTTTCCGCGTCTTTTTCGGACGCTGGGACGATCGCAGCGGAGCCGTGGCCGCGCGCTCCAGTCTGGCAGACTGGGGCGTTTTCGGCGCCCGCATCGTCACGCTCGACTGACACCGCTGCGCCTGGAGCGCTGGACGCCTTGGTCTTGCCGCGCTTTCATGCAGCCTGTCGCCAAGCCGTCCACTCCGATTCCGGCCAGGGAGTTCTTCCGTGCGCATCCTTCTTGCGATCCTTCTTCTCGCCCTGCCGGCCGTCACCGCGCCGGCCGTGGCCCAGAACACCTATCAGACCGATGCCAGCCATGCCGTGATCATGGATTACGAGACCGGCACCGTCCTGTTCTCCAGGAATGGCGACGAGCCGATGCCGCCGGCCTCCATGTCCAAGATGATGACCGTGCTGATGACGCTCGAAGCCATCGAGGCGGGCTCGCTCTCGCTGGACGACGAGCTGCCGGTCTCCGAAGAGGCCTGGCGCCGCGGCGGGGCGGCCTCGGGCTCCTCCACCATGTTCCTCGAAGTCAACAGCCGGGCCCGTGTGGAGGACCTGCTGCGCGGCGTGATCGTGCAGTCGGGCAATGATGCCTGCATCGTGCTGGCCGAGGCGATCGGCGGCAGCGAGGCGGCCTTCGCCGACATGATGACGCAACGTGCCCGCGAGCTGGGCCTGGAGAATGCGAGCTTTGCCAATGCCACAGGCTGGCCGCATCCCGACCATATGGTCAGCGCGGAAGATCTCGCGCAGATCGCCCGTATCCTGATCCGCGACCACCCCGACTATTACGGTATCTGGGCAGAACGCGAATTCACCTATAACGGCATCCGCCAGTTCAACCGCAACCCGCTGCTGGGCGTGTTCGACGGTGCGGACGGGCTGAAGACCGGGCACACGGAAGCGTCCGGCTACGGTCTCGTCGGTTCGGCCGAACGCGACGGCGAGCGCCGCATCATCGTGTTCAACGGCATGGACTCGAATGCCGCGCGGGCCTCCGAAGCGGAGCGCATGATGCGCGCGGCGCTGACCGATTACGATGTCTACGACCTGTTCGAGGCCGGTGCCGTGATCGAACACGAGGCCCCGGTCTTCATGGGCATGGCCGAGACCGTCGCGCTGCGCACGGACGATGCGATCGCGATCGGCCTGCACCGCCGCGCCCGCCGCGACATGACGGTGTCGGTGAATTATGACGGCCCGATCCCGGCTCCGATCGCCGAGGGCGATGCGATCGCCACGCTGACGATCGAGGCACCGGGCATGGAGCCGCAGGACTATCCGCTGGTCGCCGCCGAAGCCGTTCCGGAAAAGGGGTTGATGGGCCGGATCGGCGCTGCCCTTGCCCACATGGTCCGGGGCTGAGCGGCGCATGCGCGGCAAGTTCCTGACCCTGGAAGGCGGCGAGGGGGCCGGCAAGACCACGCTCATCCGGACCCTGGAAAGCTGGCTGAAGGATCGCGGCATCGAGGTCGTTATGACGCGCGAACCGGGCGGCACGCCGGGGGCGGAGCAATTGCGCGACATCCTGCTCAAGGGCGCCACCGACCGCTGGTCGCCGGTGACCGAAGCGCTGCTGATGTATGCCGCCCGGGTCGATCATGTCGAACGCCTGATCGAGCCGGCCCTGGCCCGCGGGGCCTGGGTGATTTCAGACCGCTTCGCCGACAGCACCATGGCTTACCAGGGCACGGCGGGCGGCGTTCCTGTCGAACGGATCCGCCAGCTCCACGCGGCGGCCCTGGGCGATTTCAATCCCGATCTCACCCTCATTCTCGATCTCGATCCGCGCACGGGGCTGGAGCGCACCGTGTCGCGCGGCGAGGATGCGACGCGATTCGAGCGCTTCGACGCGGATTTCCACGCCCGTCTTCGCCAGGCCTTCCTGGATATCGCGGCACACGAACCGGAGCGTTGCATGGTCCTTGATGCCGGCGAGCCCCCGGAAGCCGTGGCGGCAGCGGCCCGGGCAGCGATCGAAAACCGTCTCGGCGTACCGGCATGAGCGCCGAAACGGAAACCGAATCCGACGCCCAGCCCGGCTGTCTGCCGCCCCGCGAGCGCTACGACCTGTTCGGCCATGAGGCCGCGGAGACCGCCTTTGCCCGGGCCTGGGACAGCGGCCGGCTGCACCATGCCTGGATGATCACCGGCCCGCGCGGGGTCGGCAAGGCCAGCTTCGCCTGGCGCGCGGCGCGGCGCGCGCTTGGCGCCGCGCCGGACGAGACGCTGGGACCGCTCGGGGCCAGCCCGCAGGACCCCGTCTGCAAACTGCTGGAAGCGCGCGCCAATCCCGACCTTCTCCTGCTGCGGCGTCCCTGGGACGAGAAACGCAAGCGCTGGCGCGCGGAAATCACCGTCGAGGAGGCCCGCAAGGCGCCGCACTTCTTCGAGATGAGCTCCGGCGCCACGGGCGGCTGGCGGGTCTGCATCGTCGACAGTGCCGACGAGATGAACACCAATGCCGCCAATGCGCTGCTGAAAACACTCGAGGAGCCGCCGCAGCGCGGCGTGCTCTTCCTGGTCACCCACACGCCCGGACGCCTGCCCGCCACGATCCGGTCGCGCTGCCGGCGGCTCGACCTGCGGCCGCCTTCCGTGGACGACACGGCGCGCTGGCTGGGCGAAACCGCCGGTGTGGAGACAGACGTGGCCATGGCCGCGGCGCGGCTGGCCGGCGGGGCGCCGGGCCGGGCGCTGTCGCTGCATGTCTCCGGCGGTGTCGAGCTGGCGCGCAATGTCGAGGCGGTCGTGGAGAAGGGGGCCTCGGCCTCGGAAGCCGATATGCGGCGTCTGGCCGACCGCATCGCGTCCAAAGGCGGCGAGGATTTGCGCGGCCTCTTCTACGAGGCCCTGTCCGGCGCCCTGCGCGCCCAGGCCCGCAGGCGCGCCGAGGCCGGGGACGACGTGACGTCATGGCTGGCTGCATGGCGCGATCTCAATGCGCTTGTCCGCGATGCCAATGCGCTTTATCTCGACCCCAAGCAGAGCGCACTGGCCGCCCTCTCGCTCGCCCGCGATGCCGCGCGCAAGGAAACCGCCTGATACCTGCCCATGCTGATCGACACCCATGTCAATCTTCACGGCGAACAATTCGCCGACGATCTCGATGCGGTCATCGAGCGGGCCCGCGCGGCCGGCGTCGGCCGGATGATCACGATCTGCTGCCAGCTGACTGATTTTCCTGCCGTTTCCGCCATTGCCGAAGCCTATGACGATATCTGGTGCACGATCGGCGCGCACCCGCACCACGCCAAGGACCGTCCGGACATCACCGCTGGCGAACTGATTGAAATCGCACAGCACCCCCGGGTTGTCGGCATTGGCGAAACGGGGCTGGACTTCCACTATGGCTATTCCCCGCGCGAGGACCAGTTCGCCAGTCTGAAAGCCCATGTCGAGGCCGCCCGGCGCGCCGATCTGCCGCTTGTCCTGCACACCCGCGACGCCGACGAGGCCATGGCCGACCTGCTGGAAGAGGAGATGGGGAAGGGGGCTTTCCGCCCGCTCCTGCACTGCTATACCGGCGGCGCCGAACTCGCCCGGCGGGCCGCCAAGCTGGGCGCCTATTTTGCCGCCTCGGGCATCGTCACCTTCAAGAAGGCCGAGGATGTGCGCACCGTTTTCCGTGACGCCGTGCCGGACGACCGGGTAATCGTGGAGACGGACTGCCCGTATCTCGCGCCGGTGCCGCATCGCGGCAAGCGCTGCGAGCCGGCTTTCCTTCCGGATGTGGCGGCCGGTCTGGCCTCGGTCAAGGGATGGAGCGAGGCCGAGTGCGCCGAACGCACGACCGAGGCCGCGCTGCGCCTGTTCGACCGGATCGGCCGGCCGTGAGCGCGCTGACGCGCATAACCCTGCTCGGCACGGGCTCGTCGGGCGGTGTGCCGCGCGCCAATGGCGACTGGGGCGATTGCAATCCCACCAATCCGCGAAACCGCCGCCGGCGCTGTTCCGCGCTGGTGGAACGCGCCCGCAGCCGCGCCGATCTGGATGGCGGCGAGGCAGTCACCCGCGTGGTGATCGACACCTCGCCGGATTTCCGCGAACAGATGCTGTCCGCCCGCGTGCCACGTATCGACGGCGTCGTGCTGACCCATGACCATGCCGACCAGACCCATGGCGTCGACGATCTGCGCGCCTTTGCCTACCTCCAGCGCGAGCGCATTCCGGTGTGGATGGACGCGCCGACGACCGAAACCCTGACCACGCGCTTCGGCTATACGTTCGAGACGCCGCCGGGCTCGGCCTATCCGGCCATTCTCGACCGCCGCGATATGCCGGCGCCCGGCACGCCCGTGACGATCGACGGTCCCGGCGGCGAAGTCGATCTGGTGCCGGTCGATCTGGAACACGGCCGCATCCGGTCGCTGGGCTTCCGTGTCGGCGAGATTGCCTATTCGCCGGACATCAACGTCTTGCCGGACGAAAGCGTGCCGCTGCTCGAGGGCGTCACGTGCTGGGTCGTCGATGCCCTGCGGCGCGAGCCGCATCCCACGCATTTCAACGTGGATGATGCGCTCGACGCCCTGAAACGCGTCAATGCGCAATTCGGTGTCCTGACCAATATGCACATCACGCTGGATTACGATGCGCTGGTCGACACGCTGCCGGAGCATGTCTGGCCGGGATATGACGGCATGCGTCTGGTCTGGGACGGCGACACCGTCCGGTTCGACGACGTCACGGAGTAGGGTTCGGGCTCAGCCCGCGTGGCTGGCGAAGACCTCGCGGCCGGCCGGCGAAAACGCGTAGACATCGTAGGGCTGGCTGTATCCGGGCACTTCCATGCCCGGCGATCCGGCCGGCATGCCCGGCACGGCAATCCCGGTGATCTGCGGCGTTTCGGCGAGCATGCGGGCGATATCCTCGGCCGGAACATGACCTTCCACGACATAATCGCCGACAAGCGCCGTATGACATGACCACAAAGCCTGCGGCACGCCGAACCGCGTCTTCACGGCGGTCACGTCCGGCATGTTCTGCACCGCGACCCGGAAGCCGGCAGCTTCGACATGTTCGATCCAGGCGTTGCAGCAGCCGCAGGTCGGCGACTTGTAGACCATCATGACCGGGGTTTCGTCCGCGACGGTGCGGCCGCCCAGGGCCAGGGTGGCGAGGCCGGACAGAAGGAGGGTGCGGCGATCCATGGTGAGCGCTCCGAATCCGCTAGATTGTGGCCGTGGATGATAGCCGATTGCGCGGTTTCCAGGCGATTCCGCGTGTCATCACGGCTCCGTGATATCCGCCCATTGTTTCTCATAATATTTATTATGCGCGAAATTTATGCATCAATCCGGGCCTGGTGCGGCGCTGCCCTCGATCTCTGCGATCACGGATACTTCAACGATTTCAGCCGTCTCGCCCCTATTCTGAATCCAGAGCCGGAGCCGGATTTTCGGTTCGCGCGGTATGGCAAGCGGCTTTTGCGTTGCTGCTTGAAGTATCTTCCCGTCGCGCGGCGCGGCCTTTCCGCGCTAGCATGCGGCTCGAATCTTCCCGTCATCGATCCGGAGCCGTCATGACCGCGCCATCGTCCGATCTCGCCCCCATCGACCGCCTGCTCGCGATCATGACGCGACTGCGCGACCCGGACGGCGGCTGCCCCTGGGATCTGGAACAGGACTTCCGCTCCATCGCGCCCTACACGATCGAGGAAGCCTACGAGGTCGCCGACGCGATCGAGCGCGGCGCCCATGGCGAGCTGAAGGACGAGCTGGGCGACCTGCTGCTCCAGGTCGTCTTCCACGCCCAGATGGCGCGCGAGGACGGCCTGTTCGACTTTTCCGACGTGTGCCGGTCGATCAATGACAAGATGATCCGCCGCCATCCGCACGTCTTCGGCGATGCCGACACGCGCGACAGCGAGACCCAGACCGTGGAGTGGGAAGCCATCAAGGCGGCCGAGCGCGCCGGATCGGACAAGGGCGACGGCGTGCTCGACGATGTGCCCGTCGCCCTGCCCGCCCTCAAGCGCGCCCAGAAGCTCCAGAAGCGCGCGGCCCGGGTCGGTTTCGACTGGCCGGACGCCGACCGGGTGCTGGAAAAGGTCGACGAGGAACTTGCGGAAGTCCGCGAGGCGATCGCCGCGCGGGATGCCGATGCCATCGCCGAAGAAATCGGCGATTTGATGTTTGTTTGCATAAACTTGGGCCGAAAACTGAAAGTGGACGTCGAAACCGCAACGCGCGACGCCAATGCCAAGTTCGAGCGGCGCTTCCGCTATATCGAGGCCGCGCTGAAGGCCGAGGGCCGCAGCCCGGACGATGCCTCGCTGGAGGACATGGAAGCGCTCTGGAACGACGCCAAAAGGCAGGAAAAGGCCGTCGCGGAATAGCGACCGCAGGGCGAACCTACCAGTCGTCCCCGTCCTCGCTCTCGCCAATGCCCAGCGGGATGGCCAGGTCCGGGAACTGGGCCCGGAAACGGCCGGCCTCGGCCGGCGCCAGGCGCACCCTCACCGTGGTGCCGCCGGTTTCCGGATCGGTCTCGCTTTCGCGGATCTCGCCATGCTCGTGCAGCCAGGCCAGCGCGCGCGGCTGTTCCGGAGGGACATGCACCTCGATGCGCTCGTCGTCGCGGGCCAGCGCCGTCTCGATGGCATCGATCAGCCCGTCCACCCCGTCGCCGGACGCGGCCGACAGCGGCATCTTCACGGCCCGGCCGGCCTTCATATTGGCCACGTCGGAGCGGATGGCCAGCTCCTCGGCCCCTTCGAGATCGAGATTGTCGGCCTTGTTCCAGGCCTCGATCATCGGCTGTTCGTGCGCCGGCCCCGCCTCGATCGCGTCGAGCACGTTCAGCACGTCCTGGATCCGACCCTCATGGTCGGGATCGGCCGCGTCGATGACATGCACCAGCAGATCCGCCTCGCGCACCTCTTCCAGCGTGGCGCGGAAGGCCGCGATCAGCTCGGTCGGCAGGTCGGTGATGAAGCCCACCGTGTCGGACAGCAGGATACGCGTGCCGCCGGGCAGATCGACCGCCCTCACCGTGGGATCGAGCGTCGCGAAGGGCATGTCCTGGGCGAACACCGCGGCTCCGGTCATCCGGTTGAACAGCGTCGACTTGCCGGCATTGGTATAGCCCACAAGGGCGACGGTCGGGAACGGCACGTCCTGGCGCTTGGCGCGGTGCAGGCTGCGCGTGCGGCGCACATCCTCGAGCTGGCGGTGCAGCTTGGCCATCTTTTCGTTGAGAAGCCGCCGGTCGGTCTCGATCTGGGTTTCGCCCGGCCCGGCCAGGAAGCCGCGGCCGCCGCGCTGGCGCTCCAGGTGAGTCCAGGTGCGCACCAGGCGCGAGCGCTCATAGGCCAGACGCGCCAGCTCGACCTGCAGCACGCCTTCCTTGGTGCGCGCCCGCTGGCCGAAGATTTCCAGGATCAGCCCGGTGCGGTCTATGACCTTCACCTTCCAGGCGTTTTCCAGATTGCGCTGCTGGATCGGCGACAGGGCCGCATCGATCACGGCGACATCGGCCTGGTTCTCGGAGATCTGCGCCTTCAGCTCGTCCAGCTTGCCGCGGCCGAAATAGCGGCCGGCATCGATTTTCCGGACGGGCAGGATGAAAGCCTCGGCAACTTCCAGATCGAGCGCCTCGGCCAGACCGGACGCTTCTTCCAGACGCGCCTCGGCGCGGGCCATTCCCTCGCGGGCAGCGGGATGAATGACAAGGGCGCGCGATATCGGCGCCTCGCGTTCAATCAATCCGCGGCGCTTTCGGTCGCGGCTGCCTCTTCTTCGTCAGCCTTGTCGTCGAACAGCTGGACCGGCGCGGCCGGCATGATGGTCGAGATGGCATGTTTGTAGACGAGCTGGGACAGCCCGTCGCGACGGAGAAGAACACAGAAATTATCGAACCAGGTTACGACGCCCTGAAGCTTGACACCATTGACCAGGAAGATGGTCAGCGGTGTTTTCGTCTTACGCACCGAGTTCAGGAAGACGTCCTGGAGGTTTTGTTTTTTGTCGTGCGACATGTTGGCTCCACGTGCCTCGCTTGAAGCAAGCGATTCGCCAAATAGGGTATACAGGGCTTGCTATGACCTGCAACCATCTCGTCTTTTGATACACGGCAGAATCTTGCCTACGCGCTGGCCAGATAGGTCTGGCGGAGCTCGGTGGCGATGGAGCCCGGCTCGCCATTGCCCACCGGACGGCCGTCGATCTGCGTGATCGGCACGACAAAATTGGTCGCCGAGGTCAGGAAGGCCTCGCGGGCCCCCTGCGCCTCCGCGACCGTGAAGGGCCGCTCCTGGAGCTTGAAACCGGCCGCCGCCGCGGCGCGGATCAGCGTCGCCCGCGTGATGCCGTGCAGAATGGCGTGATCGGCCGGCCGCGTGACCAGATGGCCCTCGGCGGTGACGATCCAGGCGTTGGACGACGTGCCCTCGGTGACATAGCCCTCCTCGTCGACCTGCCAGGCCTCGTAGGCGCCGGCATCGCGCGCCTCCTGCTTGGCCAGCACATTGGGCAGGAGATTGACCGTCTTGATGTCGCAGCGCGCCCAGCGACGGTCGGGCACGGAAATGACGGACACGCCCCGCTCTGCCCGCGCCGCGGCCGCGGCGAGGTCGAGCCGGCGCGTGGTCAGCACCAGGGTCGGCTGCGTGCCCGCAGCCGGAAACCCGTGATCGCGGCGGGCCCGGCCGCGGCTGATCTGGAGATAGACCAGCCCGTCGCGGATCCGGTTGCGGCGCAGGAGTTCGCGGATCAGTATCCGCAGCGCCGGACGCGTGACGGGACGGGGAATGCGCAGCTCGGCGAGCGACCGGTCGAGGCGATCGAAATGCCCCTCGGCATCCATCAGCGTCGCGTCGCTGACGCTCCAGACCTCATACACCGCATCGGCGAACTGGAAACCGCGATCCTCGATGTGCACAAAGGCTTGGGCGTGAGGCCGGAAGCGGCCGTTGACATAGGCAATCCGCGACAAGAAACGTCCCTCACTTCCTGATGAACAGGGCCCAGATGGCCGCAACCGCGGCGAGCACCTCCAGACGCCCGAGAATCATGGCCGAAATAAGGATCGGTTTGGCGCTGTCTGCAAGCGCGTTCCAGCCCAGCCCGTGGGTCTCGTGCAGGAGCGGCCCGGCATTGGCGAGAGCGGCCGCATTGGCCAGGAAGGCCGTCTCGAAATCGAGCCCGGTAAGCGCCAGTACCAGCGTCCCCACGCCCAGACAGGCGAGAAAGCCCAGCACATAGGCCCAGATCCCGATCAGCGCCGTATCCCGCACAGCCCGGCCACGAAACCGGACCGGCACGATGCTCGACGGATCGGCCAGCACAGCCAGTTCCGACCCCATGCGCCGCCACAAGAGCAGGATGCGCGAAATCTTCACCCCGCCCGTTGTCGAAGCGGCCGCCCCGCCCACCAGGGCCACGAAGACCGCGGCGATGGGCACGGGCGAGGCCGGCGCGGAGACGGTGTACCCGCTGGTGGAGACCACGAAGAAGGCATCGACGAACCGCGCCGGCACGTCGCCGGGCGCGGCGATCAGGTAAAGCGCGCCCAGACCGGCGACCAGGGCGGCGATCCCGGCGAGGTCGGGGTCCCTCAGCGCGCTGCGATCGCGCAAGGCATCCCAGAACAGGGCGATATTCACGGTGCCGGCCAGACAGCCGAGCGCCACGATGGCCGTCGACAGTGCGCCGTAATTCACCGCCAGCCCCCCATCCACGGGCGCATAGCCCGAGGTGGAGATTGCCGCGAGCGCCAGCACGCTCGCATCGAACAGCCCGTTTCCGGCGAGGAGCAGGAAGAGCCAGGTCACCGAGGTCAGCACGGCATAGATCAGCGCCACGCGGCGCGCCGCGACCGGAAGGTGGGACAGCACATTGTCCGGCCGGATGGTCAGAAGGGCGGAACGCCGGATTGCCGGCACGTCGCGGTCGAGGGCGGCGAACACGGCGATCGCCAGCAACAGGGTCGCATAACCGCCCAGCCAGGCCAGCACGGCGCGCCAGAAAATCAGCGATCGCGGCAATTCCCCGGCCGGCAGCAGGGTCGCGCCCGTCGTGGTCAGGGCGGAATAGGATTCGAACAGCGCATCGACAGGGCTGAAATACCCCGTCAGCCAGAATGGCAGCGCGGCGAAGGCCGGCGCCGTCACCCAGGCCAGCAGCGCCAGGCCCAGCGCGTCCAGCGCGCTCGCGCCCACACGGATCCCGCTCGTGGCCGCCAGGACCAGCACGCCGGGTACGAAGGCCAGCCCGGCCGTGGTGATGAAGAAGGGCGCCAGATGGGCTTCCTGAACGGCCGCCGCGCACAGCGCCGCCAGGAGCGCGATCAGGGCGAGCAGCACCCAGAGCGCCCCCAGGGGCCGGAAAAGGGCTGCCGGTGACATGGTCTAGAAATATTCCAGGCTGACCCGGAAGAGATGCTCGACCTTGGGCACCAGCGCCTTGTTGCAGAACAGCAGGACCCGGTCGTTTTCCCGGATGCGGCCCTCGTCGCAGGGCAGAATGACCTTGTCGCCGCGCACCACCGCGCCCAGCGCCACGCCGTCGGGCAGTTCCAGCTCGTCCAGCGTCTTGCCCACGAGGGGCGACGTCGACAGCGCCACGCCCTCCAGTGCCTCGGCCTCGCCGCCGCCCAGGCTCTGCAGCCCGGTGATCCGGCCGCGCCGGATGTGCTGAAGGATGGTCGACACCGTGGTGGCGCGCGGATCGATCAGCACATCGATGCCCAGCGGTTCGCGCATGCCCTCGAACGTGCGGTCATTGATCAGGCTGAGGGCACGTTCGGCCCCTTCCCGCTTGGCCATCACGCCGGAGAGCATGTTGACCTTGTCGTCATTGGTCACGCAGATCACGAGTTCCGCATT
This sequence comes from Pseudomonadota bacterium, assembly GCA_034659015.1. Lineage (GTDB taxonomy): Bacteria > Pseudomonadota > Alphaproteobacteria > Caulobacterales > Maricaulaceae > Maricaulis. The sequence continues at coordinate 172,793 of JAYEGL010000016.1, read as the reverse complement.
GGCCACACCCGCCTCGCGCAGCATGCGCGCACTGAGCCCGTCGCCATGCAGCACGACCGTGCGCTTGAGCCGCTCCGCGGCCCGTTCCGCGCGGCCCTTGTCGGCCTCGATCAGGCGGACCTTCACGCCCCCGGCCCGTTCCAGCGCCCGGGCGACATAGACGCCGATATTGCCGGCACCGACCACGACGACGCGGCGGATCTGCTCGGCGCTGCGGCCGAAAATATCCAGCAGCCGCCGCACCTGGGCGCTTTCCGTGACGACATAGACATCGTCGCCCGGCAGCAGCGGATCCTTGAGCTTGGGAATGAAGAGCGTGCGTTCGCGCTGCACGCCGACCACGGCCAGGCGCAGATCCGGGAAGAGTTCCATCACCTGTTCCGTCGTCGACCCGGCGACGGGCGAGCTTTCCTCAAGCCTGAGGCCGAGAAGCTGGATCCGCCCGCCGGCGAAGACGGCCGTGGAGAAGGCGCCAGGCGTCTCCACGCGCTGCAGGATGGCCCGGCCGACTTCCAGCTCGGGCGAGATCACGACATCGACGGGCAGATTGCCGGTCGAGAAGAGGTCGCCCCAGGCCGGATCGAGATATTCCTGGGCCCGCACCCGCGCGATGCGCATCGGCGTGGAGAACAGCGAATGGCCGACCTGGCAGGCGATCATGTTCACCTCGTCGGAATAGGTCACCGCGACAAGGAGGTCGGCCTCGGCGGCGCCGGCCCTTTCCAGCACATCCGGGTGCGAGGCATGGCCGACCACGCCGCGCACGTCCAGATCGGTGACGACATTGTCGATCAGCTCGGTCGACCAGTCGACGACCGTCACCGCATTGCCTTCCCGGGCCAGGGCACGGGCAATGCCCACGCCGACCTGGCCGGCTCCGCAGACTATGGCTTTCATGACGTCTCCGTGCCTCGGGGCCTAGACCGCCCCGTCACGCTGCGGCGATCCCACACCGAGCGATTTGAGCTTGCGGTGCAGCGCCGAGCGCTCCATGCCGATGAAGGCGGCCGTGCGGGAAATGTTTCCGCCGAACCGGTCGATCTGGGCCTTGAGGTATTCACGCTCGAAATTCTCCCGCGCCTCGCGCAAAGACAAGGCGATCATCTTCTCGGCGTCAAACCCCGTTTCGTGATTGTCGCGCGTGACGACTTCCGACGGCAGCGCCTCCAGGGTGATCGGCGCATTGGCCGGGCCGGTCGCCAGGATCAGCAGGCGCTCGATATTGTTGCGCAGCTGACGGACATTGCCGGGCCAGCTGTGCGCCTGCAGCGCCGCCATCACATCGTCGCCGAAATCCCGCTGCGGCAGGCCCGCCGACTGGGTCAGGCTCTTCACGAAATGCGCCACCAGGGCCGGAATGTCCTCGCGCCGTTCGGCCAGGGCCGGAACGGCCACCGGCACCACGGCCAGGCGGTGATAGAGATCCTCGCGGAAGCGGCCTTCCTGGATGCGCACGGCGAGATCCTGGGCGGTCGAGGAGATCACCCGGACATTCACCTGCACATCGCCCGCCCCGCCGATCCGGCGGAAGCGCTGTTCCACCAGCAGGCGCAGCAGCTTGCTCTGGGTGGCCGGCGGCATGTCGGCGATCTCGTCGAGATAGAGCGTGCCGCCATGGGCCCGCTCGAGCAGGCCGACATGCTTGACCGAACCGTCGTCATTCTCGCGGCCGAACAGTTCCTCTTCCACCCCGTCCGGCGACATGCCCGGCGCGCTGACGGCGATGAAATCGGCATTGGCCCGCGGGGAATGCTCGTGGATCAAGCGGGCGACGAGTTCCTTGCCGGCCCCCGAGGGGCCGCGGATCAGGACGCGGCTGTTCGTCGGTGCCACGCGTTCGATGAGCTGGCGCACCTGGATGATGCCGGTCGAGTCCCCGATCAGCGTGCTCTGGGCCTGGCTGCGGGCGCGCAATTCGGCATTTTCGCTGCGCAAGCGGCTCGTCTCCAGGGCGCGCTTCACCGTGAGCAGGAGCTTGTCGCTCTTGAAGGGCTTTTCCAGGAAGTCGTAGGCGCCCTTGCGGATCGCCGCCACCGCGGTCTCGATCGTGCCATGGCCGGAAATCACGATGACCGGCAGGTCCGGATCCAGGGCGCGGAACTCGTCCAGAAGCTCGATCCCGTCCAGCCGGCTGCCCTGCAGCCAGACGTCCAGGATCACCAGCGATGGCTTGCGGTCCCGGATCGCGGCCAGCGCACCGTCGGCATCGGCCGCCTCGCGCGGCTCGTACCCGTCATCCTCCAGCAGGCCGCCGATCAGTTCGCGGATGTCGGCCTCGTCGTCAACGATCAGAATATCCCTGGCCATGGATCATGCCTCCCTTACGGACTGGGCCATCGGATCGGCCACGTCGGCCAGCGGGAAGACGAGCCGCACGACGGCCCCCTGCCCGCTGTCGGGAACGTCCAGTTCCAGACGTCCCTTGTGGTCTTCCATCACGCGCTTGACGATGGCCAGGCCGAGGCCTGTGCCCTTCTCGCGCGTCGTCATATAGGGTTCGGTCAGCCGCTCGCGGTTCGGCGTCGGCCAGCCCAGCCCGTTGTCTGCCACTTCGATCACTGCCTGGCCGTTCGACTCGGAGAGACCGACCGTCAGCGTTCCGGGCTGTTCGTCCTGGTCCATGCGGGCGGAAACGCTTTCGCAGGCATTCTTGAGAATGTTCGCCAGCGCCTGGCCGGACAGGCGTGCATCGCATAGCGCATGAACCGGCTCGCCGGGATGATCGAAGCGGATCTCGATATTGGGCGAGGCCACGCGCTGGGCGAAGACCGCGGACTTGACCAGCTCGCCCATCTCCACCCGCTCCACCTTGGGCTGGGGCATGCGCGCAAAGGCGGAAAACTCGTCCACCATGCGGCCGATATCGCTGACCTGGCGGACGATCGTCTCGGTGCAGCGGTCGAAGGTCTCGATGTCCGAGTGGATCTCGTCGCGATACTTGCGCCGGATACGTTCCGCGGAGAGCTGGATCGGCGTGAGCGGGTTCTTGATCTCGTGGGCGATGCGCCGCGCCACTTCGCGCCAGGCGGCATTGCGCTGGGCGGTTACCAGGCGCGTCACATCGTCGAACGTGATCACCAGGCCCGCCTCCTCGTCCATGGAGGCGCGCGCGGTCAGGTGGCGGATCTGATCGTCCTGGCCGTGCAGGTCGATCTGCGCCTCGGCGACCGAGCCCGGCCGGCGGCGCGCCTGGGTGACGATCTCCACGAGTTCCGGCGTCACTTCCTCGATCCCGACCCCGATCAGATCGTCGGTGCCCGGGGACAGCATGGAAATGGCCGAGCGGTTGATCAGGGTGATGTGGTTCTCGCCGTCCAGCCCGATGACGCCGGCCCGGACGCCGGCCAGGATGGCCTCGATGAAGGCCCGGCGCTGTTCCGACTCGGCATGGGCCTCGATCAGTTCGCGCCGCTGGCTGCGCAATTGCCGCGTCATCCGGTTGAAGGCCCGGGCCAGGGCGGCGATCTCGTCATCCTCCCGGCCCATCTGCACCCGTGCATCCAGATCGCCCCGGCGCACGCGCTCGGCCGCCGAGACGAGGCGCGACACCGGCGTGACGATCCGCGTGGCGGCCGTCAACGCCAGCCAGATCGACCCGATCAGGATCAGCACGGCGACTTCCAGATAGAGCAGGTAGAAGGTGCGCCGGATCCGGCTCTCCTGGTCCGAGGCATCGCGCAGTTCGCGGCGGGCCGCGCCCATCTGCCGGAAGAGGTCGATATTCACCGGATAGGACACGAAGAGATAGGCGTCCGGATAGGCTTCGAGCCGGTAGAGCAGCCGCATCACATCGACCGCATCGGCCGAGGTGTTCGGCGTGGACACGGCCACATCGCCCTCGTTCGCCAGTTCGTAGAGGCGCGGCGACGGGCCGACATATTCCTCGTTCTGGCTGAACTGGGTGCGTGCCAGCAGCGTGCCGCGCCCGTTGACCACATAGGCGGCGACGAAGCCGCGCTGGGCGGCCTGGTTGGAGAGATAGCGGATGTACTGGATGCGCGCCGTGGTGAAGGCCTCGACCGGCTCGTCCTGGCTGAGATCGTAGGCCATCGCCTCGACATTGTTCGACGCCGTACCGGCCTCGCGCGCATAGAAGTCGAAGGCCACGGTTTCCAGCCGGTCCACCAGGGTGGAGATACGCTCGTCGAACCACAGGTCCACGCCGCGGCTGATCACCGCCCCGAGGAAAAGCGCGGACAGAAGGGCCGGCGCGGCGGCCGCGATGGAGAACAGGGCCACGAAGCGAAGGTGGAGCCGCGGCGTCGGCTCGCCGAAACGGCGCGCCCTCACCCGCCGCGCGAACCGCAGCACGACGACGCCCGCCAGGCCGAGAATCAGCACCGCATTGCCGACCAGGATGCCCAGGGCGACGCGATTGTTCGGACCGGTCAGCCCGCCTTCGCGCAGGAGGATGAAGGCCGCCACGCCGGACAGGACGAAAGATACAAGAAAACCGATACCGAACAGCGCGGCTGATCGCGGTGAAATATTGCGGATCAGGGTCTTCCTGGACGAGTTCGGCAATGCGGCCTCGCGTGTTGCAAGACGGCATCTTTACTCTGGAGTTGCACGAAATCAACACCCGTGCCGCACCAGCAACAGCTAGATGTCGTCACCCTCGGCCGATTCCAGCTCCGAGAGCCGCCGGGCCAGCGTATTCCGGTTCAGTCCCAGAAGGTCGGCCGCCTTCGAGCGGTTGCCATTGCAGCGGTCCAGCGCCTGGGCGAAAAGCGCGCGCTCGACGGCATCCACCGCGGTCTGCCGCGCATCCGGTCCGGACAGGGTCAGCGCAGCCAGGGCATTGGCGTGCACGCCGATATCCTCGCTTGCATCGGCCCCGTTTGCGGTCAGCGCCTGGGTGACATCGTCCAGGCCGGCAACCCGGCCCCGGGTCGCCAGGGCGAGACGCGAGAGGACCGAGCGCAACTCGACCACATTTCCCGTCCACGGCGAATTGGCAAGATAATCGACCGCCTCCCTGGACAGGCGCACCGGATCCTGCTGGTCGCGCCGCGCGAACTGGCCGAGGAAGGCCTCGCACAGGGCGGGAATATCGCTGCGCCGTTCGCGCAGCGGCGGTACCGTGATGACGCATTCCGACAGGCGCGCGGCCAGCCGGTTGTCGAGCGGGTTGGACGGCGCCTGCGAGACCGTGGCGATGACGCGTCCCGTTCCGCCGTCCAGCGCATCGCGGGCCGCACGCTGCTGCTCGGCCGTCCATTCCTCCAGCCTGAGCCAGACCACCTGCCGGGCCGCCTGGGTCGAACCGAAAATCTCGGTGGCCGTGTTGGACGGTGTGACCACAACGGCATCCTCGGCCGAAACGCCCCGCGCGCGCAGCAGGGCCTCGGCCGCCTGGCGCTTGCCGACCCCGGGCTCTCCGGTGATCATCACATGGGCCTGGCTGGTGGCCGCCCGGGCGATGGCCTTGAAGGCCGACTGCATGGCCACCGACTGGCCGATGAAACCGGTCGGTTCGTCGCTCGTGCGGGCCTGCTGTCCCGATTTCGCGTCGCCCAGGGCCGCGCCGACGGCCGAGATCATGTCGTCCAGATCGAAGGGCTTGGGCAGGTATTCGAACACGCCGCCCTTCGCCGCGCTGATCGCGGTGGACGCGGTGGCCTGGGCGCTCATCACGATGACCGGCATCTGCGGGCGCAGCCGGGCGACGAGGCTGAGATTTTCCAGGAAATTCGTGCCGTCCAGCAGCACGTCGGCCAGCAGGAGGTCGCCCTCGCCATTGCGGATCCAGCCCAGCGCCGTATCCGGCGAGGCCGTGGCGCGCACCTGATAGCCGGCCGAGCCCAGGGCCCGCGACAGGATGAGCTTCAGGCTCTCATCGTCCTCGAGTAGCAGGATGCGTGCGCTCACGAATGATCCTCCCTGGCGATCGGCAGACGCAGATTGAAGGCCGTGCGTCCCGGCTCGCTCTCATAATCGAGCTGCCCGTCATGCAAGGCGGCGATCCGGGCGGCAAAGGCCAGGCCCAGCCCCTCGCCCGCCGGTTTGGTGGTGACGAAGGGCGTGAAGATACCCGGTCCCAGCGTGTCGGGGATCCCGGGACCGTTGTCGCGCACCAAAAGGACGAGCGGCGTTGGATTGGCGCCCGTGCGGCTGCGCGGACCGGTATCGAAACGGGTCTCGACGCGGATTTTCGCGTCCGGTGTGCCGCGTACGGCATCCAGCGCATTCTGCAGCAGGTTCAGCACGGCCTGAAGCAGGAGGTCGCCATCGCCATCGACCGGCGGCAGGGACGGGTCGAAATCGTCCTTGAGGACAGTCCCGGCCGCATCGTCGGCACGGATCAGGCTGTCCATGGCGCTGACCGCGAGCTGGTTGAGATTGATCTCGCTGCGACGGCCCAGCCGGATATCGCCGACACGGCTCCAGTGATCGGCCAGCCGGGTGATGCGGTCGACATCCTGGATGATGACCTGGGCCAGTTCGGCCGCCGCCTCGACACTGCTTTCCCGCCGGATCAGCTGGGCCGCGCCGCGCACGCTGGCCAGCGGGTTTTTCAACTCGTGCGCCAGCATGCGGCCGAAACCCAGGGCGGGTGCCTGGGAGGCTTTCGCGCCGGGTTCGCGATGGGGCAGCACGGACAGGGTCAGCGTATGCGTCTCGTCGGACCAGCGCGCATGCAGGTCGAACGGCCCGCCCGGACCGAGCGGCCGGCCCAGCGCCACCACGGTACGCCGCGTCTCGCAGGCCTGGTCGACGATCTCGGCCAGATTGGCGCAGAGCGCGGAATGGCTCCCAAAATCGCCCTTGCGCATATGGCGGGCCGACAGGCCCAGCCATTCCTCCGCCTGGGTGTTGGCCCAGACGAAACGGGCGTCCTCGTCGAACTGCAAGAGCGGGATGGCCGCCATTTCGGCGGCCGGCTCGGCCGGCGATGTCGACGGCCTGCGCATATTCATGCCACCGCCCGGCTTTCCGGTGTGGCCAGGCGGGCCAGCGCGTCGTGCACGGCATCCGGATCGGTGGAGCGGCACAGCGTGGCGCGGATCCCGGCCAGCCAGTCCGGGTCGCAACCTTCACACTCCACATCGACAAAGGAGGCGAAGTGCTTGCGCATCATGCGATTTCCCAGTTCGGCGCCATAATGCTCCAGGGACATGCCGAACTGACGCGCCAGCGCGTCGATCTTGTCGGCCCAGGGCGTGGAGACCGGTGCACCGAGCAGGTCCGCGCCGATCTCGCCGACCAGCCAGGGACGTCCCTGGGCCGCGCGGCCGACCATGACGGCGTCGGCCCCGGATTTGTCCAGCGCGGCGCGGGCATCCCCGGCGGTATGGATATCGCCATTGACGATCAGCGGGATGGAGATCGCGTCCTTGGTGGCGCGCACGGCCGACCAGTCGGCCTCGCCCTTGTAGAATTGCTGCCGGGTGCGCCCATGCACCGTGACCATCTGCACGCCGGCGCCTTCGGCGCGGCGGGCCAGCTCCGGCGCGTTGAGACTGTCATGGTCCCAGCCCAGGCGCATTTTCAGTGTGACCGGCACGGAGGAGGCCGCCACGGTCGCTTCGATCAGCGTCATCGCATGATCGAGATCGCGCATCAGCGCCGAACCGGACAGACCCTTGGTCACCTGGCGCGCAGGACAGCCCATATTGATGTCGACGATATCCGCCCCGGCATCCACCGCGATACGGGCGCCCTCGCCCATCCAGTGCGCCTCGCGCCCGGCCAGCTGGATCACGCAGGGCGAGAGCGAAGCGTCGAGCGCCGCCTTTCGCACCATGTCGACCCGGCCGCGCGCCAGCGCATCGCTGGCGACCATCTCGGACACCACCATCCCCGCCCCGAAACGCTGGGCCTGACAGCGGAATGGCAGGTCGGTCACGCCCGACATCGGCGCGAGGATCGCCGGAACGGTAATTTCGTGGGAACCGATGGAGAAGCGCATGCGTCTGGACAAGTCCTCGAAGGGCATCGTAAGCCCGTCAGGCTAGCGAGAATGCTGCGCTGCGGCAATGCGTGAGGATGTCGGATGAAGATCGGGGCCATCATCGTGGCCGCCGGCCGGGGCGAACGGGCCGGGGGCGGCATCCCCAAACAGTTCAGGACGTTGGGCGGAAAATCCGTCCTCGCGCGCACGCTTGCCACCCTGCACGCCCATCCGGCGATCGGCCCGCTCGTGGTGGTGATCAATCCGCAGGATACGGATCATGTCGACGCCGTGCGTACAGAAAGCGATATCGCCTTCGAAACCGTGCCCGGCGGCGCGACCCGGACGGACAGCGTCCGCGCCGGACTTGCGGCCCTTGAAGGCGCCGCGCCGGACGCGGTGATGATCCATGACGCCGCCCGCCCCTTCCTCACCGCAGACCTGATCGGCCGGCTGGCCGCAGCACTGGAAACGCATGAGGCCGTGATCCCCGCCCTGCCCGTCAGCGACGCGCTGATGCGCGTGACCACGGACGGCGCCATCGCCGAACCGGTCGACCGCGCCGTGATCCGCGCCGCCCAGACGCCCCAGGCCTTCCGCTTCGATACGCTGCGGGCCGCCTATGACCGTCTCGGAGCGCAGAGCCTGCCGGACGATGCGGCGGTGATCATGGCCGCCGGCGGGACGGTGCACACGATTTCCGGCGAGGCGGACAATTTCAAACTGACCGCGCCGGAGGATTTCCGGCGCGCGGAGGCCTGGCTGATGCGCGATGCAATCACGGTGAGCGGACAGGGTTTCGACGTGCACCGGCTGGAACCGGCCGAGACGATGTGGCTGTGCGGTGTGGAACTGCACGAGGGGCTGGGCCTGGTCGGGCATTCCGACGCCGATGCCGGCCTGCACGCCGTCACCGATGCGGTGCTGGGCTGTGCCGGAGCCGGCGATATCGGCCAGCACTTCCCGCCCAGCGACCCGGAATGGAAGGGCGCGGCCTCGGACGCCTTTCTCGAGCACGCGCTCGGCCTGCTCGCCGAAGCCGGCGGATCGGTGGTGCATGCCGATGTCACCCTGATCGCGGAACGGCCCAGGATCGGCGCCTATCGCGAGGCGATGCGCACGCGGCTGGCGGACTTGCTGCGACTCGCGCCAGAGCGCGTGAACATCAAGGCCACCACCACGGAAAAACTCGGCTTCACGGGGCGCGGCGAAGGCCTCGCCGCCCAGGCCATCGTCACGGCGAGACTGTCATGATCTTCAACCACTCCCTCCTCGACCAGGCGGAAACCCTGCTCGACCGCGCCCGCACCGCCGGCGTGATGATCGCCACGGCGGAAAGCTGCACCGGCGGGCTGGTCAGCGGCCTTTTGACCGAGATCGCCGGGTCGTCCGATGTCGTGGACCGTGGTTTCGTGACCTATTCCAACGCCGCCAAGACCGAGATGCTGGGCGTGCCCGCGCGGATGATCGAGGCAAACGGCGCCGTGTCCGATACCGTCGCCCGGCGCATGGCCGAGGAGGCGCTGCTGCGCTCGAACGCGGATATTGCGGTGGCCATCACGGGCGTGGCCGGTCCGGGCGGATCGGAGCACAAGCCGGCCGGCCTGGTGCATTTCGCCCTCGCCCGCCGGGACGGCCCGACCATTGCCCAGGTCCACCGCTTCGGCGACCGGGGCCGCGATGCGGTGCGCCTGGCCAGCGTCGCCACGGCGCTGGACCTGTTATCCCAGGGCGTCGATTTCTTCGGATAGGTCGAGCGATTTGTCGCCCGCCGGCCTGTAGCGCCGTTCGGCCTCGGCAGAGAATTTCTGCACCAGGACCCGCCCCGCCCGCTCGCGATTGCTCTCCAGCAGCATCTGCAGGATCGGATTCTTGAAGGCGGCCTTGATGGAAAATTCCACCAGTGTGGAGCCGTCCGAGAGCTCACGAAAGCGCCAGGCGTTTTCCAGCACACGGAAAGGCCCGGCCACGAAACTCACATCGATCGTCCGGCGCGAGGCATCGGCCATCACGCGCGAGGTGAAACGCTCGGTGACGAACTTGTAGCGCACGCGCGCCTCGGCCGTGAGCTCGGTCAGCGGGCCGTCGCGCGCTTCGTTGAGCACGCGCATCGCCGTGATCTGCTCGATGAAACTCGGATAGCTGCGCACGTCCATGACCAGATCGAACAGATCGTCCGGGGCATGGAAAAGCCGCAGGCGTTCGCGGGTCTCGACGGTCACGTCCGCCCCGTCAGCCGCGCGCCAGAAGGGCGTTGCGGGCCTCGCGCAGTTTCGCGAAATCGTCGCCGGCATGATAGCTCGACCGGGTCAGCGGCGTCGCCGAGACCATCAGGAAACCCTTGGCCCGGGCGATCGTCTCGTAGGCCTTGAACTCCTCCGGCGTCACGAACCGGTCGACGGCCGCATGCTTGCGCGTCGGCTGGAGATACTGGCCGATGGTCAGGAAATCGATGCCGGCGGACCGCATGTCGTCCATCACCTGCATCACCTCTTCCTTGGTCTCGCCCAGGCCGACCATGATGCCGGATTTGGTGAACTGGCCGGGATCGCGCTCCTTCACCCGCTCCAGCAGGCGCAGCGAATGATAATAGCGCGCGCCCGGGCGGATGGAGAGGTAGAGCCGCGGCACGGTCTCAAGATTGTGGTTGAACACGTCGGCCCTGGCGTCGATCACGCGCTCGGCCGCGCCCGGCTTGCGCAGGAAGTCCGGGGTGAGGATCTCGATCGTCGTGCCCGGCGCGTGTTCGCGGATGGCGTTGATCACGTCCTCGAAATGCTCCGCCCCGCCATCGTCGAGGTCGTCCCGGTCGACCGAAGTGATGACCACGTGATTGAGCCCCATCTGCGCCGTTGCCTCGCCCACACGGCGGGCCTCGTCGCGATCGACGGGGGCCGGCAGGCCGGTCTTGACGTTGCAGAAGGAACAGGCGCGGGTGCAGGTGTCGCCGAGGATCATGAAAGTGGCGTGCTTCTGCTCCCAGCATTCGCCGATATTGGGACAGCCCGCCTCCTCGCACACGGTGACGAGACCGCCCTTCTTCACGATGTCCTGGGTTTCCGAGAAGGTCTTGCCCAGCGGCGCCTTCACGCGGATCCAGTCCGGCTTGCGCAGTACGGGCGTATCCGCGCGCTTCTGCTTTTCCGGGTGGCGGGCGGCGCGCGCCTCGGAGGCGGCAAGACGTTCCGTATTGTCGATCAGATTGGCCATGTGCAGCACATAAGCCCGTGCGCGGTTTCCATCAAGTTGAGCCTGCTGCTGGCAGGTTTGCGCAAACGGGATGCTTGCGGTGTGCCCGCGAGCGTTTCCCTTTCTCAACTTCTCCATTTTCCCGGACGGAGGCCCGCGGAAGGCGGGCTGCAGAGCCGGGACCTACTATGCCAATGCCGAACTCGCTCGCCGCTTTGTCGGTCCCGGATAGCGCTGACGCGCTTCCGGGAAAATTTGGTGCGTGAAAAAATGCCCGATGCCCCAACGAAAAACGGGCGGCGCCAGCGGCACCGCCCGTCTCTTGAAATCGGATCGCTCCGAGAGCCTTAGCGCTTCGAGAACTGGAAGCTGCGGCGGGCCTTCTTGCGGCCGTACTTCTTACGCTCGACCACGCGGCTGTCGCGGGTGAGGAAGCCGTTGGCCTTGAGCACCGGACGCAGGCCCGGTTCGAACATGGTCAGCGCCTTGGAGATGCCGTGGCGCACGGCACCGGCCTGGCCCGACAGGCCGCCGCCGGTGACGGTGGCGACGATGTCGAACTCGTCCTTGCGCTCGGCGGTTTCCAGCGGCTGCTGGAGCAGCATGCGCAGGACCGGACGGGCGAAGTATTTTTCCTGGTCCTGACCGTTCACGGTGATCTTGCCATTGCCGCGCTTGATCCAGACGCGGGCGACCGCGTTCTTGCGCTTGCCGGTGGCATAGGAACGGCCGTGTTCGTCGATCTTGGGCTCGGCCGGAACAGACTCTTCGGTCACGACGGCGCCGTCTTCGGCATCCTTCATGACGTCCTTAAGGTCTTCGAGCGAGCGGGCTTCGTCACTCATATCAGCCTCGCGTATTCTTGGAGTTCAGGGACTTGAAGTCGACCACTTCCGGCTGCTGGGCCTCGTGCTTGTGGTCGGGACCGGCATAGACGCGCAGGTTCGAGAACTGCTGACGGGCCAGCGGGCTGTCTTTCGGCAGCATGCGCTGAACGGCCTTCTCGACGACGCGCTCCGGGAAACGGCCGTCCAGCAGTTTCGCCGGGCTGGTTTCCTTGATGCCGCCGGGGTGGCCGGTGTGCCAGTAGTAACGCTTGTCGTCGCGCTTGCGGCCGGTGAAGACGACCTTCTCGGCGTTCACGACGATGACATTGTCGCCCATGTCGACATGGGGGGTGTAGTCCGGACGGTGCTTGCCGCGCAGGCGCATCGCGATATAGGACGCCAGACGGCCGACAACGGCGTCCTCTGCGTCGATCACGACCCACTTCTTCTCGACATCCGCCGGTTTCACGGAATAGGTCTTCATAACTCTCTCGCCTTTGCCCTTCGGGCCCCGGTTTGAATTCGAGCGCGCCGTTTAGAGGCGATTTCACGTCCGGTCAAGCGATGTTCGAATTCCGCGTGGAATTTTATACACCTGTGCATGCGGTTAAATAATACCGCACAAACCCGGACCGTCATTTTCTCGTCGCGAAGCCGTTGTATTGCCAAGCTGAATTCGTCCCGATCCGGAGTGCTCCATGTCGCTGTCCCGCCGCTATTTCCTGAAATCCGCCACCGCCACATCGGTCGCCTTTGCCGGCCTGCCGGCCCTGGCCGGCTGCGCCCGCGCCAACGGCGTCACCCAGCCCTGGATCAGCGAGGTGGAAGGCTTCGGCGATCTCGTCCCCGACCCGGCCGGCCTGTTCGACCTGCCCGAGGGCTTTTCCTACGACGTCTTATCCACGGTGGGCGACGCCATGACGGACGGGCTCGTCGCGCCGGGCGACTTCGACGGCATGGCCTGCTTTGCCCGTGCGGACGGGAAATGGGTGCTGGTGAGAAACCACGAGCTGACCCCGGACGAGACCGGGAAGTCGGCCTTCGGTCCCGATGCCGCGGGGCTCGACCTCATCGACCGCGGCAAGGTGCACGACTGGACCGATGACGGCGCGCCCCATCTGGGCGGAACCACCCATCTGGTCGTCGATCCGGAGACGCTCGACGTGACCGGACAGTACATGTCGCTCGCCGGCACGATCAACAATTGCGCCGGCGGCCCCACGCCCTGGGGCAGCTGGATCAGCTGCGAGGAGACCGAATGGCAGGCCGGCGGCGATGCCAGGGTCGATCACGGCTATTGTTTTGAAGTGCCCGCCGACGCGACCGGCCTGGTCACACCGGTGCCGATCACCGGCATGGGCCGTTTCCGCCACGAGGCGATCGCGGTCGATCCGGCCTCCGGCTGCGTCTACCAGACCGAGGACCGGCGCGGCCTGGCGCTCTTCTACCGCTACATCCCCGACGTGCCGGGCGCGCTGGCGCGCGGCGGCCGGCTGCAGGCGCTCGCCGTGCGCGGCCGGCCGGGTCTGGATACGCGCAACTGGACCGGCAGTGACATGGCCGTCGGCGCATGGCTGGAGACGGAATGGGTCGATCTGGACGATGTCGACAACCCGGACAACGACTTGGCCGAGCGCGGCCATGCGGCGGGTGCGGCCATGTTCACCCGCGGCGAAGGCCTGTGGTGGGGCGAGAACGAGTGCTATTTCGCCTGCACCGATGGCGGTCCGGAACGGATCGGCCAGATCTTCCGCTACCAGCCGAGCCCGTTTGAAGGCACGGACCGCGAATCCGAACAGCCCGGCCGCCTGCAGCTCTTCGTGCAATCGGACGATGCACGCGTGATGGAGAAATGCGACAACGTCTGCGTGGCGCCCTGGGGCGATCTCATCGTCGTGGAAGACGGCGACGAGGATCAGTACATCCGCGGCGTGACGCCCGAGGGCCGCGTGTATACGATCGGCCGGAATGCCGATGCCGACGCGCTCGGCGAGAAAAGCGAGATTTGTGGTCCATGCTTCAGTCCCGACGGTTCGACCCTGTTCTTCAACGTGCAACGCAATCCCGGCCGCACCTTCGCGGTTCGCGGTCCCTGGTCCGCGCGCTCGCGCTAGGCAGCAGCCTGCTGGCGCTGGCCGCCTGCGGACAGGCCGGTGACAGCGAAACGGAGGCGCCCGAACCGCTCGCCGAAGAAAACACGCTGGACGTTTCCGTCACGGCGGCGTTCACCGGTGTCGAAGGCGGCGCCGGCGCGGTCGCCTTCCTGCCGGATCGCAACGCTCCCTCGCTGGGTTTCGTGATCTCCGCACCGCGCGAAGGCGGTCTGGACTTCTTCAATCTGGACGGCGAACTGCAGCGGCGTCACGCGGGCGCCCGGCTGACCGGCCTGGCCGCCGCACCGGACTTCCAGCTGCGCGGGGAAGACCTGCCGCTGGTGTTCGGGGCGTCGCCGGACAATGGCAGCGTGTTCGGCTATGCGATCGTGCGAGACGGGCCGAACGTGCTGGACCTGCCGCTGGACCAGCCGGACACGGGCGACGGCGTCGCCGGACTCTGCCTGCTGCGCGAGGAGCCGGGCTTCGTCGAGCTCGTCGTGCTGGAAACCGGCGCAGAGGCCGAGATCTGGCGCGTGCGCGACAGCGGCGGCGACACGCTGTCGGTGGAGCAGATGCGCAGCTTCCCCCTGCCCGCCCCGGCCCGCCAGTGCACCGTGTTCGACAACGAGATCTATACGACCAGCCCGGCCGGCGGCCTGACCCGCCTCGACGCCGGCGGCACCATCCTGGCCGAAGCCAGCTTCCCGGCCTCGGACATTGCCGTGGGCGAATTCTCCGGGACGCGGCTGCTGCTGGCCACGGACGGCAATGGCGACACCATCCGCAGCTTCGACGCCCGCTCCCTCGAGGCACGCGAGGCGATCAATGTGGTCGACGGACTGTCGACGCCCGGCATCGGCCAGCCCGGCGCCATTACGGTCTCGCCGGCGGACTACGGCTTCACGGCCTATTCCAACGGCATGCTGGCGATTTTCGACCAGTCGGACGCCCGGCTGAAAGTGATTTCGCGCGCAGCCTTCGCGCGCGCCGTCATCACCGGCGACAACGTCATCCAGTCGACGGACGGCGCCGCGGGCGAACCCTAGGGCTGGTCGCTGTCTAGGCCGCCCGCCGCGCCGTCCAGGCAGCGCACAATGTTGCGACAAACAGCAGCACCGCGCCCAGCTGGTGGGCGAGCGACAGGCTCAGCGGTACGACGGCCAGCAGGGCGGCGATCCCCAGGGCGATCTGGCCGATCACCAGGGCCGGCAGGACAATCATGAAGGGTTTCAGCGAGACCCGCGGTTCCCGCCAGACCAAGGCCGAATAGGCGAACACGGCCAGGGCCACGAGATAGCCGGTCCAGCGATGGTGCATCTGCACGGCCGCGTGGCTCTCGAAGATGGCCGGGAAAAAGCTCATGCCGTCCAGATAGTTCTCGGGCACCAGATCGCCATTCATCAGCGGCCAAGTGTTGTAGATGCGTCCCGCATCCAGCCCGGCCACGAAAGCGCCGAGCAGGATCTGAACGAAGACCAGGGCCAGCAGCGCGAAGGACACACCGGTCAGCCGGCCCTGCCGCAGCGGCGGAGGCCCGAAACGCGCCTCCAGCGACAGCCAGATCGAATAGCCCAGTATGACAAAGGCCATGCCCAGATGCGTGGCGAGCCGGTACTGGCTGACATCCAGCCGGTCGACCAGCCCGCTGGCGACCATCCACCAGCCGATCGCACCCTGCGCACCGCCCATGCACAGCAGTATGAAGAGACGCGGCTTGAGCCGGGCGCTGAGATGGCCGCGCAGCCAGAAGAAGACGAAGGGCACGGCAAACACCAGGCCGATCAGCCGGCCGAGCTGGCGATGGCCCCATTCCCACCAGAAGATGAATTCGAACTCGGCCAGCGTCATGGCGGAGTTCTGCTCCTGGAACTCGGTGGTGCGCTGATAGAGGCGGAATTCCTCTTCCCAGTCGGCCTGGGTGATCGGCGGGATGGCGCCGGAGATCGGCTTCCACTCGGTGATCGACAGCCCGCTATCGGTCAGCCGCGTCGTGCCGCCGACGATGATCATGCCGACAACCAGGGCTGCGACAATCAGCAGCCAGTTGGAAACGGCGCGACTGGTGGTACTCGTATGGTACGCCATGCATCCTCCGCTGCGCGGTAACTACCGCAATCGGCGGAGGGGGCAAGAGCGCCGCCGCAGCTTGGCGCTGCACCGGCTGAGAATCGGCTCGCCCTGCTGGCAGGGACGCGCCATCATGTCGCGGTCGGATACGTGCGCGAAACGCGCGAGAGAAAACACACGCAGGGGGAGACAGGCGTGACGGACGAAACGGTGATCATCCTCGGAGCCGGCCAGGCCGGCGGGCAGTGCGCGGCCAGCCTGCGCCGCAATGGCTGGCAGGGCCGTATCCTCCTCGCCGGCGCCGAGCCGCATCCGCCCTATCAGCGTCCGCCCCTCTCGAAGACCTATCTCGCCGGCGAGATCGGCGAGGACCGTCTCTGGCTGCAGCCGCCGGAAACCTGGGCGGAACAGGATGTCGATCTGCGCCTCGGCGTCACCGCCACCGCCATCGACCGCGCGGCAAAAACGATCACCTTCGACGACGGCACAACCGAGACCTGGACCCATCTCGTCCTGGCTACCGGATCGCGCGTGCGCCCCCTGCCCGTCCCCGGCGCCGATCTGAACGGTGTGCGCTATCTGCGCACCATCGCCGATGTCGACGCGCTGAAGGCGGATTTCGCGCCGGGCAGGCGCATCGCCATCGTCGGCGGCGGTTATATCGGCCTGGAAGCGGCCTCGGTGGCGAAGAAGCTGGGCGCGGAACCGGTGGTGATCGAGGCGATGGACCGGCTGCTGGCCCGCGTCGCCGTGCCCGAACTGTCGGCCTTCTACCTGGATGCCCACCGCTCGCGCGGCGTGACGGTCGAGCTGGGCGCCCAGGTCGAGGCGCTCAAGGGCAAGGGCGGCGGCCTGTTCGGCGGCGACAAGCATGTCAGCGCGGTTAAGCTGGCCGACGGGCGCGAGATTGCCTGCGACAGCGTGCTGGTCGGCATCGGCATCCTGCCCAACCAGGAGCTCGCCGCCGCAGCCGGGCTGGACACCGGCAACGGCATCGCCGTGGATGCGGAATGCCGCACGTCGGATCCGTCCGTTTTTGCCATCGGCGATTGCGCGGAACAGCAAAACTGGCTCACCGGCACGCGCATCCGCCTGGAATCCGTGCCCAACGCCCTGGACCAGGCCAAACATGCCGCCGCGGCCATCACCGGCAAGCCGGCGCCCAGGCCGGAAGTGCCCTGGTTCTGGTCCGACCAGTTCGAGCTGAAACTGCAAACCGCCGGGCTGATCGGCCAGCAGGACACCACGCTGCAGCGCCGCCCGGCCGATCCGGCCGCGGGCCACTTCACCCTCTTCCACCTCAAGGACGGCGTGCTGATCGCGGCGGACTGCGTCAACGACGCGCACGGTTTCATGGCCGCCAGGATGATGATCGCCCAGCGCGCCAGGCCGGATGTCGACGATCTCGTCAATCCGGACGTGCCGATGAAGGATGTGATGAAGGCGGCTCTGGGGAAATAGGGGTCATCTCCGACGCCCCAAGCCCTTCAAGCGTATCCTATACCGAACAACTGATCTTCTTCAGCTACCGGAAACCCTTCGAAGGTCTTTGGAATCGAATGCGCGCGCCGCCAAGAAGCGTCGGCTGCCACAACAAGAGTGTAACCAGTATTGTGTTTTTCGACGTAAATCGTGCCTTTGGAGCTAGGCAGCCCTAGCGCTTTCATCAGCCGCTGCCCGGCGCTAACTGCTTGTTGTCGAAGCTTCATAGGTTGTGACCGCTAACCAACGATACGCCTAATTTTTGCAGTATAACAGGTAAAGACAGGATGAAGGACCGATTCCTCCCATCCCCTGCAAAAACGATTCCCACAGCGAGGCGGTTCCCTTCTTGGTCGTAACCAACGACCAGCGATCCTGAATCTCCGGCTGCTGAGAAAGGCTGGGCATTGTCGCCTTCGACCAAGAACGCCTTTTCAAAAAAGACCTTCTTAGAAATCCCCATTTCCCTAACATTGTAGCTAACAGGTATTGGTGAGGCTGTCTCAACCCGTATGGTGCCAGCAGTAAAACCAGTGGTCCTCCCAAATTTCTCCACACGCATGCCCGGCACCGGTTCTGCAACTTGCTCAGGAGTGTCATAGCGATCTCCCTGCATCGAACAGACTCGCTGCTGATCCTCAATGTCGAAAACTGCGGCATCCCAATTTGTTGAAATATCAACATTTTCCGGTATCCCATCGTTGATCGGCAAAAGTCGCGAGTGTCGCCCGATCGTAAAGGGGGAGAGATGCTCTTCAGAAGCATCCAGAGGGCCGGGACACAAAATGGGAAAACCGGGTGGGGCTGAGTTGCACATCCCCGTTACATGGTTGTTACTCAACCCATACAAGTTTTCATCGGAATCTTGAACCAAAGCGCCAAAGGTGCCGGCACCTAAGAGCGTGACCGGATGTATAGAAGACCCACAGCATACTTTTCCGTTATTAAGTTTGTATGGAAATGATTGACCAATTGCATTGGGCGCCCCTTTGACCAGCGCCGCTCCGCCCTGATCGTAATCAATTCCTATTCCAGAAAAATGAAACGGAAGCAAATCAAGTTCTTTTTTGTAAGTTTCCGATTCGTATATATCACTATTCTGCGATCAGCAGAATTAAAGCCGATCAAATTTACAGATCTATTTCTGAGTATGTCTGCAGAACTCTGGCTTTCAAATAATCTTTGCGGAAGCAGATTTTCATCGATTTCGTCGTAATCAACGGCTTCATCAATCAGCGCACTTGAGAAAAGGTGCTTCCTTTTCGCCCACGCTAGCAAGTTGCCCGCAACTTCCTCAACGCTCGCACCTTCGGAAACTTCCTCATCATGAATTAGTTTATCGGACATCCATCCCCCCCTTTGCCGACAATGATCGAGCTAAACATTGAGTTGTCAATCATTTGGTGTGCAACGGAAGTCGACCATTTGAGATCACAGAAGGACGCCACTCTTGACCTTCTGAATAGAAGATCAGACGGCGTCACCTGAGGATAGAAAAAATGGTCGGAGCGGCGAGATTCGAACTCGCGACCCCCGGTCCCCCAGACCGGTGCGCTAACCGGGCTGCGCCACGCTCCGACACTCGTTTTGGACGGGCAGGCCCGTCCGATGGGGAGGCCGGTTATAGGGTGCGGCGAAACCCGCGGCAACCGGCCTGTCAGCGGAAAATGCAATCGGTCGGAATGCCGGCGCCGATCACGGTTCGATCGCCGATTTCAGCTTGGCACGGGCATTCTCGAGTTCGTCGATAATGTCCTGCAATTGCCGCTGCGGCGACCCCGGCGTGCGCGGCGCGGCCGGCCGGGGCGGTTCGGCGGCCTCGCGGTCCGGCGCATCCACGGCCAGCGGGCCGGTTTCCACCACGCCGGCCCCCAGATCCATGACCGAGGCGACGCCATTGTCCTTGATGAACTTGCGCGCGCCCTTGATCGTGAACCCGTCCTCGTAGAGCAGGCGCTTGATACCGCGCAGCAATTGCAGATCCTGCGGCCGGTAGAAGCGGCGGCCGCCGGCGCGTTTCAACGGGCTGATCTGGGGGAACTTGCTTTCCCAGAAGCGCAGCACGTGAGCGGGAATATCCAGCTCGCCGGCCGCTTCGGATATGGTCCGGAAGGCATCCGGCGATTTCTTGCTGACCGACATGGGCTACCGCGCCGGCGCCGGCCCCGTCCGGGCTGGTCTAGTCCTTGGACAGGGACGTGTCGACGCGCTCCTTCAAGACTTGCGACGGCTTGAATACCAGAACGCGGCGGGCATCGATCGGCACTTCCACGCCGGTCTTCGGATTGCGCCCCACGCGGCCGCGCTTGTCGCGCAGCAGGAAGGATCCGAAAGAGGAGAGCTTGACGCCCTCGCCCGCAGCAAGTGTATCCGAGATCATGCCGAGCACGGACTGTACGAGGTCGGCGGATTCCTGTCTGGACAATCCGACTTCCTGATACACGGCTTCCGCCAAATCCGCTCTCGTTAAAGTTTTATCCGACATAACCATCCCCACATAGACGAGAACAGGCTACGCCTCCTTGCCCCGGAAGGTCAACGCCAAGGCCTTGGGCGAAAGCGGTAAACACGCTGATTTCACGTCAAAAGCGCGCCAGCGCCGCGCCCCAGGTGAAACCGCCGCCCAGCGCTTCCATCAAAACCAGATCGCCGCGTTTGATCCGGCCGTCCTGCACGGCCCGGTCGAAGGCCAGCGGTACCGAGGCCGCCGAGGTGTTGCCATGATCGGCGACGGTGGAAATCACCTTCTCGGTGGGGATGGACAGTTTGCGCGCGACGCCTTCGAGGATACGCTGATTGGCCTGGTGCGGCACGAACCAGTCGATCTCCTCGATCGTCACGCCGGCCCGCGATGCAATGGTCGTCATCGATTCGGCGATATTGGTGATGGCATGGCGGAAAACCTGGTTTCCCACCATGCGCAGATGCCCGACCGTGCCGGTGGAGGACGGGCCGCCATCGACATGGAGCAGGTCCTTGAAGCGCCCGTCCGAGCGCAGATAGGTCGCCAGGATGCCGTCGGTATCCTTCGTGCCTTCCGGCTCGCCGGCGGTCAGCACCATGGCCCCCGCCCCGTCGCCGAACAGCACGCAGGTCGACCGGTCGGTCCAGTCGAGAATGCGCGACATGGTCTCCGCCCCCACCACGATGGCGGTACTGGCCTGGCCGCGCGCAATCATGTTGTCGGCGACGGACAGGGCGTAGACGAAGCCGGTACACACGGCCTGCACGTCGAAGGCCGCGCCCTTGGTCGCGCCCAGCCGGGCCTGCAGCATCGTGCCGACCGAGGGAAAGGTGAAGTCCGGCGTCGTCGTGGCGACCACGATCAGGTCGACATCGTCCGCCGTCAGGCCGGCATCGTCGAGTGCACGGCGGCAGGCCTGTTCGGCCAGATCGGCCGTGGTCACGCCCTCCGGCGCGATATGGCGCTGGCGGATGCCGGTGCGATCGCGGATCCAGCTGTCGCTGGTATCCACCATGGCGGCGAGGTCGTCATTGGAGAGAATCCGGTCGGGAAGACAGCTTCCGATCCCGGCGATACGCGCGATACGGTCGGTCATGAGGCCGCGGCGACACCCTGTTCTTCGGATTGGGCGAACTTGTCGAGATTCTTGCGGATCTCGGTCATGAAATCGCTTTGCGCCATGACATAGGCGAGACCCAGCGCAGAGGCGAAACCCTCGCCGTCGGCGCCGCCATGGCTTTTCACCACGATCCCCTTGAGACCGAGCAGCACGCCGCCATTGATATAGCGCGGATCCATGCGCTGGCGCAGCCGGTCGAGTGCGCCGAGCGACAGGAGGCCGGCCGCCAGCTTGGCCAGCAGCGAGCTGGTCAGCGCCTCGCGCACCCAGCCGGCGACCAGGCGGGCCGTGCCCTCGGCCGTCTTCAGCGCGATATTGCCGGTGAAACCGTCGGTCACGACGACATCGATATCGCCGGCGGAAATGTCATTGCCCTCGATGAAGCCCTGATAGGCGATATCCAGGCCCGAGGAGCGGATCAGCTGGTCCGCCTCGCGTACCGTGTCATTGCCCTTGAGCTCTTCCTGGCCGACATTCAGCAGGCCCACGGTCGGCGCCTCGCCGCCGAAGACGGCGCGGTGATAGGCCTCGCCGAGAATCGCGAATTCCACGAGCTGGGTGGCGCCGCACTGCACGTTGGCGCCGACATCGAGCACGACGGTATGACCCTTCGGCGTCGGCCAGTTGGCCGAGATCGCCGGGCGGTGCACGCCCTTCTTCATGCGCAGGATGACCTTGGAGATCGCCATCAGCGCGCCGGTATTGCCCGAGGACACAACCGCGCCCGCCTCGCCGGCCTTGACCGACTGGATGGCGTTCCACATCGACGAGCCGCGCGCCCGGCGCACGGCCTCGGAGGGCTTGTCGGTCATCTGGACGAGGGTCTCGGTGTGCCGCACCTCGCACACGGAGGCGACTTTCGGGTTCGCGTCCAGGAGCGGGCGGAGCTGGTTCTCATCGCCGTGCAGGAGGTATTTCACCTTGCGGTCCGGCCAGCGTTTGAGCGCATGGCCAATACCCTCGACGGCCGCCTGGGGACCCAGATCGCCCCCCATGGCGTCAACGGAAATCGTGGGGATTGCTGTCATGAGCCGCGATACACATCCTTCGCATGGGCGGCGGGCCGCCGGAGCCCGCGGAACTTAGACCATGGTCGATGAGATGCAAGGCAGCAAGCCCGTGCTCAGGCCTCGGGGAAATCCGGTGCCGCGCCCCCGGCCAGCGCCTCTCCGCCCTGTTCGCTCAGCCGGGAAAAGGCCGAGTTGACGTAAAGGGCAAGGCGATCGGCGCGTGCGTCCGGCGCCTCCACGCCCAGAAGATTGCGCCCGAGCATGAGCTGCAATTCGCGGGGCCCGTCCTCCGCCTCCAGCGCCGCGGCCAGCGCCTGGGCGCGGCCGTAGAAGCCCTCCGCCATGAATCGGATCTTCTTGCCGACGGCCGAATCCCCGACCCCCAGCTCGCGCATGGCGGCATCGAAATCGTCGAACATCGTATCGAACAGGGCCTGGCTGACCGCGCGGGCGCGGTCATTGTCGGCCTTCTGCAGCACCAGGATGACCAGCGCTGTGTGAAGCACGACGGTCTCGAACCGGCCCTCCAGCGTGTCGGCGACGCCGTCATCGCCATACAGTGCCGGCTGCCGGGCGGCCTGCACAATGGGGCGATAGAGCGCCCGGGCGGTGCGTTTTTCGGGCTTGGGTGCGAACAGGCGGCGCAGCATGCGATTGCGGGCTCCCATCAATTCGCGCTTGAAGCTAAGCCCGCCCTTGGTTAGGTCAAGACACGGCAACAGGGCGCACTCGCGCCCGTCTTTCGTGTGCCAGGGAGTTTTGAAGTCCATGAAGCGTCACCTCAATGTCACCCTTCTGGTTGCCGCCTGCGCTGTCGGCGTTTCGGCCTGCAACCCGGTGCTTCGCTCCCACGGCTATCGCTACACCACCCAGGAAGAGCCCAACATCACGCCGGCCGAGGACACGCAGGATTCGGTCCTGGCCCGCCTGGGCAATCCCTCGACCCGCGGCACGTTCGAGGACGACACCTGGTATTACATCTCCTCCACCCGCGAGAGCCTGGCCTATCTGCGCCCGGCCACGCGCGACCGCCGCATCATCGCGGTCAGCTTCGACGATGCCGGCGTGGTCTCCGAGGTGAACGAATACTCGCTGGAGGACGGCCGCGTGGTGGCCTATGCCGACCGCGAAACGCCGACCCGCGGCCGCGAGCTGAGCTTCCTGGAACAGCTTCTGGGCAATGTCGGCCGCCTGCCGTCCGAACAGTTCGGCGGCGAGCAGAACCTGCCGGGCGGTGCCGGCGGTCCGCGCCGCAACGAATAGCGCCTCTCGGGGACAGACACGTAAGCGTGCTTACGTGTCTGTCCCCGAAATCTCCGTCACGCTTTCATGGGCGTGGCCGGAGTCGGCCGCCCCGCCCCGTCCAGCGCCACCATGACATAGCTCGCCTCGCCGACGAGGCGCCGGTCTCCGCTCATCAGGTCTTCGGCCTCGGCGCGCACCGTGACGCGCATGGATGTGCGTCCCACCGAAACCACCTCACCGATCACGTCCAGCAATTCGCCTTCCTGGGTCGGCGCGATGAAGTCGATCTGGTCGGAAGCCGCCATGCCGACATCGCTGCGCGTATGGCGCGTGGCGGCGATGTAGGCGGCGCGGCCCATCAGCGACATGGCATTGCCGCCGTAAAGCTGCCCCAGATGATTGGTGTCGCCGGGAAAGACCAGCTGCAGCGTACGCGCATAACCCGCCGGGCTGGGTGCGAAGTCCGGCCGGGCATCCGGGGCCGGCGGCAGGCGGTCCGGATTGGTCTCGCGGTCGGCGGCGACCATGGTGAAGGCCCCGCGCGTGCAGACATGGCGTTTGCCCGACAGGAGGTTTTCCGCCGACAGCTCGACATCGACGGTCAGCGAGGTCCGGCCCACCATATTCACCTGTCCGGTCACCTCGACGATCTCGCCCACCCGCGCCGGCGCGACGAAATCCAGCTTGTCGCAGGACGCCGTCACAAAGGGCCGGCGGGCATGACGGGCGGCCACCAGAAAGGCGATCTTGTCCATCTCGGCCATCGCCGCCCCGCCGAAATAGCTGCCCTGGTGATTGGCGTGGTGCGGGAAGATGAGATCGGTATGCCGGATCTCGGCGAGATGGGCGGGGGTGGATGTCATCGTGTTCTCGCCGGTTTGAGCGTTGGCGGCAGAATGGGGACAGACACGTAAGCGTGCTTACGTGTCTGTCCCCACCTGTCACATCAACATCGTCATCGGGTCTTCGACGAAGGTCTTGAAGGCCTGGAGCCATTTCGCGCCGGTGGCGCCGTCGACCACGCGGTGGTCGCAGGTCAGCGTCACCGTCATCACCGTCGCGATGGCCAGCGCGCCGTCCTTGACGACCGGGCGCTGTTCGCCGGCACCGACCGACAGGATCATGCCCTGGGGCGGGTTGATGATGGAGGAAAAGCTGTCGATGCCGAACATGCCCAGATTGGACAGGCTGAACGTACCGCCCTGGAATTCCTCGGGCTTGAGCTTTTTCTCGCGGGCGCGGGCGGCCAGGTCCTTCATCTCGCGGGAAATGTCGACCAGGCCTTTCAAGTCGGCATCCTTGACGATGGGGGTGATGAGACCACCCTCGATCGCCACGGCCACCGACACGTCGGCATGCTTGTGCCGCGCGATCATGCCGCCCTCGATCCAGGAGGAATTGGCCGCGGGCACCTTCTTGAGCGCCAGGCCGGACGCCTTGATCAGGATGTCGTTGACCGAGACCTTGTCGCCATCCTTTTCCGCCGCGGCGTTCACGCGCTTGCGGAAGTCCAGCAGCGCGTCGATCCGGCAGTCCACATTGAGCGGGAAGTGCGGGATGTCGCGGAAGCTTTCCGCGAGGCGCTTGGCGGAGATCTTCGTGATGTTGTCGGCCTTTTCCACCTCGTAGCGGTCGCGGGCGATGCCATAGGCCTTGAGCGGATCGTCGGCGTCGACCGGTGCCGAGGCCGGGGCTTCGGCTTCCTTGGAGGCAGCGGCGGACGGCTGGGCGCTCTCCACGTCGCGCTTGACGATCCGGCCGTAAGGGCCGGAACCCTCGATGGTTTTCAGATCCAGACCCTTGTCGGCGGCGATCCGGCGCGCCAGCGGGCTGGCCTTGATGCGCTCGCCGTCTTTCGACGGGGCCGGCGGAGCCTTGGTGTCGGACGGGGTATCCTCGAGCTTGCGGGAGCTGGAACCGCCGGAGGACTTGCCGGACTTGGCGTCGGACTTCTCGCCGCCCTTGGCGGCGCCCCCTTCGTCCCCTCCTTCGCCTGAGGCTACGGAGGGCCCACTTCCCCCACCTTCGGCGGGGGCAGAAAGCGCGCTTTCGTCCTCGCCCTCTTCCAGCAGCATGGCGATGACGGCGTTGACCTTCACGCCTTCCGTGCCTTCGGAGACCCGGATCTCGCCGATCGTGCCCTCGTCGACGGCTTCCACTTCCATGGTCGCCTTGTCGGTCTCGATCTCGGCAATGACGTCACCGCTCTCGACGGTATCGCCCTTTTTCACATGCCATTTGGCCAGCGTGCCCTCTTCCATCGTGGGCGACAGGGCCGGCATCAGGATTTCGATCGCCATGGGTCTTGTCCTCGTTCAGGCCTGGTTGGCCGCGGTCATTGGCATATCGCCGTCTTCGTCCCAGCTCGCCCCGTCGAATTCCTGGAAGCGCAGCTGCAGGTTCGCATCGGCGTCCAGGCAGCGCAGATTGACGGAGATCCCGTCCGGGCGCGAGCGCATCGTCTGGTGCGTGGTCACGTGGCAGGTGCTGCACGAGCGGTGTTTGGCCGTGAGCGTGTGGAAGGAATATTCGCCGATATTCTCTTCGCCCTGGGTGACGCGGAAATCGGCCTC
Organism: Pseudomonadota bacterium; assembly: GCA_034659015.1. Classification (GTDB taxonomy): domain Bacteria; phylum Pseudomonadota; class Alphaproteobacteria; order Caulobacterales; family Maricaulaceae; genus Maricaulis. Next base: position 146,826 of record JAYEGL010000016.1, on the reverse strand, counting down.
GTCCACCACGAGATGGATGAAACCCGTCTTGGCGCACAGCGAGCAATTGCACGAGATCGCCACGACCGCGTCGGTCACATTCACCTCGAAGCGCACGGCGCCGCAATGACAGCCGCCGGCACGCCAGGATTTGGTGGGAGCTTCGGCCATTCCCCTACTCCGCGTAGCAGACAGCCTTCGCCGCCTTCACGATGTCCTCCACGCCCGGCAGGGAGAGTTTCTCCAGATTGTCGGCATAGGGCAGCGGCACGTCGGCCTGGTGGACGCGGGCGGGCGGGGCGTCGAGATAGTCGAAGGCTTCCGCGGTGACGACGGCGGCGATTTCCGCGCCGACGCCCATCCGGCCCCAGCCTTCCTCGGCGCAGACGATACGATTGGTCTTCTTGACCGAATTGACCACGGTCTCCGTGTCCAGCGGACGCAGGGTGCGCAGATCGATCACCTCGGCCTCGATCCCCTCTTCCGCCAGCTTTTCAGCGGCTTCCAGGGCAAAGCCGACCATGCGCGAATGGGCGGTGATGGTGACGTCCTTGCCTTCGCGGCGGACCTTGGCCTTGCCGATCGGCAGGACCCAGTCCTCCATGTCCGGCACGTCGAAGCTTTCGCCGTAGATCAGCTCGTGTTCCAGGAAGACGACCGGGTTGGGATCGCGGATCGCGGCCTTCAGGAGGCCCTTGGCGTCGGCCGCGTCATAGGGCGCGATCACCTTGAGGCCGGGCACATTGGCATACCAGGCCGAATAGTCCTGGGAGTGCTGGGCGCCGACCCGGCTGGCCGCGCCGTTGGGGCCGCGGAAGACGATGGGACAGCCCATCTGGCCGCCGGACATGTAAAGCGTCTTGGCAGCGGAATTGATGATCTGGTCGATCGCCTGCATGGCGAAGTTGAAAGTCATGAATTCCACGACCGGCTTGAGCCCGTTGAAGGCCGCGCCCACGCCCAGCCCGGCAAAGCCGTGCTCGGTGATCGGCGTGTCGACCACGCGCTTGGGGCCGAACTCGTCCAGCAGGCCGCGGGTGACCTTGTAGGCGCCCTCGTATTCGGCGACTTCCTCGCCCATCACGAAGACGGTCTCGTCACGGCGCATTTCCTCGGCCATGGCGTCGCGGATCGCGTCGCGCAGGGCGGTCTCGACCATCTTCGTGCCTTCGGGGATTTCCGGGTCCGAGGCGTCCGGCGCGGCATGGTCGACGAAGACCGGCTCGCCGTCCGGCGAGGACGGTGCGTCGTCATCGCTGCCCTTGTCGTCGCCATCGTCATCCTCGTCGCGCTCATCCTTGGAGGACGACGCGTCGCTGCCGCCGGACTTGGGCGCCTCGACGCTGTCGGGATCCTCGCCCTCCTCGGCCAGCAGGGCGATGGCGGCATTGACCTTCACGCCTTCCGTGCCTTCCTCGACCAGGAGTTTGGCGACAACACCCTCTTCCACGGCCTCGACTTCCATCGTCGCCTTGTCGGTCTCGATCTCGGCAATCACGTCACCGCTCTCGACAGTGTCGCCTTCCTTGATCAGCCATTTGGCAAGCGTGCCTTCTTCCATCGTGGGCGAAAGGGCCGGCATGAGGACTTCAATCGACATGGCTCTTCGTGTCCTGTGTCAAAATTCTCTGTTCCGAAATCAGCTATTGGCCGCTTCGGGCTTGTAACGCAGCGCGTGTTCGCGCATGCGGGTGGCGAATTCGATCAGCGTGTTCATCGGCCGGATCAACACTTCGATCCGGTCCATATGGCCATCGTCATTGAGCGAGATCTTGTCGATCCCCACGAGGCCCTTGCCGTCCACCGTGCCGGTGAATTCCAGCAGGATCTCGTTGCCGTCGACCCATTGCCGGCGATAGTCGAACCCGTCGATCGTGGTGATCACGCCCATCAGGATATGCAGCAGATAGTGCTTGTCGGCGGCGGGTTTCCAGACGACCGGCGAATGCAGCTCGCAGCCCTCCGCGATGATCGAGGCGAGCAGCGCCTCGTCGCGGGTCTCCACAGCGCGGTGCCAGCTATCCAGAAAATGCTTCACTTGCGGCGTCATCCTGCCCCTCCCCTTGAAGGCGCACAGTCCCGCACGCACTCGCCCGAAAGGCGAGGCCGGAACACAGTGCCGGACCGGACAGACACGATCATGCCGCCGCTCCATCCGGCTGGAACAGGCCGACGACATTGCCGTCGGGATCCTTGAGATAGCCGACCCAGCCGATGCCCGGCAGGGCGAATTTTTCCAGCGCGGTCTCGCCGCCGGCGTCCAGCCCGGCCTTCATGGCCGTGTCGATATCGGCCACGTCCACGGTGATGACCGCACCCATCACGGGCGCGCCCGCCTCCGGCTTCGGCCCCATGCGCCGGATCATCCGGCCGGCGGCACCGCCCTCGGCGCCGGTCACGATTTCCCAGTACGTCACATCGCCGAACCTATGCTCGACGAAAGTCCAGCCGACAGTCGCCTCGTAAAAGGCGGCGCTGGCCGGCTGGTCGCTGGTATGGATCTCGAAAGTCCGGACCGCGCTCATGCCTACGCCTCGATCAGCACGTCGGTATAGAGCTCGGCCGGATCGGGCTCGGGGCTTTCCTTGGCGAATTCGGCGGCCTCGTTGACGATCTTCTTGACCTCCTTGTCGAGCTCTTTCAGCTCGTCCTCGGTGGCATGGCCGGCATCGATCAGGCGCTTCTTGACCAGGTCGATCGGATCGTGGTGCGAGCGGATGTCGTCGACCTCCTCGCGCGTGCGGTATTTCGCCGGATCGGACATGGAGTGGCCGCGATAGCGATAGGTCTTCATCTCCAGGATATAGGGGCCCTTGCCGTCACGGGCGTGCTTGACGGCCTTGGCCGCAGCCGCCTTCACGGCTTCCACGTCCATGCCGTCGACCTCCTCGCCGGGAATGCCGAAACTGGCACCGCGCTTGTACAGATGGGTCTCAGAAGAGGCGCGCTTGACCGCCGTGCCCATGGCGTACTGGTTGTTCTCGATGACATAGACCACCGGCAGGTCCCAGAGCTTGGCCATGTTGAAGCTCTCATAGACCTGGCCCTGATTGGCCGCGCCGTCGCCGAAATAGGTGATGGAGACGGTCTTGTCTTCCTTGTAGCGGTTGGCGAAGGCCAGACCCGTGCCCAGCGAGACCTGGGCGCCGACAATGCCGTGACCGCCGAAGAATTTCTTCTCCCGCGAGAACATGTGCATCGAACCGCCCTTGCCGCGCGAATAGCCGCCCTCGCGGCCGGTCAGCTCGGCCATCACGCCATTGGGATCCATGCCCGTGGCCAGCATGTGGGCGTGATCGCGATAGCCGGTGATCACCTGGTCGCCCTCTTCCAGCGCCGCCTGGATCCCGGTCACCACCGCTTCCTGGCCGATATAGAGATGGCAGAAGCCCGCAATCAGACCCATGCCGTAGAGCTGGCCGGCCTTTTCCTCGAAACGCCGCATCAGCAGCATCTCGCGATAGTACTGAAGCAGCTCGTCTTTTCCGGCGCTCTTGGCGGAGGATTTGGAACTGGAGGACTTGTTCGTGCGCTTCGCAGCCATTTATTCGCACGCGAAATATATCTTTCGCGCTCCCATCTGACGGTCAGTGCCGCATATCAGATGGATGACGTGAACGGCAAGCGCAAGCCGCGAAAAAGGCGCATGCGGGGTTTGGCGCCGATACGCAGTCTTAGGCCGATTAAACGCCGTCATCCCAGCGAAAGCTGGGACCCAGACGGTCGGAAGGGCGAAGTGTGAGGGCGAAAATTGCGCGTGGTACGGAGCTTGCGGCGCGAGGTCCCAGCTTTCGCTGGGATGACGTTTTTAGGCGCCTACCGCTGCGGGTCCGGCTCGATCTCGACGATGAATTCGCGCGGATGGGCGACGTTGAGGATGTCGCGGGCGCGTTCCTCGACGTAGTCGAGGTCCAGGCTGTCGGAACGCAGGCGGGCGGCGGTGTCTTCCAGTTCGCGGCGTTCGGCGACGGCGATGGCCAGCTCGGCCTCGGCCGCCCGGATCTCGTTCTCCACGACGATCCAGTTGAGCACACCCTGCTCGCCGGTCAGCGCATGATAGCCGAAATAGGCAATCGCCACCGCGAGAAAGACACTCGTTCCGAAACGCTTGATCGCGTCCACGTCCACCATCCGTATCTGGCCGACCTTCCCCGGGCCGGCTTCATGTCCCGATTCTGATTCAACACGTTCAGGCTTTAGGAACGGTGAATCCGGGATTCAGGGATGGGTAAGAGGTTGGTCCGGATTGGGGCGATTCCGGAGGGCGCCGCCAATTCAAATCCTCTGCCCCAACACACTGTCATCCCGGATGGATGCCCGGCCCTGGGCCGGGCGGAGGTCCGGGACCCATAACCCCGGTGTCGGGCCCGATTGGCGCAGACAGCGCGCCTGCTACCGGCCAGCAGCGAGCGTATGGGTCCCGGCTCTGCGCCCCGCCTTCGCGGGGCATTCGGCCGGGATGACAACGAAAGGAGGAACGAAACCCCTAAGCCAGACCGCTATCGCCCGCATAGACCGCCGTCTCGCCCAGCAGGCTCTCGATGCGCAGGAGCTGGTTGTACTTGGCGGTGCGGTCGGACCGGGCCAGCGAGCCGGTCTTGATCTGTCCGCAATTGGTGGCGACGGCGAGGTCGGCGATGGTGGCATCCTCGGTCTCGCCGGAGCGGTGGGACATCACGGCGCCGTAGCCCGAGCGCAGCGCCATGTCGACGGCATCCAGCGTCTCGGTGAGCGTGCCGATCTGGTTGACCTTGACCAGGATGGCGTTGGCCGCGCCGGTCTCGATGCCGTGGGCCAGGCGTTCCGGATTGGTCACGAAGAGATCGTCGCCGACCAGCTGGCAGGTATCGCCGATTGTCTCGGTCAGCAGTTTCCAGCCTTCCCAGTCGTCCTCGGCCATGCCGTCCTCGATCGACACGATCGGATACTTGGCGACCAGTTCGGCCAGATAACCCGCGAAACCGGCCGAATCATGGGTCACGCCGGCGCCCTCCATGACGTATTTGCCGTCCTTGAAGAACTCGGTCGAGGCCACGTCCAGCGCCAGGGCGACATCCTCGCCGGGCGTGTAGCCGGCCGCCTCGATGGCCGCCATGATCACGTCCAGCGCCTGTTCGGCCGAGTTGAGATTGGGCGCGAAACCGCCCTCGTCGCCGACATTCGTGTTGAGACCGTCCGCCTTGAGCCGCGCCTTGAGCGCATGGAAGACCTCCGCGCCGCAGCGCAGGGCCTCGGAGAAGCTGGGCAGGCCGACCGGCATGATCATGAATTCCTGGAAGTCGATCGGATTGTCCGCATGGGCGCCGCCATTGATGATGTTCATCATCGGCGTCGGCAGGACGCGCGCATTCATGCCGCCGACATAGCGGTAGAGCGGCAGCCCCTGAACGTCCGCGGCGGCCTTGGCGACGGCGAGCGAGACGCCCAGCATCGCATTGGCGCCCAGCCGGCCCTTGTTGGCCGTGCCGTCCAGCTCGATCATGGCGTCGTCGATGCGGCGCTGATCCTCGGCATCCATGCCGGCAATGGCTTCGAAAATTTCGCCCTCGACGGCCTCGACCGCCTTCTGCACACCCTTGCCGCCATAGCGCTCGCCGCCATCGCGCATTTCCACCGCCTCGTGGGCGCCCGTGGAGGCGCCGGAGGGCACGGCGGCCCGGCCGAAGGAGCCGTCCTCCAGCAGCACATCGACCTCGACGGTCGGATTGCCGCGGCTGTCGAGGATTTCACGGGCGACGATGTCGATGATGGCGGTCATGGGACTCTCTTCGGCAAAAAGCGTGGTGGCCGCTTCATAACCGAGGCAACGCCTGACGCAAGCCCGTGCGGCCGCGATGCGGGCTAGAAGAGGCCTTCGATCCGCCCGTCGGCATCCAGATCGATGCCCAGCGCGGCCGGTTTGCGCGGCAGGCCCGGCATGGTCATGATCGTGCCGCAGATCGCGACCACGAAACCGGCCCCGGCCGACAGGCGCACCTCGCGCACGGGCAGGACATGGCCTTCCGCCGCGCCGAGCCGCGCCGGATCGGCGGAGAAGGAATACGGCGTCTTGGCCATACAGACCGGCAGATCGCCATAGCCCGCCGCCTGCCAGCGCTTCAGCTGCTCGCGCGCCGCCCGGTCGATCGAAACGTCCGCGGCGCGGTAGATCCGGCGGGCGACGGTCTCGATCTTCTCTTCCAGGCTCAGACTGTCCTCATAGAGCGGCTTGAAACGGGCCTCACCAGCCTCGACCTGCGCCACGACGGCTTCGGCCAACACCTCGGTACCCGCGCCGCCCTCGGCCCAGTGGGTCGCCAGCACGGCCTCGACGCCATGCTCGGCGCAATAGACCTTCACGGTGTCGATCTCGGCGTCGGTATCGGCACTGAAATGATTGATCGCCACGACGACCGGCACGCCGAACTGCTTCATGTTCTCGATATGCCGGCCGAGATTGGCGCAGCCGGCCCCCACGGCGGCGGTATTCTCGCCGAGCAGGTCGTCCTTCGCCACGCCGCCATTCATCTTCAGGGCGCGCACCGTGGCGACCAGCACGGCCGCATCCGGCGCAAGCCCGCCCTTGCGGCACTTGATGTCGAAGAATTTCTCTGCGCCCAGATCGGCGCCGAACCCGGCCTCGGTGACGACATAGTCGGCCAGTCGCAGCGCCGTGTCCGTCGCCACCAGCGAATTGCAGCCATGGGCGATATTGGCGAAGGGGCCGCCATGGATGAAGGCCGGCGTGTGCTCCAGCGTCTGCACCAGGTTGGGCTGGAACGCCGTTTTCAAAAGGACGGTCATTGCCCCGTCCGCGCCCAGATCGCGCGCCGTGACCGGGCTGCGGTCGGCGCGCTCGGCCACCACGATATCGCCGAGGCGGCGCTTGAGGTCATCCAGATCGGTCGCCAGGCAGAGAATCGCCATGACTTCGGAGGCAACCGTGATGTCGAACCCGCTTTCACGCGGCAGGCCGTTGGCCGGTCCGCCCAGCGCAAGCACGGTGTCGCGCAGGGCCCGGTCATTCATGTCGAGAACCCGCCGCAATGCGATGCGGCGCGTGTCGATCTCCAGCGCATTGCCCCAGTGGATGTGGTTGTCGAGCATCGCCGCGAGCAGGTTGTGCGCCGAGGTGATGGCGTGGAAATCGCCGGTGAAGTGGAGATTGATATCCTCCATCGGCACGGCCTGGGCCCGGCCGCCCCCGGCCGCTCCGCCCTTCATGCCGAAACACGGGCCCAGCGAGGGCTCGCGCAGGCAGATCGCCGCCTTCTTGCCGATCCGCGACAGGCCGTCGCCCAGACCGACCGTCGTGGTCGTCTTGCCCTCGCCTGCCGGGGTCGGGGAAATCGCCGTGACCAGCACCAGCTTGCCGCGGGGGCGTTCCTTGAGGCCCGCGATGAAATCGCCGGTCAGCTTCGCCTTGGTACGGCCATAGGGCTCGATGGCACTGTCCGGAATGCCGAGGCTCGCGGCAATCTCGGTGACGGGTTTGAGCGTTGCCGCCCGCGCAATCTCGATATCGCTGGCCATCACGTTCCCCATTTCCCCAAGGCCCGGTTCCGGCCGGCCCCAACGAAAACGCGCCCGATTTTCACCGGGCGCGCTTCGAATTCACAACGTCGACAGGACGGATCAGTCGTCCTTCGGCTCCAGGATCTGGCGGCCGCGATACATGCCGGACTTCAAGTCGACATGGTGCGGACGGCGCAGTTCACCGCTATCCTTGTCCTCGACGTAGACCGGGCTGGACAGCTTGTCGTGGGCCCGGCGCATGCCGCGCTTGCTCGGCGTGGTTTTTCTCTTAGGGACGGCCATCGGGCTCTCCGCAATTCTTGAATCATGCTCCGGACGGCCCACGCCATCCGTTCGAGCCGCGCCGTATACAGGTAGATCGGGCACGGTGCAAGCGGGTTGCCTGCTTTCACATGCAGGCCGGCAGGCCGGTTCGGTCAGTCCGTATCGCGGATCCGGATACTGCCGCCCATCGACATGCGCAGATCGTGCGCCTCGGGCGCGCCGTACACATCGAGATCGCCGCCCATGGACGCCCGGCCGCTGAAGCTGTGCGTGGCGTGGAGCGTCGCACCGCCGCCGGTCGAGGCCGAGGCCTCGACATCCTCGCAGACCAGGTCCGAGGCCTGCAGCGATCCGCCGGTGGAGACATCGACATCCAGCCGCGTGCACCGGCCTTCCAGCCGCGCCGCCGAGCCGGTGGAGATCTCGACCTCGAGGTCGTCCGCATCCAGCCCCGTCACGCGGGCCGACACGCCCTGGCCGAAGTCCAGCGAATCGATCCCGCTGGCGACGACATGGACCGTGACGTCCGGTCCGCTGCCGAAGTTGAACAGCCCGGTATCCCGGCCGATGTCCAGCCGGCCGTTGCGCACGCGCACCCGCACATCGTCGAAATCGTCCGCATCGCCGTCCAGCCAGACCGCCGGCGTGTCGCCATGCTCGACCTCGACACGCATCCCGCCACCGGCCTCGATGGCGTGGAAAGCGTCCACATCGATATTCTGGCGGTCCTGACCCAGGGCCGGAGCGGTGGCCAGCATGGTGCCGGCCAGCGTCGTCATCAGCAGTGTCTTCATGGTCCTGTCTCCCGTCTTGCCCCCTATCGGATGATAGCGGTTTCTCCCGAGATGCACATCCGGGCGTGATCGGATGCACGGCTCGTGCATATTGCGGGACGAAGGCGCGGCGAACGGGAGCAATGGCGTGGACATCGAGCAATTCCGGACCTGGTCCAAACGCATCGCGGACTGGTCGGCGGACTATCTGTCCAGCCTGCGCGACCGCCCCGTCAGACCCGCGACGAAGCCGGGCGACGTCATCGCGCAATTGCCCGAGGCCCCGCCGGAGACCGGCTGCGACATGGAGGCGATCTTCGCCGATTTCGAGGCCATCGTGCCGGATTCGATGACGCACTGGCAGCATCCGCGCTTCTTCGCCTACTTCCCCGCCAACGCCGCCCCGGCCTCGATGCTGGCCGAACAGCTCGCCAACACGATGGCGGCGCAATGTATGCTCTGGCAGACCTCGCCGGCGGCGACCGAAATGGAAACGCGCATGGTCGACTGGATGCGCCAGGCGCTGGGCCTGCCGGCCGGCTGGCGCGGCGTGATCCAGGACAGCGCCTCCTCGGCGACCCTGTCCGCGGTCATGACGATGCGCGAACGGGCGCTGGACTGGCGCGGCATCCGCTCCGGGCTCGCCGGCGAGGCGGCGCCGCGCGTCTACACGTCCGCGCAGGCCCATTCCTCCGTCGAAAAGGCCTGCTGGGTGGCCGGCATCGGGCAGGACAATCTGGTGAAGATTCCCACGCGCGCCGACGACGGCATGGACCCGCAGGCCCTGCGCGATGCGATCGCCGCCGACCGGGCGGCCGGATACGTGCCGGCGGGTATCGTCGTGTGCGTTGGCAGTACGGGAATCGGCGCCTGCGACCCCGTGGCAGAAATTATCGGCGTGGCGGAAAACGAGGGCCTGTATACCCATATTGATGCGGCCTGGGCGGGATCTGCCATGGTTTGCAAAGAGTTACGGCAGTACTGGAGCGGCGTCGAACGCGCCGACTCCCTCGTCTTCAATCCGCACAAATGGCTCGGCGCCCAGTTCGACTGCTCGATCCAGTTCCTCAGGGATCCCGCCGACCAGCTCCGATCGCTCACCCTGAGGCCGGACTATCTGGAGACGCCGGGCTTCGACGAAGTGGTCAATTATTCCGAATGGACCATCCCGCTGGGCCGCCGTTTCCGGGCGCTGAAGCTGTGGTTCCTGGTCCGCGCCTACGGGCTGGAAGGCCTGCGCGAACGCATCCGCAATCACATTGCCTGGTCCAGGGAAGCCGAAGCGAAGATCAAGGCTCTGCCAGGGTTCCGCATCGCTACGCAAGGCCGTTTCAGCCTCTTCACCTTCCGCCACGAGCCGGACGGCGAGGACGGCGATACCGCGACCGCCGCGCTGCTGGCACGTATCAATGCCGACGGCCGCACCTATCTGACGCAGACCCGCCACGCCGGATTATACGTCATCCGCTTCCAGGTGGGACAATTCGACTGCACCCGCGAGGATGTGATGACGGCCGTGGACGTGATCGCGGAGCTGGCGGAGGCGGACTGACACTGACGGCGCCTCGTCATCCTTCCCCTTGATGGGGAAGGTGGGCCGAGGCGCAGCCTCGGGCCGGAAGGGGTGAATCCCGGTATTCGCGAATTCGCGAAGACCTCGCCGCCACCTCATCCACCACGCCTGCGGCGCGGTCCCCCCGCCCCATCAAGGGGCAGGATGGAGTACGGCCATACAGCCTCCCGCTCAGTCCGCCTTCGCGAAATAGTCCATCTGGTCGGCATGGGCCTTGATGAAGGCCGGGCGGGCCGTGGCCCGCTCGATATAGGCGCGGCTGGCCGTATGACCGGCCAGCTCGCCGAACCGGTCGACCAGACGCAGCGCGTCCGCCATGACGATATCCGCAAGGGTGAAACGCCCGCCGGCCAGCCAGTCCCGCCCGGAGAGGGTTTTTTCCAGCCGCTGGAGCCGCGATGCGAGGAAGGCATCCAGCGCCTGCCGTCCGGGCGTGTCTTCGGTGTCGTCGGCAAACTTGAAGATCGACCAGGGCACGCTGGCCATCTCGACGGAATTCAGCCCGGCAATGAGCCATTCGATCGTCTCGGTCCGGCCGCACGGGTCGGCGGGCATCAGCGCCTCGCTGCGCTCGCCGAGGTGCAGCAGGATGGCGCCGCTTTCGAAGACGGTCATGTCGCCATCGGTCAGCCACGGCACCTGTCCGAAGGGCTGGTGCTTGTAGTGATCCTCGCCGCGCACATGAAACGGCGTGCTCTCCACGCGGTAGGCCAGCCCGGCCTCTTCCAGCGCCCAGCGGATCCGCAGATCGCGCACATAGCCGCGCGGCAGTTCGGGAACCCAGTCGTAAGTCGTGAGGACCAGTTCGGCCATGGAGATCTCCGCGTTTGCCGGGAGACGTTGTGTCATCCTTTTCCTTGACGGGAAAGAATGACGGAAGGGGTATCCGCTCTTGCCCATCGCAGGATGGCGGTGTCATCCCGGATGCATGCCCCGCGCAGGCGGGGCGAAAGTCCGGGACCCATAAACGCGCCAGTGATCCTGACGTTGCGGCGTCGAAACCGCGCCTGCTTGCGGCAGAACTTCGTGTGTATAGGTCCCGGCCCTGCAACCCGCCTTCGCGGGTTTCCGGCCGGGATGACACGCCAGTACCGAAAAGGCCTACACCATCCGGCTCTGGTGCAGCGCTGCCGCGATGAAGCTGGCGAACAGCGGGTGCGGCTCGAAGGGGCGCGATTTCAGCTCCGGATGGAACTGCACGCCGACGAACCAGGGATGGTCCTCGATCTCGACGATCTCGGGCAGCACACCGTCCGGGGAGAGGCCGGAAAACTTCAGCCCGCAGGCTTCCAGCTTGTCCCGGTAGGCCACATTGACTTCATAGCGGTGACGGTGGCGCTCCTCGATATGGGCCGCGCCATAGATCTCGCGCACCTTGGAACCTTCCACCAGCACCGCCGGATACGCGCCCAGGCGCATCGTGCCGCCCAGATCGCCCTCGGCCGAGCGCGTTTCCACCTCGTTGCCGCGGGTCCATTCCGTCAGCAGGCCGACCACGAGTTCGCCATCCTCGGAGAATTCGGACGAGACCGCATTGGGCACGCCGGCCAGATTGCGGGCCGCCTCCAGCACCGCCATCTGCATGCCGTAGCAGATGCCGAAGAAGGGCACCTTGCGTTCCCGGGCGAACTTGGCTGCCGCGATCTTGCCTTCCACGCCGCGCTCGCCGAATCCGCCGGGCACCAGCACGCCGTGCACGTCTTCCAGCGGCTCGAAGGGGTCGTCCTTCTCGAACTGCTCGCTGTCGAGCCATTTCAGCTTGACCTTCACGCCATTGGCGATGCCGCCATGGTTGAGGGCCTCGATGAGGGATTTGTAGGCGTCCAGCAGGCCGACATACTTGCCGACCACGCCGATCGTCACTTCGCCGTCCGGATTGTGGATCGTGTCGGAGATCTGCTCCCAGCGCGACAGGTCCGGATCCGGCGCGTCGTCGATGCCGAAACAGTGCAGGATTTCCGTATCCAGGCCCTGGCGATGGTATTCCATGGGCACGTCGTAGAGCGAGGCGGCGTCGCGCCCCTCGATCACGGCGCTCTCGCGGACATTGCAGAACAGGCCGATCTTGCGCTTGTCGCCCGGCGGAATCGGGATCTCGCAGCGGCACAGGAGGATGTCCGGCTGGATACCGATCGAGCGCAGCTCCTTGACCGAGTGCTGGGTCGGCTTCGTCTTCATCTCGCCGGCCACCTTGATGAAGGGCAAGAGGGTGACGTGCAGGAAGACCGCATTGCCCTCGCCCAGCTCCTGGCCGAGCTGACGGATCGCCTCGAAGAAGGGCAGCCCCTCGATATCGCCGACCGTGCCGCCGATTTCGCACAGCACGAAATCCACGTCGCCGGCGTCGGACAGGACGAATTGCTTGATCTGGTCGGTGACGTGCGGGATCACCTGCACCGTCGCGCCGAGATAGTCGCCGCGGCGCTCGCGCTCGATGATGCGCGAATAGATCCGGCCCGTGGTGATATTGTCGGCCTGGCTTGCCGGAACGCCGGTAAAGCGCTCGTAGTGGCCCAGATCCAGATCGGTCTCCGCCCCGTCGTCGGTGACGTAGCATTCGCCGTGCTGGTAGGGCGACATCGTGCCCGGGTCGACATTGAGATAGGGGTCGAGCTTGCGCAGGCGGACCTTGTATCCGCGCGCTTGCAGCAACGCTCCGATGGCGGCTGAAGCGAGGCCTTTTCCAAGCGAGGAGACCACGCCGCCGGTAATGAAAATATATCGCGGCATGGGCCGTCTGATTATCCGAGATTCGGACGCGCCGGAAGACGCGACTGCAAGAATTGATGAGAAAAGCGTCGGGACCGGCGTCTAGCCGTCGGTCGGCACGGGCGTGCCCGGCTCTTCTTCCTCTTCGATCGTGCCGATGGCGGGGTTCTCTTCGACCGTGCGGTCGAACACGCTGCGGCCTTCCGCATCGACGCTGGCGACAATGGCCAGCAGGATGGAGTTCCCGATGAAGAGCGCGCCCAGCAGCATGGTGGTGCGCGTGAGCACGTTGGCAGCACCGCGGCTGGACATCATGCCGCCACCGCCGCCACCGCCGCCAATCCCCAGAGCCCCGCCCTCGGAACGCTGCAGCAGGATGACGGCCACAAGGCCGGCCGCGACCAGGAGCTGGATGATCAGGAGGACTGTCGTCATGGATACCGCCGTCGCTTCGGAAACTTCCAGGCCGGGACGACTGGAATGGATTGCGGGTTCACCTGCAAGCCAACCCGGTCCCGGCTACATGGCGGCGCGTTTTATACCAGCGCTTTCGTCTTGGCCAGCATCGTCTGCGGTACCCGATTCACCGTCCGCATCGGCCTTGGCCTCTTCCTCGGCCGCCAGCTCGGCCCGGCGCTGGGCGATATCCGCCTTGGCCTGCAGCCGCTTGCGCAGATTGGTGACGGTGCGGCCGATCTCGTCCTTGGAGCGTTCCAGCGTCTCGCCATTGGCGAAGGCGGCATAGGCGCCCATCGACAATTCCTTGATCAGGCGCAGTGCGCTGGCCGGGGCATTGCTGCCATCGCCCAGAGCGCGGATCTGGTCGATCAGCGCCTCGGCAACCTCCGACGCCTCGCGCCGGTTGGCCTTGATCAGCTGGGCCTTCAGCTCGCGGGCGGAGCGTGCGAGGTCGTTGACGTCCAGGCGGACAGGCGGGCCGTCGCTCTGACTGCTCTTCGACATCTGCAACTCGACGGAAATGACGATGCGCATGGCCAGCCGGCGCAGACGCTCTGCCGTGACCGCCTCGCGGGCCTCGCGGATCCAGTTATTGGCGTCGTTCAGCGCCTCGTAATCGTTTTCCACCGTCGCCTGCAGGAAGTTGGGCACTTTCAGCGGCGGCGCATCGGAGCTCCGGTCGGCGTCCTTGCGACGGTCCGGGCCGATATAATCGCTGGTGACGATGAAATCCTTGCGGTTCTTGATCAGCGTCTTCACGCGCTCTTCCGCGAACATGGTCGAGAAGGGCCGCACGATCACATCGTCGGCGCCGCATTCGATCGCCTTGCGGATATGGCCGGTATCCCGGCTCCAGGTCGTCAGCAGCATGACGGCAAACGGGTTGGCACCCACCTCCCCGCGGCGCACGGCGCGCACCAGGTTGAAGATGTCCGCATCGGTCGCACTGGATTCGGCGACCACCAGTGTCGGCGCCGTTTCGGCCAGTGTGGCCTTGAATTCCCGCAGGGACGACACGCATTCGATCTGCCGGAATCCGATCTCGAACAGCGCATAGCGCGTCGTCCGCTGGTTTACATGTACCGGGTCGAACAGGAGAACAGACGCGCGGGAATAGTCGATTTCGGCCATGGGCGGAGGAACTCCCGGAACTGCTTGCGCCTTACACTCGAGCGACAAGGCTTCACACAAAGAAGTTTCGATCCGCTTACCGGGATTGTTGTCAGACGCTACCGGCGCTGGCGATGATCCGGGAGAAATCATCGGGTTTTAGCGATGCGCCGCCGACCAGCGCGCCATCGACGTCGGGCAGGTGCAGCAAAATGGCCGCATTGTCCGGTTTCACCGAGCCACCATAGAGAATCCGGGTTGCACCGGGCTGCGGCAGACGGCTGCGGATAAAGCCGTGCATCGCCTCGACATCCTCGGCACGCGCGGTCAGCCCGGTGCCGATCGCCCACACCGGCTCATAAGCTATGACCAGACACTGTTTGTTTTCCATCGGCGGGAGGGATGCGTCGAGCTGACGCCCGATTACCGCCTCGGCCTGCCCGGCCTCGCGTTCCTCGCGGGTCTCCCCGACGCAGACGATCGGGACCAGGCCGGCCGCCAGGGCCGCGGCCGCCTTGTCGCGCACCATGCAATCGCTCTCGCCGTGATCGGCCCGGCGTTCGGAATGCCCGACGATCACATGGCTCGCGCCGGCGTCGCGCAGCATCGCTGCGGACAGATCGCCGGTATGCGCGCCGGACACCGCAGCATGGCAATCCTGCCCGCCGGTGAGAATGCCGTGCGGACGCGCCCGTTCGCCGGCCGCCGCCAGAAGCGTCGCCGGCGGGCAGAGCAGGATGTCGGCGGATGATGCGGACGCAGCCGGTGCGATCGCGTCGAGAAAATCCAGGTCCGCCGCGAGCCCGTTCATCTTCCAGTTCCCGGCGACCAGCTTCGTGCGTGGCATAACCCCTCCCATGCCGTCTTCGCTCCCCCCGGAGCCTGTCGAGGATTAGTCGGCCCGGCGCGCGCTAGCAACACGCAGGCCTGCACCCGGCCCCGCACACCGGCCCGGACGGCATGCGGCACCCCGTGCAACTGGCCCTCACCGCGACTGGCGCTTGCGGCGGTGAATCCGCCCCGTTACCTTCCGCGCGACATTTACCAGAGGCCCTGCTGACCATGCTGACCCTTTTCCGGTCCTTCGCCAAATCGCCCTTCGCACTGGTGATCATTCTTCTCATCGTGCTTGCCTTTGCCTTCACGGGTGTGGGCGGCATCTTCACGGGCAGCGGCACGGCGGTCGTCGTGGCGGGCAATCAGCAGGTTTCCGTGCGCGAACTGGCCCAGGCCTTCGAGCGCGAATTGCAGCGGGTGCAACAGGAAAACCCCGACATCACCCGCGAACAGGCGCTGGAGTTCGGTCTGGGCGAACAGGTGCTGCAGCGCCTGACCACCTATGCCGCACTGGAAGCCAAGGCCGACGAGCTGGGCCTCGAAATCTCCGCCGACATGCTGGTCGAGGAAGCCGCCCGCCAGCCGGCCTTCCGCAATCCGGTCACCGACCGTTTCGACTACGACACGATGATCAACGTGCTGCAGAGCAATGGTCTGACCGAGTCACAGTTCCAGGCCGAGCTGGAAGGCGATCTGCGGCGCCAGCAGCTGGCCTTCGCCCTGGCCCGCGGCATTCCCGCGCCGGAATTTCTCGCGCAGACGCGCCTGGACGTGCGCCGGGAGCAACGCCGGATCATTGCCCTCCTGCTGGACGCGTCGAGTGCCGACGCGATCGAGGATCCGACCGACGAACAGCTGGAAAGCTTCATCGCCGACAACCAGGACATGACCGACAATAACGGCCTGCCGGTCTTCGAGGCGCCGGAATTCCGCGCCATCACCCTGGTGCGCTTCCGCCTCCAGGACTTCGTGCGCGATGTCGAGATCGACGAGGCGATGCTGCGCGAGACCTACGACTACCAGGTCGAGACCGGCCAGCTGGGCACGCCGGCGCGCCGCTCCTTCGTGCAGCTGACCGCACCGGACGAGGCAACGGCCGGCACCATCGCCGAGCGCCTGGCCGCCGGCGAGAGCGCCGATGCGCTCGCCGCCGAACTGGACCTGGGCGAGCCGGTCGTGCTGGAGGATGTCGAGGCCTACGAAGTGCCCGATACCCGGGTCGCCGAGGCCGTCTTCGCGATGGAGCAGGATGCCAGCGGCGCCGTGGAAGGCCGTTTCGGCTGGAATGCGGTCCTGGTCACCATGGCCGAGGACGACCAGATGCCGAGCTTCGAGGAGCAATTGCCCGAACTGCGCGAGGAAGCCGCCCGTGCCGATGCTCTGGACGCGCTCTACGACCAGATCGCCGCCTTCGAGGAAGCCCGCGCCGGCGGCGCGACGCTGGAACAGGCCGCGGCCGCTTCGGGCACACCGATCGAGATGTTCGCTCCGATGGACCAGTACGGTCGCGGCGAAAGCCTGGACATCGACATGCAGCGCTACTCCGAGCTCGGCCAGGACATCCTGCCGACGGCCTTCGAACAGGTGCAGGGTTTCGCCATCGATCTGCAGCAGTACAACGAGACCGATTATTTCACCCTGCGCGTGGACGAGATCGTCCCCGCCCGGCCCCGTCCGCTGGAGGATGTCCGCGAGGTCGCCGAGGCGCGCTGGCGTAACATCCAGGTCGACACCCAGCTGCAAGGCCGCACCGAAGAGGCGCTGGAACAGCTCAATGCCGGCGAGCCGCTGGACATGGTCGCCCTGACGACCGGCGGACGCACCGAGAGCACGACCACGACGCGCAGCGCGACGGCCCCGAATTTCGGCCGCAATGTCGTCACCCGCGCCTTCGGTCTCGCACCGGGCGAATGGGCCAGTGTGCAGACCGGCACGGGCAGCTATGCGCTGATCAGCGTCGAGGAGATCATTCCGGCCGATACCAGCGCCCTGCCCGCCAGCGAGACCGATCCGCTGCGTGAAGAAATCGCCGGCGAAATGAGCGAGGACATCCTGGTCTCGATGCAACAGGCGCTGCAGCGCGAATACGGTCTCAACGACGCGGCTGTCGACCGTCGCCTGGTTGCCCAGGCGCTCGGACAAGACCCCGCCGCCGGACAATGACGGTCCGCACCCCGGTCGCGCCGGACTTCGCCACGGTCGCGGAAGCCTTCGAGCGCGGCGAGACGTCCGTGCTCGCGGCGCGCCGTGTCGACGATCTGCTCACGCCCGTCGCCGCCTTCCTCAAGCTGGCCCGCGACCGCAAGGACGCCTTCCTGCTGGAATCGGTCGAGGGCGGCGCCTGGCGCGGCCGATACTCCGCCATCGGGCTCGATCCCGACCTGATCTGGCAGTGCCGCGACGGACAGGTCTCCGAGGCGCGCGGACTGGCGGTCGCCGAGCGGCACTTCACACCGGTCGACGAAGAGCCGATGACGGCGCTGCGCCGCGTGATCGAGGATGCCCGCTGTCCGCTGCCGATCGATGCGCCGCCGCTGGCCTCGGGCCTGTTCGGCTATGTCGGCTACGACATGGTGCGCTATCTGGAGACGCTGCCGGAGAACGCCGACGCCGATCCGCTGGACGTGCCGGAAAGCTGCCTCTTGCGGCCGCGCATCATGGTCGTGTTCGATGCGCTCAAGCAGGAAATTCAGGTCTACAGCCCGGTGCGTCCGGGCGAGTATTCCGCCCGCGAGGCCTATGACGCGGCCGTGGAACGCATGCAGACGACGCTCGACGCCCTGGCGGGCGCCACGCCCGACCTTTCGCCGCCGGAGGGCGCGCTGGGCGAGCGGCGCTCGAACCAGAGCGAGGACGCCTATCGCGCCGCCGTCGATGCGGCACGCGACTATATCCGTGCCGGCGACGCCTTCCAGGTCGTGCCCAGCCAGCGTTTTTCCGCGGACTATCCGGCCGATCCGTTCTGGCTCTACCGGTCCCTGCGCCGGCTCAACCCCTCGCCCTTCCTCTTCTTCTTCCGGTTCGACGGCTTCGAGATCGTCGGGTCCAGCCCGGAAATCCTGGTGCGCCTGCGCGACGGGGTCGTCACGGTTCGCCCGATCGCCGGAACGCGGCCGCGCGGTCAGACGCCGGCCGAGGACGATGCCTACGAGGCCGATCTGCTGGGCGATCCCAAGGAACGCGCCGAACACCTCATGCTGCTCGATCTGGGCCGCAACGATATCGGGCGCGTCGCCAAACCCGGCTCGGTGCGCATCACCTCGCGCGAGATCGTCGAGCGCTACAGCCACGTCATGCACATCGTGTCGAATGTGGAAGGCGATCTGGCCGAGGGCGAGGATGCGGTCTCCGCCCTGTTCGCGGGCTTTCCCGCAGGCACCGTCTCCGGCGCCCCCAAAGTGCGGGCGATGGAAATCATCGACGAGCTGGAGCCGCACCGGCGCGGAATCTATTCCGGCGCCGTCGGTTATTTTTCCGCCGATGGCGGGATGGACACGTGTATCGCCCTGCGAACGGCGGTGGTGAAGGACGGGAAGATCCACGTCCAGGCGGGGGCCGGCGTGGTGCTCGACAGCGATCCGGAATCGGAACGGGTGGAAACGGTCAACAAGGCGGCCGCCCTGTTCCGGGCCGCCGGGGACTCACTGCAGCGCTGAGCTGGCATCCGCCGTCGGCAGGGCCGTGTGCTCGATCTGGTCCGACAGGGCCGTCACCGTGACGAATTCGATGCCGCGTTCCCGCGCGCCGGCGATCCAGGCCTCCAGCGCGTCCAGCGTTTCCGGATGCGGATGCCCGATGGCGACCGCCCATCCGCGCGAACGCGCCAGGGCCTCGGCCTCGTCCAGCCGCGCAGCGATATCGGCCGGCGCCAGTACGTGGTCCAGGAAGATGTCGCGCTGTAGCGTGCGAAGGCCCAGCCCGTCGGCCACGGCCCGGCCCCGGCTTTGTCCGGTCGTCAGGGAATCGAGAAACAGCGGATCGCGGTCGGACAGCGCGCCCAGGGCCACGCGCATGGCGCGCGGATCGCTGGTGAAACGGCTGCCCATGTGATTGTTCAGGCCGACCGCCTCCGGTACCCGGGCCATGGCCCAGCGCATGCGGGCCCGCAGATCCGCATCGCTCAGCCCGACCCGCAACGCGTTCGGTCCGGGATCGGCCAGGCCGACCGGCTCCATCGGCATGTGCAGCAGCACGTCGTGACCGGCCGTGGCGGCCTCCGCGGACACCAGCCCGGAGGCTTCGGCATAGGGCAGAACCGCAACGCTCACACGGGCGTCCAGACCGATGGTGCGGCGTGCGGCGTCCACATCCAGCCCGACATCGTCGATCACGATGGCGATGCGCGGCCCGTCCGACGGGGCGGACTCGCGCGGCTGCACAGGCGCGGGCACGGCTGCCGGACGCTCCGCGGGCCGTGCAATGGCGGCTCGGGCGGTATCCGCGACCGCGATGTCCGCAACGATGCCGGCGGCGGTCTCCGGCGCCCTGTCGGCGATGGCGGCAGCGGGCGCGGGCTCGGCCTGGCTGGCCACGGAGAAGACGACGGCCCCGACCAGATAGGCACACGCCACCAGCGCGCCGGCAAAAGCCGGAACGGCGGAATTGAGGCTGCGAATCAGCGGGCGGCCGGGCTGCGTCATGCGTTAACCACGCGCGAAAGGACTTAATCCGGCGTTAAGCAGCGCACGGGATTGGCCTGCGCCGCCGGACCGCATAGATTTCCCGGCCCGGAGAGAGCCATGCTTCTGATCGTCGACAATTATGACAGTTTCACCTTCAACCTGGTGCACTACTTCCAGGAACTGGGTGCCACGACTCGCGTCATCCGCAATGACGCAATGTCGGCCGACGAGGCCCTGGCGCTCGGTGCGTGCGGCATCGTGCTGTCGCCGGGCCCCTGCGACCCCGACCGCGCGGGTATCTGCCTGGGCCTGATCGAAAAGGCGCCGGCCAGCCTGCCGATCCTCGGCGTCTGCCTGGGCCACCAGGCCATCGGGCAGGCCTTCGGCGGCGAGGTCGTATCGGCCATGCAAATCATGCACGGCAAGACCAGCCTGATCGAGCATGACGGCACCGGCGTCTTCGCCGGCCTGGCCAATCCCTTCACCGCGACGCGCTATCACTCGCTCGCCGTGCGGCCGGGCAGCGTGCCCGATGCGCTCCGGGTGACCGCGAAGACGCAGGACGGCGAGATCATGGGGCTGAGCCATCGCGAACGGCCGATCCACGGCGTGCAGTTCCATCCCGAATCCATCGCCTCGGAACATGGTCACGACCTGCTGGCCAATTTCCTCGCCCTGATCGACGGACCCAGCGCCGCCGCTGCCTGATCCGAACGCCAACGCCTCCTTGCGAACCGGAAGATCCCGCATGACCGCCCTTTCCCGCTGCCTGCAGGCCTTCAGCCGGGCCGACCGGCCAGACGCCGACGACATTGCCGGCGCCTTCGCCGACCTGATGGACGGCAAAGCGCCGGATCCGGCCATCGCCGGTTTCCTGATGGGCCTGGCGGCCCAGGGCGAGCGCCCCTCCGACATCGCCGCCGGCGCCCGGGTGATGCGGGCAAGGATGACCCGGATCGAGGCCCCCGAGGGCGCCATCGATACGTGCGGCACGGGCGGCGACGGCAAGGGCGCCTACAACATCTCCACCGCCGCAGCGATCGTTGCTGCCGGCGCCGGCGCCATCGTCGCCAAGCACGGCAATCGCGCCGCCTCCTCCAAATCCGGCTCTTCCGATGTGCTCGCCGCGCTGGGTATCGACCTGGATTGCGGGCCGGACCGGGTGGAACGCTCGCTTCGCGAAGCCGGCGCCGGTTTCCTCTACGCCCCCGCCCACCATTCCGCCGTGCGCCATGTCGGCCCGGCCCGCCTGACTCTGGGCGTACGCACGGTGTTCAACCTGCTCGGGCCGCTGTCCAATCCGGCCGGCGTGAAGCGCCAATTGCTGGGCGTCTATCACAAGCGCTGGCTGGTCCCGATGGCCGAGGCGCTGCGCGATCTGGGCTGCGAACGCGCCCTGGTGATCTGCGGCGCGGACGGTATGGACGAGATCACCACCACGGCCGCCACCCATGTCGCCGAACTGCGCAAGGGCGAGATCCGGACCTTCGACGTCCACCCCGGCGAGGCCGGAATCGATCTGGCCGGCGAGGCCGACCTGCGCGGCGGCGATCCGGCCTTCAATGCGGCTGCCATCGAGCGGCTGCTGGATGGCGAAACCGGGCCTTTCCGCGACATTGTCCGGCTCAATGCGGGCGCGGCCCTGCTCGTGGCCGACCTGGCCGAGACCCTGGCCGACGGGGCCGAAAAGGCCGCTGCCGCGATCGACGACGGCCGGGCCCGTGCCACGCTGGACCGGATGATCGCGATTTCCAGAGGCGAGGCCTGATCATGACATCGACCCCGGACACGCTGGCCCGCATCGGTGCCTACAAGCGCGAGCATATCGAGGCCTGCAAGGCCGAGCGCCCGCTGGCCGAGATCGAGGCGCGGGCCCGCGATACCGCGCCGGTACGCGGCTTCCTGACCGCACTGGAACGCGCCGCGGACCGGTACGGTCTGGGCCTGATCGCGGAGGTCAAGAAGGCCAGCCCGTCCAAGGGCCTGATCCGCGCCGATTTCGATCCGCCTGCCCTGGCCCGCGCCTACGAGGCCGGCGGGGCGAATTGCCTGTCCGTGCTGACCGACGGGCCGAGTTTCCAGGGCACCGACGCCTTCCTCAGCGCCGCGCGCGACGCGGTGGCCCTGCCCGCCCTGCGCAAGGATTTCATGTACGACCCCTACCAGGTCGCCGAAGCCCGCATGCTGGGCGCGGATGCTATCCTGATCATCCTTGCCGCCGTCGACGATGACACGGCAAACCGGTTGGCCGACGAAGCGGCGCGCTGGGGAATGGATGCGCTGGTCGAGGTGCACGATGCCGAGGAAATGGAGCGCGCCCTCGACATGAATGCCGCGCTGATCGGCATAAACAACCGCAACCTGCGCACTTTCGAGACCTCGCTGGAAACCTTCGAAACGCTGGCGCCGCACGTCGGCACGGGCCGTTTCCTCGTCGCAGAGAGCGGGATCGTCACGCATGACGACGCCCTGCGGCTTCAGCGATCCGGCGCCCGGGCCCTGCTGGTGGGGGAAAGCCTGATGCGCCAGGACGATGTCACGGCGGCGACCCGGGCGCTTCTCGCGCGGCCGGGCGCGGCTTGACGCCTCGGTTGACGCTGGCCGGGAACACTTGTAGAACAAACGGCAGAATTCCTGATTTGTTCCCGAATCCCTGCGGACGCGATCCATGGGCTTCGGGCCAGCTTAAGGGGGCTGCCGTGCTCACGCGGAAACAGAACGAGCTTTTGCTCTTCATCCACCAGCGCATCAAGGAAACCGGCGTCTCGCCCTCCTTCGACGAGATGAAGGCGGCGCTTCAGCTGGCCTCCAAGTCCGGCGTCCACCGCCTGATCACGGCGCTTGAGGAGCGCGGCTTCATCCGCCGCCTGCCGCATCGGGCGCGCGCCCTGGAAGTGCTCAAACTGCCGGAATCGGCGGCTTCGTCCAGCCAGCCCGTTCCGTCGGGCGATCTCGGCCCCAATGTCGTGCGCGCCGATTTCTCCAAATCCGAAGACGAAGACCGCGAAACAATGATCGATGTGCCCATCCTCGGGCGGATCGCCGCCGGCGTGCCCATCTCCGCCATCCAGCACGAGACAGACCGCCTGCCCATCCCGGCCGACATGATCGGCAGCGGCGAACACTTCGCCCTCGAGGTGAAGGGCGATTCGATGATCGAGGCCGGTATTCTCGATGGCGACACCGTGCTGATCCGGCGCTGCGAGTCGGCCGATTCGGGCGATATCGTCGTGGCGCTCGTCGATGACGAGGAAGCCACGCTGAAACGTCTGCGCAAGAAGGGCGGCTCGATCGCGCTGGAAGCGGCCAATCCGGAATACGAAACCCGGATTTTCGGCCCCGACCGCGTCAAGGTCCAGGGCTGCCTGGTCGGGCTGATCCGGAAGTATCACTAGCCTTATTGCCTGGCGCGAATACGCCCGGCCGGATGCTGACACCGGCCGGGCGTATTCGTGACCGGACCGGATTTTCCGGCCCCGGTTTGTCCAGCACCCGGCGCAGCCCCGTCCGCGACTCCGCGCGTCACCAGACCCGCTCAAAGGCAGCCGCACCGCTGACGGTGCGGGCATGCCAGGGCTGCCGGGGGCCGGTATCGAGAACATGCCGCACGCGCCAATCGCCGTCCGGCCCGGCCCACAGCATGGCGCCGCCGCGGCGCGACAAGGCTCCGGCATCGATCAGCGGGGCGCCGCACCCTCGAATGCGATGCGCCGGCACGACCTGCCGGGTCACGATCAGACCGGCCCGCCGGCAATCCTCGGACAGGCCGTCCAGCGCGTCCAGCACCACAACGGGCCGGTCGCCGGTAAAGGTGCCGGCGCAACCGGCCGCATCACAGTCGAGCGCCAGGCGGCCGGGCCGGCCGTGACGCCCCTCGCCTTCCAGAAACACGCGAACGGGAAACCGGCTGCGCCGGGCGTCGCTGACCGCCCAGCCGCCCGCCTCGCCGCCCGCTTCATAACCCCGGGCCACGATGACACCGTCGCGGGAAATGAAGAGGTCGGGCCTGTCGGCGGTCGCCCAGAACGCGATCGCGGCGGCCATCAGACCGGCGCCGGCACCGCGCCAGCCGCCACGCGCCGCACAGGCCAGGGCGAAACCGCTCCCGTAGAGCGCCAGCACCCAGCCCGGAGCGGAGGGTATGGTCCGCTCCGCCCCGGGCCAGCCGGACACGGTGTGAGCCAGCGCCAGCACGAGGTCGAGGCCGGCGCCCATCACCATCAGAGGCACGCCGTCCAGACCCGCAGGCATGAGAAAAAGCGCCAGGATGCCGGCCGGCATCACGATCAGGGTAAAGACCGGCATGACGAGGAGATTCCCGACCAGGCCGAACGCCGCGACGCGGTGAAAGTGGAACGCGCCGAAACCCGATGTCGCCAGCCCCGCCACCAGGCTTGTCGTGCCCAGCCCGCCGAAGAATTGCCGCACGCCGCGTCCGGCATCGAGCGGGGCCGGCGGCGGACGCCGCGCCTGCCAGAGCTGCGCCGCCGCGATCAGCGCCCCCACCGCCGCGAAGGACATCTGGAAACCCGGCGTCACGACGGCTTCCGGCGTCAGGACAAGAACGGCCGTCATGGCTATGGCCAGGGTGTGAAAGGACAGGACACGGCGGCGTGCCAGCACGGCGCCCAGCGCCGATGCCGTCATGATGAACGCCCTCTGGGTGGGAATGGCACCCCCGGACAGGGCGAGATAGATCGCCGCTGCGGCGAGGGCCGCCAGCGCGGCGGGAACGGCGGGATCGTGCCGGCGCGACCAGCGTCCCAGTCCCGCCGCCGCCAGGCGCACCGCGAAGAAGACGCCGCCCGCAAACAGCGCCATGTGCATGCCGGAGATGGCGAGCATGTGCCCCAGTCCGGCGCCGCGCAGCGCCTCGACATCCTCCCGCGCCAGACGCGACCGGTCGCCGGTCAGCAAGGCGGCCGCCAGGGCGCCGGACCGTCCCTCCAGCCGCCGCGTGATCCGCTCGGCCATCGTCCAGCGCAACGCGGCGATCCGCCGTTGCAGACGGTCGGCGCGCAGGTCCGCCGGCCCGGCGCGGGCGGGTGCGATCGCGTAACCGGTCGCGGCGATGCGGCGGAAAAAGGCATGGAAGGCGAAATCGTATCCGCCGGGCACGGCGGCCATGCGCGGCGGCGCCAGCACGGCCTCGACGGCAACGCTCTCGCCCGGTCGGACCTCACCTGCTGACCCCAGCACGCGGATGCGGTATCCCGGTTCCGCGCCGGACGCGGCTATCCGTACCAGCAGGCGCGATCGCCCGCTCCCGCTGGTCTCGATCGCCGCCAGCCAGCCCTCGACCCGGACCGCCTCGCCGCGCGTGTCGATGGCCGGAATGGCCGCGGCGGCGGCCACACGCTGCTCGGCCCGGCCGAAAGCCAGCAGGAGTCCCAGAAGGAAAAGCGCCAATACGCCCATCCCCGCACGCCAGGGACGCGGCCCGCGCCAGATAGCAAGCCCTGCCGCGGCAAGACCGGCCGGGCCGAACACCAGTGCCGTGACGGTAGAAACGCTGTCCGTGAGATGCAGTGCAGACCCGGCCGCCACACCCAGAGCGAGCGAAATCGCGGGACTGAAAAAGGCTTCCGCCCCAAGCTTCAGTGGCGATTTCTTCAAGTATGTCGCCGTGGAATGCGGCAGGTTTGCGTCAGGATGAAGCACGAAGCAGCCTTCGGTCTATCGCAAAAGCTGATATTCATGCTAACACGACTTCCCCTTCCCGCAGCGCAGCATGAATTCGCACGTGCAAAACAACGACAACCCCATCCGTACCCGCTTCGCACCCTCGCCGACGGGTTTCCTGCATATCGGCGGCGCCCGCACGGCGCTGTTCAACTGGTTGCTGGCCCGTCATCACGGCGGCGCCTTCTATCTGCGCATCGAGGACACGGACCGCGCCCGCTCCACCCAGGAGGCGATCGATGCCATCCTGGACGGTCTTGCCTGGCTGGGGCTCGACTGGGATGGCGACGTCGTCTCGCAATACGCCCGGGCCGGCCGGCACGCCGAGGTCGCCGGGCAATTGCTGGCCGAAGGCAAGGCCTTCAAGTGCTATTGCACGAGCGAGGAAGTCCAGGAACTGCGCGACGAGGCGTTTGCGCAGGGCCGCGCCCTGCGCTCGCCCTGGCGCGACCGCGGGCCCGAGGAGGCCCCGGCGGACACGCCTTATGTCGTCCGCTTCAAGGCGCCGGACAGCGACGTCGTTCTGGAAGACGCGGTCCAGGGCAATGTGCGCTGGGCGGCCAAAGAATTCGACGATCTCATCCTGCTGCGATCCGACGGCAGCCCGACCTACAATCTCGCCGTGGTGGTCGACGATCACGACATGGGCATCACCCATATCGTGCGCGGCGACGATCACCTGGTAAACGGCGGCCGCCAGAGCCAGATCTACGACGCGCTGGGCTGGGACCGTCCGGTCTTCGCCCATGTGCCGCTGATCCACGGGCCCGACGGCAAGAAACTATCCAAACGCCACGGCGCGCTGGGCGCGGACGCCTATCGCGACATGGGTTATCTGCCCGAAGGCCTGCGCAATTACCTGCTGCGCCTGGGCTGGTCCCATGGCGACCAGGAACTCTTCTCGGACGCCGAAGCGGTGGCCGCCTTTACGCTGGACGGGCTCAACAAGGCCCCGGCACGGATGGATATGGACAAGCTGAACCATATCAACGGCCACCATATGAGCCAGGCGGATGATGCGCGCCTGATCGAACTGGTCGCGCCCTTCCTGGATACGCTTGAAGACCGGATCGACGATCCCCAGATCGTCGGCCAGAGACTTCGGGCGGCCATGCCGGTTCTCAAGACTCGGGCTGCGACACTGGAAGAGCTTGCCCGCCAGGCCTATTTTCTGCTCAAACCGCGCCCGTTCCGGCTGGAAGGAAAAGCTGCCAAACCCCTCAACGAGGAAGCCCGGCAGCGTCTTTACCGCCTGTTCACCCGCCTGGGCGATCTGGCTGCATGGACCGAAGACGCGCTGGCCGCAGAACTGAAGAATTTCGCCGAGGCCGAAGAGGTCGGCTTCGGCAAGGTCGGGCAGCCGCTGCGTGCGGCCCTGACCGCAGGAGCGCCCGCTCCCGATCTGTCGCTCGTCATGGCCTTCCTGGGCCGGGAGGAGACGCTGGATCGTATCAAGGACCAGATGATGGCGGACGCCTGAGCGGCCGCGAACCTAGGGGATGACGTGATGGAAAACAAAGCCAAACCGAACGGCACGGCCACGCTGTCTTACAACGGCAAGACGGTCGACTTGCCGGTCATGAGCGGTGAGATCGGTCCGGACGTGATCGACATCCGCAAGCTCTACGCCGAGACCGGCATGTTCACCTATGATCCGGGCTTCACCTCGACCGCGAGCTGCGAGAGCCAGATCACCTATATCGATGGCGGCGAAGGCACGCTGCTCTATCGCGGCTATCCGATCGACCAGCTGGCCGAGCAGTCCAACTTCATGGAAGTCTGCTACCTGCTGCTGCACGGCGAACTGCCGAGTGCCAACGATTTCGAGACTTTCGACTGGACGATCCGGCGGCATTCCATGCTGCACGACCAGTTCGACCAGTTCTTCCGCGGTTTCCGCCGCGACGCACACCCGATGGCGATCATGGTCGGCACGGTCGGCGCCCTGTCGGCCTTCTACCACGACTCGACCGACATCAACGATCCGGAAGCGCGCACCATTGCGAGCCACCGCATGATCGCCAAGATGCCGACGATCGCGGCCCGCGCCTACAAGTATGCCATCGGCCAGCCCTTCATCACGCCGCGTAACGACATGGACTATGCGGCCAACTTCCTGCGCCAGTGCTTCGCAGTGCCGGCGGAGGAGTACAAGGGCTCCAGCGTGCTCGCCAAGGCGATGGACAAGATCTTCATCCTGCACGCCGACCACGAGCAGAACGCCTCGACCTCGACGGTGCGCCTGGCCGGTTCCTCCGGGGCCAATCCGTTCGCCTGTATCGCTTCGGGCATCGCCTCGCTGTGGGGTCCGGCCCATGGCGGCGCCAACGAAGCGGCGCTGAACATGCTGCGCGAGATCGGCACGGTCGACCAGATCCCGGAATACATCAAGAAGGCGAAGGACAAGAACGATCCCTTCCGCCTGATGGGCTTCGGCCACCGGGTCTACAAGAACTACGATCCGCGGGCCACAGTGATGCGCGAGACCTGCCACCAGGTGCTCGACGAGCTGGGCGTGCGCAACGACCCGACCCTGCAGGTCGCCATGGAACTCGAGCGCATCGCGCTGGAGGACGAGTATTTCGTCGACAAGAAGCTCTATCCGAATATCGACTTCTATTCGGGCATCACGCTGAAGGCGATGGGTTTCCCGACCGAGATGTTCACCGTGCTCTTTGCCCTGGCCCGCACCGTGGGCTGGATCGCGCAGTGGTCGGAAATGATCGAGGATCCCTCGCAGAAGATCGGCCGTCCGCGCCAGCTCTTCACCGGCGCCACGCCGCGCGACTATGTCGATATCGCCAAGCGCTGATCGACCCCGAAAGCCAAGCGAAAGGCCGCCCCGTCCGGGCGGCCTTTTTCATTCGGCGAGCGTGTCGAGGACCGCCTCGGCAGCACGGTCGCTGGCGCGTCCGTCGCCGCGCATCTCGTCGGTGGTCTCGACAAGGCGCCGGGACAGGATTTCACGGCGTTCCGGATCGTCCAGCAGCGCAAGGACCGCTGCGGCCAGATTGGCCCCTGTGGCGCGGGTCTGAACGAGTTCGGGCACGAGCTCCTCGTCGGCCGCGATGTTCACCAGGCTGATATACTTGGCCTTCATGAGGTTGAAGAGGCGCGCTGTCGCCCAGGTGACCCAGCCAAGCCGGTAGCTCGTCACGGTCGGCACGCCCGCCGTCGCCAGTTCGGTGACCACGGTGCCCGAACAGGCCAGCGCCGCATCGGCCGCGGCGAAGGCATCCGCCTTCTCGCTTTCCTCGACCAGGACGACACCGGCCATGCGTTCGTCGGCCTGCATCCGGCCGTGCAGCTCATCCATGACCGGATCGGCCGCGGGCACGACCACGGCGAGGCCGGGATCGCGCCGTCTCAGCCTTTCGACAGCCCGGGCGAAGGGTTCGTAGAGCCGCCGGACCTCGGACTGCCGGCTGCCGAACAGCACGATGAGGACGGCGGCCCCGCTTTCGAGGCCATGGCGCTGGCGAAAAGCCGCGCCATCGCCGGGCTGGAGGCGTTCCAGGGTCGGATTGCCGACAAAGGTCACCGGCAGGCCGTGTGCTTCGTAATACGGCGCATCGAAATTGAGGATGGTGAGCAGCCGGTCGACGGTTTCCGCCAGCGTGGCCGCGCGTCCCGGACGTGTCGCGAACACCTGCGGTCCGACATATTTGATCAGCTTGATCGACGGATCGGCCTCCCGCACGCCCCGGGCCACGCGCAGCGTATAGCCCCAGCTGTCGATCAGGACGACAGCGTCGGGCTTGACCGCGAGGATGTCGCCAACGCTGGCCGACACGGCCGCCTTGACCCGCTTGTAGGCCATCAGCCCGTCGATCCAGCCGAAAATGGCGAGATCGGAAATGTCGATGGCCGAGGCGATCCCCTCCTCCGCCATGGCCGTACCGCCAATACCCGCGAAACGTACGACCCCGCCGGTCTGTTCGCGCAGGGCGCGCATGAGGGCCGCTCCGAGATGATCGCCGGACCGCTCGACCGCCACGACATAGATCAGCGGTGTGCGGCTCATGCCTCCGCCTCCTTCACCAGCAGGAAGAGGCCGCTCCTGTCCAGTGCTTCGACGACGCCCTCGCGATCGACCACGAGGGCCCCGCCGGCTTCCAGGACGATCCCCGCAAGCCCGGCCGCGTCGCACAGGCGCACCGTGTCCACCCCGATGGTCGGCATGTCGATGCGCCGTTCCTGGATCGGCTTGGGTCGCTTGGCCAGCACACCGCGCCGCGCCGCCGGCGTACCGCGCAACGCTTCGGGCAGCCCCGCCACACGCTCGAGCATCGCATTGGTACCTTCCTGGGCCTCGACCGCCAGGATCAGCCCGTCGGCAACGACAGCGCCCTGGCCGATATCGAGCCGTCCGATCTCGGCGGCGACATGCATCGCCTTGTCCGCATCGGCAAGCGCCATCTCGCCCGGCCGGGCGTGCCCCAGGCAGCCGGCCCGAAGCGGGCTTTGCGCGAGCAGTGCGTCGGCCCCGACGACGGCAAACCCCGCACGCTCGAAAGCGTCCACGATCACGCGCAGGGTGGCGTCATCGCCCTTGCGGCCGGCCGCCAGAACACGCGGCAGAAGCTTCAGCCCGCCCGCGTCCAGGCGCAGCGTCTTGAAATCCGGACGGGTGACATAACCGGCAAAGCACACCGCGTCGCAGCCGGCCTGCTTGAGGGATTTCACGATGGCGCCGATCTCGCCGACCGAATGCTCGACCATGTCCGCATCGTCGAAGGCGTCGTCGGCAAATCCCTTGAGCCGGACCACCCGTACATCCCGTCCGTCCAGCGCTCGCAGGATCTCGCGCGGCAGCGCGCCGCCGCCGGCGATCAGACCCAGCGTCCTCCAGTCAGCCGCCTCGGGCGTGTCAGTCATGGGGCATGCAGACGGGGCGTTTCGCGTCCTCGCGGATAAAGCCGATGATTTCCATCACCGGCGCATTCTCGCGATAGAGATGCGCGACATCGTCGACCCGTTCCTCGAACGTGCCTTCCTGGGCGAACAGGAGGCGATAGGCGGCGCGCAGATCGCGCAGCGTCTCGCGGGGCATGCCGCGGCGCTTCAGCCCGACCACGTTCAGCCCGGCCAGATGGGCGTGATTGCCGATCACCGAGCCGTAGGGAATGACGTCCGCCGTCACCATCGCCATGGCCCCGACAAAGGCATGCCGGCCGATCCGGCTCTTCTGGTGAATGCCCGCATACCCGCCCAGGATGACGTGATCGTCCACCGTGGTCTCGCCGCCGATGGCTGCGCCATTGGCGAACACGACCCGGTCGCCGACGATGCAGTCGTGCGCCACATGGGCACCGACCATGAAATACCCGTCATCGCCGATCACGGTCTGGGCCCGGGCGAATGTGGTGCCCGGATGCATGGTAACGTTCTCGCGCAGGATGTTGCGCTGACCGATGATCAGCCGCGTATCCTCACCCTGGTATTTGAAGTCCTGGGGCGGATGACCGATATGGACGCCCGGATAGAGGACGCAATCCTCGCCCACCCGGGTATTGCCCGCTACGGTGACATGGGACATCAGCCGCACGCGGTCGGCCAGCTTCGCCTTCGGCCCGACGATGCAGAAGGGTCCGATCTCGACCCCCTCGCCCAGTTCGGCCGCGGAATCGACGATGGCGCTGGGATGGATCTGGGCACTCATCGGTGATCCACCGCCTTGGCGGAGAAATCGGCCTGCACGGCGCGCACGCCGTCGGCAAAGACCTCGCCGCTGAACTTGAACACGCCATGGCGCGCCGCCGTCACC
Organism: Pseudomonadota bacterium; assembly: GCA_034659015.1. Lineage (GTDB taxonomy): Bacteria > Pseudomonadota > Alphaproteobacteria > Caulobacterales > Maricaulaceae > Maricaulis. Next base: position 115,536 of record JAYEGL010000016.1, on the reverse strand, counting down.
TGGACGGGCATGCGCAGCATCATGCCGGGACGCACCGGCGAGCGGAAACGCACCTTGTCGGCGCCCATGAAATAGACCGTCGCGGAATCCGGCGCCGCCTCGAGCGTCTTGTACATGAGCACGGCTCCGGCCTGGGCCATCGCCTCGATCATCAGCACGCCCGGCATCACCGGATTGCCCGGGAAATGTCCCGGGAAGAAGGGCTCGTTCGCCGTCACACCCTTCAGCCCGACGATCGACTTGCCGGCGACATAGTCCTCGGCCGCATCGATCAGGAGAAAGGGATAGCGGTGCGGCAGGAGCTGCAGGATTTCGTTGTGTTCTATCCGGTCGGGCACGCCGGTCAGTCCTTCTTTTTCGTCTTTCGCTCGCCGCGGCGCCCCAGACGCCGCACCTCGGAAACCTGGCGCAGATACTGGCGCAGGGGCTGGGCGGGATCGCCCATCCAGGTCTCGCCGGCGGGTACGCTTTCGGCGAGCGCCGAATTGCCCCCGATCCGGGCGCCCTTGCCGATGGTGATATGGTCCTGCAAGCCGACACGGCCGCCGAACATCACATCGTCCTCGATCACGCAACTGCCCGAAACGCCGGCGAAAGCGGCCATCGCGACATTGCGCCCGACGCGGCAATTGTGACCGATATGGCAGAGATTATCGATCTTGGTCCCCTCGCCGATCGTGGTCGCCCCGAACTGTCCGCGATCGACGCAGCTATTGGCGCCGATCGTCACGGACGATGCGATCTCCACGACACCGAGATGCGGCATGTCGACGAGACCGTCGCCGGATATTGCGGCACCGAAACCGGTCTCGCCAATCACGGCTCCCGAAAGAATGTTGCAGTTCTCGCCGATATCCGCGCACAGGACGACGACCCGCGGACCCAGATAGGTGCCGGCGCCGACATGGCAGCCCGGACCGATCGAACTACCCGGGCCGATCACCACGTCTTCGCCGATCTGCGCACCGGCCCCGATCACCACACCCTGCCCGATGTCGGCGCTGTCTGCGATCCGGGCGTCGGGCGCGGTCGCACTGTCCACGGGGAAAGGCTTGAGGCGATAGAGCGCCGCCGCGGCACGGCCAAAGGCCGCCCTGGGATGATCGTGGGTGAGGACTTTCGCGCCTCGCCCGGCCAGCTCCTCCGCCAGGGCGGGCGGTGCGAACAGGCTGACGCCGTCGAGCCGCACATCGGGATGCGCCCTCAGCAATTTGGCGTTTTCCAGATAGCAGAGCGCACCGGCGTGCGCTTCGCTGATCGGAGCGACGGTGTCGACGCGATCGCTCCCGGACGCTGAATCGGAAATCGCCGCACCCGAAAGTGCGGCGATCTCGTTCAGTGTCAGGGGGCCAAGCCGGTCGAAGAAGCGCGGATCGGCCATGGCGCCACGCGCTACTGCTGTTGCTGGGCAGCGGCAGCGGCCGCTTCCTGGGACACGCGCACGCGCGTGACGGTCACGGTCGGAACCTGCTGGTTCAGGCGGTTGATGACCTCCTGGGAGATATCGAAGTCCGGCGACGCGAACACCAGGTTGGCGCGATCGATCAGGATGTCGATGCCGCGTTCCTCGACGACGGCTTCCAGGATCGGGCCGAGCGCATCATAGATCGGACGCATGGCCTGACGCTCGGTCTGCACGATTTCCTGCTGACGGGCGCGGCGGGCCAGCTCGAACTGCTGAGCCTGCTGGTTGAGCGCTTCGATACGCTGCATCAGGTCCGGACGCTGCTGCACGGCTTGCGGCGTCATCGAGGCCGTCTCCGCGTTCAGGCGTTCGGTTTCCTGCTGGATGGGCTGACCCATCGCGGTCAGCTCCGCATCGATCTCCTGGGCGATTTCCTGCATGCGCGACTGGATGTGCTGACCGGCCGAGCTTTCGCGCAGGACGCGCTCTTCATTCATCACCGCAATCGTCGGCTGCTGGGCCAGGCTCGGCGCCGCCAGACCGGCGAACAAGACCGGAAGGAGGAGAAGTGTCTTGAGAAATTTCATAACTTTAGAACCCTGTTCTCGTGCTGAACCGGAAGAATTCGGCCCTGTCGTAGTCCTCCTTGATGAAGGCCTCGGCAAAGTCGAACCGCACCGGTCCGAAAGGTGAATCCCAGAAAATGCTCACGCCCGCCGAGGCCCGAAGGGCCATATCGTCGATCGTGAACGCAGTTCCAGCGCCGCCTTCCTCGATCTGGTCGACCGAATCGAGAAGCCCCAGTGTGCCGAACTCGGTGAAGACACTGGCTCGCACACCGTATTGCTCCGGCAATCCGGTCGGGAAGGACACCTCGAACGCCCCGATTGCATACAGGCGGCCACCCAGGGCATCGCCCCGGATCAACTCGCCCGTTTCATCGTCCCGGCTGACGATGCGCGGGCCGATACCCGCAACCTCGAAACCGCGGAACGAATTGCCGCCCTTGAAGAAGCGGTCGTTAATACGGACCGTATCACCGCCCCAGGGCATGACAAAACCGCCATTCATCGAGAAACTCGCGACGACGTTATTGTCGAAAATCCCGGGCAAGACGGGCCGATAGATAGCACCCTCGACTTCGGACCGGACGTAGCGGACATCGCCGCCCACACCGGCAAACCCTTGCGACAGCTGCAGCCGGTAGCCGCGGCTCGGCTCGATCGGATCGTTCAGACGCGACCAGTTGAGCGTATAGGTCAGCACCGACGTCGTGCGCTGGCCGGCCTGGTTCAGCAGCGCCTGCGACGCCGAGGAATAGACCAGCACATTGTCGGTACGCAGCGTGTAGCCGAGCTGGAGATTGGTGGAGGCCGTGACCGGGAAGCCCAGGCGGATACTGGCGCCGGTGGATTCGGTCTGGAAGGAGGCCTCGGACAGGAAGTCCGAGTTTACCCGGAACAGGTCGAAACCGGCCGCCAGGTTGCGGTCGAGGAAACGCGGCTCGGTGAAGCGGATATCGATCGATTCCCGGTTCGAGCTGGCGGAGATCCGGAAGCGCAGGAATTGCCCGCGGCCGCGCAGATTGCGTTCCGAAATCGACAGGTCGACCAGGAAGGCGTCGGTCGAGGAGAAACCGGCGCCGAAGGCCAGCTCGCCCGTCGGCTGTTCGGTCACGTTGACGTGAACACGGGCCCGGTCGGGCGCGGAGCCCGGTGTCTCGTTGACCTCGACTTCCTCGAAGAAGCCCAATCGGCGCACATTGTTGCGCGAGCGGTCGATCAGCACCTGGTTGAAGGCATCGCCCTCGACGATGTCGAGTTCGCGGCGGATAACCCGGTCCAGCGTCCGCGTATTGCCGGCGATATCGATGCGCTCGATATAGACGCGCGGCCCCTCGTCGATGACGAATTCGATATCGACGGTGCGGTCATCGCGATTGCGCGTCGTGCGCGGGCTGATATTGACGAAGGCATAGCCGGCCGCGCCCGCTGCGAAGGTCAGCTGGTCGATCCCGTCCTCGATCAGTTCGCCGCGGAAGAGATCACCCTCATTGATCGGCAGCGTTGCCGCAAGGAATTCCTCGTTGAGGTCCTCGATCTCGGTGGACACCGTGACCTCGCCGAAATTGAAGACCTCGCCCTCGTCCACCGTGATGGTGATGTAGAAGCTTTCCTGATCCGGCGTCAGTTCGGCCACGGCGGAGAGGACGCGGAAATTGGCGTAGCCCTGGTTCATGTAGAACTGACGCAGCAATTCCTGGTCGTATTCCAGCCGGTCCGGATCGTAATTGTCGTTCGAGGAGAAAAAGCGCCACCAGCGCGATTCCCGCGTCACCATCTCGCGGCGCAGACGGCGGTCGGAATAGCTGTCATTGCCGATGAAGTTGATACGGCGCACGCCGGTCACCGGGCCCTCGGAAATCTCGAAGATCAGGTCGACGCGGTTCTGCGCCTGTTCGACGATTTGCGGCGTCACCGAAGCGGCGAACCGGCCGGACCGGCGATAGACCTCGATGATGCGCTGCACGTCCGACTGCACACGGGCGCGCGTGAAGATCGCACGCGGCTGGGCCTCGATCTCGTCGGTGATCTTGTCGTCGTCGATCGCGCTGTTTCCTTCCAGGATCACCCGGTTGATGATCGGGTTTTCCTGCACGCGCACGACGACCAGCTCGCCGCGGTCCTCGATCTGCACGTCGGAGAACAGGCCGGTCGCGAACAGGGTCTGGATGGACAGGTTGACCAGGCGGGTGTCGAAGGTCTGACCCGGCTGGATCAGCAGGTAGGACAGGACCGTATCGGCCTCGACGCGCTGATTGCCCTCGACCAGGATCTGCCGGATAACCGGCTGGGCCTCGGCCTCCTCGGTTTGCAGACCCACCTGCGGAGCGTCTTCCACACCGGATTGCTGGGCCGGCGCCAGGGCCGGCAGACACACAGTCAATAGGGCTGCGAAGAGCACACGCAGAACACTTGCCATGGAAGATCGCCGCTTGCTGGGCCCGGTCAGAAAATCTGCCCGAGCAGGTAATTCAAGTCATTCCAGGTCGCTACAAGCATCATACCGAGCACAAGTGCAAGTCCCACCCGGAATCCGATGGCTTGCGCTTTCATGCTCAGCGGACGCCGGGCAACCGCTTCATAGGCGTAATACACCAGATGGCCGCCGTCGAGGATTGGGATCGGTAGAAGATTCACCAAACCCAGTCCCACCGAGAGGAAGCCCGCGAGGTGTACGAGGTTGACCAGGAGGAGAAAAGTACTCTCCCCGGCATTGCCGCCCGCCTCGACACTGGACACCGCCGTCTGGCCCGCCGCGGTCGCGATTCCCACCGGGCCATTGAGCAATTCCGGTGAAACCCGCCCGGTCACCACGCGGATGACATAGCGGCCCGTCATGGAGACCGCCGTCCAGGTCCGGTCGACACCGTGGCCGAGGGCACTGACCGGGTTATAGCTGTCGCGCAGCGGCGGTGTCGTGACCGAGCCCAGACCGATCCGGCCAAGCGTCCGCTCACCCCCGAACTGATCCTCGACCACGGTCGGACGCGGTGCGGCGCGGATCACCAGCGTCTCGCCGTCGCGCTGCACGTCGAAACGCAGTTCCTCGCCCGGACGCCAGACCACTTCGGTGACGATGTCCTGGAAACGGTCGATCTCGCTGCCATTGATGGCCACGATCCGGTCGCCTTCCCGGAAACCGGCCTCGGCCGCGGCACTGCCCTCGGCCACCGTGCCCACGACCGGCGGCTGATAGGGCTGGCCGCCCAGCGCCATGGCCAGGGCCGCAAAGATGAAGATGGCCAGGATGAAGTTGGCGATCGGCCCCGCTGCCGTAACGAAGGCGCGCTGCCAGATCGGCTTGAAATGATAGCACTTGTCCGCGTCCGGCCCCATGCGCCTGCGGATCTCGGCGAGCTTGTCGGCGTCGGGCTCGCTGGCCGCGCCGGCATCGCCGAGGAATTTCACATAGCCGCCCAGCGGGAGGGCCGCGATGCGCCATACCGTGCCGCGCTTGTCGCGCCAGGACGCGATGGTCGGACCGAAGCCCATCGAGAAGGCTTCCGCATGCACGCCGCACAGCCGGCCGGCCCAGTAGTGGCCGAGCTCGTGGATCACGACGACGATCGAGATCAGGAAGACGAAGGAGAAGATTGTAAGAAAGCCGGTGCCGATCAGGCTCATGACATCGTGTTCCGTGATTGTGTCCGTGCCGTCCAACCGGCAATCAAGTCGCGTGCCAGTTCGCGGGCACGCCGATCTATGGCGAAGACATCCTCGAAATCCGACAGCGACCGGGGCATGGCTTCGTCCCCCTGACCGAGCGCCAGAACCTCTTCAACACTGGCGGCGATGTCAAGAAAACCGATGCGGCCGTCCAGAAAGGCCTCCACGGCCACCTCGTTCGCCGCATTCAGCACGGCCGGGGCGATGCCGCCCGCCCGGATCGCCTCGCGGGCCAGGCGGATCGCCGGGAAGCGCTCGGTGTCCGGAGGCTCGAAGTCCAGCCGTGCGATCTCGGCCAGGCGCAGGCGCTCCACCGGCGCGGACATGCGTTCCGGCCAGGCCAGCGCGCTGGCGATCGGCGTGCGCATGTCCGGCGAGCCGAGCTGGGCGAGCAGACTGCCATCGGCATATTCCACCAGGCCGTGCACGATGGACTGGGGATGCACCACCACTTCCACCCGTTCCGGCGGCAGGTCGAACAGCCAGCAGGCCTCGATGATCTCCAGCCCCTTGTTCATCATGGACGCACTGTCGATGGTGATCTTGGCGCCCATCTCCCAGGTCGGATGCGCCAGGGCATCGGCCCGCGCCGCCATCCGCATGCGCGCCAGCGGCCAGGTCCGGAAAGGACCGCCCGAGGCGGTCAGCGTGATGGCGCGGATCGTGTCGCGTTGCGCGCTGTCGAACACCTGGAAGACGGCATTGTGCTCGCTGTCCACCGGCAGCAGCGTGGCGCCGCAGCGCGCGGCCTCCTGCATGAACAGCGGGCCGGCACAGACCAGGCATTCCTTGTTGGCAAAGGCCAGGGCCGTGCCCTGGCGCACCGCTTCCAGCGTCGGCCGCAGGCCCGCAGCCCCGACGATCGCCGCCATGATCCAGTCGGCCGGCATGGCCGCCGCCTCGCAGACCGCATCCTCGCCCACGCCGACCGTGATGCCGGGATGGCCCGCCAGCGCCCGCCGCAGCGCCGGTGCCGCCTCCGGATCGGCAATGGCGACATGCGCCGCCCGGTGCCGGATGGCCTGGGCTGCCAGTTCGTCGGCATTGCTGCGCGCCGTCAGGGCGACAACCTCATAGGTGCCCGGCTCGGCCCGCGCGACGAGGTCCAGTGTCGCCAGCCCGACCGAGCCGGTTGCGCCGAGCACGGAGATGCGCCGCGGCCCGCTCATGCCTCGCCCCAGCCCAGCGGCAGCACACGCTCGAACAGGACGGCGGTGATCACGGCGAGCATCAGCGCATCGACGCGATCCAGCACACCGCCATGTCCCGGAATGAGCCGGCCGGAATCCTTGACGTTGAAACTTCGCTTGAACAGCGACATGGCGAGATCGCCCAGCACGGAGGCTATGGCCACCACGGCCCCGAACAGGGCCACGGCGGGCAGGTTGAGATCGAAGACCGCGCCGGCCGCGATGCCCGCGCCCGTACCGGCCGCCAGCCCGGCGATAAAACCGGACCAGGTCTTGTTCGGACTGGCCTGCGGAACGAGTTTGGGCCCGCCCAGCCAGGTGCCGGCAATATACGCCAGACTGTCCGCGGCCCAAACGATGGCAAACAGCAGAATGACGGCCTTCAGCCCGTGATCGCCGTCCGCCCGCATGGCGGCCAGCAATCCGGCGGACAGCGAGACGTAGAGAACGCCGAGCACCTCGATCGACCAGCCGCGCCGCCAGCGCTCGACCCCCACGGCCAGCGTGCCGGCCGCGCCCCAGAACAGGGCCTCCTGGGTGCTCGTCTGGCCGGCCAGCAGAACAGCGCCGGACGCCGTGGCGCAGGCAATGGCGTAGGCCAGCGGCGGAGCCTTGGGATCGGACATCTGGATCCATTCCCACGCCATGGCCGCGGCGAAAGCCGCCACCCAGGCTGTGAAGACAAGCCCGCCGAGCCAGAGGAGAATGATCGCCAGCGGTCCGAGGATCAGGGCCGAAACGAGCCGGCGGCGAAAGACCGGGTCACGCCGCACCGGCATCGAGCCCCCCGTAGCGGCGGCTGCGCTGCTTGTAGGTCTCGATCGCGTCGGAAAACTGCTCGGGCGAAAAGTCCGGCCACAACACGTCGAGGAAGACGAGCTCGGCATAGGCGAGCTGCCAGAGCATGAAGTTGGAGATGCGTTCCTCGCCGCTGGTACGGATCAGCAGGTCGACATCGGGCAGGTCGCGTGTATCCAGCGCCGCCGTGAAACCCGCCTCGTCCAGCCCGTCCGGATCGAGCGTGCCGTCGCGCGCGTCCCGCGCAATCCGCCGTGCGGCCCGGACAATCTCGTCGCGCCCGCCGTAATTGAAGGCGATGGTCAGGTGGAAACGGTCATTGGCTTCCGTGCGCGCCTCGGCCCGCTCGATAATGTCGCGCAGGTCCTCGCCCAGATTGTCGCGCCGGCCGATGATCCGGATCCGCACGCCGCGCCCGGCGAGCTGTTCCAGATCGGCCTCGACATAATTCTTCATCAGCTGGAAGAGCGCCCCGACCTCGTCGGCCGGGCGGCTCCAGTTTTCCGTCGAGAAGGAGAAGAGCGTCAGGTAGCGCACACCCAGATCGCCGGCCGCCTCCACGGCGCGGCGCACGGTCTCCACCCCGCGCCGGTGGCCGAAGGCGCGCGGCTGGCCCCGGGATTTCGCCCAGCGGCCATTGCCATCCATGATTATCGCCACATGGTCGGGCCCCGGCTGGGAAGCGGAAGCGTCATCGGTCATTGTCTCGCTCCGCAAGCGGGGTGATCAGACCTGCATGATCTCGTCTTGCTTGGTCTTCAGGCTCTCATCAATCCGCTTGATCGCGTCGTCTGTGAGCTTCTGGACGTCCTCGGCGAAGGATTTGTGCTCGTCCTCGGACAGGACGCCATCCTTTTCCATCTTCTTCAAGCCGTCCATGCCGTCGCGGCGGACATTGCGGACCGCCACGCGCGCATGTTCGGCATAGGTGCCTGCAAGCTTGGCGATCTCGGCCCGGCGTTCCTCGTTGAGCGGCGGGATCGGAATGCGCAGCAACTGCCCCTCGACCACCGGATTCAGCCCGATGCCGGAATTGCGGATTGCCTTGTCGACCGCCGGGACCATGGTCTTGTCCCAGACCTGAACCGAGATCATGCGCGGCTCGGGAACCGAAACCGTGGCGACCTGGTTGATCGGCGTGGGCGTGCCATACGCCTCGACCTTGATCGGATCGAGCAGGCTGGCGCTGGCACGACCGGTGCGCAGACCGGAGAATTCCTTGCGCAGGGACTCGATCGCCCCGTCCATGCGCCGCTTGAGGTCGGCTTCGTCGAAATCGGTATCGTCGCTCATGGCTTGATCTTTCCTGTTATTCGCCAGCTGACGTGTCGGGGCGCGGCTTGCCGATCATGGTGCACACGCCCTTGCCTGCGAGAACCCGGGCCAGACCGCCCTTTTCGTGGATGTTGAAAACGACGATCGGTATCGCATTTTCCCGCATCAGCGTCACCGCCGAGGCATCCATCACCTTCAGGTCGCGCGTCAGCACGTCCAGATAGTCGAGCTGGTCGTAGCGCTCCGCATCGGGGTTCTTGCGCGGATCGTCGGTATAGACACCGTCCACCTGGGTGCCCTTGAACAGCGCATCGCAGCCCATCTCGGCGGCGCGCAGGGCCGCCGCGGTATCGGTCGTGAAGAAGGGGTTGCCGGTGCCGGCGGCGAAGATCACCACCCGGCCCTTTTCCATGTGCCGCGTCGCGCGGCGCCGGATATAGGGCTCGCAGACCGTGGTCATGGGAATGGCCGACTGAACGCGTGTCTGGACGCCGATGCGCTCCAGCGCGGTCTGCATGGCGAGGGCATTCATCACCGTCGCCAGCATGCCCATATAGTCGGCGGCGGCGCGGTCCATGCCCTTGGCAGCACCGGACAGGCCGCGGAAGATATTGCCCCCGCCGATCACCAGGCACATCTCGGTGCCGGCGCGCACGGCGTCGGCGACTTCCGAGGCGATCCGGTCGGCGGTCGCCAGATCGATACCATAGCTCTCCTGGCCCATCAGGGCTTCGCCGGAGATCTTGAGCAGAACCCGCCGGAATTTCGGCGGATTCTCCTGGCCTGAAGGGGCCTCGGATGCGGATGAATCAGTCACGGAGTCGCAGCATATACAAAGCGGCGGCGCTTTAAAGCGCCGCCGCCCATTGCCTGATCAGGACTGGCCGGTCGCCGCGGCGACCTCGGCAGCAAAGTCCTCTTCCTTCTTCTCCACGCCCTCGCCGAGCGCCATGCGCACGAAGCCGGAGATTTCCACGGACGTGCCCAGCTCCTTCGCCGTGTCGGCGAGGACCTGCTCGATCGTGCGGTCCGGATCCATGACGAAGGCCTGCTTGAGCAGCACGACTTCCTCGTAGAACTTGCGCATGCGGCCTTCCACCATCTTCTCGACGATGTTGTCCGGCTTGCCCGAAGCGCGCGCCTGGTCGGCGAACACTTCGCGTTCCTTGTCCGCGATGGCCGGGTCGACGCCGTCGACATCGACCGACACGGCGATGGCCGGAGCGCCGGCAGCCACGTGCATGGCCAGCTTGCGGCCCAGCTCGGCCAGCTTGCCGGCATCGCCGTCGGACTTCAGGCCGACCAGCACGCCGATGGCGCCCATGTCGTCGGCGGCCGGATTGTGGACATAGCTGGCCACGACGCCCGGCTCGGCGGTCACGACGGCCGCACGGCGCAGGGCCATGTTCTCGCCGATCGTGGCGATCAGGTTGGTCAGCTTGTCCTCGACCGTTTCGCCGGAGCCCGTCTTGGCAGCCTTCAGCTCGTCCGCATTGCCGGAACCGCCCACGGCCAGGGTCGCGATCTCCTTCACCGCGGCCTGGAACTTCTCGTTGCGGGCCACGAAGTCGGTTTCCGAATTGACCTCGACGACGGCACCCTTGCCGCCATCGGTCGCCACGGCGACCAGGCCTTCCGCGGCAACGCGGTCAGCCTTCTTGGCGGCCTTGGACAGGCCTTTCTTGCGCAGCCAGTCGACGGCGGCTTCGAAGTCGCCGTCCGTCTCGTTCAGCGCCTTCTTGCAGTCCATCATGCCTACGCCGGTCTTTTCGCGCAGTTCCTTCACGAGAGCAGCAGTAATCGCGGCCATCGGTATCTCCTGGGATTTCGCTCGTTGGGTCGAAGCTTACGCTTCGGTCTTGTCAGATTCAGACGACGTTTCCGTGGCAGTCTCGCCGGCATCTTCCGCCTTGGGCTTTTCCGCTTCGGCTTCGTCGGCCTTGGGGGCCTCTTCCGCCGGAGCTTCCTCGGCCGCTGCCGTTTCCTCGACGATGGCCTCGACCGGCGCCTCGGATTCGCCGATATCCACGCCCATGGCCAGCTGGCTGTCGGCCATGCCGTCCAGCACCGCGTCGGCAATCAGGTCGCAGTAGAGCGCGATGGCGCGCGAGGCGTCATCATTGCCCGGGATCGGGAAGTCGATCGGGTCCGGGTCGCAATTGGTGTCGACCACGGCCACGACCGGAATGCCCAGCTTCTTGGCTTCCTGGATGGCAATGCCTTCCTTGTTCGTGTCGATCACGAACATCAGGTCCGGCGTGCCGCCCATGTCCTTGATACCGCCGAGCGAGCGATCGAGCTTCTCGCGCTCGCGGGTCAGCATCAGCTGTTCCTTCTTGGTCAGGCCGGCCAGGCCGCCCTCGCCTTCGAACATGGTTTCCAGCTCGCGCAGGCGGGCGATCGAGTTGGAGATGGTGCGCCAGTTGGTCAGCGTACCGCCGAGCCAGCGCTGGTTCATGTAGTATTGCGCGCAACGCGAGGCGGCATTGGCCAGCGGCTCCTGCGCCTGACGCTTGGTGCCCACGAAGAGGACGCGACCGCCCTTGGCCGCCGTTTCGCGCACTTTCACCAGGGCCTGGTGCAGCAGCGGGACGGACTGGGAGAGGTCGATAATGTGGATGTTGGACCGCTCGCCGAAGATGAAATCCTTCATCTTGGGGTTCCAGCGGTGGGTCTGGTGGCCGAAGTGGCAGCCAGCTTCGAGCAGCTGGCGCATGCTGAATTCAGGGAGAGCCATCGATGTATCCTTTTCCGGTTGGCCTCCACGGGGCGGAGCCGACTGCACCTGCAGACGGCACCGGAGCGTCCGGTCCAGGACCGGGCGTAGCCCCGTGTGCGTGATGGCGCGGCTTATAGGCCCAAGACCCCCGGTTTGGCAAGCGGCGTGGGGCGTGATCTGTGCAGTGCAGGCATGCCGATCGGCATGCCCCGTCCCCGGTCCAGGGCCCGGTCCGGGGCCCGGTCCAGCCCCCGCTCCTAGGCCACCTCGACCGAGGCGACCCCGTCCACGCCTTTGAGCGCGGCCTGGAGGGCGCTGTCGGCGCTGTGACGGCCGGGCAGGCGCAGCTCCGCCTCGCCGCCGCCGGCCAGCGGCAGGAAAAGGTCGATCACGGCTTCCTTCGACGCATCGGCCCGGCCATTGGCCCGCTCGAGCCGGGCATGGACACGTGACAGCGCCGCGGCGTCGTCCAGGCGCACGCGCAGACGTTCGGCGCAGACCTGCATGTCTAGCGGCTCCAGCCGGTCGGCGAAGAAGGAGATCTGCTCGTCGCGCTCGTCGACGCGGCAATTGACCAGCACGGCCTGGCCGCTGTCCAGCAGATCGCGCGAGGTGCGCAGCAGCTCCGGTGCCACGAAGACCTCGAACTCGCCGGTCGGGTCGGACAGCGTCACCCAGGCGAAGCGCTCGCCGGACTTGTTGGACACCCGCTCCTGGCGGCGGCGCACCATGCCGGACAGGCGCAGCGCGGTGGCGCCGTCGGCCACGCGGGCCGGCGCTTCGGCGTGGAAGACCACGCCCCGGGCGGCGAGATGCTCGGCCATGTCGTCGAGCGGGTGGCCGGAGAGATAGAAGCCGATGGCGGACAATTCCGCGTCGAGCCGCTGGGTCGCCGTCCAGGGATCGGGCTGGGGCAGGCGCGGCCGTTCCAGGGCGACATCATCCCCGCCCCCGCCGCCGAACAGGCTGGCCTGGGCGCTCTCGCGCTGTTCGGCCGCATGCTGGGCCATGGAAATCAGCGTTTCCGCGCTTGCCATCACACGGGCCCGGTCCGGGTCGAGACTGTCGAAGGCACCGGCGCGGGCGAGATTCTCGAAGGTGCGCTTGTTGATGTGTTTCGGATCCACGCGCTCGGCAAAATCGTAGAGGTCCTTGTAGGGGCCGTTCGCCGACCGCTCGGCGACGATATGCTCCATCGCCGAGAAGCCGACATTGCGGATGGCGCCCAGGGCGAAACGGATCGTGCCCGCCTCGACCGAGAAATCGGCCTCGGAGGCATTGACGTCCGGCGGGCGCACCTCGATGCCCATGCGCCGGATTTCCTGGAAAAAGGCCGCCAGCTTGTCCGTGTTCGCCGCATCCAGCGACATCAGCGCGGCCATGAATTCGACCGGGTAGTTCGCCTTGAGATAGCCGGTGCGATAGGCGATCGCGGCATAGGCCGCGGCGTGGGACTTGTTGAAGCCGTAGCCGGCGAACTCGGCGACGAGTTCGAAAATGTAGGAGGCCTTTTCCCGGCTCACCCCGTTTTTCTCGGCGCCCTCGAGGAAACGGACTTTCTGCTTGTCCATCTCCTCCTTCTTCTTCTTGCCCATGGCGCGGCGCAGCAGGTCGGCCTCGCCGAGCGAGTAGTCCGCCAGGATCTGGGCGATCTGCATCACCTGTTCCTGGTAGATGATGACGCCATAGGTCTCCTGCAGCACGCCTTCCAGGTCGGGGTGGAGACAGTCCACCTCGGCCCGGCCGAACTTCCGGTCGACATAGACGTCGATATTCTTCATCGGGCCCGGCCGGTAGAGCGAGATCAGGGCGATCAGGTCCTCGATCGCGTCCGGCTTCATCTTCTTCAGCGTGTCGCGCATGCCCGAGCTTTCCAGCTGGAACACGCCGATGGCATGGCCCGACTGGAGCAGGTCGAAGGTCGCCTTGTCGTCGAAATCGATGCCCTCGATATCCGGCACGTCCTTGCCGGCCGAGGCGATATAGCCCAGGGCGCGGGCGATCACGGTGAGGGTTTTCAGGCCCAGGAAGTCGAACTTCACCAGGCCGGCCGGCTCGACCCACTTCATGTTGAACTGGGTGGCGGGAATGTCCGAGCGCGGATCGCGATAGAGCGGGACGAGTTCGGAGAGTTTCCGGTCGCCGATCACCACGCCGGCCGCGTGGGTCGAGGCGTTGCGGAAGAAGCCTTCCAGCTTGAGCGCCACGGTCAAGAGGCTGTCGACTGCATCGTCCTCGCGCCGCATCTCCTGCAGACGGGGTTCGATCTTCAGCGCCTCGGCCAGGGTGACCGGATTGGCCGGATTGGCCGGCACCATCTTGGCCAGCTTGTCGACCAGGCCGAGGGGCAATTGCAACACCCGGCCGGTATCGCGCACCACGGCGCGGGCCTGCAGCGTGCCGAAAGTGATGATCTGTGCGACCCGGTCGTGACCGTAGCGTTCCTGCACGTAGCGGATCACCTCGCCGCGCCGCTCCTGGCAGAAGTCGACGTCGAAGTCCGGCATGGAGACGCGTTCCGGGTTGAGGAAGCGCTCGAAGAGCAGGCCGAAGCGAAGCGGATCGAGATCGGTGATGGTCAGCGCGTAGGCAACCAGCGAGCCCGCGCCGGAGCCCCGGCCCGGCCCGACGGGAATGCCCTGCGCCTTGGCCCACTGAATGAAGTCCGAAACGATCAGGAAATAGCCCGGGAACCCCATCTGCTTGATGATGCCGAGCTCGAAATCGAGCCGTTCGCGATAGGCTTCCTCGGGCGCGGCGTCGGCGCCGGCCTTGAGACGTTCGGTCAGCCCTTCATGGGCCCGCGCGACCAGTTCCTCGGCCTCGTCGCGCCCGCCCTTGGTGGGGAAGCTGGGCAGGATGGGATCGTGCGTGCGCACGCGGAAGGCGCAGCGGCGGGCGATCTCCAGCGTGTTTTCCAGCGCCTCGGGCAGATCGGCGAAGCGCCGGTTCATCTCGTCCGGCGAGGTGAGGTAGTGATCCTCGGTGACCCGGCGGCGGTCCTGGACCGACACGTAGGAACTTTCCGAAATGCACAGCAGCGCATCGTGCGCCTTGTGCATGGAGGGGTCGGGGAAATAGGCCTCGTTCGTCGCCACGAGCGGCAGGTCGCGGGCATAGGCCTGTTCGACCAGCCAGGTCTCCGCTTCCAGCTCCTCGGCCTCGCCATGGCGCTGCAGCTCGACATAGAGCCGGTCGCCGAAGGCGCCGGCGAGACGGCCCAGCAGCTTGTCGGCCTCGGGCTGACGCCCGCCGGTGACGAAACGGTTGAGCAGCCCGTCCGGTCCGCCGGTCAGACAGATCAGCCCTTCGGCGTGCTCGAGCACGAGCGAGAGGGGGACGTGCGCCTCCTCGGACCCGTCGACATCGAGATAGGCGGCACTGGAGAGCGCCATGAGGTTTTCATAGCCGGTGCGGTCCTGCACCAGCAGGGCCAGCGTGCCCTCGGGTTCCGCGCGCTCGCCGGGATGCGGATCGACGGTTCGGACCGACAGCGTGCAGCCGACAATCGGCTGGATCCCCGCCCCGGCCATGACTTCGGAGAATTCCAGCGCGCCGAACAGATTGTTCGTGTCGGTCAGGGCGATGGCCGGCATGCCGTGTTCCCGGCAAGCCGAGACCATTTGCGGCATGCGGATCGCGCCTTCCAGCACAGAATAGGGCGAGCGGACCCGAAGGTGCACAAAGGGATGTTCCGCTGCCATGATCCGCTCCGCTGTGATCGCCCGCTCTGTCCTGCCCGGCGAAACCGGGCAGCGAGTCGTCAAGCCCTCAGACTACGGCAGGATCGCTCACGGCGAAATCGACCCGTCGGCGGCGATGTCAGTCGGAGCGCCGACCGCCCGGCCGCGTCCCCTCACCGGCTCCGGGCCCCGGAACAAATCCGGGGAAACGAAAAACCGGGGAAATTACAAATCGGCGGAAAAACCGCGACCGCAAGCCGGGCCGCAATTCCGGCCTCACGCCGCGCCGAGCACCGATCCCCACATCGCGATCATCCAGGCAAAACCGAGAACCGCCGTGGCGGCAGAGACGTCCTGAAGAAAACGGCGCATGACAACCTCCCAAACGCATGTTCCGCATTTGTTCTATTTCGACACACACGCATCGTCAAGCCCGATGTTCCGAAAATGTTCCGCTTGTCAGTCGTCCGCCTCGTAGGCGGTGAGATGCCCGTCCTCGAAGGTCACCACCCGGTCCATGCGCGCAGCCAGCTCGTGGTTGTGCGTGGCCACCAGGGCGGCCGCGCCGACATCGTGCACCGTCTCGCGGAAGGCCTCGAACACCGTCGCCGACGTCCCCGGATCGAGATTGCCCGTGGGCTCGTCGGCCAGCAGGACGTGGGGCGAATTGGCCAGGGCGCGGGCGATGGCCACGCGCTGCTGTTCCCCGCCGGAGAGCTGGGAAGGCTGGTGCGTGGCCCGGTCGCTCAGGCCGAGCCGGTCGAGCAGGCGATCGGCACGCGCGACGGCCTGCTTGTGCGGCACACCGCCGATCAGCTGCGGCAGGACAATATTCTCGCGCGCATCGAATTCCGGCAGGAGATGGTGGAACTGGTAGACGAAACCGATATCGCGGCGCCGGATCGCCGTGCGCTGACGGTCCGTGAGATCGCGCGTCGCGGCGCCGCAGACCACCACCTCGCCCGCATCGGGCCGTTCCAGCAGGCCCGCCGCGTGCAAGAGGGAGGACTTGCCCGAGCCGGACGGGCCGACCAGGCCGACGATCTCGCCGGGCATCAGGGTCAGGCTGGCGCCCTTGAGCACCTCCAGCGTGTCCGCCTCGGTGACATAGGTGCGCGAGATCGCGCGCAATTCCAGGACGGGATCACTCATAGCGCAGCGCCTCCACGGGATCGAGGCGCGCGGCCCGCCAGGCCGGCGGCAGGGTCACCAGCAGGGAGATCGCGAAACCGAAGACGGAGATGAAGCCCACCTCGCCCCAGTCCAGCTTGGCCGGGATGCGGTAGAGATAATAGACGCTGGGATCCCAGGGGTTGGAACCGGTCGTCCAGGTGATGAAGTCCTGGATCGGGCCGATATTCACCACGAAGAGGATACCCAGAATAATACCGGCCAGCGTGCCCAGAACGCCGATCGACGCGCCGACGATCAGGAAGACCCGCATCACCGAGGCCCGGGTGGCGCCCATGGTGCGCAGGATCGCGATGTCGCGGCCCTTGTTCTTCACCAGCATGACCAGGCCGGAAATGATGTTCATCGCGGCGATCGCGACGACGATGGACAGAATGAGCCGCATTGCCGTGCGCTCGAACTGGAGCGCATTGAAGAAGGCCGGATCGAGCTGGGTGTAGTCGTAGACTGCCGCATTGGGCCCGGCGAGCGCACCGAGCGGCCGCACGAAGCTGGCGGCGATATCGGGATTGTCGAGGCGCACATGGATCATGTCGGTCCCCGCCTCCCGCACGAAGAAGAGCCGGCCCTGCTCCAGCGGCATGAAGGCAACGCTGTCGTCGATGGTCGAGACGCCGGCGGCGAGCACGGCGCCGACATGATAGGCCTTCTGCTGCGGCCGGGCGCCGAACACGGTCGGCGCGGCCCGGGCCGAAGTGAAGGTCACCCGGTCGCCCACACTGACGCCCAGCCGGCGCGCCACGCCGGCGCCGAGCACGACGGTGTCGCCGCCATGATTGCCCGCGCCGAATTCGGACAGATCGCCATGGGTCAGCCCGGTCGGGCTGTCCGGCCTCTGGTTGGCGATCACGTCCATCGCCGCCAGGTCGTCCGGCCGCACGGCCAGCACCTGCAGAAAGATCTCGTAGCGCTCGGACGTCGCCATCACCTGACCCTGGACCACGGGATCGGCGCTTTTCACGCCTTGCATGGCGCCGATTTCCTCGACCAGCGTGTCGACCCGCTCCGGCTCGAGATTGCGCACATCGACATAGACATGCGGCTGAAAGCCCAGCAGCTGGTTGAACAGCTCGGCCCGGAACCCGTTCATGATCGACATGACGGCGATCAGGCCCAGCACGGCCAGGGTGATGCCGCCGAAGGAAATCATCGCGATCAGCGCCACCCCGCCATGCTTGCGCCGGGCCCGCAGATAGCGGAAGGCCAGCATGAACTCGTAGGGCGAGAAGGGATGCGCGCCGTTGGAGCTGGTGGCCGCCGGATCAGCCATCGGCAAAGGCCCGCTCGGCCAGGCGGTTCACCGCGTCTTCCGGCGAGAGTTCGTGGGTTTCGCCGGTACGCCGCACCTTGAGCTCCACCTTGCCCTCCTTCAGCCCGCGCGGGCCGATGACCAGCTGGTACGGCAGACCGATCAGGTCGGCCGTGGCGAACTTGCCGCCCGGACGCTCCGAGGTGTCGTCATAGAGCGGATCGAGACCGGCGGTCTGGAGCTTGCCATAGGCGTCCTCGCAGGCCGCATCGGCCGCCTCGTCGCCGGCGCGCAGGTTGAGAATGCCCAGATCGAAGGGCGCGACTTCCTCGGGCCAGATACAGCCCTTCTCGTCGTGATGCGCCTCGATGATCGCACCGAGAAGACGCGACACGCCGACCCCGTAGGAGCCCATATGGACCGCCCGCTCCTTGCCGTCCGGATGAGTCAGCAGCGCTTTCATGGGATCGGAATACTTGGTGCCGAAATAGAAGATGTGGCCGACCTCTATACCGCGGGCGGTCAGCTGCCGGTCCGCCGGCACCTCGGCGAAAGCCGCCGCGTCGTGCATCTCGTCGGTCGCGGCATAGAGCGCGGTGCGCTGGTCCACCAGCGGCTGCAGGTCGCCCTCGAAATCCACGTCCGCCCCGGGCGCGCCCATGTCGACCAGATCGCCATGGCAGAACACCTCGCTCTCGCCGGTTTCCGCCAGGACGATGAATTCGTGGGACAAATCGCCGCCAATGGGACCGGTATCCGCCTTCATCGGCACGGCCTTGAGCCCCATGCGCGCGAAGGTGTTGAGATAGGCGATGAACATCTTGTTGTAGGACTTGCGCGCTGCATCCTCGTCCAGGTCGAAGGAATAGGTGTCCTTCATCAGAAACTCGCGGCCGCGCATCACGCCGAAACGGGGGCGGATCTCGTCCCGGAACTTCCACTGGATGTGATACAGGAGCTTCGGCACGTCCTTGTAGGAGCGGCAATAGGCCCGGAAGATCTCGGTGATCATCTCCTCGTTCGTGGGACCGAAGAGCATGTCGCGCTCATGCCGGTCGGCGATGCGCAGCATCTCCGCACCGTAATCCTCGTAGCGCCCGCTTTCGCGCCACAGATCGGCCGACTGGATGGTCGGCATCAAAAGCTCCACGGCGCCGGCGCGGTTCTGCTCCTCGCGCACGATCTGCTCGACCTTCTTGAGCACTTTCAGGCCCAGCGGCAGCCAGGAATAGATGCCGGCGGATTGCTGGCGGATCATGCCGGCACGCAGCATCAGCTGGTGCGACACGATCTGGGCGTCGGAAGGAGTTTCCTTGAGGACGGGCAGGAAGAAGCGGGACAGTCGCATGGGAGGGGATATCCGCGATAAGAGGTTGTGTCCCCATTAGAACGGGTTGGGAAGCGATGACAAGGCACCTTCCCCCGCTCTGTCAGTCCGGCGCACCCTCCCCACCGCCGTCGTGGAAGAAACTCTACCCCCAGGCCCCGTCCGTCGGCATCAATTGCGCGACGAGGCCGCTCTCGGTGATCACGTAGTAGACGATCCAGATGCAGCTGGTGATGACGGTCGTCCACCAGGCCTTCTTCATCAGCATCGGCGCCACAGGCGCGCCGGGTTCGGTGCCCTCGACCACATCGGCATCTTCCTCCTGGGAGCGCACGCCGATGGGCAGCATGGTGAAGATCACCAGCCACCAGACGATCAGGAAGACGACCAGCCCGTTGACCACGCCCACCCCGTCATCGCGGACGATGAAGCGCGACAGCCAGAGCACGAAGGCGATGCCCGGCGGGATATACGGCAACCAGCGCGGCATCAGGCGGGCTCCTGCATCAGTTCGATGAGTTGCCCGTTGGAATGCTTGGGATGGATGAAGATCACCGGCACACCGTGCGCGCCGATATAGGGCTCGCCCGTGCCCAGCACGGTCGCGCCCTTCGCCACCATGTCGTCGCGGGCGGCGACGATATCGGGCACTTCGAAGCACAGATGGTGCTGGCCGCCCTTGGGATTGCGCTCGAGGAATTTGTGCACCGGGCTGTCATCGCCCAGCGGTTCCAGAAGCTCGATCTCCGAATTGGCCAGCTTGACGAAGGCGACGCGCACGCCGAGCTTCGGGAAATCCTTCGTCTCGGTGGCCTCGTCCGCGCCATAGAGCTCGGCATAGGTCGCCTTGGCGGCCTCGACGTCGGGCACGGCCACGCCGACATGGTTCAGACGTCCGATCTTCATGTACATTCTCCCAATACTCAGCGAGCCGTTCGCGTTTCTTCCCCGCATCGCGGGGAAGTGAGCCCTCCGTAGCCTTGGCGAAGGAGGGGGCGAAGGGGCGCCGGCGAAGCCGGCGTAGGCGTATTGGCGACGGCCAGACTACCGCCGCTGAAGCGGCGGCCCCTCCACCGCTTCGCGGTCCCCCTCCCCACTAACGTGGGGAGGAAAATACGACGACGTCTCCTCAAACCTCCAGCACGATGACCTCGACCCAGGGCTTCTTGCCCCAGATCCGGTTGGCCTCGCGGCGCACCGCGCGGCGCACATCCTCCTCGACGGTCTCCGCATCGCGGCGGCCGCGCGTGGACATGGCATCGAAGGCGCGCTCGGCCTCGTCGGCCAGCGCATCGAGGAAGTCGTCCAGCGGCATCGCCTTGTCCTCGGCCACGCCCATCGAGCGCACGTCCGGACCGGAGACCAGCTCGCCCTTCTTCACCTTCACCGCCATCGCCACGGTGACCTGGCCGGCATAGGACAGCTTGCGCCGCTCGCGCATGGAGTCGGCCTGGGCGTCGGTGATGAAATTGCCGTCGACATGCAGGCGGCCGGCCGGCACCTCGTCGACGATGGAGGCGCCGCCATCGGCGCGCAGCTCCACCATGTCGCCATTGCGGACCGTCACGGCATGCGGCACCTGCAGCTCGCGGGCGAAGGCGGCGTGCTCGATCAGGTGGCGGCGTTCGCCATGCACCGGGATCGCCACGTTCGGCTGGGCCCACCGATACATCTGGGCCAGCTCGTCGCGGCAGGGATGGCCGGAGACGTGAACCGGGCGGTTCTTCTCGGTGATGATCTCCACGCCGCGCTCGGCGAGCCGGTTCTGCAGCTGGAAAATCCCGATATCGTTGCCGGGAATGACGCGGCTGGAAAAGATCACGGTGTCGCCCGGGCCCAGCGTGACATTGCGGTGATTGCCCTCCGCGATGCGCGACAGGGCCGCGCGCGGCTCACCCTGGGAGCCGGTGCACAGATAGAGGATCTTCTCCGGCGGGAAGAAGCCCGCCTCCTCCTCGCCGACGAAATCCTGCACGTGCTGCAAGAGGCCGACCGCCTTGGCCGCCGCCGTCATGCGATGCATGGAGCGGCCGACCAGACAGACGCGGCGACCGTTCGCCTCGGCCGCCTCGATGGCCGATTGCAGGCGCGCGACATTGGACGCGAAGGCGGCGATGGCGACCTTGCCGGTCGTGTTCTCGCCCACGACCTTGACCAGCTCCTCCTTCACCCCGGCTTCGGACCCGCTTTCCCCGGCGGAGAAGACATTCGTGCTGTCGCACACCATGGCCAGCACGCCTTCCTCGCCCAGCGCGGTCAGGGCGGAGACGTCGGTGCTCTCGCCGATCAGCGGATCGGGGTCGATCTTCCAGTCGCCCGTGTGCAGCACCAGGCCGGCCGGCGTGCGGATGGCCAGCCCGTTGGGCTCGGGAATGGAATGGGTCAGCGTGACCAGCTGGATATCGAAGGGGCCCAGGTCGAACCGGCTGTCCAGCGCAATTTCGTGCAGCTCGACTTCGTCCTCCAGACCGTATTCGCGCAGCCGGTCGCGCACCAGCCAGGCCGTGAAGGGCGTCGCCCAGATCGGACAGCGCAGCCGGCGCCACAGATGCGCCACGGCGCCCATATGGTCTTCGTGAGCATGGGTGAGCACCATGCCGATGAGATCGTCTGCCCGCTCCTCGATGAAGGACGGGTCGGGCATGATCAGGTCGACGCCCGGCGTCGAGAGGTCGCCGAAGGTGACGCCGCAATCGACGATGATCCATTTCTGGTGGCCCTCCGGGCCGTAGCCGTAGAGGTTGAGGTTCATCCCGATTTCGTCGGAGCCGCCGAGCGGCAGAAAATACAGACTGTCAGTCAAGGCTTCCGCCATTGAGTTTCCAAACTTCCATGAGGCCGCGAATGGTCAGGTCGCCGTCATAATGGTCGATAGTGCGCGAGGCGCCCTCGAACAGGGAGACCACGCCCCCGGTGGCGATCACCGTCATCGGTGCACCCCACTCCGTCTTGAGCCGGTTTACCAGCCCGTCGATCAGATCGATATAGCCCCAGAACACACCGGACTGCATGGCCGAGACCGTATCCTTGCCCATAACCCGCTGCGGCCGGGCAATCGCGACGCGCGGCAGTTTCGCGGCGGCGGCGTGCAGGGCCTGCATGGACAGGTTGATGCCCGGGGCGATGATGCCGCCCTCGAAGGCGCCATCGGCCGCGATCACGTCGAACGTCGTCGCCGTGCCGCTGTCGATGATGATCAGCGGGCCGTCATAGACACTGCGTGCGCCCAGCGCATTGACCAGGCGGTCGGCGCCGGCATCCTGGGGGCGGTCCAGCCGCACCTCGATATCCATCAGCACACCCGGCTCGCCGACGATGACCGGCTCGGCATTGCAGTAGCGCCGCGACAGGTTGCGCAGGTTGAACAGGGCCTGGGGCACCACGGTGGAGATCACGCAACCGGTGATGTCCGCCAGCCTGAACCCCTGCAGCGCCATCAGCTGGGAGAGCCAGACGGCATGCTCGTCCGCCGTGCGCGTACTGTCCGTGCCCGAACGCCACTGGGCGATCCAGTCCTTGCCGTTGTGGACGGCAAACAGCGTGTTCGTGTTGCCGCAGTCGATCGCGAGCAGCATGGCTAACCTTTCTTCCCCGCATCCGTCGCCACCCCGTCGGGGAAGAAGACGTCTCCTGCGGAGATATATCGTCGGCCGCCATCATCCAAGTCCAGCCGCAGCGCGCCGTCCGGTCCCAGATCCGCGAACGTGCCGCTCACGGTCTCGCTGGCCAGACGCGCCTCGCAGCGTTCGCCCAGCCCGTGCGCACGCGCCAGCCAGGCGTCGCGCAAGGGTCCGAACCCGTCCTGCAGCCAGCGCAGGCGCCAGCGCTCGAAACCGGCGACCAGTCCGTCCAGCGCCGCTTCGCGGCCGATCGCTCCGCCTTCGCCGGCAAGCGACGTTGCGGGCCGCTCGCTGTCCTCCGGCGCCGCGGCGAGATTGATGCCGATTCCTGCGGCAAGCCACAGCCCGCCGCCCGGCGCCTGGCCGGATTCCAGCAGGATGCCGGCCACCTTGCGCCGGTTCACAAGCACGTCATTGGGCCATTTCACCCGTGTCGCGGCGGGGTCCTTCAGCGCGATGTCGCAGACACCGGCCACGGCCAGGGCCGCCGCGAAGGACAGCTCGGCCACCCGGCCGGGATCGGCCTGAAGCACGTAGAGCCCGGTGGTGAAGAGATTGCCCTCCAGCCCGCTCCAGACGCGGCCGCGGCGGCCGCGCCCGGCCAGCTGGCGGCGGGCGGCGATCCACAACGGACCGCGTTCGCCGGCCAGCGCACGTTCACGCGCATCCGCATTCGTCGAGAGCGTCTCGTCCAGCCATTCGATCGCAGGCGGGGAGCCGGTCAAGGCCCTAAAGGACGGTCAGCCCGACCGACACGGCCCGGTAGACCACCCAGCCGACAACCGGCAGCAGCGCCACGGTGGCCAGGCCCGCCAGGCGCGTCACCCAGTAGATCGACAGGGCCGCCGGCACGAATTCCACCTCGCCCTCGTCGAACCAGACCGTCTTGACCACGCGCAGATAATAGGCCGCCCCCACCACCGAGAAGAGCACGGCCAGGACCGCCAGGATCATCAGGCCCGACTCGACCGCGGCATAGACCAGGAAGAATTTCCCGAAGAAGCCGACCATGAAGGGCAGGCCGCCGATCGAGAACATCAGCGCGGTGATCGACCAGCCCAGGCCCGGATTGCGCTGGGCCACGCCGGCCAGGTCGGAGATCTGCTCGACCATGCCCTCGCGGGTACGCATGGACAGGATGGCACCGAAGGAGCCGATGACCGAGATCATGTAGAGCACCATGTAGACCAGCAGCGCCCACACGCCCGTCTGGCTGGCCGCCGCGATCGCCACCAGGGCATAGCCCATGTTGGAGATCGAGGAGTAGGCCATCAGGCGTTTGATATTGGTCTGGGTCAGCGCGCCGAAGGCGCCGACGCCCATCGAGAGAGCGGCGAGGATCCAGATCACGTCGCGCCACTGCTCCACCATGCCGCCGAAAGGCTCGATCAGGATGCGGGCCAGCAGCACGATGGCGGCGAATTTCGGGGCCGTCGCGAAGAAGGCCGTCACCGGGGTCGGCGCGCCTTCATAGACGTCCGGCGTCCACATGTGGAAGGGCACGGCGGAGATCTTGAAGGCCAGGCCGCAGATCACGAAGACCAGGCCGAAGATCAGGCCCACGGTCGGCCCGCTTTCCACGGCGATGGCGATGGCGTCGAACCCCGTCGCGCCGGCAAAGCCGTAGACCAGGGAGGAGCCGTAGAGCAGCAGACCGGAAGACAGCGCGCCGAGCACGAAGTATTTCAGCCCGGCTTCGGAGGCGCGCAGGCTGTCGCGGTTGAAGGCCGCCAGCACGTAGAGCGCCAGGGATTGCAGCTCGATCGCCATGTACATGGAGATGAGGTCGTTGGCCGAGACCATCATCATCATGCCCGTCGCGGCCAGCGCGACGAGAATGGGGTATTCGATCTTGCCCAGCTTTTCCGCCTGCAGATAGGGCATGGCCATCAGCATGGCGATCGCGGCGACGAGGCCGATCGCCACCTTGGAGAAGCGCGCCAGGCTGTCGAAGATGAAGCCGCCGGAGAAGGCGGTGCCCTCGCCCGTGACGAGGAACAGGGCGGCCAGGCCGGCCGCGGTGAGCAGCCCCACCGTGAGCCATTGCACCAGGCGATTGGCGCCCTCGCCCTTCATGAACACGCCCAGCATCAGCAGCGCCATGGCGCCGCAGGCCAGAAGGAGTTCCGGGATGAGAAGCGACAGGTCCTGGGAAAGCACGTCCGCGGTCATGGCTTGCCTCTCCTACTGGGCGGGCGCGGGCAGTGCCGCATTGTAGTTGGTGATGAGATTGTCGACCGACGCCGCCGTGATGTCGGTGACCACGGTCGAGGACACGCCGAGCCACAGCGTCATGAAGATGAGCGGGATGAAGATCGCCCACTCCATGCGGTTGATGTCGGAAATATTCTCGAGCTTGGGATTGGTCAGCTCGCCGAACACGACATTGCGGTAGACGGTCAGCATGTACATGGCCGACAGGATCACGCCGACGGCCGCGCCGGTGGCGATCCACCAGTCGACCTGGAAGGCCCCGACCATGGTCATGATCTCGCCGACGAAACCGGACGTGCCCGGCAGGCCGACATTGGCCATGGTGAAGAGCAGGAAGATGGCCGCATAGACGGGCATCTTGTGGACCAGCCCGCCATAGAAGGCGATCTCGCGGGTGTGCATGCGGTCGTAGATCACGCCGACGCACAGGAAGAGCGCGCCGGAGATCACGCCGTGCGAGATCATCTGGAAGATCGCGCCCTGCACGCCGGTCTCGTTCATCGCGAACAGACCCATCGTCACGAAGCCCATATGGGCCACGGAGGAATAGGCGATCAGCTTCTTGATGTCGGTCTGACGGAAGGCCACCAGCGAGGTGTAGATGATGGCAATGATCGACAGCACGAAGACCAGCGGCGCGAAATAATCCGAGGCTTCCGGGAACATGGGCAGGGAGAAGCGCAGGAAGCCGTAGCCGCCCAGTTTCAGCAGCACGCCGGCCAGGATGACCGAGCCCGCCGTCGGCGCCTGCACGTGCGCATCCGGCAGCCAGGTATGCACCGGCCACATCGGCATCTTGACCGCGAAGGAGGCGAAGAAGGCCAGCCACATCCACATCTGCGCGTTTCGTGCGAATTCATGGTCCAGCAGCACGGTGATGTCGGTCGTGCCCGCCTCGAGGAACATGTAGATCATCGCGACCAGCATCAGCACCGAGCCAAGCAGGGTGTAGAGGAAGAATTTGAAGGCCGCATAGACCCGGTTCTGCCCGCCCCACACGCCGATGATGATGAACATCGGAATCAGGCCGCCCTCGAAGAAGATGTAGAAGACCACCAGGTCGAGCGCGCAGAACACGCCGATCACCAGGGTTTCCAGCAGCAGGAAGGCGATCATGTAGTCCGCGACGCGCTTCTCGATCGCGCCGGACGCCATGATGCAGATCGGCATCAGGCCCGCGGTCAGCAGCACGAAGAGGATCGAGATCCCGTCCACGCCGAGCCGGTAGCCCATGCCGATCTCGCTGAGCCATTCGATCTCGTGGACGAACTGGAATCCGGCGCTTTCGCGGTCGAAATTCATCACCAGAATGATCGATAGCGCCAGCGTCACCATGGTCGCCACCCAGGCGACCAGGCGCGAATTCCGGTCGATCAGGGCCTGGTCTTCGGGCCGGGCCGTGAAGCGGAAGATCGCGATGACCAGCGCGCCGATGGCCGGGACGAAGGTCAGGATCGAAAGAAAGGCTTCGAACTCGCCAAACATCTATTGGCCTCCTGCGCCGAACTGGGCCCAGAGCAGCAAGCCGAGGACGCCGATCAGCATGACGAATGCGTAGTGATAGAGATAGCCGGACTGGGCCTTGGCCAGACGCTTGGCGGCGGCGAATGTCGAACCGGCGACGCCGTTCGGGCCCCAGCCGTCGATGACGCGCACATCGCCCACCTTCCAGAGCAGGTCGCCCAGCCCCTTCGCGCCGCGCACGAAGATGAAGTGATAGATCTCGTCGAAATACCACTTGTTGTAGAGGAAGGCGTGCAGCGGACCGCCGCGGGCCGCGATGCGCGCGCCCATGCCCTCATTGATCAGGTAGAACCAGATCGCGCCGAGGAAGCCTAGCAGGGTGGCGAAGAAGGGCGAGAGCAGCACCCAGACCGGCGGATGGTGCCCGCCGCCATGATCGTCCGCGGTTTCGGCGTGCGTGTCCACCGGAGTGGCGGCCGCGTGATCCTCGCCAGCTGCCGTCGGCGGTGCGTCATGGCTTTCCGCGGCAACGGCATGACTGTCCGTGGCCTCTCCATGATCGTCCGTGGCGGGACCATGGTCTTCGCCGGCGACAGCCGGACCGTGGGCGCCGGCCGACAGGGCCTCGCCCCAGAAGTGGCCGGAATTGTCGCCGATGAAGCTGGACTTGTAGAGCCCGCCGGCGAGCACGGCACCGATCGCCAGAACGACCAGCGGCAGGGCCATCGGCCATTTCGGATCGTGGGCATGATCGAAGACTTCCTTGGGCCCGCGATAGGAGCCGTGGAAGGTCATGAAGATCAGGCGCCAGGAATAGAAGCTGGTCAGCAGCGCCGCGACGACACCGATCCAGAAGGCCGGGATGCCGAAGAAGACGCCCTCGCGGCCCGCCATGAAGGCGCCCTCGATGATCGCATCCTTCGAGAAGAAGCCGGCAAAGCCCAGGTCCGGCAGGAAGAGGCCAAGTGCGCCGAAGGAGAAGCCGACGCCGGTCAGGGCCAGCGTGCCGATGATCATCATGAACCAGGTCATCGGCATCATGCGGAACAGCCCGCCCATCTTGCGCATGTCCTGCTCGTCATGAACGCCGTGGATCACCGCGCCGGAGCCGAGGAAGAGCAGCGCCTTGAAGAAGGCGTGCGTGAACAGGTGGAACATGGCCGCGCCGTAAAGGCCCAGGCCCGCCGCGAAGAACATGTAGCCCAGCTGGGAACAGGTCGAATAGGCCACGACCCGCTTGATGTCGTTCTGCGCCATGCCGACGGTCGCCGCGAACAGCGCTGTCACCGCACCGATCACGGTCACCACGGCCGAGGCGCTCGGCGCCATCTCGTAGATCGGGAAAGCCCGGCAGACGAGGAAGACGCCGGCCGTCACCATGGTGGCGGCGTGGATCAGGGCAGAGACCGGCGTCGGACCTTCCATCGCGTCGGGCAGCCAGACATGCAGGAAGAACTGCGCCGACTTGCCCATCGCGCCGATGAAGAGAAGGAAGGCGATCAGCTCGATCGCGTTGAACTCCATGCCGGCGAAGGCCAGTACCGTATCGGCATGGTCGCCGACCTGGGCGAAGACATCGTCGAAGGCCACCGAGCCGAAGACGAGGAAGATCGCCATGATGCCCAGGGCAAAGCCGAAATCGCCCACGCGGTTGGTCACGAAGGCCTTGATGGCCGCGTCATTGGCCGACTTCTTCTTGTACCAGAAGCCGATCAGCAGGTAGGAGGCCAGCCCCACGCCTTCCCAGCCGAAGAAGAGCTGGAGGAAGTTGTCGGCAGTCACCAGGGCGAGCATCGCGAAGGTGAAGAGCGACAGGTAGGAGAAGAAGCGCGCGCGGTGCGGATCGTGGGACATGTAGCCCCAGGAATAGACGTGCACCAGCGAGGACACCGTGTTCACCACGACCAGCATGACGGCCGACAGGCTGTCCAGCTTGATCGCCCAGGACACATCGAAATTGCCGACGCTCATCCAGGTCGCCAGGTGGATGGTGGTGGTGTTCCCGCCCACCGTCACGTCGAAGAAGACGATCCAGGACAGCACCGCGGACAGCAGCACCGCCGCCGTCGTGACGATCTGGGCGGCGCGGTGGCCGACATAATTGCCGAAAAGTCCGGCGAAGGCCGAGGCAAGGAGCGGCCCGAAGACGATAATGGGTGCCATGATCCCCTAGCCCTTCATCAGGTTGACGCCCTCAACCGAGATATCGCCCCGGTTGCGGAAGAAGACGACGAGAATGGCCAGGCCCACGGCGGCTTCCGCCGCGGCCACGGTCAGTACGAAGAGTGCGAAGACCTGCCCGGCCATGTCCCCCAGGAAGGAGGAGAAGGCGACCAGGTTGATGTTCACCGACAAGAGGATGAGCTCGATCGACATCAGGAGGATGATGACGTTCTTGCGGTTCACGAAGATGCCGAACACGCCGATGGTGAAGAGCACCGCGGCGACGGCGAGGTAATGCCCCAGCCCGATCTCCATCATTCTCCAATCCCCTGTCCCGGCTTGATATCCAGCATTTCGACGGCGTCCTTGCGGTCGCGACCGACCTGCGCGCTCACATTCTGGCGCTTGACGCCTTCCTTGTGGCGCAGGGTCAGCACGATGGCGCCGATCATGGCCACGAGCAGGATCAGGCCTGCCGCCTGGAAGAAGTAGACGTACTGGTCGTAGATCAGCGTGCCCAGCGCCTCGATATTGGTCATGTTGTCCGGCATGGCCGCGGCGCGCAGGGCGTCGGCCTGCGGCGAGCTCTGCCAGGACATGCCGATCATCGCCAGCTCGATGGCGAGCACGATGGCGACCAGCCCGCCCAGCGGCAGATAGCTCAGGAAGCCCTGTTTCAGCTCGGCGAAATCGACGTCCAGCATCATCACGACGAACAGGAAGAGCACCGCGACGGCGCCGACATAGACGACGATCAGCAGCATCGCCAGGAATTCGGCGCCCAGCAGCACGAACAGACCCGCGGCCGAGATGAAGGCCAGGATCAGGAACAAGACGGACCTCACCGGGTTGCGGGCGATGACGACCATCAGGGCCGACAGGATCGCCACTCCGGAAAAGGCCCAGAAGGCCAGTGTTGCGAGCATGATGCCCTCTTCCGTTTATCGTTCAGCCAACGTGCCGCGGATCAGCGGTACGGCGCGTCGAGTTCCAGGTTTCTGGCAATTTCCCGTTCCCAGCGATCGCCGTTCTCGAGCAGTTTTGCCTTGTCGTAGAAAAGTTCTTCGCGGGTTTCGGCCGCGAACTCGAAGTTCGGGCCTTCCACGATCGCATCCACCGGGCATGCCTCCTGGCAATAGCCGCAATAGATGCATTTGGTCATGTCGATGTCGTAGCGCGTGGTCCGGCGCGACCCGTCCTCGCGCGGTTCCGCCTCGATCGTGATCGCCAGCGCCGGGCAGATCGCCTCGCACAGCTTGCAGGCGATGCAGCGCTCTTCCCCGTTGGCATAGCGGCGCAGCGCGTGCTGGCCGCGGAAGCGCGGGCTCAGCGGGCCTTTCTCGAAGGGATAGTTCAGCGTCGCCTTCTTCTTGAAGAAGTAGCGCATGCCCAGCCCGAAAGCGGACCAGAAGTCCATCAGGAGGGCGCCGCGAAGGGTTTGTTGCAATCGGCTCATGGGACTTATCCTTGCGGGCCGTAGACGACGGCAGCGCCCACCAGGGCCACCGCAGCCAGAGAGGTCGGCAGGAAGATCTTCCAGCCCAGGCGCATCAGCTGGTCGTAGCGGTAACGCGG
This sequence comes from Pseudomonadota bacterium, assembly GCA_034659015.1. Classification (GTDB taxonomy): domain Bacteria; phylum Pseudomonadota; class Alphaproteobacteria; order Caulobacterales; family Maricaulaceae; genus Maricaulis. Next base: position 85,434 of record JAYEGL010000016.1, on the reverse strand, counting down.
CACCAGCGCCTTCACCATGGCGAACATGAAGAAGAAGAACACGACCTTGGCAGCGAACCAGAAGAAGTGCCACAGGTGCGAGGCCAGATAGGGCCAGTCATTGACGAAGCCGTCCGGGAACGGCGCATGCCAGCCGCCGAAGAAGAGGATGGTCGTCATCGCGCACATCAGCACGATGTTGAGATATTCGCCCACCATGAAGAGCAGGTAGGGCGTGGAGGAGTACTCCACCTGATAGCCGGCGACGAGTTCGGATTCCGCTTCCGGCAGGTCGAAGGGCGGACGGTTGGTCTCGGCCAGGGCCGAGATGAAGAACACCGCTGCCATCGGGACCATCACCAGGAACATCGGCAGCGGGAAGGCATGGAAGGCCAGAAGGTTCCAGTTCCAGAACCCGCCCGCCTGGATGTCGACGATGTCGCTCAGGCGCATCGAGCCGGCGAACAGCAGAACGGTGACGATGATGAAGCCGATCGAGACCTCATAGGACACCATCTGCGCCGCCGAGCGCAGCGCGCCCAGGAAGGGGTATTTCGAGTTCGAGGCCCAGCCGCCGATGATGATGCCGTAGACGCCCAGCGAGGACATGGCGAACAGGTAGAGAATGCCGACATTGAGATCGGCGATCACCCAGCCCGGCGCCACCGGCACCACGGCCCAGGTGATGAAGGCCAGGATCAGCGTGATCAGCGGCGCCAGCAGGAAGAGCGAGCGGTCCGCCCCGGCCGGCACGACGATTTCCTTGAACACGAACTTGAAGAAGTCCGCGAAGGATTGCAGCAGGCCGAAGGCGCCGACCACGTTCGGGCCCTTGCGCATCTGCACCGCCGCCCAGACCTTGCGGTCCATCAGCAGCAAAAAGGCCAGCGAGACCAGCAGGACGACCATGAAGCCCAGGATCTGGCCGATCACGGCGACCGTGCCCCAGAGCGGGCCGAATTGTGAGACGAACTCGCTCATCGCTTACTCCGCTGCAACAGCCGCCGGGGCGTCCTTGAGCGCGGCGCAAGCGGCCAGCGTCTCGGAAGCCCGGGCTATCGGGTTGGTGAAGTAGAAATTGCGCACGGCCGGCGTGAAGGCCGTGTCGGACACATCGCCGTCGGCACCGATCGATTTCACATCGAAATCGGCCGCGCCTTCGGCCCCCGGCGCATGATCGATTCCGCCGAGGACGGGAACGTCCTCGAACAGTTTCAGGCGCAGTTCGGTAAGATTGTTGTAGGGCAGCGTCCTGGAGACCTTGTCGGACAGCGCCCGGAAGATTGCCCAGTTTTCCTTCGCTTCGCCCTTGGGGAAGACCGACCGGAAAGCCAGCTGGACCCGGCCCTCGGTATTGGCAAAGAGGCCGTCCTGTTCCGTCCAGGCCGCGCCCGGCAGGATGAGGTCGGCGCGGTGCGCGCCGGCATCGCCATGGCTGCCCACATAGATCACGAAAGCGTCGCCGAAGGCGGACATGTCCAGCTCGTCGGCGCCCATGAGCACCACGGTCTCCATGTCGCCGGACTGCATTCCGGCGACATCCTTGCCGCCCTCGCCCGGCACGAAGCCGAGATCGAGGCCCGCCACGCGGCTGGCCGCCGTGTGCAGGACGCAGAAGCCGTTCCAGCCCTCCTTGACCGCGCCCACGGACGCGGCGAGGTCGCCGGCCGCGCGCAGCACCTGGGCGCCGTCTTCGCGCGCCAGAGCGGCGGAACCGACCAGGATCAGCGGACGTTCGGCATCCTTCAGCGTCTTGATGAAGCCGGAGCGCTTGCGCTTGAGACCAGCCAGATCCTTGGCGCTGGTGCCGAGATGTTCGTACTCGTAGGTCAGATCGACCGGCTCGCCGATCACGCCGACCCGGGTGTCATTGTTGAGCCAGGTCTTGCGGATGCGGGCATTGATAATGGCCGCCTCGGTGCGCGGATCGGCGCCGACGACGAGAATGGCGTCGGCCTCCTCGATCCCGGCGATCGTGGCGTTGAACAGGTATTCCTGACGCGGCCCCGTGCCGATCTTGGCGCCATCCTGGCGGCAGTCGATCGAGGCGATGCCCAGCGCGTCGGCGAGATCCTTGGCGGCCTTCATCTCCTCGGCGGAGCACAGATCGCCGGCGATCATGCCGATCTTGGACGCATCGCCGGACAGCCGCTTGGCGGCGACGTCGAGGGCCTCGCTCCAGCCGGCCGGGCGCAGCTTGCCGCTCTCGCGGACATAGGGCTTGTCCAGGCGCTGCTTGCCCAGGCCTTCCCAGGCATAGCGCGTCTTGTCGGAGATCCACTCCTCGTTCACGCCCTCATGGACGCGCGGCAGGATGCGCAGCACGGCGCCGCCGCGGGCATCCACGCGGATGTTCGAGCCGACCGCGTCCATCACATCGACGGTCTCTGTCTTCTTCAGCTCCCAGGGACGGGCGTTGAAGGCGTAGGGCTTGGACGTCAACGCGCCGACCGGGCACAGATCGATGACATTGCCGGACAGTTCCGACGTCACCGCGTTTTCCAGATAGGTCGTGATCTCGGCATCCTCGCCGCGGCCGATCATGCCGATCTCCGGCACGCCGGCGACCTCGGTGACGAAGCGGACGCAGCGCGTGCACTGGATGCAGCGCGTCATCTCCGTCTTGATGATCGGACCCATCTCCTTGTCTTCCACGGCGCGCTTGTTTTCCGGGAAGCGCGAGCCGGTTCGGCCATAGACCAGGGACTGGTCCTGCAGGTCGCACTCGCCGCCCTGGTCGCAGATCGGGCAGTCCAACGGGTGGTTGATGAGCAGGAACTCCATCACCCCTTCGCGCGCCTTCTTCACCATCGGCGACAGCGTATTCATCGCCGGCGGTTCGCCGTTCGGCCCGCCGCGCATGTCCTTGACCTGCATCGCGCAGGACGCCGCCGGCTTGGGCGCGCCGACGAGTTCCACCAGGCACATCCGGCAATTGCCGGCGACCGACAGGCGCTCGTGATAGCAGAAGCGCGGGATTTCCCGGCCGGCTGCCTCGGCGGCCTGCAACAGCGTGAAGGAGGTGGGAACCTCGATTTCCTCGCCGTCGACGATGATTTTGCGGAGATCTTCGCTCATCACTTGTTCCTCGGCCCTTCGGCCTCAACCATCGAATTCGTGTCACCCGCCGCGGCGGCAGCCCCGGCCCGGCGGCGCGAGGTCTCGAGGGCACGTACATACCGTTCCGGCGCCGTGTTAAGCGTATCCACCGCGCGTTGGAAGTGGGTGATGGCACCGTCGAAATCGCTCCGCATCACCAGCAACTGCCCGCGCAGGAACTGGTTTTCCGCCTGCACGCGCAAAACCTCGCGCGAGGCGCCGACCCAGAGTTTGGCCGCCACGCCCACCGCATCGTCGAAACCGTATTCCCCGGCATCGGCGGTTTCCGGATAGGCGCTGAAATCTTCCGAGAACAGCGTCTCGCGATCCAGCTCCGGAAAGAAACGGGCCCGGATCGTGGCATTGCCCTCGCAGAACCGGTCGTAGAAGGCCTCGGCCTCGGCCCGCGCCACCAGCGCACTGCGCCCGGCGAAATGCTCTTCCATGATCGGCACCAGATTGCGCCGTTCCCTGTTGAACTGGCCGTCCACGCGATCAGGCACATGCTCGTTGAAGGCTTCGAGAAAACGGATGCCGAGATTGGACAGGGACGGGTTGCGCGCGTCCGGCCGTTCCAGATCCGCCACGCCATCCAGACCGATCGCATCGGCATAGTCGGCGATCAGATCGCCCTCGACCAGCTGTCCGCGATCGAACAGGCGCACAATGACATTCTCCTCGCCGAACACCGCAACCAGACGGTCCATGAGGGCCGCATAGTCGTACATGAAGGGCAGGCTGCCCTCGGCGGGGAAGAGGGTCGATTTGGCGACATTTCCGGCCTTCAGGCGCGTGGAATAGAGGCTGACCGCCATCTCGTCCTGGCGGCGCAGATAAACGACGATCTTGCAGGTCTTCACGTGACGCGCGAACAGCGCCTTGAGCTTTTCCAGCTCGTCCGTGGTGCGCAGACGGCTCTGCAGATGTTCGCTGGAGGCCAGCAGGTGCCGGGCGCTCGGCGCGGCCTCGACCGCTTTCGCCAGATCGGCCTCGACACCCGCGTCGAACGCGGCGCGCGCCTGCGGGCCGTCGATCCGGTAGCGCAGATGCAGGCTGTTCGCCGGCCCGGTATCGGCCATGGCATAGGCCGCCAGCCTTGTATGGTTGCGCCCGCCCATATTCGACAGCACGGCATGGCCCGCCGCTTCCAGAGCGGAGGCGTTGCGATACAGGAAGTCCTGTATCGTCGTCGTGCCGGTCTTTTCCGTGCCGATATGGATGAATGCGGTTTCAACCATGGGAAAGACGGATCACCCTCACCTATTCTGCGGCTACGGCTTGCGAAACGAACACCGGCTTGCCGGCGCGGTAATTGTTGATGCGCTCCTCGATCTCCGCGCGGAAATGGCGGATGAGCCCCTGGACCGGCCAGGCGGCCGCATCGCCGAGGGCGCAGATCGTGTGGCCTTCCACCTGGCCGGCGACGTCGAGGAGCATGTCGATCTCCCCGGTCGAGCTTTCGCCCTTCGCCATGCGCTCCAGAACGCGCCACATCCAGCCGGTGCCTTCCCGGCAGGGCGTGCACTGGCCGCAGCTCTCGTGACGGTAGAAGTAGGAGATGCGCGCGATCGCCTTCACCACGTCGGTGGATTTGTCCATGACGATGACGGCGGCCGTGCCCAAGCCTGACTTGTGCGCCTGCAGCGCGTCGAAATCCATGAGGACATCGTCGCAGATGTCTTTCGGCAGGAGCGACACCGAGGACCCGCCCGGAATGACGGCCTTCAGATTGTCCCAGCCGCCGCGCACGCCGCCGGCATGCGTCTCGATGAGCGTCTTCATCGGGATCGACATGGCTTCTTCGACATTGCACGGATTGTTCACATGGCCGGAGATCGAGAAGATCTTCGTGCCGACATTCCGCTCGCGCCCGAAGGAGGCGAACCATTGAGCGCCGCGGCGCAGGATGGTGCCCGCGACCGCGATGGATTCGACATTGTTCACCGTGGTCGGGCAGCCATAGAGACCGGCATTGGCCGGAAACGGCGGCTTCAGGCGCGGCTGGCCCTTCTTGCCTTCCAGGCTTTCCAGCAGGGCCGTTTCCTCGCCGCAGATATAGGCGCCGGCGCCGTGATGGATATAGACGTGGAAGTCCCAGCCATGGACGTTGTCGTCGCCGATCAGCTTGGCCTCATAGGCCTCCTTGACGGCCTTTTCCATGGCCAGGCGTTCGGTGACGTATTCGCCTCGCAGATAGATGTAGCAGGCATGGGCCTGCATCGCGAAGGAGGCGATCAGGCAGCCCTCGATCAGCAGATGCGGATCGTGCCGCATGATCTCGCGGTCCTTGCACGTGCCCGGCTCGGATTCGTCGGCATTGACGACGAGATAGTGCGGGCGGGCGCCCACTTCCTTGGGCATGAAGGACCATTTCAGCCCGGTCGGGAAACCGGCGCCGCCGCGGCCGCGCAGGCCGGAGTCCTTCATCTGCTCGATGATCCAGTCGCGGCCCTCTTCCAGCATCTCCTTGGTGCCGTTCCAGGCGCCGCGCTGCCTGGCCGCGTCGAGATCCGGGGAGTGATGCCCGAACAGGTTGGTGAAGATCCGGTCCTTGTCCTGGAGGAGTTGCGTCATGGTCTAGCCCTCCGCCTTTTCAGACTTGCTGCTGTTGGGCAGCGTCACCGGCTTGGCCGCGGAGCCGTCATAGAGGCTCTCGTCGGTGAGCACTTTCGTGCCGTGCGGTTCGGACGCGTTGCGCTCGGATTGCGGGCCGTACTCGACCGTTTTGCCGGCGGCGAGATCGTCGAGCAATTTCTCGAATTTCTCCGCGTCGAGATCCTCGATGTAGTGGTCGCCGTCCTTGTTGGCGAGCTGGATCATCGGCGCATTGGCGCAGGCGCCCATGCATTCCACCTCGACCCAGGTGAACTTGCCGTCCCCGGAAATCTCGTGCTGCTCGCCGATCCGCTTCTTGCAGATCGAGATCAGCTCGTCCGAGCCGCGCAGCATGCACGGCGTCGTGCCGCAGACCTGGACCAGATTCTCGCCGACCGGGGCCAGGTTGAACATGGTGTAGAAGGTCGCGACCTCGTAGACGCGGATATAGGGCATCTCCAGCCGGTCCGCGATGTCCCGCAGGGCCGGTTCGCTGACCCAGCCTTCCTGCTTCTGCGCGATCCACAGCATCGGGATGACGGCCGAGGCCTTCTTGTCCTCGGGATATTTCGCCAGCCAGAACTTGATCTCGTCCTCGCTCTTCTTGTTGAAGGCGAAGCTCTCGGGCTGGTCCTTTGCCAAGCGTCGAACGCTCATTCCTCATCCCCTGTCGAAATCTCGGTGTCACGCACGTCCCTCAGGACGTCGTACCGCTCCGGATGAAAGGCCTCGCACCAGTCGCGGGCATCGGCGATCGCGGCGTCGATACCGGCACGGGTGCCGTCATGCGGGAAATCCCGGTGGTCGAGTTCGGACGTCACGCCGACGCGAATACGGCCTTCCTCGTCGGTGCGGTCCATGCGGTGTTCCTCGAGCGTGCCGTCCACGCTGTGCTCGTACTGCGCCGTCGCGGCTGTCACCGTGCAGGAGCCGCACAGCGGCGCGCCGCCGGACATGCGGCAGCCCATCAGCGCGACCTCGGAATAGACCGGCACGCTGTCCGGCCCCGCCTCCAGCACCGCCCAGTCGAGCGCCTCGCGGGCGTCGGCATCCAGGCTGCCGCCGCCATTGCCGCCCGAACAGGCCGCCACGCCGCAAAGCGCGAGTATGGCAAGGCCACGCATCATTACCGGTCGATCTCCCTGGTCTCTGCGGGCTCTTGCTGCCGCTGGAAATCCTCAATGAAGAACCGATTCCGGAGCAATTCGATCACCGCCAAACCCGACACCAGATAAGCAATGACAATCACTGCTTGAAGCCAAAGAGGCTCGCTGTCCCAAGCAATCAGCACCACGGCGAAAAGCGCCCAAACAGCAAAGAGTCCTGCAGTGAATATGGCGATGCGCGCTGCAGAGGGCTTGAAGCCAAACATTTCCCGACCCAGCGTCATCGGTCGATCTCCCCGAACACGACGTCGAGGGAGCCCAGAATGGCCGACACGTCGGCCAGCATGTGGCCGCGATTGATGAAGTCCATGGCCGCCAGATGGGCAAAGCCCGGCGCGCGGATCTTCACGCGGTAGGGCTTGTTCGAGCCGTCGGCGACCAGATAGACGCCGAATTCGCCCTTCGGCGCCTCGACCGGGACATAGACCTCGCCGGCCTCGACATGGACGCCTTCGGTATAGAGCTTGAAGTGCTGGATGAGCGCTTCCATCGAGCGCTTCATCTCGGCGCGGCGCGGCGGCGAGAATTTCGAGTCGGTGGCCAGCACCTCGCCCGCATTCTCGTCCTTCATGAGCCAGTCGCAGCACTGGATCATGATCTTGCAGCTCTCGCGCATCTCTTCCATGCGGCACAGATAGCGGTCGTAGCAATCGCCGTTCTTGCCGACGGGGATCCTGAAATCGAGCTCGTCATAGACCTCGTAGGGCTGGGAACGGCGCAGGTCCCAGGCGAGGCCGGAGCCGCGCACCATGACGCCGGAGAAGCCCCAGGCCATCGCATCTTCCTTGGTCACCACGCCGATATCGACATTGCGCTGCTTGAAGATGCGGTTCTCGGTCAGCAGGCTGTCGATATCGTCCAGCTTGGCCGGGAACTGGTCGCACCAGGCCCGGATGTCCTCGACGAGCTTGGGCGGCAGGTCCTGATGCACGCCGCCCGGACGGAAATAGTGGGCGTGCATGCGGCTGCCGGAGGCGCGCTCGTAGAACACCATCAGCTTCTCGCGCTCCTCGAAGCCCCAGAGCGGCGGCGTCAGGGCGCCGACGTCCATGGCCTGGGTCGTCACGTTGAGCAGATGGTTCAGGATGCGGCCGATCTCGTTGTAGAGCACGCGCACATACTGGCCGCGCCGGGGCACTTCGATGCCCGCCAGGCGTTCCGCGGCCATGCAGAAGGCGTGCTCCTGGTTCATCGGCGCGACATAGTCGAGCCGGTCGAAATAGCCGATGCCCTGGAGATAGGTCTTGTGCTCCAGCAGCTTCTCGGTGCCGCGGTGGAGAAGGCCGATATGCGGGTCGACGCGTTCGACCACCTCCCCGTCCAGCTCCAGCACGAGGCGCAGCACACCGTGGGCGGCCGGGTGCTGGGGACCGAAATTGAGGGTGAACTTGCGCTCGCCGGATTGCGTCATGTCGTCGGCAGCCATGGCCCTAGCCCTCCGCCTTCTCGTCGCCCGGGATGACGTATTTCGCGCCTTCCCACGGGCTCATGAAATCGAAGTCGCGATATTCCTGGACCAGTTCGACCGGTTCGTAGACCACGCGCTTCTGCTCCTCGTCCCAGCGCACCTCGACATAGCCGGTGAGCGGGAAATCCTTGCGCAGCGGATAGCCCTCGAACCCGTAGTCGGTCAAAAGGCGCCGCAGGTCCGGATGGCCGGAGAAGACGATGCCGTACATGTCGAAGGCCTCGCGCTCGAACCAGTCGGCCACCGGATAGACATGGTGGATCGAGGGCACGGGCGTTTCCTCGTCGGCCGTCAGCTTCACGCGGATGCGGTGGTTCTGCTGCATGGAGAGCAGGTGGTAGACGACCTCGAAGCGCTCGGTGCGCTGCGGATAGTCGACGCCGCAGATATCGATCAGCGTGGTGAACTTGCAGGCCGGCTCGTCGCGCAGCCAGGTCATCACCTCGGCCACCTGGTCGCGATGGATCTCCACCGTCAGCTCGCCATGCGCGATGCTCCAGCCGGTGACGGCCGTGGACCGGCCGGTCTGGATGTGTTCGCCGAGAACCTTGAGCGCTTCACTCATGACACGTCTCTCCTAGCGCTCGATCGAGCCTTCGCGGCGGATCTTCTTCTGCAATTGCAGAATGCCGTAGACCAGGGCTTCCGCGGTCGGCGGGCAGCCCGGGACATAGATGTCCACCGGGACGATGCGGTCGCAGCCACGCACGACCGAGTAGGAATAATGGTAATACCCGCCGCCATTGGCGCACGAGCCCATCGAGATCACGTAGCGCGGCTCGGGCATCTGGTCGTAGACCTTGCGCAGGGCCGGCGCCATCTTGTTGGTCAGCGTGCCCGCGACGATCATCACGTCGGACTGGCGCGGAGAGGCCCGCGGCGCGAAACCGAAGCGCTCGACGTCATAGCGCGGCATCGAGGCCTGCATCATTTCCACGGCGCAGCAGGCCAGGCCGAAGGTCATCCACATCAGCGAGCCGGTGCGCGCCCAGGTGACCAGATCGTCGGCGGCGGCGACCACGAATCCCTTGTCGGCCAGCGCGTCGGACACGCCGTCGAAGAAGGGGTCGTGCTTTTTCGGATCATAGCCGGGAACGGTCGCGCGTCCGGCCATGCCGGCATGAGGGGTCAGATCAGATGCCATTGTGGACTACTCCCAATCCAGCGCGCCTTTTCTCAGCTCGTAGATGAAGCCGATGGTGAGAACTCCCAGGAACACCATCATCGACCAGAACTCGAACTCGCCCAGATGCTCCCGCAGGGTCACGGCCCAGGGGAAGAGGAAGGCGACTTCCAGGTCGAAGATGATGAAGAGAATCGCGACGAGGTAGAAACGCACGTCGAATTTCATGCGGGCATCGTCAAAGGCGTTGAACCCGCACTCGTATGTCGAGACCTTTTCCGGATCCGGTTTCGACGGCGCGATGACAAAGGCGGCCAGCATGAAACCCAGGCCGATGGCCGCAGCCAGGCCGAAAAAGATCAGGATGGGCAGGTAATCGAGAAGCAGCGCGTCCATCGCCAAGCCTCGCCTTCTAGCGTCGGTTTTGCGGTGCGGGAGGCCGGTTTATTGCGGTGCGATCCGAAGCGGAACGAATCGACAGCCGGCAATGGGACCCCCTGCCCGATTTGGCGCGGAAGCTAGAGCGCAGCGGCGCTGCGGGCAAGGCCTAAAGGCCGCCTTCTATCAGTTCGATGGATCGATTACGGAACGCAATGAATATCAGATGCGAATGACTTGCAATAGCGGAATTCAGTGAGGGGAGCTGCGGTCACTGGCCGGCAGGCCGACCACAGCCCGCCAGAAGGCCGTTTTCAGGAAGGGCGAGCGCCGGCTGAAGCTGCCGTCGGGAAAGACATGCCAGGGCCGGTAGCCCCATTGCGCCACCAGGGCGCGCGCCTCAGGGCCGAATCCCTCCGCCTGCGCCGCAGCGAGGGCGGCCCGGCGCGTGCACCAGGTCGAGCGGGCGCGCCGGAAGAGCGTGCGCGCCGGCCCGTTCACGCCCCTGGCGCGCTGCAATGCAGCACGCAGGACCCGGTACTGTCGGTATCGCGCCGCGATATCGAGGCAGAGAATCGCGCATGCGCCCAGCGCCGGCACGTCGAACCAAAGCGGTGCCGGGAGAAGGACGACCGGCGCCAGGCACGCCAGCGCCAGCAGAAGCGGCGGCCAGACCGGCGTAAGCAAACGGACCGGATGAAACGTACGGGAGCCTGATGCGTTCATTTGACGCAATCTGCATGTTGTCCCGGCTGCCGACAGCGGGAACGGACGCGTTTCAGTCCCGCAACCGGCCGAGGGGCGGACATCCGGATTCATCGCCCTATATCCGTTGGGGTAAGCCACAAAAGAGGTCCGAAATGCCGTTTCTGAACTCCCAAGAGGCTCGCCAGGGTGAAAAAGGCCACGGGGTCCGCTGGGTCCTCGCCCTCTCGACCGGGGCCGCCGCCATCGCCCTCCTGCTCTTCCTGGCCGTCAACGCGTGACCGGCCCGGCCGACGACCGCTTCGCTTTTCAGTGGCCCGGATTCGCCTAGACTGGCACCGGGTCATTGACGGGCGACGAGCATGGTATCGGACTATTACGGCGTCATCGGGTTTGTGCTGATCGCGGGCAGCTTCTCCTGGCTGGTCGATCACAGCCCGCTATCGCGGCACAGCCTGTCGCGGGCGATGGATGCGCACCGCAAGGCGTGGATGGAGCACATGGCGAACCGGCAGGTCCGGATCGTCGACAGCCAGATCGTGTCCGGCTTGCAGAACGGGATCGCCTTCTTCGCATCCACCGCGCTCCTGGGGATCGGCGCAGCCTTCACCCTGATCACCGCACTCGACCCGGTGATGACGGCGATCCAGGACGTGCCCTTCCTGGATGCGCGCTCGCGCACCCAGTGGGAAATCATGTCCCTCGGCCTGCTGGCGATCTACGCCTATGCCTTCTTCAAATTCGGCTGGGCCTACCGGCTGGTGAACTATTCGGCCATGCTGCTGGGGGCCACGCCGGACATTGCGCGCGACGAAACCGCCAGCCCCGATGCCCTGGCGGCGGCCCGGCGGGCCGGCGCCATGAATGTCGTGGCGGGCCGGCAGTTCAATCGCGGCCTGCGCACACTCTTCATGTCGATCGGCTATCTGGCCTGGATCGGCGGCCCTCTGGCGCAGATTCTCGTGACCCTGGCCGTGGCGGGCATCCTGTCCTACCGGCAGTTCTTCAGCCCGGCGCTCGTTGCCCTGAAGGCGGGGGACACGCCGCAGGCTTCCGGCTGACCCTGTTCCGGATACAGGCCAACGCCCCGGATCTTGTTGCATTTCCGACCCGAACGCGTTCACCTTGAAAGGGACTGTGACAGGGGGGTCGTCTCATGAGTCTGGGGAATTCGCTTCTCAACGCCGTCGAGCGCGCCGGCAACCGTCTGCCCGACCCGGTGACGATTTTCGTGATTCTCATCGGCATCGTGATGGGCGTCTCGGTCATCGCCGCCTTTGCCGGCCTGGCCGCAGAACATCCGCTGACCGGCGAGACCGTGACGGCACAGAACCTCCTGTCGCCGGACTATATCCGCCGCCTCCTGATCGAAATGCCCGAGACGTTCACCAGCTTCCATCCCCTGGGCATGGTGCTGGTGGTGATGATCGGTGCCGGCGTTGCCGAACGCGCCGGGCTGTTCGGCGCGGGCCTGCGCAGCCTGGTAAAGGGAATCCCCGACTTTCTGCTCACGCCGACTCTCGTTTTCGCCGGCATCATGAGCAATCTCGCCGTCGATGCGGGCTATGTGGTGCTGATCCCGCTGGGCGGCATCGTCTTCGCCGCGGCCGGCCGCCATCCGGTCGCGGGCATGACGGCCACCTTTGCCGGCGTCTCCGCCGGCTTCTCCGCCAATCTCGTGGTCGGCGCGCTGGAGGCCCTGCTGTTCGGGATCACCCAGAGCTCGGCGCAATTCCTCGTACCGGGCTGGGAGCTCAATCTTCTGGGCAACTGGTATTTCACCCTCACCCTGACCCCGGTGCTGATGATCGTGGTGACCCTGGTCAACGACCTCGTCGTCGAACCGCGCCTGGGCAAATGGGAACCGCCGGCCGACTTCAAGCAGCCCGACCAGGACACCGGTCTGTCGGCGGAAGAACGCAAGGGCCTGGGCGCCGCCGGCATCGCCCTTGTCGCGGTGATCGCGGCGGCGCTCTTCCTCGTGTTCGGCCCGGGGCGGACGCTGCAGGATCCCGCCAACGAGCTGAACGTCTACACGCCCTTCTTCAATTCCATCGTCGCCCTCACCTTCATCGCCTTCCTGGCGATGGGGCTGGCCTATGGCGCACGGGCCGGGTCCATCAAGTCGGACCGCGACGCGGTCGACATGGCCGCCAAGTCGATGGGGGATATGGGGCTCTACATCATTCTCGCCTTCGCGATGGCCCACTTCATCGCCCTGTTCAACTGGTCGAGCCTTGGCATTCTCACCGCGATCGGCGGCGGCGACCTGCTCGGCCGACTCGACCTGCCCGCCCCGCTTCTGCTCCTGGTGATGATCCTCCTGGTGGCCGTGCTGAACCTGTTCATCGGTTCGGCCTCGGCGAAATGGGCGCTGATCGGACCGGTCCTCGTACCCATGCTGATGCTGCAGGGCATTTCCCCGGAGGCCTCGACTCTCGCCTACCGGATGGGTGACCAGGCGACGAACATCATCACGCCGCTGATGCCCTACCTGCCGCTCGTCCTGGTCTTCGCCCAGCGCTACGTGCCGGAATTCGGACTGGGCAGCCTGATCGCGACGATGCTGCCCTATTCCCTCGCCATCCTGGCCACCTCGATCGCCATGCTGGGGATCTGGTTCATGCTGGGCCTGCCCCTGGGACCGGGCGGTGCGGAATTCTTCTACGAACTCCCGGCCGGCCTGGATGCGGCCGAATAGGCACCCGAATACGGTATTTTAACGCCGGTCTGGTCTCTTGCCCGATCAATACGGGAGACCCGGGCAATGGCATCTAAAACTCCGGCCTGCAATCTGTGCCGCAGTCGTGGAAAGGCGCGCTTTCCGCTGGCCATCCGCATGGCCTATCAGCCCATCGTCGACATCGCATCCGGCCGTGTCTTCGCCCATGAAGCCCTGGTGCGCGGCGAGAACGGCGAAGGCGCCGGACACGTGCTCTCGCAGATCACGGACGAGAACCGCTACGGCTTCGACCAGACCTGCCGCGTCCAGGCCATCGAGACGGCCAGCCGGATCGGCATGCCGACCGCGATCAGCATCAATTTCATGCCCAATGCCGTCTACGAGCCCGCCAATTGCATCCGTACGACGCTGCGCACGGCGGAAAAGACCGGTACGGCGCTGGACCGCATCATCTTCGAGTTCACCGAGAACGAGGACATGACGGACCACACGGCGCTGAACGCCATCGTCGAGGAATACAACCGTCACGGCCTGCGCACCGCGATCGACGATTTCGGCGCCGGCTATTCCGGCCTCAACAAGCTCGCCCGGCTGCAGCCGGATTACGTCAAGCTGGACATGGACCTGACCCGCGATCTGGACCGCGACCCCCGCCGCCAGGCCATCGTGCGCCAGACGGCCCGCCTGTGCGAGGAACTGGGCATCGCCGTCATCGCCGAAGGGATCGAGACCGTCGGCGAAATGACGGCGTGCCGGGATGCCGGGATCGACCTGATCCAGGGCTATCTGTTCAGCAAACCCCGGCTGGAAGACTTCTATCGCGACAGCGAGATTCTCAAGGCCTTCCTGCCGGCCGAGCGCCAGACCGGCGCCGTGTCCGACACCGGCGCCTCCTTGAAGGCGACCGGCTAGACAATCGCTATTTGGCGATCGACACCCCGCCATCGGCCAGATGCGCCGTCCCCGTGACGAAGCCGGACAGATCGCTTGCGAGATAGAGTGCCGATCCGGCGATCTCGTCGGGACCGGCGGTCCGCTTCAAGGCATGGATGCTTTCCACATAGGCCCGGGTTTCCTCGGTCGAGGCGAATTCCTGGGCCATGGCCGTATCGGTGCCGCCGGGCAGCAATGCGTTGACGCGCACGCCACGCGGACCGGCCTCGGCGGCCAGGGCCTGAACGAGGCCGATCAACCCCGCCTTGCCGGCCGAATAAACGCTCATGCCCGGCATACCGGCCGTATATCCCACGAAGGAGCCCGTGAAGATCAGCGACCCGCCGCCGCGTGCGTACAGCGCCGGCAGCTGGTGGCGGGCGGCGTGGAAGGCGCTGGTGAGGTTGGCGTCCATCGTGGCGCGCCAGTTTTGCGCCGTCTGCGCCTCGATCGGCGCTAGCAGGCCGAGCAAGCCGGCATTGTTGAAGGCAATATCCAGTCCGCCGAACCGCGACAGGGCGGTGTCCACCAGGCGGGCGGCCAGGGCATCCTCACGGACATCGCCGGCCACGGCGACGGCCTCACCGCCATTCTCGCATATCTCGCCGGCCAGCGCCTTCAGGCGCTCTTCGCCGCGGGCGTTGACCACCAGCCGCGCCCCTTCCCGCGCAAAGCGCAGGGCGGCGGCGCGGCCGATACCGGCGCTGGCACCGGTGATGATGGCTGTCTTGTTGTCCAGAAGCGGCATGAGTGTCCTCGTCGGTTTGAAACGAGGCGCACCCTGCTCAGGCCTGGGCGTGAACTCCACCCGATCCTTGCTGCCCGCGATGGTTCTGGCCATTGCGGCGGCGTTGCCGGCGGGGCTTGCCCCCGGCCTCGCCACGCTGGCCTTCACCGCGCTGACCGTCGGCACGCGCACCGGGACGCCCGCCCTGGTGACGCGGCTGGCCACCACCGGCATGGGCCGGCTTGCCGCGGCCGCGCGAGCGCTTCTTCTTCGGCGATTTGACCGAGCTGGCCTCGGCGAAGAAGACCGCTTCCTCACCGACCAGTGTGCGGTCGATTTCCACGCCCGTCAGCTTCTCGATATCGCAGAGATATTCGTATTCCGTCGGATCGCACAGGGAGACCGCAACGCCGGTCTTGCCGGCCCGCGCCGTCCGGCCGATGCGGTGGACATAGCTTTCGGGAATGTTGGGCAGTTCGAAATTCACCACATGGGAGACGTCGTCGACATCGATGCCGCGCGCGGCAATGTCGGTCGCCACGAGGATCTTCACCGAGCCGGCCTTGAACCCGGCCAGCGCCTTCACGCGCTGCCCCTGGGACTTGTCGCCGTGAATGGCGGCGGATTTCAGCCCGAACTGGACCAGGTGCTTGTTGACCCGGTCCGCCCCGCGCTTGGTCCGCGTAAAGACGATGGAGCGCTCGACCGAACGGTCGGACATCAGTTCCAGCAGCAGGTCGCGCTTGGACTCGCGCGGCATCAGCACGACGGACTGCTCGATGCGCTCGATCGGCCGCGAAGCCGGGGCCACGGAGATCTGCTTGGGATCGGTGAGGAGATCGTGCGCCAGCGCCTTGATCGGCTTGGGCATGGTGGCCGAGAGCAGCGCCGTCTGACGTTCTTTCGGCAGGCGCGAGACGATGTCCCGGATCGCCGGAATGAAGCCGAGATCGAGCATCTGGTCGGCCTCGTCGAGCACCAGGGTCTGCACCTCGTCCAGGCGCAGCGCGCCGGAGCGCACCAGGTCCAGCAGACGCCCCGGCGTGGCGACGACAACGTCGACGCCGCGCGCCAGCATCTTCACCTGCGGGCCGGCCTTCAGACCGCCCACGACCAACGCGGAGGAGAGGCGCATGTGCGCCGAGTAATTCTGCAGGTTTTCGCGGATCTGGGCCGACAGCTCGCGCGTCGGCGACAGGATCAGCGCCCGGCAGGTCTTCGGGGCAGGCCGCTTCTTGAGTTCGGCGAGACGATGGAGAATCGGCAACACGAAGGCGGCCGTCTTGCCGGTGCCGGTCTGGGCGATGCCCATCACGTCACGGCCTTCGAGGAGCGCGGGAATCGCTTCGCGCTGGATCGGCGTCGGCTGAGTATAGCCCGCGTCTTCAAGCGCGCGGAGAATGGGGTCGGCCAGGCCGAGTTCATTGAATTGAGTCAAAAACTTACAACTTTCTTGGCCGCAGGCGCAGCGCTGTCTGGCGCGCACGGCGGCATCAGGTTTCTTGAATATGGAAGCTTGCGTAGATCAGCTACCGGTTCGTCGGCGCCGGCCTGGCGCCAGGGTGGCAATGATCGATACGCGCCGGGTCCAACAGGGACCGGAAGGCGGAAAGTCTCGCCAACGTCTCCCGCGCAATCCCGGATACGGGCTGCCTACTCACGGAAGGACGTGAGCGGTGTGTTTCATGTTTCGGGTGCAATAGCAAACGAAAACGGCCGCTCCCGGAAGGAGCGGCCGTTTTTCGGTCCGTGCGCCTCACTCCGGTAAAAAGGAGTGGCGCGAGTGACGGGACTCGAACCCGCGACCTCTGGCGTGACAGGCCAGCGCTCTAACCAACTGAGCTACACCCGCTTGCGCGGCTCGCCGAAGCGAGGTGCGTTGTTTATGGGCTGACCGCGGCCCGGTCAAGCGGCCAATGTGCACGAGATGCACATATTGCAGCACCATGTTCAGTCGCCCGCAAAATGCGCCCTTGCCCAGCTGCGTGTGACGGCGATCGTGGCCGCGATCAACCGCTCCAGATCCCCGGGCGAAATCACGTAAGGCGGCATGAGATAGACGATATTTCCGAAGGGCCGCACCCAGACGCCGGCCTCCACGAAGGCGGCTTTCAGCGTGTCCAGATCCGGCAGGGCCGGCATCTCGATCACACCGATCGCCCCCTGCCAGCGCACGTCCACGACGCCGGGGATATCCTGCGCGCCCGGCAAGAGCCGGGCATAGGCCGCCTCGATCGCCGCGACCTGGTCCAGGCGCGGTTCGCCCTCGAAAAGGTCGAGGGAGGCATTCGCCGCCGCGCAGGCCGCCGGATTGGCCATGTATGTCGGCCCGTGCATCAGGGCGGCGGAGGCCTCATCGCGCCAGAAGTGGGCGAACATGCCTTTGGTGGCGATGGCCGCCGCCAGGGGAAGCGTGCCGCCGGTCAGCGCCTTGGAGACGGTCATCACGTCCGGCACGATCCCCGCTTTCTCGCAGGCGAACATCGCGCCCAGCCGGCCGAACCCGGTCATGATCTCGTCGACGATCAGCGGCAGGCCGCGGGCGTCGCAGGCGGCACGGATTCGCCGCAGCGTCTGCGGCGAGAAGAATCGCATCCCGCCCGCGCCCTGCACCAGCGGCTCGGTGACGACGCCGGCAATCTCGCCCGCATGCGCATCCAGCAGCGCCTCGAACCGCGCCGTGCTGTCGGCGTCCTCGGGCAGGCCGGCGACAATCTGCTGCGGCAGCGAGCCGGCAAACAGGCTGTGCATGCCCTCTTCCGGATCGCAGACCGACATCGTCGCGATCGTGTCGCCGTGATAGCCGCCGCGGAAACAGACGAAGCGCGTGCGGCCGTGAACGCCGCGATTGATCCAGGACTGCACCGCCATCTTCATGGCGATCTCCACGGAGACCGAACCGGACTCGCAGAAGAACACATGGTCCAGATCGCCCGGTGTCAGCGCCGCCAGGCGCGCGGCCAGGCGCTCGGCCGGTTCATGGGTCAGCCCGCCCAGCATGACATGGGACAGGCGCTCGACCTGCTCCGTGATCGCGCCGGTGATGTGCGGATGGCTGTAGCCGTGTACGGTGGTCCACCAGGACGAGACGCCGTCGATCAGCTCCCGCCCGTCGGCGAGTGTCAGCCGCACGCCCTGGCCCGAGACGACCTCCAGGGCCGGCGCGGCGGTCTTCATTTGCGTATAGGGCCGCCAGAGATGTCGGCCTTCGGGCTTGAACCCGCCGGGCGACGCGGTTTTCAATGTGTTGGACATGACGGGCGGGCTTTAGCAGGCCTTCATCCCGTGCGACAGGGCTTGATATGACATCCGCAGCCGCCTCACTGGAACGTTTCGCCGCCGACAAGCTCGCCAGCCTGGAGCGCAAATCGCTCCGCCGCCGGACCGTGGAAACACGCCACAGCGACGCGGTCCATGTCGAACGCGACGGCCGGACGCTGGTCAATGTCTGTTCCAACGACTATCTCGGCCTGGCCCATCATCCGCAGGTGATCGAGGCGGCCCGCGCCGCCACGGCCGAATGGGGCGCCGGTGCCGGCGCCTCCCGTCTGGTGACGGGCGGTCATCCGCTCCTCTTCGAACTCGAACGCCGCCTGGCCGAATTCAAGGGCACCGAGGACTGCATCGTCTTCGGCTCGGGCTATATGGCCAATCTGGCGATTACGCCCGCCCTCGCCGGCCCGGACGATCTCGTTCTGATCGACACGCTGGCCCATGCCTGCCTGCATGCCGGCGCCCGGCTGTCGCGCGCGCGGGTCGAGGTCTTCCGTCACAACGACACCGCCCATCTGCGCGCCCTGCTGGCCGCGCACCGGGCCGATGCGCGCCACGCCATGATCCTCACCGACGGCGTCTTCTCCATGGACGGGGATTTCGCGCCCCTGCCGGACATCCTGGCCCTGGGCGAACAATACGACGCCTGGACGCTGGTCGACGATGCGCACGGGATCGGCGTCACGGGGGGTGGCCGCGGATCGGCCCATGCCTTCGCACCGCCGGCGGCCGCGCCGCTGCAGATGGGTACGCTGTCGAAGGCGCTGGGCAGTTATGGCGGTTATCTATGCGCCTCCCGGCGCGTGTGCGAACTCCTGCGTTCGCGGGCCCGGCCGCTGGTCTTCACCACCGCCCTGCCCCCGGCCTGTGCCGCCGCCGCGCTGGCATCGCTGGACCTCATCGCTGCCGATCCGGAGCTGTGCCGGCGTCCGACCGCGCTGGCCCGCCGCTTCGCCGGCCAGCTGGGACTGGCCGAACCGGTCTCGCCCATCGTGCCGGTGATCCTCGGTTCGGAACGCGCCGCACTGGACGCCTCGGCCGAGCTTGCCGAGGCCGGCTTCCTGGTGACGGCGATCCGCCCGCCGACCGTGCCGGCCGGAACGGCACGGCTGCGCATCACCTTTTCCGCTGCCCATGACGAGGCCGATATCGACCGGCTGGCCAGCGCGGTGAAATCCATCCTGAAACAGACAGAGGCGGCCGAATAATGCGCCCCATTTTCGTGACGGGGACCGGCACCGATGTCGGCAAGACCCATATTCTCTGCGCCATGCTGGAAGCCCATCGCCGGGCCGGCGGCCGGGCGCGGATCATGAAGCCGATCATCTCCGGTTTCGATCCGGCGCAACTCAATGCGACCGATACGATCCGCCTGATGCGCGCCAATGGCGACGAGCTGACCGGCGAAGGTGTCCAGGCGGTCTCGCCCTGGCGTTTCAAGGCGCCGCTCTCACCGGACATGGCCGCTTTCAAGGAAGGCCGCGAGCTGATGATCGACAGTGTCACGCGCTGGTGCCTGGACCGGATCGACCGCGCCATGCCGACCGTCATCGAAGGGGCCGGCGGCGTGATGTCGCCCCTGGCCACGGACGGGCTCAACCTGGACCTGATCCGCGAACTCGACGCCCGGCCCATCCTGGTCGCCGGCGCGTATCTGGGCACGATCTCCCACACGCTGACCGCGCTGCGCGTGATGGATGCCCGCTGCACGGTGATCGTCAACGACTTCAACGCCCGGCCCGTCTCCGCCGTCGACACCGCCCGCTCCATCCAGCGCTTTGCGCCGCGTGCCGATGTCCGGGTTTTCTCCGGTGATGCGGACGGGCTGGTGGACCTGCTCGCCCCGGTCGAGGCGGCTGCGGGCTAGCTGCGGCCCCAACGGGCGCGCCAGCCGCGCTCGTCCACATGCACGAAAGCGCCGTGATAGGGGTTGGGCCCGTATTCGCCGAGCCCGCCGACCGGCCAGCGCTCGTCGCCCGATGACGCCATGCTCTCGACCAGGTCGTAGAGTTCGGCCGCGTCGCGCCGGTCCCGGCGGCCATCGCCGTTGAGATCGTCCATCACGCCGTCGCCATCGCTGTCGATATAGATATCGGCCGCCCCGCCATATATGTGGCGCGAGTGTTCCGCATTGCCCAGCCCGGCATTGTAGGCGGGTGTGCGATAACCGCTCATGACGGTGAAGGTATCGGCGGTCCAGCCGCGTTCATTGGCCGCTTCCAGGATATTTTCCAGCTTGATCACGAGACGCTCGGAGACGACCAGATAGGCCGGCCCCTCGCCCTTTTCCTGCTTGCACAGGAACTGGCCGAGCCGGAAATGCGGCGAAAGCGGCAGGTCCTCGATGCCCGGCGCCACCTCGACGAAATATTCCGGCGCCCGGTAGTTCTCCTGCCCGCGATAGGGTTCGGCCGGATACTCGCCGATCCGGTAACCGTTGAGGTGATCGTCGCCGGGCTCGTGTCGGTGCATCACGACGAGATGCAGCTGCATCGTCGCGCCATCCTCGCCGGTCAGGGTGATGTCGTGTCGGCCGGGCTCGTCCGGCGCCTGCCAGTCGAAGGCCAGCGCGGCGGCCGGCTCGTCCTGGCCGGCCTCGCTCCCGCCCTCGCGCCAGCGCACCGGTTCGTTGGCGATAAGGTCGAGCCGTTCGCCCGGGCGCACAAAGAGGGTGAATTCGGAATATCCGATTTCCACGCCCCCGCGCGCCGTGACGGTGAAGCCGGCGCGGCCGGGGTCGAACGCCGGGTCCGGCATCGCGCTCTGGACCGGTGAGGGTGCGGCGGCAAGGGATGCCCCGGCATCGGATACATCGGTTCCTGAAATGGGGGTCGCGGCCGCAGCCGCCAGCATGAACCACGCAATCACGCGCTACTCCTGGTCTGCCGAACCACCCCCCGACAGTTCGTCGATGATATGACTGTCCTTGTCATATGGGTCGGCGACGAAGCGGATTCCAGACCTCTGCCCCGGCACGACCGTCCAGTAGACGACATCGACCGGGATCCGGACGTCCAGATCGATCCGCGTTTCCGCATCGCCCGCCATCACGGCATCGACGCGTTTGGCCGGCCAGTCGCGCAGGCCCGAGGTGACCCAGTGTGCCAGATCGGCGGGCCGGTCGACCCGCATGCAGCCCGAGGAAAAGGTCCGCCGGCTTTCCCCGAACAGGTGCCGGGCCGGCGTGTCGTGCAGATAGGTATTGTGCGGATTGGGGAAGATGAACTTGACCTCGCCGAGCGCATTGAGCGGTCCCGGCGCCTGGCGCAGGCGGTAGGGAAAATCGCGCGCTGGCACAAGATTCCAGTCTATCTCGCTGGAATCGATGATATTTCCGTCAAGGTCGAGAATCTGGAAACCGAGACGTTCGACGGCCTCCGGATCGGCGCGGAAGGCCGGCAACTCGTCGCGGACGGCCAGGCTGTGCGGCGTTTCCCACCAGGGGTTGAGAATAAGGTAGGCCATGTCGGCGGAGAAGACCGGAGTCTGCCGCGATCGACGCCCCACGATCACGCGATGCCGCGCGACGACCTCTGCGTCCTCCATCACAGCCAGCGTGAAATCGGGAATATTGACCCGCAGGCTGCGCGGCGCTTGGCCGGCGGGATGCCAGCGCCGGCGCTCCAGATTGGCGGCAATCTGCCGCACCCGGTCGGGCGCCGGCGTGTTGAGCCAGGCCAGCATCTCCACACCGACCACGCCATCGTCCTCCAGATGGGCCCGGCGCTGCAGCCTGAGCACCGCCGCGGCCATGTCCGCGTCGAACAGGTCGCGCGCTTCGGCCGGAACCTGCAGGGTGACAGCCCCGGTCGCTTCAAGCCGGGCGCGCAGCTGCGCGACGCGCGGCCCTCGATCCTGCGGATGCAGGGCCGGCCCCGGCGCGATCGTCGGCCAGGCGCCTTTCGCCGCGACATCCCGGAAGCCGGACAGCCCCGCCTGCAATTGCCGGTAGCCGGCGTCCTGCGGGGCCAGCTCCGTCAGACTGCCGGCAACATCGCCGGTCTCCAGCGCCCGCTCCAGCCGTGCGGCCAGGTCGACGTCGCGCGGCGGCAAGGACCAGCCGGGCTCGATCCGGCGCGGGTCGAGCCGGCCATTGGCGAGATCGTGCGCCAGATCCAGCCAGGCCCGCGTTGCCGTCTCGTCCAGATCGCGATCCGCGCGGCGCGGATCGCCCGCCTCCAGCGCCGAATATGAATAATGCTCCGGATCCAGCCCGTGGACAGCCGCAGCCCGTACGGCGCCCAGCAAGGTCTCGTAAAGCGCCGGATCGGCCCGCCCCGTCCAGGCCAGGGCATTGTCGCGGGCGTCATAGAAGCGGTCGAACGCCGTGCAGACCGGACACGGCGCGGCAAAGGGCGGCCGGACCGGCTCCGGCGCGGGTTGTGCACCGCACACCGCATTCGCCGCCAGAAGTGTGAGGATGAGTTTCACGCGGAACCGTTCATTGCCTGCTGCCCTACCGGACTAGCCGCAGCGGAGGTTGGGGGCAAGCCGGGGGTGGTTGGAGAGACTGACGAGAGGTGTCTCCGCCCGCCCCTCTTCGCCCCGGGTGCGCGCTCCGGGTGGCTTGCCTAGCCGAACCCCGGATTAAATCCGGGGGAAGGGTGGTGGGCGGTGAGGGGCTCGAACCCCCGACCTACTGGGTGTAAACCAGCCGCTCTCCCAGCTGAGCTAACCGCCCGTTCCAGTCGCAAGGACGCGCTTTTAATCCGGCGCAGCCGTTTCAGGCAAGCATGTGCTACTTCTGCGCCGCAGCATTCTGCACCAGCGCGCCGATCAGGATCGAGATCTGTTCGAGCGCCTCTTCCACCGGATCGTTCAGCGCGGCATTGGGAAGGGTGAAGGTGACAATCCCGTGCACCGACGCCCAGAGCGTCCGGGCGACCCGGCGCCGGAAGGCCTCGTCCTCGAATCCCCGGCCCGCCGCCAGAACACCTTCGACAATGCCGAACAGCGCATCCTCGGTCTCGGTATAGGCTTTCGGTGCCGCGCCGGACTGGCGGCGATTGAAGGAGAGCAGCGCGGTCCAGCGCGCATTCTGGGTCACGACGAACTGGATATAGGCCCGCGCCAGCACCATGACGCGCTCGTACACCTCCGTCTCGGGCAGATCGGCCGCCTCCAGCGCCGAGCGGTGGTGCACGGCAATGTCCCGATAGGTGCGCAGGTTGAGTTCGCGGACGAGGTCGTCGATATCGCCGAACAGCTTGTAGATCGACCCGACGGACAGGCCCGCCCGCGCAGCGATCGCACGCGCCTGCATGCCCTTGAGCCCTCGTTCCGCCAGCAGATCGCCGGCCGCCTGCAAGGCCTGTTCGCGCACTTCCGGGGTCAGTCCCGGGCGCCCGCGCGGCCGCGCGCCGGACGGTGCTGTCTGTCGTGTTTGCATTCGCATCCCCTGGCCGCGCCGGACCGCCGCGTCCGTGAATATTCAAGCCCCATGCTGGAGGTCATTCGTCTACAGACCATTGAATTCAGCCTGGTGGCAAAATTCAACCGGTTTTGCCGCCAGCCCCGGGGTAAGGACTGGCGGCAGCCGGCATTCGCAGTCTATTCGGCCGCGGACACGCGATCGATCGCGTCGGCGGCGTAACAGCCCAGCAGCTTGATCTCTCGGGTATGCTCCTCGATCACGCCCATGGCCGAACGGACCCGTTCGTCCTCGACATGCCCCTCGACATCCATGATGAACATCTCTTCCCACGGATTGCCGGCGATGGGGCGGCTCTCCAGCTTGACGATATTGACGCCCTGCTCGCGGAAACCGGTGAGCGCATCGACCAGGCAGCCCGGCGTGTCGCGCGTGGTGAACATCATCGAGGTCTTGCACTCCACCTCGCGGGTCGGGAGCTTGGCCTGGCGGGCAATGACGATGAAACGCGTGATGTTCTGCTCGTGATCGCCGATGCCGCGGGCCAGGATGTCCATGCCGAACAGGCGGGCTGCATCCTCGCCGGCCACCGCAGCGGCCGTGTCGTCCTCCTCCAGCAGGCGTTCCAGCGCCCGCGTGGTCGAGGCCGCCATGTGCGTTTCCAGCTCCGGGTGGGAGGCGATGTAGCGGCGGCACTGGGCCAGCGCCTGCGGGTGGCCGAAGACGCGGTTCACACGCCCCTGCCCGCTCGCCTTGCCGACCAGGCAATGGTCCACACGCAAAAGGAACTCGCCGATGATCTGGGTGCGCGAATTGATCAGGATGTCATAGACTTCGTTGATCGAACCGGTCGTGGTGTTCTCGATCGGCACCACGCCGTAATCGACCTCGGCATTCTCCACCGAACGGAAGATCGAGACGAAGTCGCGCTTGGGCGACGGCACGACGGTGGCGTTGCGCCGCTCGAAGACCTTCTGTGCCGCGATATGGCTGTAGCTGCCCGGCCCGCCGAGATAGGCGACCGTGGCCTCGTTGAGATCCTCGTTGCGCATGGAATCGAAGCGTTCGCGCTGGCGCCGGATCGAGACCTCGAACAGGGAATGGAACAGGGGTTCGATCAGTTCCGGCGGCACATTCTTCGCCTTGCCGTGTTCCAGCGCGCCACGCAGCACGGCCTGTTCCCGTTCGCGATCGCGCACCGGCTGGCCCGATGCCGCCTTGGCGGCGAGAATTTCGTCCACGAGTTCGGACCGCCGCGCGATGGCGTCGATCAGCTGCCGGTCGATGTCCGAGATCTCCGATCGGATCTCGTCCCGTGTCTTTGCCGTCGTCATCGTTTCACCCCTTCCCTCAGGCAAAAGAAAAGGGCCTCCCCGAGGGGGAGGCCCTGCAATTCCGGTGCTTTCACACACGTTAGCCGGCCACCGCCCCCTCCCGGGATGCGTCGGTAAAGTAGCCGAAGAAATAGAACGTCGCGAAAGTCATGAGGGAAGAGTGGCGGCGCTTTCGCGCAAGGTCAATGCTCGATTTCCGCATTTGCGTCGTGCGGGTGCAAAAATCTGGCAGACTGCCGGCGACCCGACAGATGCAGTTTCCAAGTCTGGATTGCGCACACAAAAAAAAGGGGCGGCCAAAAGCCGCCCCTCTCCTGTTTCAGTCACCGTGCGGGCTAATGCGCGATCGGCGTTTCGGCGGTTTCAGTCGCCGTCTGGGCGGCCATGGCCGCCAGGGCGGCCTCGTCGGCCTCGGTCCATTCGACCGGCTGGACCGGCTCGGTCAGGGCCAGGCGGAGGACTTCGTCCGCGGTTTCCACGGGCACGATTTCCAGGCCTTCCTTCACATTGTCCGGGATCTCGGCGAGATCCTTCTCGTTCTCCTTCGGGATCAGCACCGTCTTCACGCCGCCGCGCAGGGCCGCGAGGAGCTTTTCCTTCAGACCGCCGATCGGCAGGACCCGGCCGCGCAGGGTGATCTCGCCGGTCATGGCGATGTCCTTGCGCACCGGAATGCCGGTCAGCACCGAGACAATCCCCGTCATCATGCCGATACCGGCAGACGGGCCGTCCTTGGGCGTGGCGCCCTCGGGCACGTGGACGTGGATGTCGGACGAGCGGAACACGGTCGGCTTGATGCCGAGCGAGGGCGCGCGCGACTGCACGAAGGAATTCGCCGCGGAGATACTCTCCTTCATCACGTCCTTCAGATTGCCGGTCACGGTGAACTTGCCGCGGCCGGGCATGCGCACGGCCTCGATGGTCAGCAGGTCGCCGCCCACCTCGGTCCAGGCCAGGCCGGTGACGACACCGACCTGGTCTTCCTTGTCGGTCTCGCCGAAACGGTGCTTGCGCACACCGGCATACTCGCCGAGGTTTTCCGGGGTCACGGTAATCGCCTCGGCCTTGCCGCCCTGCAGCTGGCGCACGGCCTTGCGGGCCAGATTGGCGATCTCGCGCTCGAGATTCCGCACGCCCGCCTCGCGGGTGTAGTAGCGGATCAGGTCGCGCAGCGCATCGTCCTGCAGCGTCCAGTCCTCGTCCTTGAGCGCATGGTTCTTCATCTGCTTGGGGATGAGGTGGCGCTTGGCGATCTCGACCTTCTCGTCCTCCGTATAGCCA
Organism: Pseudomonadota bacterium; assembly: GCA_034659015.1. Lineage (GTDB taxonomy): Bacteria > Pseudomonadota > Alphaproteobacteria > Caulobacterales > Maricaulaceae > Maricaulis. The sequence goes on along the minus strand of JAYEGL010000016.1, from coordinate 59,319 downwards.
GCGATGCGGATGATCTCCATCCGGTCGAGGAGCGGCTGCGGCAGGTTGAGCGTATTGGCCGTCGTCACGAACATGATGTCGGACAGGTCGTAATCGACTTCCAGATAGTGGTCGTTGAAGGTCGAATTCTGTTCCGGATCCAGCACTTCCAGCAGGGCCGAGGCGGGATCGCCGCGATAGTCGGCGCCCAGCTTGTCGATCTCGTCCAGCAGGAAGAGCGGATTGGAGGACTTCACCTTCTTCATCGACTGGATGATGCGGCCCGGCATGGAGCCGATATAGGTGCGCCGGTGACCGCGGATCTCGGCCTCGTCGCGCACGCCGCCCAGCGACATGCGCACGAAGTCACGGCCCGTGGCCCGGGCGATGGACCGGCCCAGCGAGGTCTTGCCGACGCCGGGCGGGCCGACGAGGCAGAGGATCGGGCCGCGCATCTTGCGGGTGCGCGACTGCACCGCGAGGTGCTCGATGATGCGTTCCTTGACCTTTTCCAGCCCGTAGTGATCGTCCTCGAGCACGCCCTCGGCGCGGTCCAGGTCGTTCTTCAGGCGTTTGCGCTTGTTCCAGGGCAGCGCCAGGATCCAGTCGAGATAGTTGCGCACGACCGTCGCCTCGGCGGACATCGGGCTCATCTGGCGCAGCTTCTTGAACTCGGCGTCGGCCTTGGCGCGGGCTTCCTTGGGCAGCTTGGCCTCGTTGAGGCGCTGCTCCAGCTCGGCCAGCTCCTCGCGGCCGTCATCGCCCTCGCCCAGCTCGCGCTGGATCGCCTTCATCTGCTCGTTGAGATAATACTCGCGCTGGGTCTTCTCCATCTGGCGCTTCACGCGCGAACGGATCTTCTTCTCCACCTGCAGCACGCCGATCTCGCCTTCCATCAGGCCGAGCACGCGCTCGAGCCGGCTGGCGACATCGGGATCTTCCAGCAAGGACTGCTTTTCCTCGATCTTCACTGCGAGATGGGCGGAGATCGAGTCGGCCAGCTTGCCGGGCTCCTGGATCTGCGACAGCGAGGCGAGCGCTTCCGGCGGAACCTTCTTGTTGAGTTTGACGTAGTCCTCGAACTTGCCGGCGACCGTGCGCATCAGCGCTTCCAGCTCCGACTCCTCGCCCGGATCCTCGGCGACCGGCTCGCAGACCGCCTCGTAGTATTCCTCGCGCGGCGTGAAACCGGTGATCTCGACGCGTACGCCGCCCTCCACCAGCACTTTCACCGTACCGTCGGGCAGTTTCAGCAATTGCAGCACGGAGGCCACCACGCCGGTCTTGTGGATGGCGTCATGGCCGGGCTCGTCGTCGGCCGCGCTTTTCTGGGTGGCAAGCAGGATCTGCTTGTCCGCCTTCATCACCTCTTCGAGCGCCTTGACGGACTTGTCGCGCCCGACAAAGAGCGGAACGATCATGTGGGGAAAGACCACGATGTCGCGAAGCGGCAGAAGCGGAAGTGTCTTCGTATTGGACATGCTTACTCCATGCGCGCCCGTCACAAGGGGCGCGTGCAGATCTCAAACGGATCTATTCTCGATACGGGACGGGCGGCAAGCTCACGCAGCCAACCGCGCGCGTCCCACCTGTGTCATGAAGTGGCGATGGTCGCCGACAAATTCAAGCGTCACTCAGGCACCCGTCCGCTTGTCATCCTTGCGCTCGGCATAGATGAACAGCGGTTTCGCATTGCCTTCAACGACTTCCGCGTTGACCACAATCTCTTCCACGCCTTCCAGGCCCGGCAGGTCGAACATGGTCTCCAGCAGGATGCCTTCCATGATCGAACGCAGGCCGCGTGCACCGGTCTTGCGGGCGATGGCCTTGGCCGCGACGGCCTTGAGCGCGTCCTCGGTGAAGGTCAGCCCCACGCCTTCCATCTCGAACAGGCGCTGATACTGCTTGACCAGCGCATTCTTCGGCTCGGTCAGGATCTGCACCAGGGCGTCTTCGTCGAGATCCTCCAGGGTCGCAATGACCGGCAGGCGGCCGACAAATTCCGGGATCAGGCCGAAGCGCAGCAGGTCGTCCGGCTCCACTTCGCGCAGGATCTCGCCCATGCGGCGGTCGTCGCTTTCGCGCACATCGGCCCCGAAGCCGATCGCCGTGCCCTGCCCGCGCTGGGAGATGACCTTGTCGAGACCGGCAAAGGCGCCGCCGACAACGAAGAGGATGTTGGTCGTGTCCACCTGCAGGAATTCCTGCTGGGGATGCTTGCGGCCGCCCTGGGGCGGCACGGAAGCGACCGTGCCTTCCATGATCTTCAGCAGCGCCTGCTGCACGCCCTCGCCCGACACGTCGCGCGTTATGGACGGATTGTCGGACTTGCGGGAAATCTTGTCGATCTCGTCGATATAGACGATGCCGCGCTGGGCCCGCTCGACATTGTAGTCGGCCGACTGCAGCAGTTTCAGCACGATGTTCTCGACATCCTCGCCGACATAGCCGGCTTCGGTGAGCGTCGTGGCATCGGCCATGGTGAAGGGCACGTCGAGAATGCGCGCCAGCGTCTGGGCCAACAGCGTCTTGCCGCAACCGGTCGGACCGATCAGCAGGATGTTCGACTTGGCCAGCTCCACATCGGCATTGGCCGAGGCATGGTTGAGGCGCTTGTAGTGATTGTGCACGGCCACGGAGAGCACGCGCTTGGCGTGCTGCTGGCCGATCACGTAATCGTTGAGGACGTTGAAGATTTCCTGCGGCGTGGGCACGCCTTCCTTGGACTTCACCAGGGAGGACTTGTTCTCCTCGCGGATGATGTCCATGCAGAGCTCGACGCATTCATCGCAGATGAACACCGTGGGCCCGGCAATCAGCTTGCGCACCTCGTGCTGGCTCTTTCCGCAGAAAGAACAGTAGAGGGTGTTCTTCGACTCGCCGTCTCCGCCCGTCGTCTTACTCATGACCGCTCCAATTCAACCCGCAGGTCCCGATCCGGTATCATGACGACACCAGACCGGCTTTCTATCCCGCCTCGCTTCCGTCCCCGAGCAAGATCAGGGCCGAAGCTTGGCGAAAGGTTTCCGTCACTGCGCATTCGATCATATGGGCGCGGCATCGATCAAGCGTCAACCTCGCCTGGGATCATGCGCTAGTCGGACTTACCTTCGCCCTCATCCTCACTGCGGCGCGTAAACACCTCGTCAATGAGACCGAATTCCTTGGCCTCGTCCGCAGACATGAAGTTGTCCCGGTCGAGCGCATCCTCGATCTCGTCATAGGTACGCCCGGTGTGGTGCACATAGATCTCGTTCAGGCGCTTCTTGATCTTCTGGATGTCGGCCGCGTGGCGCTCGATATCCGAAGCCTGGCCGCGGAAACCGCCGGAAGGCTGGTGCACCATGACACGCGCATTCGGCGTGGCGTAACGCATCTTGTCCTGACCGGCGGTCAGCAGCAGCGAGCCCATCGAGGCCGCCATGCCGATGCACATCGTGGAGACCGGGCAGCGGATGTGCTGCATCGTGTCGTAGATCGCCAGGCCGGCCGAGACCACGCCGCCGGGCGAGTTGATGTACATGGAGATTTCCTTTTTCGGATTCTCCGATTCCAGGAAGAGCAGCTGGGCGACGATCAGGCTCGCCATATGGTCCTCGATCGGACCTGTGACGAAGATGATGCGCTCCTTGAGGAGCCGCGAATAGATGTCGAAGGAGCGTTCGCCCCGGCTCGTCTGCTCGACGACGATCGGAACCAGATTCATCGTCCTGTCGATGGGATCATTCATGTCGCGCTCCTTGGGGTGCCGGCAGCCGGACGGCGCCGATTCTCGTCAGACGGATCGGTGCAAATATCGCGGCGCTCGCTTCAGCGTGCAAGGCGGTGGCTGCACACGCCGGTGTGAAATCCCGCATTGGCACGCAGAAACGAAAACGCCGGCGTCTTAAGACGCCGGCGCTTGTCTGTTGTGTGCAAGAACGGATCAGGCGTCCTTCTTGGCGGCCGCCTTCTTCTTCGGAGCCGCCTTCTTGGCCGCAGGCTTCTTGGCCTCGGCCTTCTTGGGCGCCGCCTTGGCCTCGTCCTTGTCGGCCGCCTTCTTGGCCGGAGCCTTCTTTTTCGGCGCAGCCTTCTTGGCGGCAGGCTTGTCCTCGCCCGCATCCTTCTTGGCTGCGGCCTTCTTCTTCGGTGCCGCCTTCTTCTTGGCCGGAGCCTTCTTCGCCGGAGCCTCGTCCTCTTCGGCGTAGAGCGCTTCCTTGGAGACGGTGACCTCGCTCACATCGGCGAGTTCGAGGATGTAGTCGACGACCTTTTCCTCATAGATCGGCGCGCGCAGCTGGGCGATGGCCTGCGGGTTCTTCTGGTAGAACTCGACGACCTGGCGCTCCTGGCCGGGATAGCGCACGGCTTCCTGGTTGATGGCGCGCGAGAGCTCTTCCTGGGTCACGTCGACATTGTTGCGGCGGCCCAGCTCGGCGAGCACCAGGCCCAGGCGCACGCGGCGCTCGGCAATGCCGCGATATTCGTCCTTGAGCTCGTCTTCCGACTTGCCCTTGTCCTCGTCCTCGAGGTGGTCGTGCTCGATGGCATGCTGGACTTCGCGCCAGATGTTCTCGAACTCGGCCTCGACCATTTGCGGCGGCAGGTCGAAGGTGTGTTCCGCGTCGAGCTGGTCGAGCAGCGCGCGCTTCACCTTCATGCGGGACTGCTGGGCGTGCTCCTGCTCGAAGCGCTTCTTCAGCGCATCCTTCAGACCGTCCAGACCGTCCAGACCCAGGCGCTTGGCCAGCTCGTCATTCACCTTCGCCTCGCCCGGCGCCTCGACCGATTTCACGGTGACGTCGAATTCGGCTTCCCTGCCGGCCAGATGGGCGGCCTGGTACTGCTCGGGGAACGTCACCTTCAGCACCCGCTCTTCGCCCGGCTTGGCCCCGAGGAGCTGTTCCTCGAAGCCCGGGATGAAGGCGCCGTCGCCGATCGCCACGCGGGCATCCTCGGCCGCGCCGCCCTCGAAGGGCTCGCCGTCCAGCTTGCCGACGAAATCGATGACGACCACGTCGCCCTCTTCCGCCTTGGCATTCTTGCCGCCCTTCTTGGGCGAGAATTCGCGGTTTTCCTCGGCCAGCTTGTTCAGCGCCTCGTCGACCTCGGCATCCTCGACCTCGGCGACCGGACGCTCGACCTTCAGCTTGGACGGATCGGCCGGCTCGAATTCCGGCATCACTTCCAGCGAGATCTCGAAGGAGAAGTCGGCCTTGCCGGCGAGCACGTCCTGCGCCTCGCTGGTGACCTTCACGTCGGGCTGGTTGGCCGGACGGATATTACGCTCGTCCAGCGTCTTCTGGGTGGTTTCCGGAACCAGCTCGTTCAGCATGTCGCCCATGATCGACTCGCCGAACATCTTGCGGATGTGACTGGCGGGAACCTTGCCCGGGCGGAAGCCCTTCAGGCGGACTTCCGGACGGATTTCTTCGATCTTCGCATCGAGGCGAGCTTGCAGATCGTCGGCCGGGAAGACGATCTCGAACGTGCGGCTCAAGCCTTCGGAAGATTTCTCGGTGACGTTCATGGGTTGGCCCTGGATGTTTTCTGTACGGGTGCGGACAGGTCCGCGATAAATCGAGCGCGCGTTATGTCATGGGGATTCGCGCTGTGCAACGCCGGGAAGCGGCTGACGGGTGCAGTTGGCGCGATTGCAGCCGGTTGGCGTGGCGGGGCTGGGCGATTGGGGGTGTGTTGCGCCTGTCGCCGATAGTCCGCCTTCGCCAAAGGCTTCGGCGAGACAGCCTCCGCTCGCCCTTGAAATCGGGCTTGCCTAGCCGAAGCTTGCGCAAGCGCGTCACAAGAATATCGGCGTTTGTCGCCAACAGTCCGCCTTCGCCAAAGGCTTCGGCGGGACAGCCTACGCTTGCCATTGAAACCGGGCTTGCCCAGCCGAAGCTTGCGCAAGCAAGCGTAGGCTGGTGCGGCTGGAGGGACTCGAACCCCCACTCCTAGGGAACGTGGACCTAAACCACGCGCGTCTACCAGTTCCGCCACAGCCGCATGCCAGATCAAGTGTATTCGCACAGGCTCACATTCGCGCGCAAGCGGGCATTGCCGGGCGCGCTGCGGCGGTCCTATATCGCCTTCATGACCGAGACATCCGAACGCACGCCTTTCGACTGGGACACCCGTTTCCGCGCCGACGACACGCCCTGGGAGCGGCGTCAGCTGCACCCCGCCGCGGCGCACTGGCTGGAGAGCGGCGTGCTGGCGCCAGGCCTTACCGTGATGGTGCCGGGCTGCGGCCGGGCGCCGGAAGTGGTCGCCTTCGCCCGGGCGGGCCTGACAGTGATCGCGGGCGACGTCTCGCCCACCGCCCTCGCCTGGCAGCGCGAACAGCTGGAAACCGCCGGCACGACGGCCGAACTCGTCGAGGGCGACATACTGGCCTGGCGGCCGGACGCGCCCGTCGATCTGGTCTACGAACAGACCTTCCTGTGCGCCATCCCGCCCCGCCTGCGCGAGGATTACGAGACCGCCCTCACCCATTGGCTGAAACCCGGCGGCCGGCTGCTCGCACTCTTCATGCAGAAGGCCGAGCGCGGCGGCCCGCCCTATGGCTGCGCGCTGGAGGCGATGCACGACCTGTTCCCGGCCGAGCGCTGGGTATGGCCGGCGGACGAGGCCTTCATCGCCTGGCCGCATCCCTCGCTGAACGGCAAGCCGGAGCTGGGCGGGGTTCTGGTCAAGCGCTGACAAGGCTTCCCCTGCGAAGCGGGGGAAGTGCCGACCCCGGCCCCGAGCCGGGGGAGGCGGTGGGGGAGAGCCGGATGCGCGCTCACGCGCTCCGCGGCGCTTTCGCGCCGCCCCCTCAGTCGGCTTCGCCGACAGCTCCCCCGCACAAGCGGGGCGAGCCCTTGGCCTCAGGCCGGCTCCTCGGCGGCATCCTCGACCGGTTTGCGCTTTCGTGCCTTGCCGTGCTTGGCCGTCATCGGCGCACGCGTCATGACGAAGAGCGCCGTTGCCAGTCCGGAGAGCAGGTTGGCCGCGGCGATGCCGCCGATCACGCCGACCGGCGCGTCCACCAGCCAGGCGCCGGCCAGCACGAAGGGCACCATCAGGCCCAGGGCGCGGCCGGCGGTGATCATCATGCCGTAGCTCGGCCGGCCCAGACCGTTGAAACCGGCACTGCCGGCGATGGTGATGCCGTAGCCGGCAATGGTCAGCGAGGCGATGCGCCAATAGGTGACGGCGGCCGCCTGCCCCGCTTCGGACGGCAGGAACATCGCGGCGAGCACATCGGCGAAGACCCACATCACGGCCGCCACGCCCAGCCCCCAGGCCAGGGCGAAGAGGAAGGAGGTGCGGAAGGCCTCGCGAACGCGGTCGATGCGCTCGGCACCGCCATTCTGTCCGGTCACCGCGCCGATACAGGCCGACAGCGCGAACAGCGGCACGATGGCGAAGGCCTCGACCCGCCCGGCCACGCCCAGACCGCCCACGGCGGCATCGCCGAACCGCGCCATGGCGAGACCCGACATGGCCACCGTCATGGCGACGGGGTTGAAGATGTTGGAGATGCAGGCGGGAATGCCCACGCGGGCGATGTCGGACCAGTGGTGCCAGACCTCGCCGAAATCCTCCCAGCCGAAATCCAGCAATTTCTCGCGCACCACCAGATACCAGAGCACCATCAGGAAGGTGCAGGCATTGGCCGCCACCGTCGCCAGCGCCGCGCCGGACACGCCCCAGCCCAGGCCGGGAAACAGGCCGAACACGTCGTCCAGGATGAAGATCGGGTCGAGCACGAGATTGATCGCCGCGGCGGCCATCATCATCACCGAGGGGATTACCGCATTGCCCAGGGCGCGCAGGATATTGCCGGCCACCATCGGACCGACGATCAGCACGATGCCGCCGAACCAGACGCGCATATAGTCGATCACGTGGGGCAGCATGGTTTCGCTGGCGCCCAGACCGCGGAAAATATCCTCCACGGTCAGCACGCCGATCAGCGAGACGGCGCCGACCGAGATCAGCGCAAGCGACATCGCGTCGGTGGAGATACGGGAGATGGAGGATCCGTCATTCCGGCCGGCGGCGCGCGAGACGGCCGAGACCGCGCCGGCGCCCAGCCCGATCGACACGCTCATCACCAGCATGGTGACCGGGAAACTCATCTGCACGGCGGCCTGCTGGGCGGTGCCCAGCGTGCCGACCCAGTAGGTATCGACAATGCCCACGAGCATCATCGCGAGGATGCCGAAACTCATCGGCATCATCATGCGGACCACATGCCCGAAGACCGGACCCTGTGTCATGTCGTGTGCAGACCGTCCGGCCATGGCGGACCCCCTCCTGTTCGCCGAGGAGCATAGATAGGGAGTATGGGCGCTGTCTGCAGCCCGGTGCGGTCAATTCAGTGTGAAACACTTGCGGCACCCGCGCCCGGCGCGATCCGCACAGGCGCCGGACCCGTCAAGCGGGACTGGTGATCTCGCCAATCCCGCCCCGGCGCGCCGCCGGTTCACATTTTGCCACTTGTCTGTGACTGTCCCGCCCCTCAGAAGGATCTTCGACACGGCCCGTCCGCGCCCTTCCGCACATCCTTGGGGAACGCACCATGCTCCAGGACATCGCTCTCATTCTCGCCGGCTTCGTCCTGCTCTTCGCGGGCGGGGAAGGCCTCGTGCGCGGCGCCGTGGCCGTGGCCGAAAAGCTGGGTCTGTCCAAACTCCTGATCGGCCTCACCGTGGTCGCTTTCGGCACCTCGACGCCGGAACTCATCGTCTCGGTCAATGCCGCCCTCTCCGGCGCGCCGGACATCGCCCTGGGCAATGTCGTGGGCAGCAATATCGCCAATGTTCTGCTCATCATGGGCGTGGCCGCCATGATCGCCACAGTCGGCGACTGGCAGAGAACGGCCATGCGCGACGCGCTGGTGATGTGCTTCGCCGCGATGGCGCTCTACGGCCTCACCCATGGCGAGGTGATCGGCCGGCTGGAGGGCATCGCCCTGGTCGCGATGCTCGCCACCTATCTGATCGCCTCCTACTGGCTGGAGAGCCGCGACCGCTCGGCGAAACAGCATGTGCACGAGACCGAGGCATTCGAGACGCCGGCCGCCCTGCAATCGAGCTGGATCGCGGCCGGCTTCGTGATCGGCGGCATTCTCGCCCTGATGCTCGGCGCCGACGTTCTCGTCCGCGGCGCCGTCTCGATTGCCCGGACCTTCGGCGTGTCCGATGCGGTGATCGGCCTGACCCTGGTGGCTATCGGCACATCCCTGCCCGAACTGGCCACCTCGATCGTGGCCGCCTGGCGGCGTCATTCGGACGTGGTGCTGGGCAATGTCATCGGGTCCAACATCTTCAACGTGCTGGCCATTCTGGGCATCACCGCCATCGTCTCACCGGTGCCGGTGAGCGCCCAGTTCCGCAGCTTCGACACGCCGGTCATGCTGGGAGTCTCGGTGCTGGTGGTCATTCTTCTGGCCGTCACCCAGCGCATCGGGCGCCTCACCGGCGCCGCCATGCTGGCCGTCTATATTGCCTATCTGGCCTGGCAGTTCGCCAGCGGGAGCGTCGGCACGGCCGGACTCTAGACCGGGCCGGCCGGCCTTTCCCGAGCGCTCTTTGCCATCGTCGCAGACGCCAGCACAGCCCGTCGCGGCGGCTCCGCGCCCCGACTGAGAAAAGGCATCAAACGACCGGCTTGTTGAGATCGTAGGCGGCGATGCCCGCCAGGTTGACGATATCGCTGACCGACGCGCCCAGGCGTGCGATCTGGACCGGTTTTTCCAGCCCGACCAGCATCGGGCCGATCACCGTCGCCCCGCCGGCGGCCTTCAGAAGGCGCACCGCGATCGAGGCAGAGTGCACCGCCGGCATGATCAGGACATTGGCCGGCTGGGTCAGCCGCGAGAAGGGGTAGAGCTGGTGGTGGTCGGGGTCGAGGGCCACATCGGCCGCCATCTCGCCCTCGTATTCGAAATCCACGCCCTGCTCGTCCAGCAGTTTGACGGCATGCTGGATGCGCTCGGCCCGCTCGCCCGGCGGATTGCCGAAGGAGGAATAGGACAGGAAGGCCGCATGCGGCTCCAGGCCCAGCCGCTTGGCGGCATTGGCCGTCGCGATGGCGATTTCCGAGAGCGCCCGGGCATCGGGGAATTCGGTCACCGACACGTCGCCGATGATCATGGTGCGCCCGCGCATCACCGCAGCAGTGACGCCGACCGTGCGGCTGCCCTCGACGGGATCGAGCACGAGTTCGACGTCGTTCATCACCACATTGGAGTGGCGGGTCACCCCGGTGACCATGCCGTCGGCATGGCCCATTTTCAGCATGCAGGCAGAGAAGACGTTACGGTCGTTATTGACCCGGCGCTGCACGTCGCGGCGCAGATAGCCCTGACGCTGCAGGCGCTCGTAGAGATAGTCGGCATAGTCCGAATTGTATTCCGACAACCGGGCATTGCAGACCTCCAGCGAACCGGCGGGGATACCCAGCTCCTTCATGTTCTCCGCCACCACGTTCTCGCGCGCGACGAGGACCGCCTTGCCCAGGCCCTGGGTCTGGAAGGAGTGGGCGGCGCGGATCACGGCCGGCTCCTCGCCCTCGGCGAAGACGATGGTCTTCTGTTCCGCCCGGATAGAGGCGGAGATGCGCTGCTGCAGCGCTGCCGTGGGATCGAGCCGGCGGGCCAGCATCTGGCGATAGCCGTCCTGCTGGGCGATCGGCCGGCGCGCCACGCCGCTGTCGATGGCGGCCTGGGCGACGAAGGGCGGAATCCAGGAGATCAGCCGCGGATCGAAGGGCGTGGGAATGATGTATTCGCGGCCGTATTGCAGGCGCTCGACCTTGTAGGCCTTGGCCACCTCGTCGGGCACATCCTCGCGCGCCAGGGCGGCGAGCGCCTGGGCCGCCGCGATCTTCATCTCCTCGTTGATGGTGCGCGCACGCACATCCAGCGCGCCGCGGAAGATGTAGGGAAAGCCGAGGACATTGTTGACCTGGTTGGGATAGTCCGAGCGTCCCGTGGCCATGATCACGTCGTCGCGCACCTGCTTGACCTCCTCCGGCGTGATTTCGGGCGTCGGATTGGCCATGGCGAAAATGATCGGATCGGGCGCCAGGGAGGCCACGATGTCCTTGGTGAAGACGCCGGCCGCGGACAGGCCCAGCAGCACGTCGGCGCCCTCGGCGGCCTCGGCCAGGGTGCGCTTGTCCGTGTCGATCGCGTGCTTCATCAGCCGCTCGTGACCGCCGGGCCGCCCCGTGTAGACCACGCCGTCAATGTCCACGACGGTGGTGCTCTCCGAGCGCACGCCCATCGATTCGATCAGTTCGAGCACGGAGAGGCCGGCCGCGCCGGCCCCGCACAACACGACCTTGAGGTCTTCCAGCTTCTTGCCGGTCAGGTCGCAGGCATTGATCAGTCCGGCCGCCGCGATAATCGCCGTACCGTGCTGGTCGTCGTGGAAGACCGGGATATCCAGTTCCTCGCGCAGGCGCCGCTCGATCTCGAAGCATTCCGGCGCCTTGATGTCTTCCAGGTTGATGCCGCCGAACGTGTTACCGAAGCCGCGCACGCATTCGATGAACTGGTCGGGGTCGGTATAGTCGACCTCTACGTCCACGGCATCGATATCGGCGAAGCGCTTGAACAGCACCGCCTTGCCTTCCATCACCGGTTTCGACGCGGCCGCGCCCAGATTGCCCAGCCCCAGGATCGCCGTGCCGTTGGACACCACGGCCACCATATTTCCCTTGGAGGTGTAGTCGTAGACCGTCTCCGGGTCGTCGGCGATCGCCCGCACCGGCGCTGCCACCCCCGGCGAATAGGCCAGGGCCAGGTCGCGCTGGGTCGCCATCGGCTTGGTCGGCACAACGCCCAGCTTTCCCGGCACGGGCTTCATGTGGAAGGTCAGCGCATCGGCATCGAGCTGCTGGTCGGGACGGAGGGTGGATTCAGAGGCCATGGGGCAGACTCACGGGTGAAGGGTGCGGTTCAGAATTGGCGGCGAACATGTACCGTGCCGCCGCCGGAGCCAAGCCCCGGCAAACGCTTAGCTCTCATGCAGGAGGAGATGGCCCAGCGCCCGGCCGCGGTGCTGCTCGCGATGCAAGGCCTGCAGGCGGGCGGTCAGCGCCTCGGTGAGGTCCTCCGCGATCAGCCCGCCGCCCAGATGAAGCGCCGCATCGCCATGCAGCCACGCCGCCGCGCAGGCCGCGTCGAACCCGTCCACGCCCTGGGCTGCGAGCCCGCCGATCAGTCCGGCCAGCACATCGCCCGAGCCCGCCGTCGCCAGGGCCGGCGAGGCATGGCGATTGACCGCGGGCACACGGCCCGGCGCCGCGATAACCGTGTCCGGGCCTTTCAGCAGCACCGTGCACCCGGCGCGTTCGCTGGCCCTCCGGGCCTGTCCGATCCGGTTGCCGGCCGAGGCGTCGTCCAGGTCCGGGAAGAGCCGCCGGAATTCGCCGGGATGCGGGGTCAGCACGTCGCCGGGCCGCAGGGCCGCGAAGAGTGCGTCCCGCGCCTGTTCGAAACTGGTCAGCGCATCGGCGTCGAGCACGAGCGCGCCCGGATGCGCCAGTGCCGACAGCACGGCCTCCCGCGTAGCCTCGCCCACGCCCATGGCCGGCCCCATCACCGCGACCTCGGCGCGCAGCTCGCCGAGCAGGTCGGCGGTCTCAGCCGGACCGGGCCAGCGCCGGACCATCACCGCCGTCGAAGCCGTGGCATTGACCATCAGCGCGCCCGGCGGGCTGACCAGCGTGACCAGGCCGGCGCCGGCCCGCAGGCCGGCCCGCGCAGCCAGCCGGGCCGCCCCGGTCGAGCTCGCCCCGCCGGTGAAGACGGCGAGACGCCCGCGCGCGTGCTTGTGATCCCCCGCGCGGGCCTCCGGCAGGACCGGGTACCACTGATCCGGCCGGTTCTCGACGGCGCAGGGCGCGACGGCGCGGCGCCAGCTGGCCGGAATACCGATGTCGGCCAGTACGATCTCGCCGCACAGGCTGGCTGCCGGCTCGAGCATATGGGCCGGCTTGCGGCGGTGAAATGTGACGGTCAGCGCCACCGGCGCGACGGCGCCGCCGGCCGCAGCCCGGTCGCCATCGATCCCGGACGGCAGGTCCACGGCAATGACCGGACAGGCGGTCTGCGCCATCGCAGCGATCAGATCGGCCGCCAGACCTTCCGGCGGACGGTTGAGACCGGCCCCGAATATGGCGTCGACGACCAGCCCGGCACCGGCCAGACCGTCCACCGTCGCCGCTTCAACCGGACCGTCCCATCGCGCGGCCGCCCAGGCCGCATCGCCGCTCAGCCGGTCACGTTCGCCCAGCAGCGCGACACGGACCGGCCAGCCGGCCTCGCGCAGGGCGGCCGCACAGACGAAACCGTCGCCGCCATTATTGCCCGGTCCGCACAGGACAAGAGCCGGCCGCGGCGCCCAGCGGCGCCGAATCGCGGCAGCGACGGCGCGTCCGGCCGCATCCATAAGGCGTTCGCCGGAAACACCGTTTTCCGCAGCATGCCGGTCACAGGCACCACAGTCCTTGGTCAAAAGGATGTCATCGTGCATGGTCGCTCCATTGTGTGGCATGCGTGCCCGTTTGTGAGGCATTTCCCGCTGCGGCTGTCTGAGAGTCCGGATTGAAGCTTGTCACCTTCCGGACCGGGTCTAGCGTCGCGACAAGATCATGGAGTCGGTGATGAAGAAAATCGAAGCCATCATAAAGCCCTTCAAACTCGACGACGTGAAGGAGGCCCTGCAGGAAATCGGCGTGCAGGGGCTGACCGTCATCGAGGCCAAGGGCTTTGGTCGGCAGAAGGGGCATACGGAACTCTATCGCGGCGCCGAGTACGTCGTCGACTTCCTGCCCAAGATCAAAATCGAACTCGTTCTGCCGGCCGACCGTGTCGACGCCGCGATCGAGGCGATCCAGAACGCGGCCCAGACGGGCCGGATCGGCGACGGCAAGATCTTTGTCAGCCCGATCGAAAGCGTCATCCGTATCCGGACCGGCGAGACCGGCCGCGATGCGCTCTAGCCACCCATTCAAGACCCCAGCATCCGGAGCCCGGCCATGTCAGACAAGATCCTGAAGAAACTCAAAGACGAAGACATCAACTACGTCGATCTTCGTTTTACCGACCCGCGCGGCAAGCTGCAGCACGTGACGTTCGACCGCTCGCAAGTCGATGAGGATTTCTTCGAAGACGGCGTCATGTTCGACGGCTCCTCGATTGCCGGCTGGAAAGCGATCAACGAGTCCGACATGGTGCTCAAGCCGGACCCGAGCCTGGCGCAGGTCGATCCCTTCTACCAGCAGCCCACCCTCGTCATGCTGTGCGACATTCTCGAGCCGGGCACGGGACAGGCCTATAACCGCGACCCGCGTACCACGGCCAAGAAGGCGGAAGCCTATCTGAAGTCATCGGGCATCGGCGATACGGCCTATTTCGGTCCGGAAGCGGAATTCTTCGTGTTCGACGATGTGCGCTGGAAGACCTCCCAGGAAGAGACCGGCTACAAGCTCGACAGCGAGGAAGGCCCGTACAATTCCGCCAGCGATTTCGAGGGCGGAAACATGGGGCACCGCCCCGGCCCGAAGGGCGGCTATTTCCCGGTGAACCCGGTCGATTCGGGTCAGGACATGCGCACCGAGATGCTTGCCGTACTCGAGGAGCTGGGCTGCGAGCCGGAAAAGCACCACCACGAAGTGGCGCCGTCGCAGCACGAACTCGGCATGAAATTCTCGTCCATGACGACGATGGCCGACCGCATGCAGCTGTATAAGTACACCGTACACATGGTGGCGCATGCCTATGGCAAGTCCGCCACCTTCATGCCCAAGCCGGTCTGGAACGACAACGGCACGGGCATGCACGTCCACCAGTCGATCTGGAAGGACGGCAATCCGATGTTCGCGGGCGACCAGTATGCGGATCTCTCCGAGACCTGCCTCCACTATATCGGCGGCATCATCAAGCACGCCCGCGCGATCAATGCGTTCGCCAACGCCTCGACCAATTCCTACAAGCGCCTGGTCCCCGGCTTCGAAGCCCCGGTCCTGCTGGCCTATTCGGCGCGCAACCGGTCCGCTTCGGTCCGGATCCCGTGGGTGAGCTCGCCGAAGGCCAAGCGCCTGGAAACGCGATTCCCGGACCCGGCCGGCAATCCCTATCTGACCTTCGCCTCCCTGCTCATGGCCGGCCTGGACGGTATCGAGAACAAGATCCATCCGGGCGATCCGATGGACAAGGACCTGTACGATCTTCCGCCGGAAGAGCTGCAGGACATCCCGACGGTCTGCCGCTCGCTGCGAGAGGCCCTGGAATCGCTCGACGCCGACCGCGACTTCCTCAAGAAGGGCGGCGTGATGGACGACGACCAGATCGACGCCTACATCGATCTGAAGATGGAAGAGGTGCTGCGTTTCGAGATGCACCCGCACCCGGTCGAGTTCGACATGTACTATTCCTGCTAGGCTCCGGCCCGGCAGGCAGACACGACCAGCAGAACGGCCGGGCGCACGCCCGGCCGTTTTCATTCTGCAGCGGGGCGTTCACCAAGGTCGACGCGGCGCAAACCATTCGCTACAAATCCTCTTCCATCCGGCCCGACCGTTTCGGGACAAGTCTCGTCAGGAGTTCGCATGCGTCGCCGTCTCATGTTTGCCAGCGCCCTCGCCACGCTGACCGTCACAGCCCCGGCTGCCTTGGCTGACCGCGAAATCGACGACGAGATCACCACGCCCCTCGCCACCTCCACGGCCGGCAGCGGCGGCGGTGCCGACAATATCGTGATCACCTCCAACGGCCGGGTCACCCTGGCCTCGCCCGCCACGGCCATCACGCTGGACAGCGACAATGACGTGACGGTCGACGGCGAGATCGACGTTGTGACCGACGAGGATGGCGGCGTGGGTGTCCACGTGGTCGGCGGCAATACCGGCAATCTCACCATCAACGGCCCCATCACCGTCGAATCGGAAAGCGATCCGGAAGACGATGACGACGATGCCGACGCGGACTATCCCAACGAAGACGGCCCGTCGGCGATCGGCGGCAACCGCATCGGCGTTCTGGTCGACGGCTCCGGCGATTTCGTCGGCGACATCTACATGGATTCCACCGGTTCCATCCTCGTGCGCGGCAATGATTCCGCCGGTCTGCGCGTGCTCACCGGCATCGAGGGGGACGTGCGCCTGGAAGGCGCGGCGTCCGTGGTCGGCGACCGGTCCGTCGTGATCGACATCCAGGCCCCGATCAGCGGCGATCTCGCGATTTCCGGCAATACCAGCGTGCGCGGCGAGGACTCGTCCGCCATCGTCGTGGCCGGCGATGTCGGCGGCAGCTTCTACCTGAACTCGGGCGTCAGCGCGACGGGCTACCGTTTTTCCAGCTATTCCAATGTCGACGAGTATCTCGACACGCTGGACGACGACGACAAGTTCCAGGCCGGCCCCGCCGTCCTGGTCGAGGCGAGCATCGATGGCGGCATCCTGCTGGATGCGCCGACCGAGGACAATGGCGTGTCCCGCAGCGGTTCGATCACCCAGCGCGGCGAGGCGCCGGCGCTGCAGATCCTGGCCTCGTCCGGCAATATCGTGATCGGCGAGGCGATCCAGCCGGCCGTGGCCGACGATGAGGAGACCGAGGACGAGGACGAGAGCCTGCCGGAAACCCCGCTGGGCTATTCCATGGTCAACCGCGGCAGCATTGCCGCCACCTCGGACCTCAACGACACCTCGTCCACCGGTTTCCGGATCGGCGGCGCCGATGACGGCGCAGGATCGGTCTACACCGCGGAGCTGAGCCTCGGCCTGCTCAACACGGGCACGATCAGCTCGATTTCCTATTCCGACACGATCGCGGCCACCGCCGTCGCCCTGCACCTGGACGACGGCGCCATGCTGCCCATCATCACCAATGACGGCACGATCAGTGCGTCGTCGAACAATACGGTCGACGCCACGGCCTTCGGGTCGAGCTATGCCATCCTGATCGAGGACGGCGTGGTGATGGAAGAGCTGGTCAATTCGGGCCATATCGTCGCCAACGGCCGTCAGGGCGGCAGCGGCTACGCCATCATCGACCGCTCCGGCACGCTGCGCTCGATCGAGAACAGCGGCCGGATCTCGGCGACGCATACGGTGCGTCCGGACTATTATGACGATGACGGAAACCTGATCGAGCCGGACGACCCGGACTACGAAACGGTCGCGCTCGACGTGTCCGGCAACACGACCGGCGTCACCTATCGCCAGTACTGGGAGCCGGTGCCGGACGATGGCGACGACGACACCACCGAGCCGACGCTCCTGGAAACCCCGATCTACATGGTCGGCGATGTCCGCTTCGGCAGCGGCGACGACGTGCTGACCGTCGAGGCCGGCCGGGTCTCCGGCGCGATCTCCTTCGGCGACGGTCAGGACGCCCTGGCGATCGACGGCGCCACGGTCTACGCGGAAATCCAGCGCCTGATCGACGAAGGTGTCGTCGAAGAGATGACCGAGGAAGAGATCTGGGCCGCGCTGCCGCACGTGACCAGCGCGATTTCCGACAGTGACGGCAATCTCTCCATCGCGGTCGATTTCGGTACGCTGGAGCTCATCGAGAGCGGCGACCTGGAAATCGCCGACGCGCGTTTCGGCGACGGGTCGATCCTGATGCTGCAGGTCGATGCGGAAAACAATGATGTTCGCCGCGTCATCTCCTCCGGCGATATCACCTTCGAGACCGGCTCGCGCCTGTCCGTCTCCCTGTCCAACCTGATCGGCGGCGGCGGCGAGTTCGAGCTGATCCGGGCCGACAGCCTGACGCTCGAGGAAGACCTCGAGACGCTCAACGACTCGCCCTCGCCCTTCCTCTACAACGCTTCGCTCGAGCGCGATCCCTCGGATGACAACGTCATCCTGCTCACCCTGGAACGCAAGGATGCCGACGCGCTTGGCATGAACGGCAATCAGGCAGCGGCCTATGCCAGCGCCTTCGAGACCTGGGGCGAGAACGAGGCGCTGGGCGCCGCGATCGCGTCGCTGACGAACCAGGACGATTTCTTCGCGGCCTACGACCAGCTTCTGCCGGAATACGCCGCCAGCGCCATCCAGTTCGCCCTGGCCAGCAATGACAGCGCCATCGGTGCGCTTGCCAACCGGCTCGAGGCCGTGCGCCGCAGCCCCGAGGAAAGCGGCGGACTGTGGGTCCAGGAATTCGGCTATTTCGCCGACCGTGCCGGCTCCGCCTTCGGTCCGGGCTATCGCGGCCAGGGTATCGGCGTGGCCGTCGGCTATGACCGGCCGGCCGGGCCCTTCTATGCCGTCGGCGTAAATTTCGTCGGCTCGGCGAGCGAGATCTCCGAGGTCGACGGCGTCGACGATCCGATGACCGCCATGACCGGCCAGCTCGGCACCTATGCGGGCACGCGCTTCTCGGGTCTGAACCTCGATCTCTATGCCGGCGCTGGATTCGACAGTTTCGAGCATAATCGCCGCGTGCTGATCGGCGAGTTCGACGCCAGCCCGTCCGCCGACTGGACCGGCTATCACGTCACCGGCTCGGCCCGCCTGTCGCGCGATTTCGAATTCGGCGGCCGCTACTATGTCCGGCCCGCCCTTTCGGTGGATTATCTCCGCCTGTTCGAGGAAGGCTATACCGAGACCGGCGGCGGTATCGGCGTCGACCTGTCCGTGGCCGACCGCGAGTCGACGAGCTTCACCGGCTCGGCCCTGATGACCTTCGGCGCGCTGTTCGAGAACAATAACCGCTGGTGGAGCCCGGTCGTCCGGCTCGGCTATCGCAGCGAGTTCTCCAACGACGTGCTGGAGACCGAGGCGCGCTTTGCCGACTATGACGACACCTTCATCCTGCGCTCCCAGCAATTGCCGGGATCGGGTCTGCTCTTCGGCTTCGGCGTCAGCGCCGGTTCGGGCTACTCCACCTTCTCGCTCGATTATGACGCCGATGTGCGCGACGACTTCATCCGCCACACGGCCCGCCTGGTGATGCGCCTGGTCTTCTAGCGGCCGCTCTGGCAATCGACCGCACAGCAACCGTCGGTTAACCATGATAAGCGAGGCTCGTGCGCATGATGCGTGCGAGCCTTCTTCTTGTGTGCGCCCTTGTGGGCCTTTCCGCCTGCGGACACCGTCCGCCGGAACAGACCACCGATGCCTGCCTCATCCTGGAGGACAATCGCTCCTGGTGGCGGGCGCTGCAGCGCACCGAAGACCGCTGGGGCATTTCGCCCGGCGTACAGATGGCCATCCTGCGCCGCGAGTCCAGCTTCAACGCCCATGCCCGCCCGGCCCGCAACCGTCTGCTCGGCATCATTCCCACCGGCCGGCCGACCAGCGCCTACGGCTATGCCCAGGCACTCGACGGGACCTGGGACTGGTATCGCCGCGACACGGGGCGCCGCCGCGCCGACCGCGACGATTTCGAGGACGCCGTCGACTTCATCGGCTGGTACGCCTCCAAAAGCCGGCAATTGTCCGGCGTCCAGCCGCACCAGGCCCGGGAACTCTACCTCACCTATCACGAGGGCCATGGCGGCTATAATCGCGGCACCTACCGCTCCAAGGGCTGGCTGATGAATGCCGCCAACACGGTGGCCCGCGACGCCGCGCGTTACCAGGCGCAAATCGATCGCTGCGAACGCCGCCTGTCGCGCCGTTTCTGGCTGCTCTGAAAAATACCCGAATCGCTGCGCCTGGTGCATGCTGGGCCCATGTCTTCGCAGAACTCTCACAACGACCTGTTCGGCGGGGCGCCCGCCCCGACACCGGAAAAAGCCCCGGCGCCGGGATATTCGGCGGCCCATATCGAGGTTCTTGAAGGGCTGGAGGCCGTGCGCCGCCGTCCGGGCATGTATATCGGCGGCACGGACGAACGCGCCTTCCACCACCTCTTCGCGGAAATTCTCGACAACTCGATGGACGAGGCCGTCGCCGGCTGGGCCGACCGCATCGAGGTGGCGATCGACGAGGACGGTTTCATCACCGTCACCGACAATGGCCGAGGCATTCCCGTCGATCCGCATCCGAAATATGCCGACAAGTCGGCGCTGGAAGTCGTGCTGACCGTGCTGCATGCGGGCGGCAAATTCTCCGACAGCGCCTACAAGACATCGGGCGGCCTGCACGGTGTGGGTATTTCCGTGGTGAACGCCCTGTCCGAACTCGTCGAGGTCGAGGTCGCCCGCGAAAAGACGCTGTGGCGCCAGACATTTTCCCGGGGCCTGCCCCAGGGCAAGCTGGAAAAGGTCGGCCCGGCCCCCAATCGCCGCGGCACCCGGATCCGTTTCCGCCCGGACCCGGAGATTTTCGGCGACAAGGCGCGCGTCAAGCCGGCGCGCGTCTACGCCATGGCCCGCTCCAAGGCCTTCCTGCGCCGCGGGGTGAAGATCCAGTGGCGCTGCGCCCCGTCGCTGGTCGAGGGCACGGAGACGCCCGAGGAGGATATCCTCTGCTTCCCCGGCGGCCTGGCCGACCGGATGGCGGAAATGGCCGCCAAGAGCGCGCTGATCACGACGGAAATCTTTTCCGGCAAGGTCGAGCGCGAGGATGGCGGTGGCGGCGTGGAATGGGCCGTGACCTGGTCGGGCAATGGCTATGGCAGCGAGGCCGACGGTTTCTGCCAGTCCTACTGCAACACCGTGCCCACGCCCCAGGGTGGGACGCACGAGCAGGGTCTGCGCGCGGCCCTGACCAAGGGCCTGCGCGCCTATGCCGAACACACCCATGCCAAGAAGGCGGCCAATATCACGCCGGACGACGTGCTGGGCGGAGCCGGCGCGCTGGTGTCGGTCTTCATCGGCGATCCGGAATTCCAGGGCCAGACCAAGGAACGCCTGGCCACACCGGACGCCACCAAACTGGTCGAGACCGCCGTGCGCGACCAGTTCGACCACTGGCTGGCCGGTTCGCCCAAGGAAGCGGCCAAGCTGGTCGAATTCGTGATCGAGCGGGCCGACGACCGGATGCGCCGCCGCAAGGAAAAGAACGTCAAGCGCCAGACCGCCTCGCGGCGCCTGCGCCTGCCCGGCAAGCTGGCGGACTGTTCGCGCTCCGGCGCCGACGGCACCGAGCTTTTCATCGTCGAGGGCGACTCGGCCGGCGGTTCTGCCAAGCAGGCGCGCTCGCGCCAGACCCAGGCCATCCTGCCCCTGCGCGGCAAGATCCTGAACGTCGCCTCGGCCACGGCCGACAAGATCGCCGCCAACCAGGAAATCTCCGACCTGCTGCAGGCCCTGGGCTGTCAGACCGGCAGCCGCTTCCAGCTGGACGATCTGCGATATGAGCGCGTCGTGATCATGACCGACGCCGATGTCGACGGCGCCCATATCGCGGCCCTGCTGATCACCTTCTTCTACCGGTCCATGCCCGAGCTGATCCATTCCGGCCGGCTCTTCCTCGCCCAGCCGCCGCTCTACCGGATGACCCAGGGCGGGCGCACCCTCTATGCCCGTGACGAGGCCCATCGCGACCAGATCCTGGCCGACGAGTTCAAACCCAACGCCAAGGTCGAAATCGGCCGCTTCAAGGGTCTCGGCGAGATGACACCGGCCCAGCTCAAGGAAACCACGATGGATCCGGACAAGCGCACGCTGGCCCGGGTGGTGATCGACGAAAACGAGCTGCCGACGCTGGAAGCCCTGGTCGAAACCCTGATGGGCAAGAAACCGGAAGCGCGCTTCAAGTTCATCCAGGACAATGCCGCCTTCGTCGACGAGGCCGAACTGGATCTCTGAGGCAGGCCTCTCCTGCCCTGGTGCAGCAGTCGCGGTACGCAACTTCTGTCAGGGGCATTGGCCTTGCGCGGCGGGAGAGCTAGCTTTCTGCGCGGAGACACCGACAAAAAGGGGAAACGCATGGCTCGACTGACTGCCCTGGCCGGGGCGCTGGCTGTTCTGACATCCGCCGCGGCGCAGGCCGAACCGATCGAATTCTTCCAGCTCGAGGCCACGCCCTACGACGAGAGCATTCCCGCCCCCGAGGACCGTTTCGGTTTCGGCGTGGGCGACCGGCCGGTCCGTCACGACCAGATGGTGGCCTATCTCACCGAGCTGGCCGAGATCTCCGACCGCATCACCGTGGAGACGATCGGCTATTCCCATGAGGGGCGGCCCATCCTCTTCTTCGTCGTGACCTCACCGGAAAACCACGACCGTATCGACGAGATCCGCGAGGCCCATCTGGCCAGCCTGGAGCCCGGTGCGGATGCCGACCCGGACACGCCGGCCGTCATCTGGCTCAACTACGGCGTTCACGGCGCCGAGTCGGCCGGCATGGATGCCGCCATCCCGACGCTCTACCACTATGCGGCTGCGGAAGGCCTGGAAGTCGAGGCGGACCTGCGCGAAGGCGTCATCCTGATCACCGCGATCTTCAATCCGGACGGGCATTCGCGCCGGATCAACCATGTCGAGACGTTCGGCGGCGAGGTTCCGGTTACCGACCCGGGCCATGAACAGCACAATCTGTGGACCGCGGCGCGGACCAATCACTACTGGTTCGACCTCAACCGGCAATGGCTGTTGCAGACCCAGCCGGAAAGCCAGGCCTGGCTGACCCAGTGGCATCGCTGGAAGCCCATGGTGTCCGCGGACTTCCACGAAATGGGCACGGAAGCGACCTTCTACTTCCACCCGGGCGAACCGTTGCGCCGCAATCCGCTGATCCCGGACCGCGCCCGCGAGCTGACCCGGGGCATCGCCCAGCACCATATCTCCTTCCTGGACAGCGAGGCGCGCCTCTACACGTCCGAGGAAGGCTTCGACAATTTCTACGTCGGCAAGGGCTCGACCTATCCCCAGGTCAACGGCTCGCTGGGTATCCTGTTCGAGATCGGCGCCGCCCGCGGCGGGCTGATCGAGAGCGAACGCGGCCTGGTCAGCCATGGCGACAATGTGCGTACCCATTTCCGCACATCCCTGACCACCGTGTCCGGCGCCCTCGCCCAGCATCGCGAAATCGCCGACTACCAGCGCGAATTCTTCGCCGAGGCGATGCAGGCCGCACGCAATGACAGCGACCGCGCCTACATCTTCTCCGCACAAGGCGACCCCGTGCGCGCCGACCTTTTCGTCGACCTGCTGGAACGCCACGATATCCGCGTGAACGCCCTGGCCCGCGACATTACTGTGGACGGCACGGACTACCGCGCCGGCGAAGCCTTCGTGGTCGAGCTGGCCCAGCCGCAATACACGATGATCCGCTCGCTCTTCGACCGGGTCACCGAGTTCGACGAGAATGTCTTCTACGACGTCTCCGGCTGGACGCTTCCGCTGGCCTACGATCTGGAATACGCCGCGCTCGGCCGCAGCTTCAATGCCAACCTGCTGGGCGATCCGGTCGAACCGGGCCATGTCGAACAGCCCGCCCCGCCGGTTTCCGGCTATGGCTATGTGCTGCGCTGGTCGGACTATTACGCCCCGCGCGCCCTCTACCGCCTGCTGGACGAAGACATCCGCGTGCGCGTCGCCACCGAGCCGGCGACGATAGAAACCAGCGAAGGCGCGATCGATTTCGGCCCGGGCACGGTCTTCGTGCCGCTGGTCGGACAGGACACGGATCGCGAGACGATCCACGCCCTGGTCAGCGAGATCGCGGCGCAGGACGGCGTGGCCGTCTATTCCGCCACGTCCGGCTCGACGGCCGGCGGCACGCCGGATATCGGCGACCGCAGCGGTTTCCGCGCCGTGGACCGTCCGGAAGTCCTGGTGCTCTTCGACGACGGGCTGGCCAGCTATGATGCGGGCGAGGTCTGGCACCAGCTCGACCACCGCATGAACATCCCGGTCACCCTGCGCCGCAAGGACGAACTCTCGGGTCTGGACTGGTCGCGCTATACCCATCTCGTCATCGTCGGCGGCGGCAATACCGGCCTCGCCGACAATGCTCGCGAGCGTATCGGGCAATGGGTTCGCGAAGAGGGCGGCACGATCATCGCCACACGCCAGGCCGCGGAAATGGCCGAGGCGGCCTTCTTCGACATCGAGGCGGTCGAGGAGGACGAGGAAACGTCCGAGGAGCCGCTGGAACGCCGCGACTATGCCGACATGTCCATCGACGATGCCGAGCACGTGATCGGCGGTGCCATCTTCGCCGGCGATCTGGATACCAGCCATCCGATCGGTTTCGGCTATTCGGACCGCTTCGTGCCGCTTCACCGCAACACGACGCTCACCCTGACGCGGCCGGAAGACGATCCGTTCGGCGTCGTCGTGCAGTATCCCGACGCGCCGCTTCTGTCGGGCTATGCCTCGGACCGCCGGCTGGAGGAAATTTCCGGCACGCCGGCCGTCGTGGCCCGGCGCCTGGGCAGCGGTTCGGTAATCCTGTTCGCCGACAATCCGAACTTCCGCGCCACCTTCCGCGGTACGGAGAAGATGTTCATGAACGCCATCTTCTTTTCCAGCCTGATCGACCGCCCGCGCGGCGACTACTGACGCCAGGAGGCCGGCCCGCGTCAGGGCCGGCCTCTCTCGCACCGGCACATACCGGCCGCAGGCCAATCTCGTCATGGCATTTGACGCACACGCACGAAGCGCGTTCAATCGCTTTTCTTCCACCGGCGGGGAGTGCCGGCGGACGCTATTGGGGATATCACGATGACACTGAAAGCAAGCCTGCCAGCCCTTGCGGCCGTTTCCGCCGCGGTCGCGCTGGCCGCCTGCAGCAGCGATCCGGACAATACCGCCGCGAGCGGATCCGGATCCTCCGGCGGGAATTCCGCTAGCCAGGACGACATTGTCCGCATCAATACCGACCCGTACCCGTCCACCTACGAACCGCGCGAGAGCGGCGTCACGCTGATCCGCGGCGGCACCGTGCTCGACGGGGTCGGCGGCGAGATCGAGAATGGCGACGTTCTGATCGAGAACGGCCGCATCGCCGCGATCGGCGCAGGCCTCGAAGCCCCCGAGGGCGCCACGATCGTCGACGCGGCGGGCCGCTACGTCACGCCGGGTGTGATCGACATCCACTCCCACCTCGGCGACTATCCCTCGCCGGGCGTCAGCGCCCACAGCGACGGCAATGAGGCGACCCAGCCGGTGACCGCCGAAGTCTGGGCGGAACACTCCGTCTGGCCGCAGGATCCGGGCTTCGAGCACGCGCTGGCCGGCGGCGTCACCACGCTGCACGTCCTTCCCGGCTCGGCCAATCTGTTCGGCGGCCGCGGCATCACCCTGCGCAACGTGTCGGCACGCACCGTCCAGGGCATGAAATTCCCCGGCGCGCCCTACACGCTGAAAATGGCCTGCGGCGAGAACCCGTCGCGGGTCTACGGCAATCGCGGCCAGTCGCCGGCCACCGACATGGGCAATATGGCCGGTTATCGCGCCTCCTGGATCCAGGCGTCCGACTATCGCGACAGCTGGCACGAGTACTGGGATGCGGCAGAAGACGGCGAGGACGTCGATCCGCCCACGCAGGATCTCGAACTGGACACGCTGATGGGCGTTCTGGAAGGCGAGATCCTGGTGCAGATGCACTGCTATCGCGCCGACCAGATGGCCCAGATCATGGATATGTCCGAGGAGTTCGGCTACCAGGTCACCACCTTCCACCACGCCGTGGAGGCCTACAAGATCCCGGATCTTCTCGCCGAGAACGGCACCTGCGCGGCCGTCTGGGCCGACTGGGGCGGCTTCAAGATGGAAGCCTATGACAGCGTTCGCGAGAACCTGGCCATGACGCACGCCAACGGCGCCTGCGCCATGATCCACTCGGACGACGCCAACGGGATCCAGCGGCTCAACCAGGAAATCGCCAAGGCGCTGGCCGACGGCCGCCGCGCCGGCATCGACATTTCCGAAGCCGAGGCCTGGGCCTGGCTGTCCTCGAACCCGGCGCAGGCGCTGGGTATCGGCGACGAGACCGGTTCCCTCCAGGAAGGCTATCGCGCCGATGTGGTGCTGTGGTCCGGCAATCCCTATTCCACCTACACGCGGGCCGACCGGGTCTGGATCGACGGCGTGCTCAGCTATGACCGCCAAGACACCGACCTGCAGCCCGTCAGTGACTTCATGCTCGGCCAGCCCGGCGAAGGAGAGCAGTAATGAAACAGCTGATTTCAGCCCTGGCGGTCAGCCTGACACTGGCTGCCCCCGCCGTTGCCCAGACCTACGCCGTCACCAATGGCCGCGTGGTCACCAATACCGAGGCCGGCATCATCGACAACGCCACCGTCGTGGTGCGTGACGGCGACATCGTCGCGGTCGGTGCCGGCGCCGACGTGCCGGAGGATGCCACGGTGATCGACGCCGCGGGCGGCTGGGTCACGCCCGGCCTGTTCGCCGGCTATACCCAGCTCGGACTGATCGAGGTTGCCCTGGAGGACTCCACGACCGACGACAGCGCCGGCGATTCGCCCTTCTCGGTCGCGCTCGACGTGGCCGACGGCTTCAATCCGGCGGGCACCTATATCGCCACCAACCGGATCGAGGGCATTACCCGCGCCGCGATCTACCCGTCCACCGGCCACAATATCTTTGCCGGCCAGGGCGCCCTGATCGACACGTCCGGCGAGAGCGACTCGCTGTTTCAGGCCGGCAGTTTCGTGTTTGCCGACCTGTCCGAACGCGGCGCACGCCGCGCCGGCGGCTCGCGACCGGCAGCCTGGACCTTTCTCGAGGCCGCCCTCGCCGATGCGCGCGGCTATCCGGGCCGTTTCTCCGGCGATCATGAAGGCGATGCCCTGACCCGCTACGACGCGGCGGCCCTGCTGCCGGTCGCGCGCGGCCGGGTTCCGCTGGTGATGGCGGTGAACCGGGCGGCGGACATCCGCCGCGCGATCCGCTTCCAGGAAGAGAATGCGCCGCTGCAGATCGTGATCGCGGGCGCCTCGGAAGCCTGGATGGTCGCGGACGAACTGGCCGAAGCGGGCATTCCGGTGATCATCGATCCGCTGGAAGACCTGCCCTCCTCCTTCGACGCACTCGGCGCGTCCCTGCAGAACGCAGCACGGCTCCAGGACGCCGGCGTGGACGTGGCCTATGCGACCGCGCCGACGGCGGACGGGTATTTCAACGCCCGCCTTCTGCCGCAGCATGCCGGCAACGCCGTTGCCAACGGCGTGCCCTGGAACGACGCTTTCCGCGCCATCACCCTGACTCCGGCCGAGATTTACGGCGTCGGCGACCGCTACGGAGCCCTCGCTCCGGGCTATGCCGGCGATGTCGTGGTCTGGGACGGCGACCCGCTGGAAGTGATGAGTGCGCCGGTTGCGGTTCTCGTCGATGGCGAGCCCACCGCCATGGAATCGCGTCAAACCCGGCTGCGCGACCGTTACATCAATATCACGGATGACACGCCATACGCCTATAGACGCTAGGCTTTCGGCGCTGTTGCGTTGACACAACGCACGGGGTTCGTATTTTGCGCCCACCTGCGGCCGCGCCATAACGGCGCGGCCGTACTTGTTAGTGTGTCAAACAAAGGACGCCATGACGTTCGCTGAACTCGGACTGAGCCCGAAACTCCTCGAAGCCATTGAAGCGGCGGGGTACACCGAACCGACCCCGATCCAGGCCGGGGCCATCCCGCCAGCCCTGGCGGGTCGCGATGTCCTCGGCATCGCCCAGACCGGCACGGGCAAGACGGCCTCCTTCACACTGCCGCTCATCGAGCGCCTGTCGCGCGGCCGTGCCAAGGCACGCATGCCGCGCTCCCTGATCATTGCACCCACGCGCGAACTCGCCGCCCAGGTCGCAGAGAATTTCGAGACCTATTCGAAGGGCCAGAAACTCTCCATGGCGCTGCTGATCGGCGGCGTCGCCTTCGGCCCCCAGGAAGAAATCCTCAACAAGGGCGCCGACGTGCTGATCGCCACGCCGGGCCGCCTGCTCGACCATTTCGAGCGCGGCAAGCTCCTGATGAACGGGGTCCAGTTCCTCGTCGTCGACGAAGCCGACCGCATGCTGGACATGGGTTTCATCCCGGACCTGGAGCGCATCTTCAACATGGTGCCGCCGCGCCGCCAGGTGCTGTTCTTCTCGGCCACCATGCCGAAAGAGATCAAGAGCCTGGTCGACCGGTTCCTGAACGATCCGGAACGTATCGAAGTGGCGCGACCCGCCACGACAGGCGCCAACATCAAGCAATACCTGGTGAAGGTTGGCTCCTCCGCCGCCAAGGACAAGCGCGCCGCGCTGCGCGCCGCGATGAATCGCGACGGTGTGAAGAACGGCATCATCTTCGCCAACCGCAAGCGCGACGTCGACATCGTCGCCCGGTCGCTCAAGCGCCACGGCTTTTCCGCCGCACCGATCCACGGCGATCTCGACCAGTCCACCCGCACGGCCACCCTGGCGGATTTCAAGTCCGGGGAACTGCGCTTCCTCGTCGCCTCGGACGTGGCGGCGCGCGGCCTCGACATCCCCGATGTCAGCCATGTTTTCAATTATGACGTCCCGCATCATGCAGACGATTACGTCCACCGTATCGGACGCACCGGGCGGGCCGGCAAGACCGGCGAGTCGGTGACCATCGCCACCGGTGCCGACGAGAAATCGCTCAGTGCCGTTCTCAAGCTGATCCAGCAGGACATTGAAGAGCTTTCGCTGGACGGTCAGGCCGCACCGGCGGAAACGGGCAAGGCGGCGGGCGGCCGGAGTACGCGCGGCAGCCGTGCCCGCGGCAAGACGTCGAGGGACGACACGGCTACGGACAACAAGGGCACGGACAACAAAGGCACGGACAACAAG
>JAYEGL010000016.1:0-30681 GCA_034659015.1 Pseudomonadota bacterium | reverse complement strand
CGCCGTCCGGCAAGGACACGCAGCCCGCCGCGCCGAAGGAAAAGGCGGACGCCCGGTCCGGCAGCCATCGCGACGGCGGCAAGACCGCGAACAAACCGCCGCGCAAGTCCGGGCGGAATGGCGGAAAATCGGGCAAGGACGCGCCCGTTGTCGGCTTCGGCGACCATGTTCCCGACTTCATGACCTGACCGGCGCCACACCCGCCTAAATCGCACGAAATCGCGGAACAACCGGGCTCCGCTCATACGATATGAGTAATTTTTACCTCTTCTTTTCCTTTGTGCCCTAGCCTTCTGATCGACGCGGGCGGTCTGAGGCGCTCGCCAAGGGAAGGACACACCTCGTGAACGGTCGATTGCTTGGCACAGAAGGGCGTGAGTTCGCGCACAAGGCGCTTGAACTCATGGAACAGTTCGACGTCCCCCCGACGCCGGAGAATTACGCTGTCTGGGTCTGCTTCGCGAGCGACACCAACCCGGAACTCTGCGAGACGCTGCGCGCCCATATCGAGGCCGGCGAAGCGTTTACGGAGACGGTGAATAACGACCTCTTCGAACAGTATTTCCAGTGGAAAGCGATCCAGGACGCGATCCTGGAGAGCGGCAATCTGATGAGCCGCGAGCTGGGCGCCGTCAAACAGACGCTCGAGGCGGCGGAACGCGATACCGTGGCCTATGGCAAGGCCCTGGCCGGCGCGACCCACGAGCTGGTCGCCAGCCCGGACGAGGCGGGCATGAAGCGCCTGGTCGAGTCGCTGGTCTCCGCCACCGCGCGCATGCAGCGCCGCAGCCAGGCGCTGGAGAACAAGCTTCAGGCAACCTCCAATGAAGTCACACAGCTGAAATCCCATCTGGAGCGCGTGCGCGAGGAAGCCATGACCGATGCCCTCACCGGCATCGCCAACCGCAAGCGTTTCGACGAGGCCCTGCGCCGGGCGCGGCGCGCAGCCGACAGCGACAAGAAGCCGCTCAGCCTGGTGCTGTGCGACATCGATTTCTTCAAACGCTTCAACGACACCTGGGGTCACCAGACCGGCGACCAGATCATCCGTTTCGTGGCCGGCTGCCTGACCCGGCATTCCCAGGAGCATCATGTCGTCGCGCGCTATGGCGGCGAGGAATTCGGCATCGTCATGCCCCAGACCGACACGGCGACGGCCAAGGAAATCGCCGAAAAGATCCGCAAGACGGTCGAGTCGAAAAAATTGCTGCGCAAATCCACCAATGAGGATCTGGGCAATATCACCGTCTCGCTCGGCATTGCCGGCTATCGCAATGGCGAGGCGATCGAGGAACTGATCGAACGGTCCGATGCCAATCTCTACAAGTCGAAGACGGAAGGCCGCAACCGGTCTACCGGCGACGAGGCCGACGGCCAGAGCGCCGCCGCCTGATCCGGGCCCCGGCCCTGCTGGATACACAAATGCCGTTCTCCTGCGAGGGCGGCATTTTTCATGGCGGGATCAGCCGTCGGCCGGCGGCGCTGTCGCGATGAAGCTCGGGCGGGCGCTCCAGGCTTCGTGCAGCGCCTGCAATTGCGGGCGGCCGGTCCGCCAGTCGCACTCCGGATAGCGGAAATCGAGATAAGCCAGCGCGATGGCCATGGTCAGCGGCCCCTGGGCCAGCGGATTCTCCACCGCACCCATACCGGCCTCCAGCTCGTCGATCGCCCGCTGGATGCCGCGTTCGCGGCGGCCGATCCAGTAGTCCGACCGGATTCCCTCGTCGCGCACCATCTCCACGCGCCGCATCACGGTCAGGTCGAGCAGCCCGCTGCCCAGCGCCTCCAGGCGGCGATCGTTCCAGTCGCGCAGCCAGGGGTCGCCCGCCCGTTCCGCCAGAAAATCCGCGATCAGCGCGCTTTCCGTCAGCGCCTGGCCGTCATCCATCTGCAGGCAGGGCACACGGCCGAGCGGGTTGGCGTCCAGCAGATCCGGATCGTCGTCGAAAGGATGGGATTCGACCTCCTCGACCTCCCCGTCCAGCTTGAACTCCCGTGCCATGACGCGGCATTTGCGGGAATAGGGCGAGGTGGTCGAGATGATCAGTTTCATGACGGATCACGCATTGGCGGCCGGGACGATGGTGACGCTCTCCCCGCACCCGCACGCATCGGTCTGATTGGGATTGTTGAATACGAACTTGGCGTGCAGCGGCGTGATTTCGTAATCGATCTGGGTGCCCAGCAGAAAGAGCAATGCCTTGGACTCCAGGACGATTTCCACGCCCTTGTCCTCGACGCGCTCGTCGAGCGCTTCGGGCGCCTCGACATAGTCCATCTCGTATTCCATGCCGGCACAGCCGCCATTCTTCACGCCGACGCGCAGATAGCCGGCACCGCGGGTAGCCATGAGCTCTTTCACGCGCGCCGCTGCGGCGTCGGTCAGGGTGACGGCCTTGGGTCTTTCGCGTTGCATCATGTCACCTTCCTAGAACATGTTCAGGGAGAGACGGGCCTCGTCGGACATGCGGTCCGGGGTCCAGGGCGGCTCGAATGTCAGTTCGACCCGGGCCCGCTCGACCCCGTCGACCTTCTCCACCGCGTCCTGCACCCAGCCCGGCATTTCACCGGCCACCGGGCACCCTGGCGCCGTCAGCGTCATCTGCACCTGCAGCGTCCGGTCGTCTTCCAGATCGACCTTGTAGATCAGGCCCAGCTCATAGATATCGACCGGAATTTCCGGATCATACACCGTCTTGAGCGCGGCGACGACATCGTCGGTTATGCGCGCCAGCTCGTCGGGCGGAATCTCACCCGCCGGCGGCGACACGGCGGCGGCCACCTCTTCCGGCGTGGCCGGAGCGGCACTGTCCCGCGGCGCGGACAAATCGATCATGTCTCGGTCGGAATTCTCGGTCATATCAAAGCCTAGATGAGAAACTCGCGGGCCTTTTTCAATGCGTCGACAAACGCATCGGCCTCTTCGATCGTGTTGTAGACGGCAAAGGAAGCGCGCGCCGTGGCGCTCACGCCCATGCGGCGCATCAGCGGCTGGGCACAATGATGCCCGGCCCGCACGGCCACACCGTACTTGTCGAGAATCTGTGCCAGATCGTGCGGGTGGGCATCGTCCATGTGGAAGGAAATGATCGCGCCCTTGTCCTGGGCCGTGCCGATCACTTTCAGCCCGTCGATCTCCGACAGGCCTGTCATCGCGCGGTCCATCAGGGCGCGCTCGTGTTCCATGATGGCCACGCGGTCATGGCGTTCCAGCCACCGGATCGCCGCGCCCAGGCCGATCACGTCGGCAATGGCGGGCGTGCCGGCCTCGAACTTGTGCGGCACGTCGGCGAAGGTCACCCGGTCCTCGTAGACATCGGCGATCATCTCGCCGCCGCCCATATAGGGCGGCAGGCGGTCGAGCCAGTCGCCCTTCGCATAGAGCGCACCGGCGCCGGACGGTCCGTAGAGCTTGTGGCCGGTGAAGACGAAGAAGTCGCAGTCCAGCGCCTGCATGTCGACCGGCAGGTGAACGGCCGACTGGGAGCCGTCCAGCAGGAGCGGGATACCGCCGGCAATGCCGCGGATGCGGGCGATATCGTTGACCGTGCCCAGAACGTTGGACATGTGGGTCAGCGCGATCAGCCGGGTCTTTTCGTTAACCAACCCTGCCAGATGTTCGTAATCGAGCTCCCCGGTCTCGGTGACCTGCGCCCATTTCAGGGTTAACCCTCTGGCATCGCACGCCAAACGCCAGGGCACGATATTGGAGTGGTGTTCCATCTGGCTGATGACGATCTCGTCGCCCGGCGTCAGCATCTGGCAGAATGAGTGGGCCACCAGGTTGATCGCCTCGGTCGAGCCGCGCGTGAAGACGATCTCGTCGGTGCTCTTCGCATTGAGGAAACGCCGCACATCCTCGCGCGCCGCTTCGAAGGCCTCGGTCGTCTCGTTGGCCAGGGTATGCAGGCCGCGGTGCACATTGGCGTAGGAGGCGCGGTAGCAGCCGGCCACGCTCTCGATCACGAATTCCGGCTTCTGGGCCGAGGCCGCACTGTCCAGATAGACCAGTGGCCGACCATTGATCTCGCGTTGCAGAATCGGGAATTCGCCGCGGATTGCGTTGATGTTCAGCGGCGTTTCGATGGGCTTTTGAACGGTCACGACAGCGCCTCCAGCCTTGTCCGCAGCTCGCTCTTGAGCGTGTCGCGCAGGCTCTCGTCGGCGATGCCGTCCAGCGGCTCGGCCAGGAAGCTCTCGATCAGCAGCGCCCTCGCCCGCGCCGCCGGCAGGCCGCGCTGGCGCATGTAGAAGAGTGCCGTCTCGTCCAGCGCGCCCAGCGCATTGCCGTGGGCGCACTGCACGTCGTCGGCATAGATTTCCAGCTCGGGCTTGGCGTCGATCTCGGCGCGCGCGTCCAGCATCAGCGCCCGGTGCGTCATGCGCGCATCGGTCTGCTGGGCGGCCCGCTCGACGATGAACTTGCCCTGGAAGACGCCGTGGCCGTGCGCCGCCGACGCGCCTTTCACCAGCTGGGTGGTGATGCCGCCCGGACCGGTATGGCGCACGAAGGTCGTACTGTCCGAATGCCGTTTTGCATCCAGCAGGTAGACGCCGCCCAGATCGACCTCGGCACCGTCGCCGGGATGGGTGATATGGGTCTCGATGCGCGAGAGTTTGGCGCCGAAATCCAGCGTGCGCTGGTTGAGCTTCGAACCGGGTGCCAGGACGATCTCGGCCGAGGAGACGAAAACGCCCTCGGGTGCATCCGCGCCAATGCAGACGCGGTCGAGCCGGGCGCCCTCTTCCAGCGTGATCTTGAGGTGCCAATTGCCCAGCGCACCGGCCTCGGCGCGGTAATGCTCGACCAGGGTGACAGAATGACCGGCCGGCACGGTGATGTCCGCCTCGGCCGCACTCGCCCCGGTTTTCGCGGTCAGCGTGAGGTTCAGCCGGGCGCCGTCATCCGGGCGCAGGGCCGCATCATCGAGCCCGTCGATGTGCAATTCGCCCGGCGCGTCGACATCGTTCGCCGCACGGCGCAGGTCGGACCATTTCCACAGCTCGTTGCGCTTGGTGGGAAGCCCCTGCTCGCGCGTGGCCTCGCGCAATTGCGCGCGCCAGCCCGTGGCCCCGTCCAGGGCGGCGATAAGGGCATTTTCGGCGGGGGTGTGAGTGAGTGTGGTGGCTGTCATGCTCTACCCCCTTTTTCCTGCACACCCGTTTTTCCCGGAAGCGCGTCGGCGCTATCCGGGACCGACATGCCTGCAAGCGCGCGAGGCCGACGAACCGTGGATCCCGGCTCTGCAGCCTGCTTCCGCAGGCTTCCGGCCGGGAAAAACCGGCTGTTCTGATGACGGAAAACGCGTTCCATCACGCCGCCTCGCCGAGATACTTGTCATAGCCTTCCGCCTCGAGCTCCTTGGCGAGCTCGGGACCGCCGGACTTCACGATCCGGCCGTTCGCCATGATGTGCACGACGTCCGGCGTGATGTGATCCAGCAGGCGCTGATAGTGGGTGATGACCAGCATGCCGCGATCGGGCGCGCGCAGGGCGTTCACGCCGTCCGCGACGGTCTTCAGGGCGTCGATGTCGAGCCCCGAATCCGTCTCGTCGAGGATCAGGAATTTCGGCTCCAGCACGAGGGCCTGGAGGATTTCCATCCGCTTCTTCTCGCCGCCGGAAAAGCCGACATTCACCGCCCGCTTGAGCATGTCCATGGACACGCCCAGCTGTTTGGCCTTTTCCCGGATCAGTTTCATGAATTCCGGCGCGGAGACCTCGTCCTCGCCGCGCGCCTTGCGCTGGGCGTTGAGGGCTTCCTTGAGGAAGGTCATGGTCGGCACACCGGGAATTTCAACCGGATACTGGAAGGAAAGGTAGAAGCCCCGGGCCGCGCGCTCTTCCGGTGCCAACTCCGTCATGTCCTCGCCTTCAAAGACAATATCGCCCTCGCTCGCCTCATAGCCGTCGCGGCCGGTCAACACGTAGGACAGCGTCGACTTGCCGGACCCGTTCGGGCCCATGATGGCATGCACCTCGCCGGCGGGGACATCCAGGGTGACGCCCTTGAGGATCGGCTTGTCCTCGCCGTCGGCGGTTTCGACCTGGCAGTGGAGATTGTTGATCTTGAGCATTGTCCTTGCCTCTTACGGCTTGTCCCGCGGCGCATGGGCCACGCATTCGATTTCAACGGCGGCGCCCAGGGCGAGCGCGTCCACGCCGGCCGTTGCCCGGGCCGGGCGGTGATCGCCCAGCGCGGCGGCCCAGGCCCGGTTCATCGCGTCATAATCCGCCATGTCGGCGAGATAGATGGTGCAGCTGACCAGATCGTCCAGATCCGCCCCGGCGAGTGCCAGAGATGTCTCGATATTGGTCATGGTCTGTGTCGTCTGCGGCCCGGCGCCGCCCGGCACGAGATCGGTCGTGCCCGGCCGGCGGCCGAGATGGCCGGAGACGAAGAGAAGGTCGCCCGCGCGGACCACCGAGGAGAACGGTGCCCAGTCCGGCAGGCCGTCGACGCGATAGGTCTCGACCGCCCGGTCATGCCGGTCGATGGAGACATCGGCGCGATCAGCCACCACGACGCAGCCGGAGAGGATGGTTGCCGGGATGACAAAAAGCAGACCGCGCATCACCCCACACTCCCTTCCAGGCTCACCTTGAGGAGATTCTGGGCCTCCACGGCGAATTCCATCGGCAGTTCCTGGAGCACTTCGCGCACGAAACCGTTGACCAGCAGCGCCGTGGCCGCCTCCTCGTCGAGGCCGCGCTGGCGGGCGTAGAAGAGCTGGTCTTCGGACAGTTTCGTCGTCGTCGCCTCGTGCTCGAGCACGGATTTGGGCGTCTTGCACTCGATGTAGGGTACGGTGTGCGCACCGCATTGATCGCCGATCAGCAGGCTGTCGCACTGGGTGAAATTGCGCGAGCCTTCCGCCTTGGCATGCACCGAGACCAGACCGCGATAGGTCTGGTCGGATTTACCCGCGGAAATGCCCTTGGAGATGATGCGGCTGGTCGAACCCTTGCCCAGATGGATCATCTTGGTGCCGGTATCGGCCTGCTGGTGCCCGTTGGTCACGGCGATGGAGTAGAACTCGCCGCGCGAGTTCTCGCCGCGCAGGACGCAGGACGGGTATTTCCAGGTGATCGCCGACCCGGTCTCGACCTGGGTCCAGGAGATCTTGGAATTCCTGCCGCGGCAATCGCCCCGCTTGGTGACGAAATTGTAGACGCCGCCCTTGCCGTTTTCATCGCCCGGCCACCAGTTCTGCACGGTGGAATACTTGATCTCCGCATCGTCCAGCGCGACCAGTTCCACGACAGCCGCGTGGAGCTGGTTCTCGTCGCGCATCGGCGCCGTGCAGCCCTCCAGATAGGAGACGTAGGCGCCCTTGTCGGCGATGATCAGCGTGCGCTCGAACTGGCCCGTGCCCTCCGCATTCATGCGGAAATAGGTCGACAGCTCCATCGGACAGCGCACGCCCGGGGGCACGTAGACGAAGGAACCGTCGGAGAAGACGGCCGTGTTCAGCGTGGCGAAGTAGTTGTCCGAAGCCGGCACGACCGAGCCGAGATACTGGCGCACCAGATCGGGGTGATCGCGCAGCGCCTCGGAGATCGAACAGAAGATGACGCCGGCCTTTGCCAACTCCTTCTTGAAGGTCGTCGCCACGGAGACAGAGTCGAAGACCGCATCGACCGCCACGCGGTTTTCCGACCCTTTCACGCCCAGCAGGACTTCCTGCTCCTTGAGCGGAATGCCCAGCTTTTCGAAATCCGCGAGGATTTCCTCGGGCACGTCGTCGATACTGTCGTATTTCGCGCCGGTCTTGGGTTCGGCGTAGTAGTAGATGTCCTGCAGGTCGATCGGCGGATAGGAGACTTTCGCCCAGTCCGGCTCCTTCATTTCGAAGAAGCGCTCCAGCGCCTTCAGCCGCCACTGCGTCATCCACTCCGGCTCGCCCTTCTTGGCCGAGATGAAACGCACGGTTTCCTCGTTCAGCCCCTTGGGCGCGAATTCCTGCTCGATATCCGTCGTGAAGCCGTACTTGTACTTGCCGGCCTCGAGCTTCTTGACGTCTTCGATGGTTTCCTTGACCGCAGCCATGTCAGCTCACCGCCTTGAGTGCTTGTGAATGTTCGGGACGGGCACGCCCGTGAGCCTCGCTCCAGGCTTTCACGAAGGCGTCTGCCTCATCCGCCGTGGAATTCCAACCCAGCGAGACACGCAGGAAGCCCTGGGAGGTGTCCTTGTTCAGTCCGACCGCATTGCCGATCTTCGAGCCGTGCGCCTTGCCCGAGGAGCAGGCCGAGCCCGCGCTGACGGAAAAACCGGCCAGGTCCAGCGCCATGACCTGGGTTTCGCCCTTCCAGCCCGGCACGGCGATGCCAAGCGTGTTGGGAAGGCGTTCGGCGCCCTCGCCCAGCACGTGGAGATCGGGGGCCGCCTGTTTCAACCCGGCCGCCATGGCGTCGCGCCAGTCTGCCAGACGCGCAAAATCGTCCAGCCCGGCGACCGCCTGCTCGATGGCCAGGCCCAGGCCGGCAATGCCGGCCACGTTCAGCGTGCCGGAGCGGCGGCCCTTTTCCTGGCCGCCGCCGCGCTGCTGCCGCATCAGCGGCGCATCGCAGCTGGCCACAAGAGCACCGGCGCCCTGGGGACCGCCGAACTTGTGCGCGGAAATCGCCAT
This sequence comes from Pseudomonadota bacterium, assembly GCA_034659015.1. GTDB lineage: Bacteria > Pseudomonadota > Alphaproteobacteria > Caulobacterales > Maricaulaceae > Maricaulis. The sequence goes on along the minus strand of JAYEGL010000016.1, from coordinate 22,047 downwards.
GTAGTCGGCGCCCAGACCGGCGAAATCGACCGGGATCTTGCCCACGGCCTGGATCGCGTCGACCACGACGAGCCCGTCATGGGCGCGCATCAGCTCCGCCGCGGCGGCGACCGGCTGGATCGTGCCGATCTCGTTATTGGCCAGCATCAGCGCGAGAAGCGGACGCCCGTCGCGTTCGGCGTTCCAGTCTTCCAGCCGCGCTTCCAGCCAGGCCAGGTCGGCCACGCCATCGGCGGTGACCGGGATATCCCCGACCGGCAGGCCCGAAGCCTTCGCCGTGTCGGCAATCGCCTCGTGCTCGATGGCGGAATGCAGGATGCGGGTCGCGCCGCCGGCCTGGATGGCACTGTACAGGGCCAGGTTCAGCGCCTCGGTGCCGCCGGAGGTGAAGATCACGTCCTCGGGCCGTGCGCACAGCGCCTGGCCGACCTGGCGGCGCGCGGTCTCGACGCGGCGCAGCGCTGCCTGACCGTCCGCATGCACCGAGGAGGCATTGCCCACCCGTGTCATGACGTCCGTCACGGTCTCGATCACGTCCGGGCGCACCGGCGTGGTCGCGTTATGGTCCAGATAGGTCCGCATGACTCAGACCGTCGCGGGTTCCGCAACCGGCTTGGCACGTTCGACCCGCCCGACCGCGCCGCTCGCCGCGCCCAGCAGGCGCCGCTCCAGCACGTCGTCCAGCGTGATCGAGGAGAGGAAGAGATAGATGTGACGGCCCAGCTCGTCCCACAGATCGTGGGTCACGCAACGCCGCCCGTCGGCCAGACACCCCTTGGCGTCGGAACAGCGCGTCGCGCGCAGCGGCTCGTCCACGGCCACGATGATGTCGGAGATGCGGATTTCGGAGGGTTTTCGGCTGAGGCGATAGCCGCCGCCGGGTCCGCGGATCGAGGACACGACATCCGCACGCCGCAGCTTGGCGAACAACTGCTCCAGATAGGACAGGGAAATCGATTGCCGCGAGGCAATGTCGCTCAGCGTGACGGGGCCGTCATCGCTGGCCATTGCGAGATCGGCCATCGCCATGACGGCATAGCGCCCCTTAGTGCTCAGCTTCATGCGTTTACCTCCTTAAACGCTCGCATCCCGCGTCCCGATCATGCTAAGACCCGCCCTTCCGGTGCGGGCGGACGATCCCGAAGGGAGCGTGCGTCCAATATCCGAGTAGAACAGTCAGGAATATGGGCGCCCGTCCGAGCCATTGCAATGGACGAAATGCCGCATATTTGCAGGACGCGAACAGGAACGACCGAAAAAGGCGAGTATGAATGCCTGACGTGATCATTCCCGGCCCGGCCGGCCGGCTTGAGGGGCGCTACAGCCCGAGCGAAGACGAGACCGCTCCGATTGCCCTGATACTGCATGCCCACCCGCTGGGCGGCGGCAATATGGAAAATCCGACCGTCGACATGATGTACGACGTGTTCCGCAAGCGCGGTTTCGCCACGCTGCGATTCAATTTCCGCGGCGTCGGCCGGTCCCAGGGCAGCTATGACCAGGGCCTGGGCGAACTGTCCGACGCGGCCACCGTGCTGGACTGGGTGCAGGGCTATAACCAGGGCGCCCGCTTCTGCTGGGTCGCCGGTCATTCCTTCGGCGCCTGGGTCGGCATGCAATTGCTGATGCGCCGCCCGGAGATCGCCGGCTTCATCTCGGTCGCCCCGCCGACCAACATGTACGACTTCACCTTCCTTGCCCCCTGCCCGGCCTCGGGCATTATCGTCCATGGCGGCGCCGACAAGATCGTGCCAGCCGACGATGTGGAACGCGTCATGTCGAAGGTACGCGTGCAGAAGGGTATCGAGATCACGACCGAGATCGTGCCCGATGCCAACCACCTCTTTTCCGAACATCTCGACGTGCTGGAAAAGCATATCGAGACCTATCTCGACAGCCGCCTGCCCTCGGTCGAGAAGGAACGCGCGGAACGCCAGATCACCGGCAAGCGCTGAGGTGACGGCCGCCCCGGGGCGGCCGGGCGGTGGTTTGCCCAATCTCCAGCACCATTTTTCCCGGAAGCGCGTCAGCGCTGTCCGGGATCGACGATTGGAGAGGCCAAGCGCGGCGATGGCTCAGTGGATCCCGGATCTGCAGCCCGCTTGCGCGGGCCTCCGTCCGGGAAAAGATGGCGGCGCAAGTCAGCCGGCCTCAATCATCGTCCCGCGCCCGCGCGATACGCCCGCCGGAGACCGGGTGCCGGGCGCCCGTCGTCGAGGGCAGGCTGGTGGGCAGGCCGCGCTCCACGCGCACGGCGAGCCAGGCAAAGGCCTCCGCTTCCAGCAGATCGCCGCGCCAGCCGACCGCCTCGACCGGTTCCGGCGTCACGCCGGTGCGCTCGGCGATCGCCTGCATGAGGGCCGGGTTGAGACGCCCGCCTCCGGTCACCAGCAGCCGTTCCGGCCGGCCCAGCCGGCCGATCCCGTCGGCCACCGTCTGCGCGGTGAAGGCGGTCAGCGTGGCCGCACCGTCGGCATCGGAAAGATTGCGCACGGGCTCGAGGGTGAAATCCCAGCGATCGAGGGACTTCGGCGGATCCAGATCGAAGAAGGGATGCGTCATCAGATCGTCCAGCGTGGCCTGGTGAACCCGGCCCGACGCGGCAAGGCGACCGTCCCGGTCGAAGGCCTCGTCCGTGCGTTTCACGCACCAGGCATCGATCAGCCCGTTCGCCGGCCCGGTGTCGAAAGCGACCGGATCGCCGTCAACGCCCAGCCAAGTGACATTCGCCACCCCGCCCAGATTGAGAACGGCCAGCGGGCGCGTCAGGCCGGAATGCTCGGCCAGCGCCTGATGATAGAGCGGCGCCAGCGGCGCGCCCTGCCCGCCCGCCAGCACGTCGGCCGTGCGGAAATCATAGACCACGTCGATGCCGATGCGGCTGGCCAGTTCCGACCCGTCGCCGATCTGCAGCGTCTGTCCGCTGCTGCCGCCGGACGGCGGATGATGCAGCACGGTCTGGCCGTGAAACCCGACCAGGTCGATATCGTCCATGCTCAGCCCGGCCGCCTCGGCGATGCGTTCCACGGCCTCGGCGTGGCGCTCGTTGAGCACGGCGTCGGCGCGGCGGAAATCCGGGGCCTGCCCCATGAACTGCCAGTCGAGCGCGGCATCCACGGCGGCCTGCAGGATGGCCCGGTCGCTACGCGTATAGGCCACGGTCTCGCCGGGCCCGAAGCGGGCGATCTTGACCCCGTCCGTCTCGATCAGGGCGGCGTCGATGCCGTCGAGCGAGGTTCCGCTCATCAATCCGATCACGCGTTTCATGCGATGGCCCTCTTTTCTCGGCGCAAAGCTCGACCTAGAAGCGCTCTATCAGGAGAGCGAACATGAGCGAATACAAGTCCGAACTCGTGCGTGCGCTGGTCGAGCGCGGCTATCATTTCCAGTCCACCGACCTGGAGGGCCTCGACAAGGCCGCCAGCGAAGGCGTGGTGACGGGCTATATCGGATTCGACGCCACGGCATCCTCGCTGCATGTCGGCTCCCTGGTGCAGATCATGATGCTGCGCCGCATGCAACAGGCCGGGCACAAGCCGATCATACTGATGGGCGGCGCGACGACCAAGATCGGCGACCCCACGGGCAAGGACAAGGTCCGCGCCATGCTGGACGACGCCCAGATCGAGGCGAACAAGGAGAGCATTCTCAAACCCTTCTCCAAACTCGTCTCGATCGGCGACGGCCCGACCGATGCGGTCGTCGTGGACAATAACGACTGGTTCTCCGAATTCGGATACCTGGAATTCCTGCGCCGCTTCGGCACGCATTTCACCATCAACCGCATGCTCACCTTCGAGTCGGTGAAACAGCGCCTGGCGCGTGAAGAGCCGATGACCTTCCTGGAGTTCAACTACATGCTGCTCCAGGCCGTCGATTTCCTCGAGCTCAACCGCCGCCACGGCTGCACCTTGCAGCTGGGCGGGGGCGATCAGTGGGGCAATATCGTCAATGGCGTGGAGCTGTGCCGCCGGGTCGACCAGAAGGAAGTCTTCGGCTTCACCACGCCGCTGGTGACGACCGCTTCCGGGGCCAAGATGGGCAAGACGATGGACGGCGCGGTCTGGCTCAACGCCGAAATGCGCAGCCCGTACGAATACTGGCAGTTCTGGCGCAATACCGAGGATGCCGATGTCGGGCGCTTCCTGCGCCTTTTCACCGATCTGCCGTTGGACGAGATTGCCCGCCTGGAAGCGCTGGAGGGTGCGCAGATCAACGACGCCAAGGTGCGCCTGGCCAACGCGGCGACGACGCTGCTGCACGGTGCCGAGGCGGCCCGCGAGGCCGAGGCGACGGCGAAACAGACCTTCGCCGCCGGCGGTGCGGGCGATGCCCTGCCGACCGTCACCTTCGATCCGTCCGACGAGGACGTCACGCTCGTCAGCCTTTTCGTGGACGCCGGCCTGGCAAGCTCCAATGGCGAGGTGCGCCGGCACATCAAGGCCGGCGCCGCCAAGGTGAATGGCGCGGCGCTGACGGACCCCTTCGCCCCGGCATCCGCCGACCTGGTCATCGACGGGGCCATCAAACTGTCCATCGGCAAGAAGCGCCACGCCCTGGCCAAGCCGGTCTAGGAAGGGCTCGCCCCGCTTGCGGGGGAGCTGTCCGCGAAGCGGACTGAGGGGGCGGCGCGAAGCGCCGCAGAGCGCGTAGCGCGCACTTACCCCCATCGGCTTGCTGCGCGCGCCACTTCCCCCGCTTCGCAGGGGAAGCCTTTTTCAGGGGCTTTCCTCGTCCGGCGTATCACCACCGCCGTCAGCTTCCTCCGCCGCTCCCTCCTCGGCCCGCTCGCGGGCAGCCCGTTCCGCGGCCGTACCCTCGAAGATGCGGCGCAGGAGGCCGGGCGCCAGGGCGGAGAGCGGATTGGCGAAGACGGTGAGGCTGTCGAACGGCCCCTCGACGGAATAGGTGATGCCGATAATCCCCTCGCCCGGCCGCGAGACCAGCAGGTCGCCGATCACCGGCACGCCGCCGAACAGGGAGTTGAGGGCGTAGGACGGGGCCAGATTGCCGTCGATCGCCGTCCGCTCGGCTGCAAAATCGATCGTGCCGGCTGCCGTCACGCCCAGCGCACTGCCCGCCGCACGGGCATCGCCGATCGTCATCAGCCCGTCCTCGTAAAGCAGGTCGGCATCGATGCGGTCGAACAATATGCCTTCGCCGTTGAGCAGGGCCGCCAGTCCCTGGAAGGACCCGGCGGCGAGGATCCGGGCGAGGATCGGTACGCGCACCAGGGTCAGGTCGGATACTTCCAGCTGCGCGGACAAGGGACCTTCGGTGCCCAGCGGCGGTGCCGATCCCAGCATCGCCATGCGTCCGCCCAGCGCATAGGACTCGCCGCCAAACAGTGCGGCGACACGCTCCACCGACGGCGCCTGCAGGCTGAATTCGCGCGCGCCGCCCTGTTCGGTGGCACCGAAATTGGCCTGGAAAGGCCCGTCGACGGTCTGCCCCGAGATCGAGAAGGCCCGCACCCCCGCCGCCTCGCTGCGCCAGATCAGGTTGAAATCGTCCAGCACGCTGCGTTCGGACAGGATCAGCCGGGCAATATCGACATCGAGCGCCAGCGGCAGCATGCCGCCGCCCTCGCCCAGCGAGGTGAATTGCGCGATGAAATCGGAAATGTCGACATACTGGCCCGACAGGTCCACATCCAGCGGCTGTCCCGTTTCCGCCGGCACCTCCAGGCGCGCGGAGATATCCGCCAGCCCCTCCACGTAGAGCCGGTCCAGATAGACGGTCTCCAGCCGCGCCGCGCCGGTCACCACGGCGCCGCCGACGATTTCCAGCCCCTCGGTGCGCACCGTCAGCTCGTCGATCGTATAGCGGCCCTCATCATCCACGGAGAGGCGAATATCCGCCTCGCCCGGCGTGCCCACCGGCTTGACCCACACGCCGCCGGGGGCCTCCAGGAGCGCCTGTTCGAGATCGGCGTGGAGATCGACGGACCGGAAATCCAGCCCGTCGGATACGGCTTCGCCGGTCACCCGGATCGGTCCGTCGAAATAGCGCCGGACGGGGACGTTGAACGTGTCCAGCGTATCCGCCGTCACGTCCGCCGTCAGTGCGATCCGGGTCGAGGCCGCGTCGTCGGGCAGACCGAAGGTCTCGGTCCATTCGATATTGACGGGCGTCGTGCCGAAGTGCGCATTGCCCGACGCATCGAGCCCTTCCTGGCTGGCGGAAATCTCGATCTCGCCCCCTGTCAGTTCGACCGGCGTACCGGGCACGTTCAGACTGACATCGCTGAACCGGCCGTCGATGAAGAAGGGAATGTCCTCCGGCGGCACGTCGGTGAGCATCGGGCGGCGGATCTCGAAGGACAGTTCGCCGCGTCCGCCCACCAGGGACGGGTCGAGCCCGTATTCCGACGGCAGATGAAGCGGCGGTTCGTCGATCAGCGCCAGAATGTCTGCGGCATTGCCGCGCCCGGTCCCGCCATAGCGCGCCATGGCGCCTTTCGGGTTGAGCCGCGGGATGTCGACATAGCCACTGGTGAGCTCAAGGTCGCCGATCCGGCCGCTCTCCATCGCCACCTCGAAGGCATTGCCGCGCAGCACGGCATGGCCACGGCCATCGACCAGCGGCGTCATCGTCGAGATATAGCGCACGGACGCACCCTCGAAGTCGAAACCGAGCGTCATGCGTTCGTTTTCCATCCGCCCGGCCGCGATGTCCTCGGCCCGCAGGTCGAGATCGAAACGGGCATTGAAGAAGCGTCCTGCCAGGATGCGTTCATCGACCCAGGCCCGTGCGCCGTCGGCCAGCTCGACGGGCCAGTAGGCCAGCACGGTCTCGGGCTGGACATCGCCGCGGATCGGTCCGGTCAGGCGCAGATTGGGCAGGAAACGGCCATCCTCCGTCGGCGTCAGCGAGGCCTCGCCTTCCAGCTCGGCACGGATCGTGTCGACGGCCACCTCCAGACGGTCGAAACGGGCGGCATACTCGTCCAGCCTCAGCGTGCCTTCCGCATCCAGCGACTGCCATGACGGGTCGCGTTCGAACACGTCGCCCAGCGCCACGAACCCCTCACCGACGCTTATGTCGAACCGGCCGCGTGTCGGCAGGGCGCCGCGATATCCCCCGATCTCGGTGATGTCACCGGCAAGCCGGGCCGAAAACACGTCGGACTCGATCCAGCCTTCATGGATGCTCAGCGTGCTCTCGATCGGATCGAACCGGGCGGACAGGTGCGCGCCGGCGATGCGCCGCTCCTCGCCCTCGCTGAGAATGGCACCATCGCCGACATCAAGCACGATGGAGGCGGTGCGGATCCCGCTTTCCCGCGTCGCATCGACCACGAAATCGAGATAGACCGGCGCATCGACCGCGCGCAGCGGTGCCAGCGGCCCGGTGTCGGGCAGTACGCCGGCCGGGGACAATTGCTGGAACCGGGCCTCGAAGAGCAGACTCTGCAGATCGGCGCCCGCCTGCACGCGCAGCTCCACCGGTGCAAAGCCGGAGGGCGTGGCGAGCTGCCCCTCGATTTCGGCAACGATGCGGTTGTCATCGCGCTCGAAGAAAACGCCGGCATTGTCGACCAGCCAGGTCACCCCGCTCTGCTCGTCCACGATGCGCACGGCGGCCTGCTGGATGTTCACGTGCTGGAGCCGGCCGATCCGGCCGGTCGAGTTGCGCGGGTCGGAGAGAAGCTGGAACAGGCTGGCACTTTCATCCCCGCCACGCTCGGGAAGCCGCGCATTGGCGGCCACGCGTTCCGCACTGCCCAGACCGGCGCCCACCGCCCCGTCGGCACGCCGGACGACAGAGACCGAACCGCCCTGGATGTTCAGCGCCACCGGCTCCAGCCGGCCCAGCAGGAGTGCATCCACCGCCAGACCGGCCTCGATACGCGGCGCCCGGGCGATCACGTCACCGCTCTGGTCGGCGACGGTGACATCCCCGGCCATCAGCATGAGCGCCCGCGTCTGCGGATCGAACGCGGCCTGCAGCGTGCCCAGCGCCACGACATCGCCCTCGAAGGCCGTCGCCAGCATGCGCTGGGCGTCCTCGCGCAGGAAATCGAGCTCCACCGGCCCGCTGGACAGACGCCAGAGAATGGCGCCGATACCGAAGATCGCCAGCGCCAGCAGGACGGCAACAGCCTCCAGCAGGTAGATCACGCTCCAGCGCAGGGACTTGCGAAGCATTCAGCCCCCCCCGACCGCAGCCCGGCGACTGGACGCGCAGGGCGCGACGCGCAATCTAGACGCATCAGCCCGCATCCACGGCTCAAAGCGCAAGAGGGATATGATGAGCGAACTCAAGACAGGCGATCCTGCTCCGACTTTCAAACTGCCCGCCGATGGCGGGGACGAGATCGATCTGGCCGATCTGCGCGGCAAGACCGTTGTGCTCTATTTCTACCCGAAAGACGATACGCCCGGCTGCACGACGGAAGCGATCGACTTCACAAGCCGGCACGCCGAATTCGAACAGGCCAACGCAGTGGTTATCGGCATTTCCAAGGATAGCGTGAAAAAGCACGACAAGTTCAAGGCCAAGCACGAACTCGCAGTCCGGCTGGTCGCCGACGAAGAGGGCGAGGCCTGCGAAGCGTACGGTGTGTGGGTTCTCAAGAAGATGTACGGGCGCGAATACATGGGGATCGAACGCTCGACCTTCGTGATCGATCCCGAGGGCAGGATCGCCGAGATCTGGCGCAAAGTGAAGGTGAAGGGCCACGCCGACGCGGTGCTCGAGGCCGTGCGCGCCCTGGCGTGATGACCGCGCAGACCTTGCTCCAGCTGGCACGCGGCGTGCTCGACACGGCCGGGCCGCGCGACAAGGCCGCGGCCGCCCGCGAGGCGGCGCGGCTGTGGCGGGCCGGCGATGTCGCGCTGGGCGAAGCGGTCGCCGCGCCCGACCGTCCGGCCCGGCCGGACGAGCCGGTCGGCGTGCCGCCGGGCAAGGTGCCGCGCCGGCGGCTCAACTCGCTGGCCGGGCGGAGCGCACTGATGCACGCCATCGCCCACATCGAATTCAACGCCATCGACCTGGCCTTCGACATGGTCGTGCGTTTTGCCCGCGACCCGTTGATCGCCGACGCGGAGCGGGACGCCTTCGTGACCGACTGGATCGGCGTCGGCGATGACGAGGCCCGCCATTTCACGATGGTCGCCGACCGGCTGGAGACGATGGACTGCCATTACGGCGCCCTGCCCGCCCATGACGGGCTGTGGGACGCCGCCCGGGCGACGTCCGGCTCGCTGCCCGCCCGCCTCGCCGTGGCGCCCCTGGTGCTCGAAGCGCGCGGCCTGGACGTCACGCCCGGCATGATCGACCGCCTGGTCTCTGCCGGGGATGCAGGAAGTGCCGACATATTGCGGGTGATCTACGAGGAGGAAATCGGCCATGTCGCGGCCGGTGCCCGCTGGTTCCGCCGCGTGTGCGACAAATTGGGTGTCGATCCAGCACCCCATTTCCAAACGCTGGTGAGCCAGTATTTCAAGGGAAATCTCAAACCCCCGTTCAATTCCCAGGCTCGTGCGCAGGCCGAATTGCCGGCCGAATATTACGCACCGCTGGCCTGAGACGGCGCGGCTCTTGCATGGAGGGATGTTGAAATCGTGCGGGCTTTTGTGTCACATGCTCGCGCAGGGAATTTGGGGCAGGTACAATCCGAGTGGCGTCCAGCATGTGGTCACGAGTTAAAGAAGCTGTTTGGGGAACGGCTCAACGCTGGTTTCCGGACCGGCAGATCTATCATCGTAGCGATGGACAGGTCCGCTATTTCGCGATCTCGACCGGCGTCCAGATCGGTGCCCTTCTCAGTGCCACGGCACTCGCCGGATGGCTTTGTTTCACAACGGTTTCCGTCGCCTTTCACGGGCGTGCCCTGGCGGCCAAGGATGCCGAGCTGGAACGTGACCGGATCTACTATCACCGCATGGTCGCCGAGGCGCAGGCCAATGAGGCGACCGTCATCTCCTTCATGGAATCGCGCATGGAGGAATTCGACCGCACGGCGTACGAATTCCAGATGCGTCACGAAACCTTGCGTCAGCTGGTCAATTTTGCCGAACAGCTGACCGGCCAGGAAATGTCGCCCTCCCCGTCGCTCGGGGACAGTCGCGTCCTGATGGCCGCGACGCCGGCCGACCCGGAACCGCGCGAAGCGCGCGACCCGATGGTGGCCGTGGCGTCCATCACGTCGGACGCGCCGGAAGACCAGATCTCCTATCTCATGGGCGAACAGGACGCCGTTCTCGCCCGCGCCGAGGATGCGACCGAGGCCCGCCTCCAGAACCTTCGTGCCGTACTGCGCCTGACCGGCCTGGATATCGAGGACGTGATTGCCGACAGTCGCGAAGGCGAGGAACGCGGCGGTCCCTTCGAGCCGATTTCCGAAACCGAGTTCTTCTCCGGCACTTCGGCACCGGGCCTTGAACTGGACGGGGCTTTCTCCTCGCGCGTCAACCGGATCGCGGCCCGCCTCCTGGAAGTCGAGGAGCTCGAGGACTTCGTGGATTCCGGCCCGCTGGGTATCCCGATCGGCGACACCTACCGCCGGACCAGCGATTTCGGCGTGCGGATCGATCCGTTCAACGGCCGGCCCTCCTCGCATTACGGGCTCGATTTCGCCGCCTACCGGCGTGCGCCGATCCTGGCAACGGGGCCGGGCGAAGTGATTTACGCGGGGTGGCGCTCGGGCTATGGTCGCACCGTGGAGATTGATCATGGTTACGGCTTCGTGACCCGCTTCGGCCATCTCCACGAAATCGCAGTGCGGCGGGGCGATACGGTCGAACGTGGTCAGCTCATCGGGGGGATGGGCTCCACGGGACGCAGTACCGCGACCCATCTGCACTATGAAATTTGGTATAATGGATCCGCCATCGATCCGGATCGTTTGTTGAGAGCCGGCCAGTATGTTCAACAAGGCTAACAAAGAGAGTTCGCCCTCCGACACCGGAGCGCAGCATCACACCCCCCCGAAAAGGACCGCCATGAAATCGAAAGCTCCTTCCATTCTGTCCAGCGATCTGGTCCTCACCGGGTCGATCGTTTCCGAAGGCGAAATCCAGCTCGATGGCCAGGTCGATGGCGATGTCCGCGCCGGTTCCCTGATCATCGGCGAGGATGCATCCGTGTCCGGCGAGGTTTTCGCGGAAACGGTGGTGGTTCGCGGCAAGGTGACGGGCAGCGTGCGCGCCCGCCAGGTCCAGCTGGCCTCGACCGCCCGTATCGAGGGCGACATCGTTCACGCCACCCTCTCGGTGGAAAGCGGCGCCTTCTTCGACGGCCATTGCCGCCACTCCTCCGACCCGATGCAGGGCAGCGACGCGCCGAAGGCCGCCAAGCCGAAGGTGGAGAGCAAGCCGGACAACGTCGGCAAGCCCGACACGACCGGTTCCAGCTCCAAGCCGCCGGCCCCGGGCAAGCCCGATCCGCTCGACTCGCTGGAGCCGCCGGTCGCGGCCAACAAGTCGGGCTTCTAGGGTTTCGCAATCCCGTATTCGAGGAGCCGGCGGCCACCATGGCTGCCGGCTTTTTCGTGTCCGGGCGCGACTACATGCCCGAGAGCAGGCCCAGCGGGTGGTGTGCCTGCGCCACGCTCACGATGAAGAGGAAGACGGCCAGCGCCGCTGCCGTGAAGCCCAGGCGCACAGGCCGCGGCTTTGCGGGCCTGAGCGCCATCATGCCCAGACCGATATAGACGACCAGCAGCCCCACTTTCGCGGTCAGCCAGCCGTGAACGAAGGGGTACTGCGCCACGATCGTCGTGAGCATCAGGGCCGCCGTCAGCAGGATCGTGTCGATCGTATAGCTGAAATAGCGCACCGGCGCGGCCTTCGGCCAGCCCGCCCCGGCCAGGTTGAAGGCCAGGGCCCGGACCGCGAACAGGCTGCCGCTCGCAATGACCGAAGCTATGTGGACGAACCGGATCTGGACGTAGAACTCTTCCATTCATCGCGCGGCGCGGCAGCCGTTCCCTGTTGCTCCTGAGCCACCTCGGTCTCCCGCTTCGGCCGGATCCAGAGGCTGGCGATAAACAGGGCCAGCGTCACCGCACCGATGCTGAAGATCACATCTCCCGGGACGCGCATCCAGACCAGGAGGTCGACCAGGGGCTGCTGCATGAACTCGGCCGAACGCGCATACCAGTAGCCGTGATCGATGGCCGCGATCAACTGCAGCGTTCCCAGCGGCAGCAGGGTCAGCAGTGCCATCAGCGCCAGTCCGATATTGAACGTCCAGAAACTGATGCCCAAGAGGCGCTCGTTCCAGTGCAGGTCCGGCTTCATCCCCCGCAGACAGAAGAGGACCAGACCGATGCCCAGCATGCCGTACACGCCAAACAGGGCCGTATGGCCGTGCAGCGGGGTCAGGTTGAGCCCCTGCATGTAGTAGAGCGAGAGCGGCGGATTGATCAGGAAGCCGAACAGGCCGGCCCCGACCAGATTCCAGAATGCCACCGCCAGGAAGAACATGACGGGCCACTTATAGCGCTGCATCCAGGCTGTGGACCGGCTGAGCTTCCACTGCTCGTAGGCCTCGAAACCGATATAGGCGAGCGGCACGACTTCCAGCGCCGAGAAGCTGGCGCCCAGGGCCAGGACCGGCGTTGGCGTGCCGGAGAAGTAGAGGTGGTGCAGCGTGCCCAGCACACCCCCGGCCATGAAGACAATGGTCGCGAACAGCACCGCCACGGTCGCCACCTTTACCGGGATCAGGCCGAGCCGGGTGAAGAGATAGGCGATCACGGCCGTTGCGAAGACCTCGAAGAAGCCTTCCACCCACAGGTGGACCACCCACCAGCGCCAGTACTCCACCATCGACAGATGGGTGTCCTCGTTCCACAGCAGCGCCGCGCCGTAGAACAGGCCGATGGCCACGGTGGAGAGGAAGAAGAGCGACACGATGGACCGCGATTCCGAATTGTTTCGCAGGGCTGGCCAGAGCGAGCGGCCGACAAGGAAGAGCCAGATTCCCAGCCCCAGGAAGAGGAACCACTGCCAGAACCGGCCGCCATCGGCGTATTCCCAGCCCTGATGGCCGAACCAGAAATTCTGGTCGATATCCATCTGTTGCATGACGGCCATCCACTGGCCGGCGAAGGAGCCCACCACGATGACCAGCAGGCAGACCCACAGCAGATTGACGCCCAGCTTCTGGAATTTCGGCTCATGCCCGGAAATCGCCGGTCCCATGTAGAGCCCCGTTCCCAGCCAGGCCGTGGCAATCCACAGCACCGCCAGCTGGGTGTGCCAGGTTCTCGTGATCGAATAGGGGAAGATGTTCGCCAGTTCGAAGCCGTAGACCAGCTGTCCTTCGACCTGGTAGTGCGCGGTGATCGCGCCCAGCAGGATTTGCACCAGGAAGAGCGCCAGGACGACCCAGAAATACTTGGCTGTCGCCGCCATGGACGGTGTGACGACAAGGCCGCGAAGCGGATCGATATCCGGCAGACGTGCGGGTTTTTCCTCGCGCCCGTGGCTGACCGCATGATGCCAGCCCAGCAGCGCGATACCCGCCAGCAGGAAGGTCACGGAAAAGGCCGACCACAGGAAGGTGCTGGCCGGGGGCGTGTTACCGACCAGCGGCTCGCTGGGCCAATTGTTGGTGTAGGTTACATCGCGCCCCGGGCGTTCCGTCGTCGCAGCCCAGGCTGTCCACCAGAAAAAGGCGGTCAGCGCTCGGCGGTCGTCGGCATCTTCCACCGTACCGTCTCGCATGGCGTAGTGCTCACGCAATTCGGCCGTCGCCTCGTCCCGCCCGAACAGGCTGACATAGTGGTCCGACACCGAACGGATCGCCTCGGCACGCGCGCTGCCGATGACGATCCGGTCGGCCTGCGGATCATAGGTGTTCTCGCGCAGGCGTTCTTCCAGCCGTCCTTGCAGCGCGGCCTGCCCCTCTGTGTCGAGCGCCTGATAGCCCTCCGCACCGCGCTCGCGAGCCCAGATATCCATCAGGGCCACGGCTTCCCGGTGCAGCCAGTCGGCCGACCAGTCCGGCGCGACATAGGCGCCATGACCCCAGATCGAACCGAGCTGCATGCCGCCCATCTGCTGCCAGATCCGGCGCCCGTACTCGATATCGTCACGGGTCCAGACCGTCGATCCGCTCTCGGTCACGACGGTCTGCGGAACGGGGGGAGCGTGATAGTCGATCTGCCGGCCGATCCACAGCAGAACGGCGAAGGAAATGGCCAGCAGGCCGATCAGGAAAGTCCAGAGACGGCGGGTATCGTTCATGGCTGGTCTCCCTCAGGACCACCAGCCGACAGGTCCGGTCATCCTGCTTGTTGAGGACAAGTTGGAACGCTGTACGCCGTTTCGATAACACGCTCGCCCGGGTTGTGGTCAAGGAAAGTCGAACCAACGGCTCCGCTGGCTACGCGTCCGCGCCCTCGTCATCACCGCCGACCCGGGCGGCCAGGGCCGCGGCCATGAAGTCGTCGAGATCGCCGTCGAGCACGCCGGACGTGTTCGAGGTTTCCACATTGGTCCGCAGATCCTTGACCATCTGGTAGGGCTGCAGAACGTAGGACCGGATCTGGTGGCCCCAGCCGATCTCGGTCTTGCTCTCGGCCTCCGCCTGGGCGGCGGCCTCGCGCCGTTGCAGCTCGATCTCGTAGACGCGGGCCCGCAGCATGTCCCAGGCCTGGGCCCGGTTCTTGTGCTGGGAGCGGTCATTCTGGCACTGCACGACGATCGGCTTGTCCTCGCCGGGCATGTCGTAGGTAAGGCGCACGGCACTGTCGGTCTTGTTGACGTGCTGACCGCCGGCCCCCGAGGCCCGATAGGTATCCGTGCGAACTTTCGACTCGTCGATCTCGACATCGATCGCATCGTCGATCTGCGGGTAGACGCCGACCGAGGAGAAACTCGTATGGCGGCGTGCGCTGGAGTCGAAGGGGGAAATGCGCACGAGACGATGCACGCCGCTTTCCGTCTTCAGCCAGCCATAGGCATTCTCGCCCTTGACCAGGAGGGTGGTGGATTTCAGGCCCGCCTCCTCGCCGGCCTGCTCTTCCATGATGTCGACCTTGTAGCCGTGGGCATTGGCCCAGCGCGTATACATCCGCGCCAGCATGGCCGCCCAGTCCTGGCTTTCCGTGCCGCCGGCGCCGGAATGGATTTCCACGAAGGCGTCATTGCCGTCCGCCTCGCCGGAGAGCAGCGTCTCCAGCTGGGCGCGGCGCATGCGTTCGGCCAGCCGCTTGAGGCCGGAAACGGCCTCCTCGACCATTTCCTCGTCGTCTTCCATCTCGGCCAGCTCGATGATCTCGACACTGTCGGCAAGATCGCGCTCGGCATCCTTGACCGTCTGGATCGAGGATTCCAGGCGGTTGCGCTCGCGCATCAGCGCCTGGGCCTTCTGCGGGTCGTTCCAGAAGTCGGGATCTTCCGACTGCGCGTTCAGCTCGTCGAGACGTTTCTGGGCGGTATCCCAGTCAAAGACGCCTCCTTAGCAGGCCGACCGCCTGCTGGATTTCATCGGAAAGGGTCTGGATTTCGGGACGCATGGTGTCGCTGACCTTGCTGATTCAAATGGACTCTATGCCGGGATAGAGGCGTGCGGAGGCTGAGACAAGCCGGTCAGTACAGACCGCCCAGCTCGTCTTCTTCCTCGTCCTCGCCCTCTTCCTGCGATCCCTGTTCGGACAGAAGTACGGCCAGCGGATCGTCGCTGACGCTGTCGCGGGCGAAGGAGATACCGCTCTCGTCGTCCTCGCTGGTGCGCGAGGGCTCCGTGCCCGGACGGAAGGCTTCCAGGATCACGCCGGGCTGACCGAGCGCTCCGGGCTCACCCGTGGCACGATCGACCGGCACCAGGCGGACACCTTCCGGCACGCGGAAGGGCGCGACCGGATAGTCTTCCAGCGCGACTTCCAGGAAGTCCCGGGCGATCGGTGCCGCGACCCGGCCACCCGCCTCGCCGGCACCCAGCTGGTAAGGCGTATCGAAGCCGACATAAACGCCGACCACCAGGTCCGGGCCGAAGCCGACGAACCAGGCATCGCGGAAATCATTCGTGGTGCCGGTCTTGCCGCCCAGCGGCCGGCCGAGCGGACGCAGGGCCGTACCGGTGCCGCGCTGGACCGCACCTTCGAGCATGTGCACCACCTGATAGGCCGTCACCGGATCGACGACCTCCTCGCGGGTTTCCGGGAAACGCGGCTCGTGCAGCTCGGGCGACCACTCCTCCACGTCACAGGTCTCGCAGGGCAGCACCTCGTGCGCGTAGATCGTGTCGCCGGACCGGTCCTGGACGCGGTCGATAATGGTCGGTTCGACCCGGCGCCCGCCATTGACCATCGTCGCGTAGGCGGAGACGAGGCGGTAGAGCGTCGTCTCGCCGGCGCCCAGCGCCATGGCCAGGACAGGCTCCATATCGTCGTAGATGCCGAAACGCTCGCCGTATTCCACGATCGGCTGCATGCCCATTTCCTGGGCCAGGCGCACGGTCATGACGTTGCGCGACAGCTCCAGGCCCAGGCGCAGGGTCGACATGCCGTAATAGCGTTCCGAATAGTTGGACGGCATGTAGAAGCGCTCGTCCGGCCCGCCGGTCGCCACGAAAGGCGCATCCAGGATCAGGCTGGCCGGCGTGTAGCCATTGTCCAGCGCCGCCGCATAGACGAAGGGCTTGAAGGAGGAGCCCGGCTGGCGGCGCGCCTGGGTGGCGCGGTTGAACTGGCTGTGCTGGAAGGAATAGCCGCCGACCATGGCCAGCACGCGGCCCGTGTGCGGGTCCATGGCGAGTATGCCGCCATTGATGCCGGGCACCTGACGCAGACCGTACTGGCCCTCTTCATAACCCTCCTGGTCGGCGATGCTTTCAACCAGGATCACATCGCCCTCGCCCAGCACGTCGGACGGGACTTCGAGAGCCGGGCCGAGCCGGCCTTCGTCGAGCGGTTCGCGGGCCCATTCCAGGGCCGACATGGGGATGCTCCCCTCCTCGCCGTTGAGAAAGCCGATACGGGCCTCGGATCCGGTGGTTTCCAGCACGACGGCCGGCATCCAGCCGTCGTCGAGATCGCGCGGCGTTTCCACAGCGGCGAAGCGCTCCTGCCAGCCCTCGCCCATCTCGATCGTCTCGAGCGGGCCGCGATAGCCGTGCCGGCGGTCATAGGCTTCCAGCCCGTCGCGCAGGGCACGGCGCGCGGCCAGCTGCATGGAGGTGTCCAGCGTGGTGCGGATCGACAGGCCGCCGTCATACAGCTCGTCCTCGCCATACATGGAGAAGACTTCGCGGCGCACATTCTCGACGAAATATTCCGCCGCCGTATAGGTCGCGCCGGACAGGCGGTCGGTCGTCTCCAGCGGCCGGGCCTGGGCCTCGCGTGCGGCGGCCTCGGAGACGTAGCCGTTCTCCAGCATGCGCTCGATCACCCAGTTGCGGCGGGCGATGGCGGCGTCGCGATGGCGGTCGGGGTGGTAATTCGCCGGCCCTTTCGGCAGAGCGGCCAGGTAGGCGATTTCGTGCAGGTCCAGCTCGTCGAGGGATTTGCCGAAATAGTTCAGCGCCGCCGCGGCGACGCCGTAGGCCCGGTTCCCCAGATAGATCTCGTTGAGATAGAGCTCGAGGATCTGGTCCTTGGTGAAGGCGCGTTCGATCCGGCGCGAAAGCACCATTTCGCGCACCTTGCGCTCGATACGCTGCTCGGAGGACAGCAGGAAGTTCTTGGCCACCTGCTGGGTGATGGTCGAGGCCCCTTCGAGGCGGCGGTCGTTGAGCACATTGCCGACATTGGAGATCGCCGCGCGGATGATGCCGCGCAGGTCGAGACCGCCATGCTCGTAGAAATTCTTGTCCTCCGCCGAGATAAAGGCGTGGACGACATTTTGCGGGATATTGTCGATCGGCACGAAGACGCGGTGCTCGCGGGCATATTCCGCGATCAGGAGGCCGTCGCCGGCATGAACCCGGCTCATGATCGGCGGCTGGTATTCCGCCAGCTGCTGGTGATTCGGCAGGTCGTCGGTGACGCGGACGACATAGATCGCGGCGGCAACGAAGCCGACGATCGCGAGCACGACGGCGGCAATACCGCCCCACAGCGCGGTACGCATCATGTTACGCAGAGTGAAAATCTTCATTACGCCCTCTGGCCACTCGACATGCCGGTCCCCCCGATCGAGGCATCGCACACGATACCCTGAACCGGGGCGGCATTATGGCCGCACGGCGGGCCGGATCATAGGGGGTCAGCGCGTGCGACGTGCAATCGTGTCGCTGCCGGCGAACTGCACATCGTCGCCGCGTTCGGCGAAATAGCTGTCGATGCCCCGGACCACGGCCGACATCTGGCGGCGACGCTCGCTCGGCGAAGTCAGATTGGCCTCGTCGGTGCTGTTGGTCAGGAAGCCCATCTCCACCAGGACGGCGGGGACGCGCGGATCCAGCAGGACGAAGAGATTGGCCTGGCGGTGCGGGTTGGACAGCAGCGGGCCGGCGGAGGCGAGATGCTCGAGCAGCACTTCGGCAAAGGCGGAGGACTGGTTGCGCTTCTCGCGCAGCTCAAGCTCGACCAGAATGTTGTTCACATCGGCCTGCGCCGTGTGGTCGGCGTCCTGACGGGCCCGCTGACGGGCCCGGTTCTCGGCCGTGTCGTTGAGCGTGTAGACCGCCGCGCCGCGCACGCCGGAATTTCCCGAGGAATCCGCGTGCAGCGAGATGAAGAGATCGGCGCGGACCTCGGCCATCACCCCGACCCGTTCGCTCCAGGACGGATAGACGTCGCGGTCGCGCGTCAGGAAGACCTCGTAGCGGCCGGTTGCCTCGAGCTGGCGGCGCAGTTCGCGCGCCGCGTGCAGCGTGACATCGCTCTCGTGCGTGCCCGAACGGCCGATGGTGCCGGGATCGTGACCGCCGTGACCGGCATCGACCACGATAACGCGTCGCTCGCGTTCCGGCGGCACATAGACCGCTTCCACCCGCTCGGCGATCAGCGAATCGAGGCTTTCCGCCCGGGTATGGCTGAAGCCGGAGGACGATTCGAATGTGTCGGCGGTCGAACGCTCGACATCGATCACCAGCCGGTGATTGCCACCGGCCTCGGCCGGATCCAGGGCAAATTGGTCAATGATCACGGCGGGATGCTCGAGCTCGAACACGACTCGCGAGGACGAGGCGGAATTATTGAAGAAACGGAAGGTGTCGACGAGGCCGTGCCCCATTCCTTCGCCTGTTTCCAGGCCGGAGACCGACCAGCTCATATCGGGCAGGTCGACCACGAGACGGTCCGAAAACCCGTCCAGGGTGAAGGCACGGAAATCCGCCGGCTCGGCCGTTTCGATGACCACGCGCGTGCGTTCGCCGTCCACGCCGAAGCGCACATCGCGGACCGACTGGTCCGCAATCGCTGCCCCGGCAAGGGTCAGAACACCCGCAATGGCCGATACATACTGCCAGATTTGCATTTCCACACCATCGTCAGACCGTATTTCCCAAACGGCTTGTGTACGAGATTAGGACACGGAGCTTGACGTTTCGTTGATGCCCCACAAAGAAAATCCCCGCAAGGTTGCGACCGCGACAAAGACTTTTCTTCCCGTTCGGAATGTTGCATGTTGCCAACGCCTTGGCGACCACGCGATTTTCGTCGCGGAGACTGCCGCCCGGCGCCCCCGGCCGTGCCTGATCGGCCTGCCGGCTTCACTATCGTCGCTCCGGACCCCATATGAGGCCGGAGCCCCGACCGCCGCGCCCGACGCCTTCACCGAAGGCCGGGAGGCGCAAATGGTAACTGCCGATGCGCGAGGAGCGCCTGATGCACAGTCGATCACAAGTATCAAGTCGATCGACGGCAGGCTGCCCCCCGCCCATCACACCCCCGCCGCCGCCGACGTTTTCCCCGGCTCTTCAGGGCCGGACCGTCCTGCTGGCGTGCGCAGGAGAGACTTTTAATGTCCAAGAAAATGCTGATCGACGCAGGTCATCGCGAAGAGACCCGCGTCGTTGTCGTAGACGGTTCCAAAGTTGAGGATTTCGATTTCGAGGCGGAAGCCCGCCGGCCCATTCGCGGCAATATCTATCTGGCCAAGGTCACGCGCGTAGAGCCCTCGCTGCAGGCGGCTTTCGTGGAGTATGGCGGCAATCGCCACGGCTTCCTGGCCTTCAACGAAATTCATCCCGACTACTACCAGATTCCTTATGAGGACCGCGTTGCGCTGGCCGAGGAAGAAGCTTCCGCGGTTCAGGACGACGAGGACGACCTGCCTGCCGAGGAGGCCGAAACCGCCAGCGCGGACGACGCCGGGGATGGCGACGAAGCGCCGGAAACCATCGGCGACGATTCCGAAGACGATGTGGACGACGCCCAGGCCGCCCGCCGGCGCCGCCAGCTCTACCGCAAGTACAAGATCCAGGAAGTCATCAAGCGCCGCCAGATCCTGCTGGTCCAAGTGGCCAAGGAAGAGCGCGGCAACAAGGGCGCAGCCCTGACGACCTATCTCTCGCTCGCCGGCCGCTATTGCGTGCTGATGCCCAACACGCCGCGCGGCGGCGGCATTTCCCGCAAGATCTCCAATGCGGCCGACCGCAAGCGGCTGAAGAGCGTGGTGAACGAGCTCGACCTGCCCAAGGGTGTCGGCCTGATCATCCGCACGGCCGGCGCCAGCCGCACCAAGTCCGAGATCAAGCGCGATGCCGACTACCTCGTCCGCCTGTGGGAGAATATCCGCGAGCTGACGCTGAAATCCGTCGCGCCGGCGCTGATCTACGAGGAAGGCAATCTGGTCAAGCGCGCCATCCGCGATCTCTACGACAAGGAGATCGACAGCGTGCTGGTCGAAGGCGAAGAGGCCTACAAGGAGGCCAAGGCCTTCATGAAGATGCTGATGCCGTCTCACGCCAAGAAGGTGCAGCACTACAAGGAGACCGTGCCGCTCTTCCTGCAGCACCAGGTCGAGGCCCAGCTGGAGGCGATCTACTCGCCGATCGCGCCGTTGAAGTCCGGCGGCTATCTGGTCATCAACCCGACCGAGGCGCTGGTCTCGATCGACGTCAATTCCGGCCGCGCCACCAAGGAACGCAATATCGAGGCGACGGCGCTGAAGACCAATATGGAAGCGGCCGCCGAAGCGGCCCGCCAGATGCGTCTTCGAGACCTGGCCGGTCTCATCGTGATCGATTTCATCGACATGGATGAGAACAAGAACAACCGGGCCGTCGAGAAGAAGATGAAGGACGTGCTCAAGCGCGACCGGGCCCGCCTCCAGGTCGGCCGCATCTCGCAGTTCGGCCTGATGGAAATCTCGCGCCAGCGCCGGCGGACCAGCCTGCTGGAGGGCTCTACCGTGCCCTGCCCGACCTGCCGCGGTTCGGGCCATCTGCGCTCCACCGAATCGAGTGCCCTCGTCGCCCTGCGCGGCCTGGAACGCGAAGGCACGCGCGGCAAGGCCAAGCGCGTGCGGATCTCCGTGCCGACCTCGGTGGCCATCTACATCCTCAACGACAAGCGCGACCATCTGCTGGCGATCGAACAGCGCTTCGCCATGCGGATCGTCGTGGCCGCCGACGACACGATCATGGCGCCGGAATTCACCATCGAGGCGCTGGAAAGCCGCGAACCCGGAGAGGAACTCCCGGTCGCACCGCTGTCGGTCGAATCGGTTGAAGAGATCGACATTCCCGATCCCGTCGAGACATCCGATGAGGACGAGAACCGCGAAGGCTCCGGCCGCCGCCGGCGCCGTCGCCGCCGGAAACCGGGCCGCAACGAGGACACATCCGGCGAAATGGACGTCATCAAGGTCGAGGAGGGCGAGGATACGCCCGACACCGAGAGCCGCGATGCAGCCTCCGACGATGGCGAGGACCAGCCCAAGAAGCGCCGCCGCCGCGGTCGGCGGGGCGGACGTGGCCGCCGCCGCAACACTGACAACCAGGCCGAGACGCAGGTGAATGAGGGTGAGGTGATCGAAGGTCAGGCGACCGAAGTCATAGACGCCGACAGCCCGGCCGAAGCCCCGCTTGTTGCCGAGGCCCCGGCGGACGCCGGGACCGAGGCTGCGGAGGCGGCCGAACCGGTGACCGACGAGAAGCCCAAGCCGAAGCGCCGCAGCCCGCGCCGCAAGAAGGCCGAGG
>JAYEGL010000015.1:0-17412 GCA_034659015.1 Pseudomonadota bacterium | reverse complement strand
CCTGCTATGTGCGGGCCTATCCGGCGGCGGTGGCGGAGGCCTGGGTGGACGGACACGTGCATGCCTTCGCGTTTTTCGGCGCGGTACCGCGCTCGATCGTCTATGACAACGATCGCTGCCTTGTGGCTGTCAATCGGCGTGCAAACGGGACCCCCGATCGGCGCGCAAAAGGGACCCCCTTTCAAGGATGCCACGACGGTCGAGGAACGCGCCTTGCGCTGCGCGCGGCGTAGGGAGGGCGGAGCCCGACCGGAGGCGCGCGCAGCGCAAAGCATCTTAATCCCGGCGTGCGGCGGGGGATCAGTTTCGGTTCTTGAAGCGCCAGCTGTCATTGCCGGTCTCGATGATGTCGCAATGGTGGGTGACGCGATCGAGGAGAGCGGTGGTCATCTTGGGGTCGCCGAACACCGTCGGCCATTCCCCGAACGCCAGGTTGGTCGTGATGATGACGCTGGTTTGCTCGTAAAGTTTGCTGACCAGATGGAACAGCAACTGCCCGCCTGAACGGGCGAAGGGAAGATAGCCAAGCTCATCGAGCACGACGAGGTCGAGGCGAGAGAGCTGGGCGGCAAGCGCGCCGCTTTTTCCGATCCGGGCTTCCTCTTCGAGGCGGGTCACCAGATCCACGGTGTTGAAGTAACGCCCCCGCGCTCCAGCGCGGACGACATTGGCGGTGATGGCGATGGCCAGATGGGTTTTGCCGGTGCCGGTGCCACCGACCAGGACGACATTGCGCCGTGCGGGCAGGAACGCCCCGCCGTGCAGCGAACGGACCAGCCCCTCGTTGATCGGCGTCCCCTCGAAGTGGAAGGCATCAATGTCCTTCACCACCGGTAGCTTGGCGGCCGCCATCCGGTATCGGATCGAGGCGGCGTGGCGGTGCGTTGCCTCCGCACGCAGCAGATCGGTCAGTATCTCCATCGTCGTGCGCTGGCGCTGAAGCCCTGTGGTGACGGCCTCATCGAACGCGCCGGCCATCCCCTTGAGTCCGAGCCCGCGCATCGCGTCGATCATGTCATGCCGCTGCATGGAAGTTCCTCAGTTGGTCGTAACGGGAACAGTCGGCGATCGGCGGATGCCGCAGGGCATTGTCCTCCGACGTGACGATCGTCAGCGGTCGCGGCGGTTCGCGGCGCCGTGCCAGGATATTGAGGATCAAGTCGTCGCTCGCCGTGCCGGTTGCCAGTGCCTCCCGCACGGCGGCTTCGACGAGTTCCAGGCCATCGGTCAGCACGGCCGCCAGCACGCGCACGAACCGCCGATCGGCATCATCGCCGTTGCCCAGCTTGCGTCGCAACCGGGCGAGCGCCGGCGGCAGTTCCCAGTCCTGGAAGGGTGCGCCGTTGCGTAAAGCGCCGGGCTTGCGGGCCAGCACCGGCAGATAGTGCCAGGGATCATAGATGGTGCGGTTCCGCCCGAAGAAGCGGGGATGCTCAGCGACGACCTCATCGCCGCATCGCACGACAATGCGGTCGGCATAGGCCCGAACCTGCACCGTGCGCCGCGCCACCGTCGAGAGGACCGAGTAACGGTTGCGATCGTAGCTGATCAGGCAGGTGCCCGACACGCCGTGCTCGCTCTCGTTGAAGCCGTCGAACGGCCCCAGCATCGACTGTAATGCAGGACGTTCCATCTCCAGCATCTGCGCCACGGTCTGGTCGCCCTGCTCAGGATGGGCCTGCCGTTCGGCCCAGCGTCGACACTCAGCTTCCAGCCAGCCATTGAGCTCCTCGAGGCTGGCGAACCGCAGACGGGGCTGGAAGAAGCGTCCCCGGATCGTCTGCACCTGGTTCTCGACCTGACCCTTCTCCCATCCCGCCGCCGGCGAGCAGGCCGTGGGCTCGACCATATAATGGTCGGCCATGATCAGGAACCGCCGGTTGAACACCCGGTCCTTGCCGGTGAACACGCTCGTCACCGCCGTCTTCATATTATCGTAGATGCCGCGCCGGGGCACGCCGCCGAAGAAGGCAAAGCCGCGCGCATGCGCGTCGAACAGCATCTCCTGGGTCTCGCGTGGATAGGCCCGGACATACACAGCCCGCGATGCGCACAGCCTCATGTGCGCGACCTTTACCCGCATCGGCTTGCCGGCGATCTCGACATCCTCGTGGCTCCAATCGAACTGGTAGGCCTCGCCGGGCTGGAACAGCATCGGAATGAAGACCGTCGTCCCGTCGCCGACATCCCTGCGCCGCTCGATCTTCCACCGCGCCGCATAGCGGCGCACGGCATCGTAAGAGCCCGATCCAAAAGTTGTTGAGCAATACCAGCATGTTATGATTCACGCCGTCCTTGCGAGAGATGGAGTGATCAATGGCATGGACTGGCATTGCTCGAGATGAGCATAGCCGCAAAGGACTGCGGTATCCAAGCGACATGACGGACAGAGAGTGGGCGCTGGTGGCACCGTTCATTCCTCCGGCAAAGCACGGCGGTCGGCGTCGCAGCACGAATATGCGTGAAGTGGCCAACGCGTTGCTCTACCTGGCCTCGGCCGGATGTGCCTGGCGCCTGCTGCCCAAGTGCTTTCCACCGGTCTCGACGGTCCGGCGCTATTTCTACGCCTGGCGTAACGCGGGATTGTTTGAGGTGATGAACACGCTGCTGGTCATGAACCTGCGAGAGATCGAGGGGCGCGAAGCCTCTCCCAGTGCGGGCATCATCGATAGCCAGAGCGTGAAAACGACCGAGAGCGGCGGTCCGAGTGGGTATGACGCAGGCAAGAAAGTCAAAGGTCGAAAGCGTCATATCCTGACCGACACCTCCGGCTTTCTGATCTCCATCCTCGTGCACACCGCCGATATTCAGGACCGGGATGGCGCCGTCGACGTGCTCAAAAGGATTTGCCAGCGCTTCCCTTGGCTGCGCCATATCTTCGCCGATGGTGGCTACGCCGGTGACAAGCTCAGAACGGCACTCGCCAAAGCCGGGAAC
Organism: Pseudomonadota bacterium; assembly: GCA_034659015.1. Lineage (GTDB taxonomy): Bacteria > Pseudomonadota > Alphaproteobacteria > Caulobacterales > Maricaulaceae > Maricaulis. The sequence goes on along the minus strand of JAYEGL010000015.1, from coordinate 14,475 downwards.
TGGGTGATCGAGATCATCAAACGATCTGATCAAGCCAAGGGCTTTGAAGTCCTCCCGCGCCGCTGGGTCGTCGAGCGCACCTTCGCCTGGCTGGGACGGTGTCGCCGCCTCGCAAAGGACTGGGAAGCGACCATCGCCTCTTCAACCGCCTGGGCTATGATCGCTTCTATTCGCATGCTCATCCGCAGAACCGCAAGGTATTGCTACGCCTGAGAAACTTTTGAATCGGGCTCTAAGAGCCCTCGAAACCCTCACGCACCAGAAGGTCGTGGATACGGGTCATCCGAAGCCGGTCACGTCGGCCCCGTACCTCGTTCTCTTCCAGCAGCACATCCAGCCGATCCTGAAACGGACCGATCCGCGGCAGCGGCTGAACCTTGCGTCGATAATCAAATGCGCCTTCCGGCGCCCGGATCGCCTTGCGGATTACCTTCCGCGACACATGCAGATCACGCGCGATCGCCTTGATCGCCTTCCCGCCGGCATACTCACGCCGGATACGAACCACTGTCTCCAAAAACCAACATCCCGATCTCGCCGCATGAACTTCCACGCGGCTGTGTAAGCTATCGAAATGAGGGGTCCCTTTTAGACGCCGATCACCCCGCTAACGGGGTCCTTTTTGCACGCCGATCCACAGCATTCATACGGCACGGGCCATATTACGGGCCGCTCGTCTGGCCGGAGATGCGGACCTCTGCGAAAAAATCCTGACCGAACTGAACGTGAAAGCCGTACGCGACCACATGCCGCGACTGCAACTCATGGCCGATATCCTGACTGCGGAACATGAAATCGCGTCGGGTCGATCGGTCACCATCCCCAATATTCCCAGGAACGACGCCATCACTTCGGCTCACCTCGCCATTGCGGACGTCGAGTGCATGCTTCTGTCTGCGACGCGGGCGCTTGCCGACGGGAAGGATCACCTCGCGCGCCAATTGACGGACCGTATCCTGGCCCGCATCCGCAGGGCAGGATGGCAACATATCATACTCAAAACCCTCATGCTGCGTTCGGTGCTGCATCTACGTAAAGAGGCGCTGCAACTTTCCATACGGTCAGCGGAAGAGGCCTCGGAAATTCGCGACAGCACAGGACTGAAGGAAACAGCGCGGGAGTTCCGGAATATCCTGGAGCATATTCACGCGGGATGGGCCGTAAAGGCGAGGTTTGATCGGTCCGCAGCACAACATCACTTGCCGAGTTCACAACATACCGAAGGATCCGACCTGTCTCGCCGCCAACTCCATATCCTCGGCCTGGCGCGGGATGGTCTTACGAGCGCGGAGATCGCCAACATATTGGGTATCGGCGAAGATGGCGTAAAATGGCATTTTCGCGCGATCTTCAAGTGTCTCGCTGTCAACAGGCGCACCCAGGCCGTCGCCACGGCGATACAGCGCGGTCTCCTTCACTAAACGATCTCCCACGTCACAAATAGAGGCAGGCATGCTGTTGCGCGGCCTCCCGCAAGGCAAGATCAGCAATCCATTCTTAGTCGACTCTCGTTGCCGCCCTCGCCAGCATGAGATCCACGAGAAAGTCCAGAAGCTCTCCGCTTGCGACCTCGTGCGGTTCGAGCAGGCCCTGGAACATGCTTCCCTCGTGGACAGCCAGGATCAGTCGCGCGATGCGCGGGAGGCCCCGGGCAACGATGCGGGAGTCCTCGCGAAGGATGTCGGCGAGCGCGCCCTCGATGATGGCGAGGATCCGTCCTTGCCGTTCGGCATAGTGGCTCGCCATGGCAGGATGGCGTAGGGCATAGAGGCCGAACTCGGCCTGGAGCAGATACCAGTCCCGATCGAACGGATAGCTGGCGATAAAGGCCTTGAGGAAATTGTCGGCCGTCGAGCCGGGCATGGACAGGGCGCAAGCGGTCGCCTCCTCCAGCCTCGACTGCAAGCGCTCGATCACCCGGTCATAGAGGGCGAAGAACAATTCGTCCTTGGATCGGAAGCTGGAATTATAGGCCCCCCGGCTCAGACCGACGCGCTCGCAAATATCTTCCTGGGTGGAGCCATGGAAGCCACGTTCGGCGAAGGCCTCGAGAGCGCCATCCAGGATGCGCTCCCGGGTCTGCGCCCGGGTCGGGCGCGTTCGTGCCGGGCGGCGGCTCACGGGATCACGGGCGGGAGCATTTCGATACAAATATGTATTGAGTCGGTTGGATGTCAACGTTACCGTGCGGGAGCAGGAGACGTTCTTCATGACCTTGCGATGTTCGATGCTGGTTGCCGCGCTGGCGACTGCGGTCTGTCAGGGCGCGCAGGCGCAAACGATCGACAGGCTTGATCTCGATTATCGAAGCGCCCAGGCGAGGCTGCTCGAGCGGTCGGACGCGATCCAGGGCGCCGACGCCGATGTGCGCAGCAAGGAGGCCCAGAAAGGCTCCACGAGCACGTTGCGGCGTCCGACCGTCGAGTTCGAAGGACAGATGATCCGCTATCAGAAAACCCTCTATCTGCCGCTCGGCCCGCTGGCGGACGTGGCCCAGGATTATTCCATCTCTGACCCCCTGCGCTTCGAGATCGAGCGCACCAGCACCCGGCCGATCGTGACGGCGACGCTGCCGCTCTATTCCGGCGGCCAGATTCCCGCCGCCCAGGCGGGCGCCGCGGCGCAACTGGGACAGTCGCGCGCGGAACGCCAGATCGTCATCGACAACGGTCTGTTGCAGATGACCCAGCTCTATTTCGGCCAGCAGTTGCTCGAGCGCGTGCGCGATGTTCGCCGTGATGCGCTTGCGGGATTAGAGCGGCATGTCGCGGACGCCCTCAAGCTCGAACAGGAAGGGTTCATAAGCCGGGCCCAACGCCTCCAGGCGCAGGTAGCGCGCGACGACGCCGCGCGCGAACTGGAAAAGGCGCAGGCCGATCTCGCGAGTGCGCAGGTAGCGCTTGCCGGCGCGCTGCGGGCGCCGTCCGGCGTCGATCCCGTCTCCCCGATCTTCGTGATCCGTCAGCCGCGCCGTTCGCTCGACACCTATGTGGACGCGGCCCTGCGCGCCCATCCCCAACTGGATCGGCTCGGCGCGCTGGAAGACCAGGCTGAAGCGGGGGTGGCCCTTCAGCGCGCCAAGCTCCGGCCTACGATCTATGGCTTCGCCCAGTATAATTTCGATCGGCGCGACACGCTGTTGACCGATCCCGACTGGTCGGTGGGCGTCGGGCTGCGCTACACGCTCTTCTCCGGTGTGGGCCGCTCGCAAGCGGTGCAGGCCGCGCGGGAAACGGTGACGCAAGCCAATGCGGGCCTGCGCGAAGCCCGCACCCAGATCGAAATCGGCGTCACGCGGTCCTGGAACGATGCGGAAGCCGCGCGACGGCGGTTTGAGCTGACCGACACGGCCATCACTGCGGCGCAGGAGAATCTGCGGGTCCAGACCCTCGGCTATCAGGAGCAGCAGACAACCTCGCTCGACGTGATCGATGCGCAGCTCGGTCTTGCCCGCTCCCGGATCCAGCGCGCCCAGGCCGGATATGATTTCGTTGTCGCGCTCGCCCAGCTTCTCCACGTCAGCGGTCAGATCGCCACATTGCCGGACTATATCGACCAGGGTGAAAGGGTCACGCCATGACCGCCACATCGGAAACCCTGGTCACCCCGGACGAGACGGCTCCGCCGGTTCCGACCGGGCGGAAGCGCAAGTTGCTGCCGCTCATTGCTTTCCTCGTCGTGGTCATTCTCGGCCTCGGTCTCTGGCTGGCCTATCGCCCGGTTCCCGATCAGCTCCAGGGCATGGTCGAGGCCCGCGAACTGCGGATCACGAGCAAGGTCTCGGCTCGGATCACGGCCTTTCATGTCGAGGAAGGCCAGCCGGTGAAGACGGGACAGCTGCTCTATACGCTCGACAGTCCCGAGGTCGAAGCCCGCTCCGAACAGGCCGGCGGCGCGCTCGCCGCCGCGCAGGCGAATGCGGACAAGGCCGATGAAGGCGCACGGCCGGAGGATATCCGGGCTGCCGAGGCCCAGTGGCGACGCGCGCAGGCGGCGGCGGACCTCGCCCAGACCACCTATCAGCGCACCGAGCGCCTCTTTGAACAGGGTGTGCTGGCGGGGCAGAAACGCGACGAGAGCCGCGCAAACGCCCTGGCCTCCAATGAAGCGGCCCGAGCAGCGCGCGCGCAATATGATCTGGCGCTGGCCGGGGCGCGGCGACAGGATCGGCAGGCCGCGAGCGGACAGGTGCGCCAGGCGCGCGGCGCCCTGGCCGAAGTCGAGGCGGCCGAGAAGGAAACCCGGGTGTTCGCGCCGTCGGACGGTGAGATCGGACGCAGGCTGGCGCAGTCGGGCGAACTCGTGCCGCAGGGATTTCCCGTCTTCGTCCTGACCGACATCGATCATCCCTGGGTGACGCTCACCCTGAGAGAAGATCAGTTCAGTGCGATCCGCCGGGGACGGGTCCTGACCGGCCGCATACCTGCGCTCGGCGATCGTTGCGCCCAGTTTCGGGTCTTCTACATCGCGCCCGCCGGCGATTTCGCGACATGGCGCGCGACCCGCCAGTCGAGCGGCTTTGACGTGAAGAGCTTTGACGTGCGCCTGTCGCCCGTGTCGCGGGTCGATGGGCTGCGCCCCGGCATGACGGTCCTGTTCGACTGGCCGCAATGATCCGGGCCTTCGTCGATAGCGCCCGGCGCGAAACCGCCTTCCTGCGCGGCAGCGTCTGGGATCTGGCGCTGGTCACCTGGCTGCCTCTGCTGCTGCTGGCGATCGTCGCGGTCCAGTTGTCGGCAGGCGTCATGCGGAACCTGCCGATCGTCGTGGTCGACGAGGACGGCGGCGGCGTCGCGCGCGACCTCATCCGCAAGCTGGAGGCGTCACCCGGGCTCAAGGTCGCGGCGCGGCCACCGGACATGGCACAGGCCGAGCATCTGGTCCGCTCCAACGCCGCCTATGCCGTGGTCCTGATCCCGCGTGATCTCGAGCGCACCGTGCTGCGCGGCGAGACCGGCAAGATCCTCCTCTTCTACAATGCGAGCTATTCCACGCCCTCGGGTTCGGTGTTGCGTGAAGTCGGCACCGTGGTCCAGGCCCACGCAAAGGCCTTGGCCGGGGAGCAAAGCGCCGCGATCGCCGGTCCCGCGCGTGTGCGGCCGCAGCCGGTGAGCGTGCAGAGTCGGATCCTCTACAACCCGCAGGCCAGTTACGAGCTGCAACTCGTCGCCCTGATCCACCCCGCACTCCTGCACCTGCTGTTCATGATCGCGGTCGTGAGCGCGCTCGGTCGCGAGCTGCGGGACGGGACCATCGGAGCATGGCTTGCAGGGCCTCGAGGCGAGGCGGTCGCCGCCGTCGCCGGCAAGATCGCGCCCTATATCCTCATCTTCCTGCTCTGGGGGGCGCTTGCGACCGGCTATCTCGCGGTCTACCGGGGCTGGCCCGTGCAAGGGAGCGTGGCGATGCTGATGGGCGGCTATCTCGCCCTCTATCTCGCCTATGCGGGCATGGCCTTGTTCATCGTCGGGGCCACCCTTTCCATGGGGCAGGCGCTGTCGATGACCGCCCTCTATGCGGGCGCTTCCTTCGCCTTCGCCGGGGCGATCTTCCCGATCGAGTCGGCCTCCGCCTTCGCCCGGCTATGGAGCGCGCTGCTGCCTTTTACCCGCTTCGCGCGGCTGGTCGCGGAGCAATGGATGATCGGCGCACCCGTGCTCGCATCTCTTGGATCGATCCTGGCGCTGTTTGCCTTTCTCGTCGTCGGCTCGGGCGCCGGGCTGCCGCGCTATGTCTCGGCGCGGATGAGCCCGGAGGTCTGGGGACGACGATGATCGGCCGCGCCTTCCTCGCTACCTTCCGCGCCGTTCTCTCCGACCGCTCCGCCTTCATGCTGATCGTCGTGTCGACGATCCTCTATTCCTTCTTCTACCCTTCAGCCTATTCCGGGGAGGTCGCGGTCCGCATTCCGGTGGCCGTCGTCGATCTCGACGACAGCGGCGCAAGCCGCAGTCTCGTGCGCCGGATCGCAGCGCTCCAGCAGGCCGATCTTGCCGCGCGCCCGGCCTCTCCAGGAGCCGCCCGGCTCTGGCTCGAGACGACCGGCGCAGGGGCCGTGGTCATCATCCCCGAGGGGTTCGAGCGACATATTCTGAACGGCGCCCAGGGCACGGTCGCGCTCTACGGCAACGGCGCCTATCTGCTGCGCAGCAGCACGGCGCTGTCAGGCATCGGCCTGGCGGTCACCACGATCGCCGGCGAGGCGGCGAGCGATCAGGCCATGGCGCAGGGCGCACCCGCCCGCCCTGCCCTGTCGCTCGTTCAGCGCCCGCTGTTCAACACGCGCGAAGGCTATGGCAGCACGGTGTTCCCCGGGGTCGGCTTCCTCATCATTCACCAGACCCTGCTGATGGGCCTGACGATGCTCGCCGCCACCCTGCGCGAGACACTGGGACGCTTTCGTCTGCCCTCGCGCACCCTTATCGGAATTGCCCTGGCCTTCTTCGTGATCGGCTGGGCCGACGTGGCCTATTATGCGGGTTTTGTGTTCTGGTTTCAGGACTATCCCCGCGCCGCCGGCTCTCCTGGCGCCTTGATCGTGGGCGGCAGTTTGTTCGTGGGCGCGACTGTGGCGGCGGCGCTTGCGCTGGCCAGCCTCTTCCGGACACGGGAACGACCCCTGCAACTGTGGATGGGCACGTCGCTCGCCATCTTCTTCCTCGCGGGTCTCTCCTGGCCGGCGGAGGCGACGCCGGCCTGGCTGGCGCTCCTCGCGCGCCTCCTGCCAACCACCGCGGGCATTCATCTCATGGTCGGGCTCAATCAGATGGGCGCGAGCCTTGCCGAGCAGACGCGGGAGGTGCTCAACCTCGCCATCCTCATTCTGGTCTACGGAGGCCTGGCCTGGTGGCGCTTCACGAAGATTTCCGCGCCGGACCTTCAGCCTCTCAAGCCTGACTGACGCCTCAATGGAACGAGATCGTCAGGGGCACCCCAAGTGCAACCCTCTCGCCCCGGCCGACGCGACCTTGGCGCAACCCAGGGGGAGGTGTTCGAAGCGGACCTCTGCAGGGCTTCATCAGATAGAGATCACCGAGATGGGGATAAACCGGAGGCTGCCTCGACTATTGCTCTGCTTTCGCCGCCGCGAGGATCGCGGCCTCTACCGGCGCCCAGGTGGGGTCCGCAGGCGAAAGCATGTTGAAGTGGCCCGCATTCTCCAGGGTGATCACCGTGGCCTTATCGCCGGCCGACTGTGCGGCTGCTGCATAGGCTTGCGCGGCTGAAGGCTCCAGCACGACGGAAGCCACCATGAATTGAGGCACGGCCAGAGGCAGCCATTCGATCGGATTTGCCTGACGGTAGCGGCCCGCCTGTGCGTCAGGAGCGCCCCCGAACAGGTTGACGAAGATCGGGCGGCCGCAAATATCCTTGTCGAACCCGTACAGGGTTCGCAGGTCGCCTGGGCCGTCGATGGCGACCGCGGCGGAAACCTTCAGTGGATCAGCGCCGCGGACCTCGCTGTCGGCAGGCAATCTGGGACGGGCCGCCAGCCACAGGGCAGCGTGGGCGCCGGCCGAATGTCCCACCGTCACCACATGCTTCAGGTCCAGAGGCTGGGTTCGTGCCAGCACCCTCAAGTGATCGAGCGCCGCTCCCCAATCCTGGAAGGTCCCAGGCCACCCGCCGCGGGTGTCACCAACCTGTCGATACTCTATATTCCATGTCGCCACGCCCTTGTCCGTCAAGGCGCTCGCCAACGGCGCCGTGCCTGCCAGTGTCTCATAGCCTTTGGTCCAGCAGCCACCGTGAATGACCATGACGACGGGAAACGGGCCAGGACCTGCAGGCAAGCGCAGTTCACCGATCTGCAGAGGATCAGGACCATAGGCCTCGACGAGCGTCGGAGCGGTGACGGGAAGGGCGTGGAGTTGGGGCGGTCCGATCAGCGCATGTTGGTTATCCGACGGCGTCTACGCCCAAGCGGTGCTCGTGACAATCAAGACTGTAGCCAGGCCTAATGAACGGTATCGCATGATCTACCTCTTTCATGCATCTTCCCACTCCGACGTTACCAGCCAGTTCGTCAAATGTGAGAAGACAGCGATTCGTCATTAGATAACATGGTTCGCTATATTCTTTTCGGAAACACCATTCCGTCATCGAGTGGGCAAAGCGATAGATGAAATCCCGTTTCTGGCGCAAAGCATATGGCGGCTATGCGCGATCACGGTAGCCTTGATCATGGAAGTGATACGTCAGGCGACCAAAGAGCTATCTAGATTTCATTGTCGTCGTGAATTGCGGTTTCAGAGGATCGTGGGTTTTATCTCACTTGGCTATCCATGCTTCGACCAGCTTGACCGCATCCTCTACTGTTTTGACCTCACCGGCGGCTTCATCCGGGATAGTGAGTCCGAATTCGTCTTCAAGCGCCATCACAACTTCCAGCACATCGAGACTATCCACGCCGATGTCATCGTAGAAAGACGAAGCAAGGGCAATCTGATCCGGATAGACGCCGAGCTGACGGCTAATGATCCTGAAAACTCGGGGAGCGATTTCTTCCATCACAAAGCCCTCGCGCGGACACTATCGGCTAGGAAACAGGGCAGATTCTCGTAAACTCAATCATCGCAGAGCAACGATATTGTCCTGCGGCCAGTAAATTCATCATGCCTTGCTGAGCATTTTCTCGGCGCTCGTTTTCACAAAATCCGAAATCTGTCCTGACATCATTTTGAGGAACAGCGGTACGCTGACGTCGCCGCGAATCTCGCTATCCTCAATGTCGAGTTGCACCGGGATATTCTGCCCCATCGCCCCGATGACCAAGTGTAGTGCGTAGTCCGATACCCACTCGGAACTGAGCGAACCGCCTCCCGGGATATGCGCTGCCAGCTTGGGCAGGCCGGCCTCGATCCTGCTCTTCGCTTCGATTTTACCAAGGCTGTGCGGGATAACGACTTCCATATCTTCTTTCCTGTTCAGGCCGCCCGATCGACGAGCAGCAAGGTCGATGTCGCGGAGGCATAGAGTTTGCCGGCCATGTCGATCAGACGCGCCTCGGTATGCGCCACCCTCTTGCCCATCGACACCACCTGGCCGATTGCACGGACCATCCCGACCCTGTCGGTCAAGGGCGCATGATAGGCGACCTTGAGTTCGAGCGTGACGCAGTTGATGGGCACTTGGGCCGCGGAGTTCGCCGCGATGCCGCAGGCCGAATCCAGCAGCGTCGCGGCATAGCCACCATGGGCGATGCCCATGAAATTGTAGGTCTGCGAGGTGGGCGTCGCGACAAAGACGACCTTCCCCTCCTCCGCCTCAAGCAGATCGATGTCGAACAGGTCCATCATGGGCGGCCGGGTGCCGGCCGCCATGAACTGTTCGATCTCTTCCAGACCGGTCATCGCTTACCTCAAAGCTTTTCGGTCAGTTCAGGAACGATCTTGAAGAGGTCGCCGACCAGGCCGATATCGGCGACCTGGAAGATGGGCGCGTCCTCATCCTTGTTGATCGCGATGATGGTCTTGCTATCCTTCATGCCAGCAAGGTGCTGAATCGCACCCGATATGCCGACGGCGACATAGACTTCCGGCGCCACGATCTTGCCGGTCTGGCCGACCTGAAAATCGTTGGGCGCATAGCCAGCATCGACCGCCGCGCGGCTTGCGCCCACACCCGCGCCCAGCTTGTCGGCCAGCGGATCGATCACGCCATGAAACTGCCCGGCCGAGCCCAGCGCTCGCCCGCCCGAGACGATGATTTTGGCCGAGGTGAGTTCCGGGCGCTCGGACTGGGCGATCTCGGCACCCACGAAGCTGGAAAGTCCCGCATCCGTGCCCGTCGCAGCCTCGATACTGGCCGAGCCACCTTCGCGGGCCGCCTTCTCGAAGGCTGTGCCACGCACCGTGATAACCTTCTTTGCATCAGACGACTGGACCGTCGCGATCGCATTTCCCGCGTAGATGGGACGCGTGAACGTGTCAGCGCTTTCCACCGACAGGATGTCGCTGACCTGCATCACATCAAGCAAGGCCGCCACGCGCGGCGCGATGTTCTTGCCATTCGAAGTGGAAGGCGCCACGAACGCGTCATAGCCGCGCATCAGGTCCGCGACGGCCGGCGCGACATTCTCGGGCAAAGCGTGTTTGAACGCCGCATCGTCGAACGTTACGACTTTGGCGACACCCGCGACCTTCGCAGCAGCCTCGGCCACGCCGCCGATGCCCGCACCGGCAACCAGCAGATGGACCTCACCAAGTTTGGCAGCGGCGGTGACGGCCGATAGCGTCGCATCCTTGACCGACGCATTGTCATGTTCAACCCAGACGAGCGTATTCATAACTTATTCTCCGAGAAATCCGCCCCCGCTTCATCTCTGTGCGCACAGGATGAAGCGGGGTGCGCCGTCACTTGCATGGGAGAGGTTCGGCAAGTTCGGCGCGTTTGAAAGTTTATCAAATCGCCATTTCCTTGAGCCTGGCGACCAATTCATCGACGTCGGCCACCTTGATGCCCGCCGAGCGCTTGGGGGGTTCGGTCACCTTGAGCGTCTTGAGGCGCGAGGCGATCTCAACACCGAGATCGGCCGGCGTCTTCGTCGCCAGCGGCTTGGATTTGGCCTTCATGATATTGGGCAGGCTCGCATAGCGCGGTTCGTTGAGACGCAGATCGGTCGTCACGATCGCCGGCAGTTTGAGGCTTACGGTCTCCAGACCGCCATCCACCTCACGGGTCACCGCGACAGTCTCGCCCGATACTTCGACCTTGCTGGCGAATGTGCCCTGCCCCCAACCGAGAAGGGCTGCCAGCATCTGGCCGGTCTGATTGGCATCATCGTCGATGGCCTGCTTGCCGAGGATCACCAGGCCCGGAGCCTCCTCGGTGGCGATGGCCTTCAGGATCTTGGCGACGGCGAGCGGCTCGACCTCATCGTCAGTCTGGACGAGGATCGCGCGGTCGGCCCCCATGGCGAGCGCGGTGCGCAGCGTTTCCTGCGCCTTGGCGACGCCGATCGACACCACCACGATTTCGGTCGCGACTCCCTTTTCCTTGAGGCGGATAGCCTCTTCGACGGCGATCTCGTCGAACGGGTTCATCGACATTTTCACGTTCGCCAAATCGACGCCCGTCCCATCCGCCTTCACGCGCGGTTTCACATTATAATCGATAACCCGCTTGACGGGCACAAGCACCTTCATGGATCAATCCTACTCTGATTGTAATGCCGCCTGATATTCGGCAATGAGTCTCTCACAGATGGATCGGGCCGGTTGGACGGCAGTGGTAGCGCCGACACCGTGGCCTGCCGACCAGATCGTCTTCCAGGCCTTGGCCTCCTCCGAAACCGAAAGCGCGCCATGTGGCTCAGGGAGAGTCGCGGCTTCCAGCGAGGGCCGGAGAAAATTGGCCCCGACGCCGGTGACCCGGTCCGTATAGACGATATCCGCTGGTCCGGCCCCGATCACCATGTCTTTCTGTGCCGGCGAGGCGAGACTCTCTTCCGACGCGATGAAGTGGGATCCGATATAGGCAAGATCGGCCCCCATCATCTGCGCGGCCGCGATCTGGTGGCCGCGCGTGATGGCGCCGGAAAGCGCCAGCGGCCCCTGGAAGAAGCGCCGTATCTCGTCAACCAGTGCGAACGGGCTCATCGTGCCGGCATGTCCCCCCGCGCCGGCAGCGACCGCGATCAGACCGTCGACGCCAGCTTCGAGCGCCTTTTCCGCATGACGCACGTTCGTCACGTCGTGAAAGACCAGCCCGCCATAGCCCTGAACCACCTGGACAAGATCCGCGACGGCGCCGAGCGAGGTGATGACCAATGGCACATGGTGCCGAACGATCAGTTCCAGATCGGCGTCGAGCCTCGGATTGCTCTTATGGACGATGAGGTTGACGCCGAAGGGCGCCGCTCCCGGCATGGGAGCCAGCCGCTCCTCGATTTCATCCAGCCATTCACCGAAACCTTCGCTGGTCCGCTGATTGAGCGCCGGGAACGTGCCAAGCAGTCCCGCCTCGCAGCAACTGACGACAAGGTCCGGTCCCGACACAAGGAACATCGGCGCAACGATGGCTGGAATGGCCAGCCGCTTTTCGAGGCTTGCCGGAAGCGTCAAAACACGTCGTCTTCCAGCGCCATCAGCGACTTCTTGCCCGCCTTGATCGCCAGGAAGCTGGCCGTCGCCTGCGGCAGGATGCGCTCGAAGAAGAACGTCGCCGTCTTGATCTTGGCATCGTAGAAGCGCTTGTCCTCGCTGCCGAAGAAGAGCTGCAAGCCTGCAATCTTGGTCGCCTTGGCAAAGCAATAGCCCATGGCCACCAGGCCCATCAGACGCAGATAGTCCGCCGACGCCGCGCCCGCCTCTTCGGGATCCTTGAGTGCCCGCTGCGCGACCGTGGCCGTCGAAAGCTGCAGCGCCCCGAACGCCTTGGCGAGCGCCTCGACCATCGGCTTCATCGGTCCGTCGACGTTGTTTTCCTCGATGAAAGCCGACACCGGATGGAAGAAGCTGCGCAGATAGCGGCCCATATGGGCGCCGAGCTTGCGGCCGACGAGATCGAGCGCCTGAACGCCGTTCGTCCCCTCATAGATCATGGTGATCCGGGCATCACGGGCATATTGCTCGACGCCGCTTTCGCGGATGTAGCCGTGGCCGCCATAGCATTGGACAGCGAGGTTCGCACTGTCGAACGCAAGGTCGGTGAAGAGCGCTTTGACGACGGGGGTCATGAGCGCGATGAAGTCACTCGCACGCTGGCGCACTTCGGGTTCGGGAGAATGTTTTTCCGCGTCCAGCGCGCGCGAGACCCAGGCCGAGAGCGCCCGGCACCCCTCATTATAGGCCCGCATCGTCATCAACATGCGGCGAACATCGGGATGGACGATGATCGGATCGGCAGCCTGTTCGGGATATTTGGGGCCCGAGAGCGCCCGGCCCTGAATACGGTCCTTCGCATACCAGGCGGCCGCCTGATACGCGGCTTCACCGACACCGAGGCCCTGAATGCCGACAGAGACGCGCTCAGTGTTCATCATCGTGAACATGGCGGCCATGCCCTTGCCCGGCTCGCCGACCAGCCAACCGGTCGAATGGTCGAAGTTCATCTGGCAGGTCGCCGACGCCTTGAGACCCATCTTGTGCTCGATCGCGGCGCAGGCGACGCCGTTCGATTGACCGGGAGTGCCGTCCTCCTTGGGAAGATATTTGGGAACGAGGAACAGGCTGATGCCCTTTACGCCCTTGGGGGCGTCGGGCAGGCGGGCGAGCACGAGATGGATGATATTCTCGGTCAGGTCATGCTCACCGGCGGAGATGAAGATCTTGGAGCCGGTGACCTTGTAGCTGCCATCGCCCTGCGGGACCGCGCGGCTGCGCAGGAGCCCGAGATCGGTACCGCAATGAGGCTCGGTCAGGCACATCGTGCCGGACCATTGACCGCTTACCATCTTGGGCAGGTAGGCCTGCTTGAGCGCGTCGCTCCCATGGCCCTCGATCGCAGTGGTCGCACCATGGGTGAGGCCCGGATAGAGGCCGAAGGAAAGGTTGGACGAGCAGATCATCTCTTCGACCAGCTTGTTGACCGCTTCCGGCAGCCCTTGTCCACCCCATTCTGGATCGGATGCGAGCGCGGTCCAGCCACCTTCGGCGAATTGCTTATAGGCTTGCGCGAACCCCGCCGGCGTCCGCACAACGCCGTTTTCCAGATGGCATCCTTCCTCGTCGCCCGACCGATTGATCGGCAAGAGCACGTCGCGACAGAAGCGCGCCGCCTCCTCGAGGATGGCATCGGTCAGATCCGGCGTGAACTCCGCCAGCGCGGGAATGTCCCCGAAGCCGTCATCGGCATGGAGTTCGTTGAGCACGAAGCGCATATCGCGCAACGGGGCGTCATAGACTTGCATATTTATATCTCCTGACCAGTCGGCCCTCGGGCCGCCGGCCGCCAATCAGTTACGCAGCGGCTTGCCGGTGACGAGCATCTGCTCGACGCGCGCCTGGGTCCGCGGGTCGCGCACCAGTTGCATGAAGGCCTTGCGCTCGAGCGCCAGCAGATCCTCTTCGGTCACGATGTCGATCAGATCCTTCTCGCCGCCCGTCAGGACGTCGGCGAGCGCGCCGGACACGACACCATCGTAGGAGGTTGCGAGGCCACGGGCCTGGAAGCCTTCGACAGCCATCGAAAGAGCGGACTTGCCTCCCGCGCCAGGCAAGCGGAATTCCGGAGCCACGGGCGGTTTGTAACCGTCCGCCAGTTCCAGTGCCTTCGCCTTGGCATCCGCCAGCAGGCGGTCGCGGTTCATCGTGATGCCGTCCGACGGACGCAGGAAGCCATGCTCCTTCGCCTCGGCGGCCGACTTTGCCACAGTGGCCGTCGATACCGTCTCGAACACCTTGGCAACGGCCGGCATCGGCCCCTTGGGCATGCCGGGACTGGAGCGCCAGCGATCGATCATTTCACCGCATCCGCCCCAGCCAGGGATCAGGCCCACGCCGCACTCGACCAGACCCACATAGCTTTCGGCAT